>NZ_JAANAT010000004.1 GCF_011089895.1 Mucilaginibacter inviolabilis
GGCAGGAAACCTGAACAACCACTATTCGTATTACTACGACCAGCTGAACCGGCTGACCTCCGCAGGGGCAACAACAGGGAACAATGAAACCGGGATAACCTATGATATGATGGGTAATATCACGGCATTGAAGCGGGACAAAGCCAATACCCCGGTAGACCAGTTGAGCTATACCTATACTACGGGTACCAATACCCTGCAAAGCGTAACAGATGCAACAGCAAACGATTATGGGCAAATGCATGGAACAACGAGTTATACCTATGACGGTAACGGCAACCTGCTCACCGACAACAGCAAAGGGATCACCGGTATCAGCTATAACCTGCTGAACCTGCCACAGGCGATCACGGGCAAGAGTACCACCTATACGTATGACGCTACAGGACAAAAACTAAGCAGGCTGATCAATACGGCCAAGACGGATTATATATCAGGGATCCAGTATGACGGTACATCGGCGTCATCTACGATCACCTTTATCCAGACAGAAGAAGGAAGAGCTTTACCAAAAGATGCCACAAGCTACAATTATGAATACAGCCTGACAGACCATTTGGGTAACAGCAGGGTGAACTTTGACACGGGCACGGGTACCACCCGTCAGGTACAGGTAGATGATTACTATGCGTTTGGTATGGAGATCAGCACAAGTGTAGCCAGCCCGAAAAATGAGTACCTTTACAATAAGAAGGAATTACAGGAGAACCTGGGCTTATATGATTATGGTGCAAGGTTCTATGATCCAGTGATTGCAAGATGGACATCTATTGATCCGCTGGCGGAGAAAGGGAGAAGGTGGAGCCCTTATGTTTACGGGGAGGACGATCCAATAGGGAAAATAGATCCTGATGGGATGGAGGTAGAGTTTGCAAAAGGTACTTCAAGGCAAGATAAAAAGGAGTATATGAAACGTCAAAGAGAATTAAATCGTAATTCAGAAACTGCCAAAAAACAATGGAAAGAGTTAAAGAAATCGGACAATGTTTTTACAATCCATCTTAATCAGAAAGATGGGGATCGAGAAGGTAGTCACGTTAATATGAAGGGAGACAAGGTTGATCCTAAAAAGGGTAATGGCGCAGACATTTTTATAAATCTGAACGAAAAATCACCAGATGGAGCCCCTCAATCTATAATTATTGGGCATGAACAAAAACATGCTATAGACATGAATAATGGAGTTAATTTTAAGGTAGAACCTGAATTTGGTTTGAAAGATAAGCCTATTGATATCCAAAACGCTATTTTCAAGGCAAATTTTGATACAAGAGCTGCCCAGGAAAAATCGGCAGGCCGAACCGAGAATTTAATTAGATCTGAATTTGATCCGACTCACAAAATTATTCCATTAAGGAAGACTTACGACTTAACCAAGCAGTCTATTAATAGCACCGGTTATTCCGAAACAACTGTACCAATAAACCTCATTGACGATGAAAAGAAGTAAATTACAAATTTATCAAGGGGTAATTTTGTTTATCGCATTTTGGGGATCGCCTTGTCTTTTGTTAGCCCAAGTAAATAATGAAGGAAGCGATAAAAAATGCTTTCTTGAAATTGTTCAAAAACCTCCCGTTGTTGTAAATAAACGAATAAATACTTTACTTGATTCTGGCTTTAATTTTGATATCATAAGAATACAAGAATCCGGGGATTATTCAGCAAATATAATCTTAAATAGAATATATAAAGTTAGTAATAAATGGGTTTACAAGAATGACGATAAGAATGCAATAATCATTCGGAATCCTGATTTATTGCGTCTACTAAAAGACTATACTGACGCTCCAATTGAAGAAAAACATATAATTAATGCTTGTTTGGATGATGTACATTCAACTATTTATACGCGTTATTATTATTATTATTTAGTTGCTGGAAAGATACAAAGGAGTTTGGTAAGTAATATTCCTGCTTTCAGGATAGATAATTTAAGTCAAAATGCACTTCTAACGATTTTTAAGAAACTTGACGAAGTTATATTGAGAACGCAAGCCGGTGAAAAGCTTAATTAACTTCCCCCCGCTCCCGCAAGCATGCCGCTTGTGGCAAACAGGCAGGTAAATATAATACCAAGCCCAACCATAACGGTTGGGCTTTACTTTTTACTGCTAAAGTTGATTTTCCTGGCTGTTGCAAGCGGCACGTTTGCCCTAAACAAGCCTGATTAAATTACAGAAAAAGCAGGTGTTTTTAACAAATGAGTCGTAATTATAAATTTAAAAATGCTGAGGGGTTATATTTTGTAGGTTACGTTACCGTATTTTGGGTTGAATTTTGGCTGCAGCATAATCAACCAGTTGGGCTATAGAGTGCAGAAGTGATACAACAAAAGATAGATTATATTCATAATAACCCTGTTGTATCAGAAACAGTGGAACATGACTACGAATATCTTCATAGCAGTGCACGGGATTATGCAGGTTTAAGTGGAATGGTGAGCGTAATAATTACATAGCTAAAGCCTTGCACATTTACCACAAGCGGGACGTTTGCAGTAGCGGAGAAAAGAAGGTAGATACTTATAAATTCGGCATGAAAAAAATAGACTACTAAGAAATTTTACTACAAGTTCGGGTAGACCCGGAGGGTCAAATGACGGAAAAGATTTCGTTATTAAGAGCTATGGACATGCAACTGTACCAATTGAAAAATAACGATATGAGAAAAGTGTTAAAACTATTATCTATTGTATTAATTTTAGGAATCTTATATTTAATATATGATGACCTCGCTTTCGATGCATTACAGAGAGCTGATTTTGCGAAAATATTCGTTGGATACAATGGTAAAACAAAGCTTGTCTGTAAAAAAAACTTCATTGGCATCACTACAAGTGGAGATTTTTTTGAGCTTTATGTGTATTCTCTTGGTGACGTCAAAATTAATAATAACTACCCTCAGTTTCGCAATTTGGAGAATGGTACTGTCACCAAGGAAACGACTATTGGCAAATGGCGGAACTGTCCTATCAATAAAGGTGTTATAAAACTATATAGATTTACCATAGGCGCTAATAATCTTAACACTTCTGATTGTGCCATTTTATTTAAAAACGAGATACTAAATCCCCGAAATTTCTACAGTTATATATCAATTAACGACACAGAACAATATTTTTTTCTTTATTCTTCGGCGACAAACAAGCTTTACTATATACGCCGAAAAGGGTAGTGTATCAGGTTGGTTGTGTATCACCCTCGCGCTGATTTGTGATCAGTGCGTAATATGGATATAGCACTTACAATGCGAAAATAAAGCTCAACAAAGCGTTGGACTTTATTTTTTATAAGTTAACGTGGTCTTAGCATGTTGAATGAAGCCATTTATGGCATACATGATATGCTCTATCATTATTAGGAAGCTGTTGGATGGATATCTCCTTATTTGAGAGAGGGAATCTATAGGTTGATCAACCCTATCCACTAAACGCTTAAGAGCATAATTATTCATTTATTAAACATATAAACATGGAGGAACAAAGCCTGAACTCACTAAGCTGCTATCCAACTAAAGACCAAACTGTGCCAAATACTCATCAAAGTCGTCAAATACGAAATAGAAAATAGGAATTGAGGAAACAGAAACCAAACAAGGAGTTATTAATAAATTAGCAAAAACTGTACTTTGAAGCTGTAAAGGTACTTTTATACAAAAAAAGTCTCTTAGTATAACTAAGAGACTTTGAGGTGTGGTATCAGCTGGGATCGAACCAGCGACACAAGGATTTTCAGTCCTTTGCTCTACCGACTGAGCTATGATACCTCCGTTTGGGGAGTGCAAATGTAGCTTTTTTTTTATGTTTGAAAAGTTTTTTTTGAAAAAAGTTTAAAAATATTCTCTGGAGAATAGGTATTCGTTTTTGAAATTAAACAATTAAGCAGTTAATCAGTTACTTAGCTTTAAAGATATTTTTCAATCTTAAAACATTTTTCTCTTTCAACAATTCAATTAACTTTGAATAAAATACTATGCACGCATAATGATTGCACAAGTTATATTTATTATCATTTTAGGGGTTGCCGTTTACCTGTTTGCCAAAAACGTGGCTAAAATAAAGCGTAATATTTTGCTGGGGAAAGATACTGACCGATCTGACCGGCCAGCCGAGCGCTGGAAAGTAATGGCAAAGGTAGCTTTGGGACAAACTAAGATGGTAAAACGTCCGGTTGCTGCCGTTATGCATTTTTTTATCTACATCGGTTTTGTGATCATTAACCTGGAAGTGTTGGAAATCATGATCGATGGGGTATCCGGTTCACATCGTATATTTTCTCATCCGTTAGGAAGTTTGTATGGCTTTTTGATAGGAAGCTTTGAAGTATTAGCGGTGTTGGTACTTACGGCCTGCGTTGTTTTTCTTTGTAGGCGTAACATTGTCCATTTAAAACGGTTTACAGGCACCGAGATGACCAAATGGCCGCGGTCTGACGCCAATTATATCCTCATTACAGAAATCTTGTTAATGAGCGCTTTTTTAACTATGAATGCTGCCGATTATAAACTGCAGTTATTGCATTTTAGTCATTATGTTAAAGCGGGTAGCTTTCCGGTAAGTTCGTTAATAGCCCCGTTATTGCCCAATAATGCCAGCGCTTTGGAAATGGTTGAACGGTCTTGCTGGTGGTTCCACATTATAGGAATATTGGCTTTTTTAAATTATTTGCCATATTCCAAGCATTTCCATATTCTGCTGGCTTTTCCCAATACTTATTACTCCAACCTGAATAACAAAGGCAAGTTTACCAATATGGCGTCGGTTACTAATGAAGTAAAGGCCATGCTTGATCCCTCTTTTGTTCCGGAGAACACAGGTGAACCCGGACGTTTCGGCGCCAAAGATGTTACCGACCTGAGTTGGAAAAATCTGATGGAGGCCTATACTTGTACCGAGTGTGGCAGATGTACTTCCGTGTGCCCGGCTAATATCACTGGGAAGCTGTTATCACCCCGGAAAATTATGATGGATACCCGCGACAGGCTTACCGAAGTGGGTAATAATTTGGATAAGCATGGCAAAGACCATAATGATGGTAAAACACTATTGGATAACTATATCACCCGAGAAGAACTTTGGGCTTGTACTACCTGTAATGCCTGCGCTGAGGCCTGCCCGGTAAATATTAATCCGTTGGAGATCATTACAGAAATGCGTCGTTATATCGTAATGGAAGAGTCGCAGGCGCCGGCCAGCCTCAACAATATGTTTGGCAATGTAGAGAATAACGGAGCTCCATGGAAATACAGCCAGGCCGATAGATTTAATTGGGCGAATAATGAGTAAGTTGATGGCTTATAATGACTAGCGATATGTTACAGGATACAGCAACTACCGAATTAAAATATAAACTATTTATAGAAAAAACGGCCGCGTCAAAACTGGTGTGGGCGTTAAAAAGCAAAAATGGCTGGGCTAACTCTCATTCTAATGACAGTGAAGATGTGGATGTGATCCCATTTTGGTCAGACAGAGCCTATGCCAAGGCCTGTGCCAGGGATGATTGGAAGGGTTACTTGCCTGTTGAAATCCCATTGGCCGAGTTTTTGGAAAACTGGTGTATGGAGATGGCTGATAATGAAGTATTAGCCGGGATTAATTGGGATGCCAATATGTTTGGAAAGGAAAATACTGCTTTAGCTTTAGCCGTTGATATCTTAGAACAATTGAATTCTATTAACTCAGCAATTAGCTTTAAAAATTATAGCAGTATAAACGAATTTATAACCGAGATCAGTGAGTCGCTTGATTAACTGAGGAAAATCATAAATAATGGATCAAAAAATACCTACCATGGCCGATATGGCCGCGCAAGGACAAGAACCCGAGATATTGTTTTGGGTTGGCTGTGCCGGTAGTTTTGACGAAAGAGCACAAAAGATAACCCGTGATATTTGTAAAATATTGCAACATGTGGGAATTAACTACGCCGTTTTAGGGACCGAGGAAAGCTGTACCGGCGACCCGGCCAAACGGGCCGGTAATGAATTTTTATTTCAGATGCTGGCCATGACCAATATACAGGTGCTTGATGGTTATAATATTAAAAAAATAGTGACCGGTTGCCCACACTGTTTTAACACCATCAAAAATGAGTATCCAGGTTTAGGTGGTAATTATGAAGTGATCCATCATTCGCAGCTTATCCAGCAGTTGATTGATGAAGGAAAGCTTCGTGCAGAAGGCGGAGAAAGCTTTAAGGGTAAACGTATCAGCTTTCATGATCCATGCTATTTGGGTCGGGGTAATAATGTTTATGAAGCACCGCGAGCAGCCCTTGAAATTTTAGATACGGAACTGGTGGAGCTGAAACGCTGCAAGTCAAACGGCTTATGCTGTGGTGCGGGTGGCGGCCAAATGTTTAAAGAGCCGGAACCCGGCAAAAAAGAGATCAACATGGAACGTATGGTTGACATCCTGGAAGCAAAATCGCAGGTTGTTGCCGCTGCCTGTCCGTTTTGCATGACTATGCTTACCGATGGTGTAAAACATCAGGATAAGGAACAGGAGATACAGGTGTTGGACATTGCCGAGATTACTGTTCGGGCAAATGGTTTATAGCATATCTCGCATGAAAACATATTGTTTCTGTTTTTTGCTTTTTATGGCATCTGCCAATATTAACGCAAAAGATAAAGTAGCTTGTACTAGCTATCAGCAAGACAAAGGTATCGAGGATATACTTATAGATAAATTATTCAGGTTAGTTGAAGTTAAACAGCTGAACATCGAATTAAAAAAATATAAAGCCTCAGCTTCTGTCATGATAACCGCAAAACCTACTTCTGATAGCCCGTATTATGAAGTGACTGTTGGGTATGATGGCCCGTCAAGATTTGAGAGCCGGTATTTTTTCAGAATAAAAAAGGATAAAATTAAGCAGGAAAATATCGAACCTTATATAGAGGTTATGGACATTGCCGAGGCTGATTATGTACCTTTGCTTCAATACAGGAAAAAAAGTAAATAGCTATAAAGCCTTTGCCTTAAAATAGTTTAATGCGTTTTTTAAGCTATCCAAACGGATTGAGCTCATATTTTTGACAGGTAGTTCTAATACTGTCGACATAGAGTCGATATCTCCCTTGGGGTCTTCATAGGTTTGTACAATAATATCATCAGCATTGGTGCTTAATTCCAGGGTGCCGGCTTTATCATCGCCCTGGTATTGTACCTGGTTTAAACGGTGTAAATTAAACGAAAAATATTCCTGCCTGCCATGTTGATAAGTTTTTCTGAGACGTAAAAAATAGTCGTTGGTAAGGGTCAGTTCCCACTTTTTTAATTTGATATCAGGCGGTGGATTGTATGACTCCGTGAGGCATTTATTGCTCCAGCTGAGCCATTCCTGATCGTCTGTTTGTGGCCTGAAGCTATAATTTACCCATCCGGCTAGTAAAATGAGGGTAAATACTAAAATCTTTTTTGTTTGCGGCTGAAGTGATTTTTTCATGACAACAAAATGTAACCCGAAGTTAATAAATTGATATTTTTGTAAATGGAATTTTCTCAACACTCAAGAGTTTGGATATATCAGTCTGACCGGAAATTAACTGATCCTGAAGTGGCACAGATACAGGAGGAACTGGATGATTTTACCACCGGTTGGACGGCCCACAATAACCAGTTAAAAGCCGGTGCCGAAATCAGGTATAACCGCTTTTTGATTTTAATAGTTGATGAAAGTCAGGAAGGTGCCAGTGGATGCTCTATTGACAAATCGGTTCATTTTATGAAGCATCTGGAGCAGCACTATCACATCAATCTGTTCGACAGGTTTAATCTGGCTTACAGGGAAGGTGGAGAGGTGCTTTCACTACCACGACATGCTTTTGAAGACCTTTTGAAACAAGGGAAGATAAATACCGAAACCATTGTTTATAATAACATGGTGCAAAATGTAACTGAACTGGAAAGCAAATGGGAAGTACCTTTTAAAAATAGCTGGCATATACAATTATTCAGAGATCTGGTTAGCTAATAGCACTATTGCTAAAGTTAGGTTGTTTGCATAAATTTAATGATGGAACAATACGATAATCGGGTTGATCTTTATATTAACCAAGCGGCTGATTTTGCAAAACCAATACTGGAGTATATCCGGGAGGTGGTTCATGAAGCATCGCCTTTAATCACCGAAACCGTAAAATGGGGAATGCCATTTTTTGATTATAAAGGACCGGTATGTCAAATGGCTGCCTTTAAACAGCATTGCGCCTTTGGCTTCTGGCGATGGTCGCTTATAAGTGGTGATTTAAAACCTACAGAGGATGCTTCTGCAGGCAGTTTTGGTCGTGTTATGAGTATTGCTGATCTTCCTGCCAAAGAAACGCTGATGGCGTACGTATTGCGTGGTATCGAACTAAATGAAAAAGGCATAAAAAAAGCCAGCCCGAAAAAAGCTCCTTCCGAAAAAGCTGAATTAGTGATCCCTGATTATTTTATTGATTTTTTAGCTGCTTACCCTAAAGCTGTACAGGTGTTTTATGATTTTAGTTATTCCCATAAAAAGGAATACGTAGAATGGATTACCGATGCTAAAACAGAAGCTACCCGCCAAAAAAGAATGGAAACCGCTGCTGAATGGATAGCTGAAGGTAAATCAAGAAATTGGAAATATAAGTAAGATAAAAAGTGGGTTTACATGGGTTTACACTTTTTATGGTTAGAATTTGGTTAATGTATTTGTAATCAATAAGTTATATTGATTATGTTGTAAAAAAGTGGGTTTACATGTAAACCCACTCAAAGACTCCTGAAATTGCTCACTTTTCAGCTTTATATCTCTGGATTTTCTTCGAGGGATTCCGAGAAAGCTGAATATAAAAAAATGACATGTATTTAAAAGCAGGATTTAAAAATCCAACGGACCTAATCTGCGCATATTTTTCATGATCAGATATTGCCGGTGTTTTAAATAAGGGGTAGGATTGGTGGCCGACCATCTGAGCGGGCTCGGGAATATCACTGCTATGGCCGCTGCTTCATGTTTGGTTAGGTCAGCGGCTGATTTATGAAAATAGGCTTGTGAGGCAGCTTCAATACCGTAGATACCATCACCCATTTCAATCTCATTTAAATAAACCTCCATGATACGCTTTTTACTCCAGAAGGTTTCTATCAATACCGTAAAATAAGCTTCGATGCCTTTACGTAACAGGGAACGGCCATCCCATAAAAAAACGTTCTTGGCCACCTGCTGCGATATAGTGCTGCCACCAATGAGCTTTTTACTGTGCGCATTTTTTTCAATAGCTTTTTCAATGGCCTGGAAATCGAAGCCGTGATGCTCCAGGAAGGTTTGGTCTTCGGCGGCAACCGCTGCTCGTTTCATATTGTCAGATATATCATCAAAATCTTTCCATTGCTTGTCAATCTTCCAATCCTTGCCGGCGGCTTTACGCTGAAAACCGCGTTCTATCATCAACCAGGTAAAAGGAGGGTTTACAAAACGGTAAAATAACACACCCAGCAAGCTTAGCCCTACAAAGAGTAAAAAGGTAAGTTTTATAACTCTAAATAAAAGCCGGGCAATGCCATTGTTTTTAAGTTTTGAAAACCAGGACTTTGACTTTGATTTTGAGCCTTTTTTTGACGATGGGGCGGGAGTGCGTTTCACAATTGATAATAAATTCTATAAAACAAAGAGGGTGCTTTGCCAATGCAAAACACCCTCTAAAATTCTACAATTAAGTTCAAAATCCGAAATCAAAACTCCGAATTCCGAAATATAAATTACTCAGCTACTACTGAGAAAGGAACCTGTACTTTTACTTCTTTGTGCAGGTTTACGTTTGCGATGTATTCACCAACAAACTTAGGCTCCTGATCAAAAGTAATACGACGACGGTCAACTTCAAAGCCTTCTTTTTTCAATGCATCAGCAATTTGAATAGTGTTGATGGCACCGAAAATTTTACCGCTTTCACCGGCTTTAGCGCCAATGTTAAGTTTAACGCCTTCTAAACGGGCAGCTATCGCATCAGCATCCTTACGGATTTTTTCTTGTTTAAACTGAGCTTGTTTCAAGTTTTCAGCTAAAACTTTGCGAGCGCTTTCTGTAGCTAGTATGGCGTAGCCTTTTGGTAAAAGGTAGTTACGGCCATAACCTGGTTTAACGTTTACTACATCGTCTTTATCACCCAGGTTTTTTACATCTTGTTTTAAAATAACTTCCATTTTCTGAATCTCCTATTATTTTAATGAATCTGTAACGTAAGGTAATAAACCAATGTGACGTGCGCGTTTAACGGCTTGAGCCACTTTACGCTGGAACTTTAATGAAGTACCGGTTAAGCGACGTGGTAATACTTTACCCTGATCGTTAATGAACTTTAATAAAAAGTTAGCGTCTTTGTAATCAATATACTTAATACCGTTCTTTTTGAAACGGCAGTATTTTTTACGGTTATCCTCCACTTTGGGAGCGGTAACGTATTTAATTTGTTCGTTAGCCATTAGTTTGCGTCCTCCACTTTAGCTGCTGGTTTTTTGTTAAAAGCACCGCTGCGTTTTTTGTCATTGTAAGCAATGGCATGTTTATCCAAAGCAATGGTCAGGAAACGCAAAACACGCTCATCGCGCCTTAACTCTACCTCCAATTTGTTAATTAATTCACCTGGAGCCTTAAATTCAGTTAAGTGATAGTACCCTGTAGTCTTTTTTTGAATAGGGTACGCTAATTTTCTCAAACCCCAATTATCCTCCTGGACAATTTCGGCTCCGCCATCAGTTAAGATTTTGCTAAATTTGGCAATGCCTTCTTTAGCAGTTTCTTCTGATAACAACGGGGTTAGAACGATCACGATTTCGTACTGTTGCATTATTATACTTTGATTTTTAATTAATTACCCGCTATAACGGGGCTGCAAATGTAGAAATATTATCTGTATTTATCAAATGTTTTTAGCATGAAAATCAAATTGTTTCAGTATAAAATAAAGATCAAAATATATATTTGATGAAAAACCCAATATGAAAAAATACCTGAGCCTTATTATCACCGTCTTCGCGCTTAACTGCAGTGTAGTTAATGCCCAAACGGAACCGGGTCCTGCACAACAAAAAATGCTCGATTCGATCTGTGCCTGCATGTCTAAAATTGATATTTCAAAGATAAAAACGGCTAAGGAAGCAAACGATGTTTTTATGCAATGTTTTACTGCACATGCTGATTTGTTGCCGGATCTTGCCAAAGAACAAAATGCAGAATTTACCGATGATGCAGCTATGAACCGTATCGGCACAGAAATAGGGGCGAATTTGTTAAAACGCAACTGCTCATCATTTGTAAAATTGGCTATGCTCATGGGAAAAAAGGATGAAGATGCGGCTGTGACTGTAGCTGAGCAAGTAACCAGCGGAACGTTTAAACGAATAGATAATAAGGGGTTTAATTATATAGTTTTAACAGACAATACCGGCAACGAAAAATCTTTTATCTGGCTTCGCCAGTTTCCGGGATCAGAAAACTTTATGAATGGAACCACAAAATATGTCGGGAAAAAAGCAAGTATAAAATGGCAGGAGATCGAAGTATATTTACCACAGGCGAAAGGTTATTATAAAGTAAAAGAAATTTTAAGTGTTGATATTTTATAGATAATAGTCATTAAACTTAATTTACGAAGCTTATATTTAGCGCAGTAGTTAAAACGTAAATTATTTTTTATGGAATTTGTAGATCTTAAATATCAGGATACAGTATTACCGTCCTATAATAACATCACGATGTTAGCTCCCGGTGAAGAGGATGAGTTTGAAAGTGATTGGATTGACGAAGACGATGACCTTGATGATCATGTAGACGATTTGCATGAAATACAGGTAGATGATGATCTGAACGAACCTGATCCGGAAGGTGATTACCCTCAGCCAGATGATGACGACGAGTAAGACCAAATAGTTTAATTACACAATCGTTTCATCGATACTTTAACTTCAGGCATTTTCTTGCTAACTTCGTAGCTGTGGATAATTTTATTGTTTCGGCTCGTAAATACCGCCCGGCTACTTTTGAAACTGTTGTTGGTCAGCAACATATAACCAACACACTTAAAAACGCTATTAGAAATAATCAGCTGGCTCAGGCATTTTTATTCTGCGGGCCGCGTGGTGTGGGAAAAACTACCTGCGCACGCATCCTGGCCAAAACTATCAATTGTACCAATTTACAACCTAATGGCGAGGCTTGTGGCGAGTGCGCCTCCTGTAAAGCGTTTGAGAATGGAAATTCTTTTAACGTACATGAACTGGATGCCGCATCAAACAATTCGGTTGATGATATCAGGAGCCTGATAGACCAGGTACGTATACCACCACAGGCAGCACGGTATAAAGTTTATATTATTGATGAGGTGCACATGCTGTCGCAGGCGGCTTTTAACGCTTTTTTGAAAACGCTGGAAGAACCACCTCATTACGCCATATTTATATTGGCTACTACCGAGAAACATAAAATACTGCCCACTATACTTTCACGCTGCCAGATATTTGATTTTAACCGTATCCGCGTAGAGGATATGGCTGCGCATCTGGCATCTATTGCTGGTAAAGAGAATATTAGCTATGAGCCTGATGGTCTACATATTATAGCGCAAAAAGCCGATGGCGGTTTACGTGACGCTTTATCCATGTTTGACCAGATCGTTAGTTTTTCTGGTGGTAAGGTTACCTATCGCTCGGTAATTGATAACCTGAACATACTTGATTACGATTACTATTTTAACATAACCGATAGCCTGCTACAGGAAGATACGGGCAAGGCACTGTTATTTTTTGACGAAATATTATCACGCGGATTTGACGGGGCTCATTTTATAGCCGGCTTGTGTGAGCATTTTCGCAATCTGCTGGTAAGTAAAGATCAGTCAACTTTAAAATTATTGGAGGTAAGCGAGGGAATTAAGAGTAAATACCTGCAGCAATCGCAAAGCAGCCCGGTATCGTTTTTACTTTCGGCTATGAATATTGCCAACCAGTGCGATATCAATTATAAGCTAAGTAAAAATCAGCGACTCCAGGTTGAGCTCGCATTGCTCAAAATGTGCCATTTGCCCTCGGCATTTAATATGGTGGCTTCGCCGCTTACAGCAACATCCGCCACCGACGGGTCATTAAAAAAAAAACCTGATACCTCAGCAGTAGCGGCGCCGGCACAAGCCAATAAGATCAATAATGATGCGGCTGTATTAAGCGACACACCCCTGTCTTATAATACAACAAAACCGCAAAACGTTGAAAATAAACAGGTAGCAGAAGTAAAAGAGCAAGCACCTGCCGAAAAGCCTAAAATATTTATACCCTCGCCAAGTCTGGGTTCGTTATCCATAAAAATACCTTCACTTACAGATACCGGTAAAACGGTTGAAGAAGAAGCAGAGGAGGAAGATCCTTATTTAAAAGGAAATGACCGAGATGATTTTACCATGGACAATTTTTTACAGTGCTGGAGCGATTTTGCCGCAAAAATTAAGGCAGATGGTAAAAAGAACCTGGTAACTATTTTTATAGCTAATGCTCCACGGATGCTTAAGCCCTATGAGTTTGAGATAGTGGTTGGCACCAAACTGCAGGAAAACTTATTTAAGGAAGAAAGACCAGCTTTGCACAATTATCTGCGGGGGCGGTTAAGAAACTTTACTATTGAAGTAAATGCCCGTGTTGACGAACAGGAGGTAGTTAGAAAGCCATATACGGCTGTTGAGAAATTTCAGTACCTGGCTGCCCGCAACCCTCAGCTGGTCGACCTCCGTAACCGATTTAATCTTGATTTTGATTAGGGAATTAGTTAGTGATGAGTTGTGAGCGGAAAGTAGTTATGAAAACTCATTACTCATCACCCACAACTAAAATTACTTAAAGAATTCCGAATCATTTTTAGGATAACCCTCTTCATCCAAATCGTCACGATCATCTTCAGGAGTGTGTGCTAATGCAGAATCTGCGGGGTCAACCTCTACAATATCGCCCTCGTCAATGTGCATGCCAAGATCGTCAACATCTGTTTCCAATGATCTTTTTCCCGCATATTCATCGTCAGTATCATCATAAGGGTTGGCCTCGTCATAGGTAGAATTCATGTCGTTGCCGTTCTTAACCGAGGTTTTGTATGGATCCGGATGATCGTAATCCGGATCATCGCTTCTTACATCATATTCAAAGCTGTTGTCGTCAGGATTGTATTTAAGATCCTCCTTGTCAATAGTTTCGCCTAATTCGTCTTTTAATGTTCTGTCCCGATCGGCGCTGTTATCATTTAAAGCGTCATCGTCTTCATAATCATCATCAAATCCGGGGTTTATATTTTGATTGTTCATCGGTTTTTGCTTTGATTAAATATACCAAAAAACCTTGCCAAAATTCAAAAAGAGTAATTAATAATATATCTGTTTACGGTAAGAGGTTATACCACCAATACCAACTTTTATACCCAGGATAAATTGCGTAAATGCGTCGTTATGGCGCCCAGCCTTATATCCGTCAAGGTTATCATCCATCACCTTATTATATTGATAACCCAGATCTATCTTAATACCGGGATCATTGTATTGGTTAAATAACTTTATCTCATAACCTATTCGTACCGGTATATAAGGTATTTGGCTGTTATTATCGCCCGGAGGTTGTACCCCTGCCGGCAGCGTATTATCGCCACCTTTTTTTACATGGTTTACAAGATATCCGATGCCGGTTGAAACGTAAAAGCCTTTAAATGCATTAGCTACAGGGCTTTTAGAATAATCTATTAACTCGCCGGCCTGTAACTGTACGCGTAAAGCAAATGCCCAAAAATGGTTTTCGAAGATACGGCCATATCCCTGATTCGGATCGCCGGCTTTAAGGCTGCCAAACTGCCCTTCAAAAACATAGTTTACAAAGGGGCCATGGTTATACGTGAAATTAAATTGGGCCGAGGAAGTATACTTTAACGCTTTGGTTACGTCTGTGGCGATGGGGTAGTTAATACCAACGCCTGCGCCAACATCATACTGTGCATAATCATAACCTAACTGGGCTTTCGCTAAAAATGCGCTGGTACATAAAATAGCTGTGAGTGCTGTTCTTAATATCAGTTTTGTCATAATAGACATTAGGGGGCTATTAATTGGCAATCTGTTTATCTACCAACGTTTAATTTTATGAAAATAGTATCTGCACCAGCAAACACAAGAAACCTGCCATAACAAGCATTTGGGCCCAAATAAATCAAATTTCATTTATTATTAATGAAAATGGTAAAGTCTATTTAATATATTTGAAGCCATTAAAATAAAAAACAACAACATCAGGTATGTCAAAAATTAAAGTAGAAAATCCGGTAGTTGAACTGGATGGCGATGAAATGACCCGAATTATCTGGAAATTTATCAAAGACAGATTGATAATTCCTTATCTGGACCTTGATATCAAATATTATGATCTGGGTATCGAGTATCGTGATGAAACTAATGATCAGGTGACCATTGATGCCGCTAATGCTATCTTAAAATATGGTGTAGGTATCAAATGTGCCACTATTACACCTGATGAGGCCCGTGTAGAAGAGTTTGGCTTAAAACAAATGTGGAAATCGCCAAACGGAACTATCCGTAACATTTTGGACGGTACCGTTTTCCGCGAACCTATTGTAATGGCTAATGTGCCGCGTTTGGTTCCTAACTGGACTGCTCCTATATGTATTGGCCGTCATGCCTTTGGCGATCAGTACCGCGCTACCGATTTTTTAACTAAAGGAAAAGGTAAACTAACCGTAACTTTTACTCCCGAAGATGGTGGAGCTGAGCAATCATACGAAGTGTATAATTTTAAGGGCGATGGTGTTGCTTTAACCATGTATAACACAGATGAATCTATAAAAGGATTTGCACACGCTTGTTTTAACCAGGCGCTTATGAAAGGCTGGCCTTTATACTTATCAACTAAAAACACCATCCTGAAAAAATATGATGGTCGTTTTAAAGATATTTTTGAAGAAATCTATCAGCAGGATTATAAACAAAAATTTGCTGAAGCGGGCATTACTTACGAGCACCGCCTGATTGATGACATGGTTGCATCTGCATTAAAATGGAATGGTAACTTTGTATGGGCTTGTAAAAATTACGATGGCGACGTACAGTCAGATACGGTTGCACAAGGTTTTGGCTCATTAGGTTTAATGACCTCTACTTTAGTTACACCAGATGGTACTGTTATGGAAGCCGAAGCAGCGCATGGTACAGTGACCCGTCACTATCGTGAGCACCAGGCTGGCCGTCCAACGTCTACAAACCCAATTGCGTCAATCTTTGCATGGACACGTGGTTTAGAGTTCCGTGGTATACTGGATAAAAACGATGAGCTTGTTAACTTCTGCAAAACTTTAGAGCAGGTTTGTATAGAAACTGTTGAAAGTGGCAAAATGACTAAAGATTTGGCCATCACTATAAAACCAAAAGTGGAACATGGTATTGATTACCTGTACACCGAAGAGTTTTTAGAAGCTATAAACGAAAACCTGAAAGCTAAATTAGGTAAATAAGCTATCGCTTAAATTATATAAAAGCCCGCCCTTAAAAAGCGGGCTTTTTTGTGCCCGCAAGTTTTTGGTAAAAAAAGCTGAATCGGTTTATCTGTTTCTTTTTTTAACTCCTAACTTAGCGCTATAAAAACAAAACCGATGTCAACATTATATCCGTTAAAATTTAAAACCATTTATAAAGATAAAATTTGGGGTGGTCAAAAAATCAAAACCTATCTGCATAAAGATTTTGGTGCTTTACCTAACTGTGGCGAAACCTGGGAAATATCAGGTGTAAAATCTGATGTGTCTGTAGTTGCCAACGGGGAACTGGCCGGTGAATCACTGGCAGACTTGTTGGAGAAATATCAAAGCGAACTGGTAGGCCAAAAAGTTTACGAGCATTTTGGTAACATATTTCCCTTGCTGGTAAAGTTTATTGATGCCAATGAAGATTTGTCTATCCAGGTACACCCGAATGATGAACTGGCCAAAAAGCGCCATAATTCATTTGGAAAAACCGAGATGTGGTATGTTATTGAAGCCGACCCTGGTTCAACCTTGATTGCTGGTTTTAATCAGGGACTTAACGAGCAGATTTACCTGGATAAATTTAACAGTGGTCATCTTACAGATATCTTGAATAAGGAAGATGTAACAGCGGGCGATGTATTCTTTTTGCCGGCTGGTAGGGTACACACCATTGGTAAAGGTTTGCTGATCGCCGAAATCCAACAAACATCGGATATTACTTACCGTATATACGATTTTGACCGGGTTGATGATAAAGGCAACAAACGGGAGTTGCACACCCAGGAAGCACTTGCCGCTATCGACTATAAACACTACCCGGAATATAAAACCAGTTATCAGCCTAAAAAGGACGAAACCGTAAAGCTGGTTACTTGTCCTTATTTTACAACTAACCTGCTCGATTTTACGCATAGCACCTCTAAAGATTACTCAACTCTTGATTCATTTGTAATTCATGTGTGTGTAGAGGGAGCTTACGCTATAAAGTATAATGGTGAGCAATATGAAGTAAAAATGGGTGAATGCATTTTACTGCCAAAAAGCATCGATCAGGTGGAGTTGGAAACAACCGGTGGCTTTAAAATATTGGAAAGCTATATTGAATAATATATTTGAATTAGCACAGATATTGTTTTACAATACCTGTGCTAATTTTTTTACTGCCTTGCTATTCCTTGCAGGTTTTTGAAGATCTCCTGAAGGCGTGGAACGTCTACCGGCTTAAAAATGTAGCCCGAAACAGATGGGATACTTTTTGCACGATCAACATCGTGTGAGTCAATAGAGGAGCTGAGTATATAAATGAAGATTTTTTTCCCCAACTGTGATTTTATTTCCTCAAATTCTTTCATAAACTCCCAGCCATCCATTACAGGCATACTAAGGTCAAGAAATATAATATCAGGTAAATTGTAAGCGTTGCAAGGATCTTTTAAATGGGAGATTGCTTCACTGCCATTACTAAAATGCGTAACCTGATTGCTCAGGTCTTTGATACTGAGTAGTTTTTTAAATCCGTAAGCGTAAATTTTGTTATTATCAATAATACAGGCATTAACCAGAGGAGCGGGTACAATCATTTATCAGTTTAAATTATACCAGCTTAATGGTAAATTTAGTGCCAATATTTACGGTGCTTTCAACTTTAATGGTACCGCCAAGTGCTTCTATCTGGTTACGGGTAATAAATAGGCCTATACCTTTGGCGTCGGGGTTTTGATGAAATGTTTTGTACATGCCAAATACCTTATCGCCATAGCGGTCAAGATCTATCCCTATTCCATTATCTTCAAATATGAGGTAAATATGATTCCGTTCTTTTAAAGTATAACATTTGATAAGAGGTTGCCTTTCCGGATGGCTGTATTTTAAAGCATTAGTAAGCAAATTTTGCAAAATACTTTCCATATAAGCCGGTATATAGCTTATTTGCGGAGATTGGCTAAAATCATATTCTATACGGGCGTTAACTGCTTCTATATTACTTTTTATAGCAGACTGGATGTTGTTGAAAATGGCCTCAAAGTTAATGATGCTCCGTTCGTTGGTAATTTCGGTCTGTATCTTAACAATCTCATTCAAATGCTCGATTGTAGCGTTTAAGCTGCCGCTGATCGATTTGATGTGCGCGAAGATTTCGGTACGGTCTTCTGCCAGTTCTGTTTCTTCGTACAGGTTCACCATGAACTGTAAATTACCGGTATGTGATCGCAGGTTATGTGATACAATGTAAGCGAAATTTTGCAGACGCCTGTTTTGATCGGTCAGTAAATTGAGTGATGATTCCAGGCTAAGCCCCTTACGTTTATTGCTGTCAATATCTTGTAAAATGCCCCTTATCGTAATACAACGGCCATATTCGTTAATGATAGGTACTCCTTTAGCCCTTACCCAGATTACATGGTTTTTGGCTGTTCTGAATAATAATTCGAGGTCATAAGGCTGGCAAAATTCTAATGCGTTATTAATGGCGTTTTGTATAACAGGCCGATAGGGCGGTTCAAAAAAACTTACTGTTTCTTCAATGCTGAGCTTTATTTCGGTTTGTAATTCAAAAATATCGTATATCTGTTTGGATAACGTTAAATTAAGAGAAGCGGCATCAATTTCCCAGCTGCCCAATTTAGCAATCCTGATAGTATCGCCATAATGCTGATCGTTGCGTGCGGCTTTTAGTTCTGCTTGTTTATACTGGTTTATATTAATAATAGAACCATAGATGATTTGCCCGCTTTTATCATGTTGCCTTCTAATGGTACTTTCAAACCAATGGTATCCGGATGATTTGGTGAGTAATCTTATATGAATCGGTTTAGCAGGATTTGAGCTTTGATCACTTAAGGCGTTCAGAAAAACGCTTTTGTCCTGATGGTATAAAAGATGGTCAAAAAATATATGATTGGAACATTCAATTTCGTTGGTTTCGTATCCCAAAATACTATAAAAACCTGCCGACCATTTAATAGCCCTGGTATTAATATTATATTCCCAAATGCCTGCATTAATGTTATCAATTATTTGAGCAAGATGCAGCCTGCTGTCATCAGAAAACTTATCCTCAGAAAAACTCATATAAATTAATACCTACTCATTTTTTTGGTAACGACACGCTCTGTACAAGAAAATTATGTGCCATAATTTAAAATCATGAAAATTACAACCATAAGTTGTGGATGTTTTTTTCTGATCTGTAACATTAAAGTTTAAATCACCGGACTTCAAATATAATATTTGAAATTATATAAACAACTCTAATACTGATGATTACCAAATAAAATTTATTATATTAAAATATTGCCATTTGGATAGATTCATTGCTCAAAATAGTTGATTTGGTCATGGTTTTTCTACATTTAATTGTAAAAAGATACTAGAACTGTAATTTGAGCTGTGATTTTTTGAGAAAGAGCCAATAATTGGATGGCCAAAGAAAAAAAGAAGGTTAAAACCTGATATTTTTAAAACGAATGTCCTGTTTTTAATTCGTTTTTGTGTTAACAGGAGATTATGAGCGTGTAACTATTAATTCGGCAAGGGCATTGGAAGCTATCCATTTGGCAGCTTTGTGATCTTGTTTAGAAATATTTTGGGCTGTTTGTATGGCTACTGCTTTTAAAATTTCGTTTCTTTTTCCGATCTGTCTGAGGGCCCAGTTTACCGCTTTTTTTACAAAGTTCCGGTTATCCCAGGCCTCTCGTTCAATTATGGGCATTAGCGCTATAAACAATTCATTAGTAGCTTTTTTATTATGTACGGCATATTCGGACATGAGTACAAAGCCTGCTCTTTTAATAAATTCTGCTTCATGAGCGCTAAATTCAAGCGCTTTACTCATGGCAAAGGGAGTTCGATCAAATAAATTACCACATACCTGGTCGCACAAGTCCCAGGAATAAAAATCTTTTGTCCAGTTATCAATTTGTTCTTCGGTAACCTGGGCTGGGTTGTCAATTAGCGATGCCAGCAGACGGGCTTCATGCAAGCCTGTATCCCAAAGAGCAAGTGCCAGTTGATGATCTTTTTTAATGATTTTGGCCAGCTTTCGCAATTCTGGCAGGCGAACGCCGATTGCATTTGTATTGTCGATACCATAACGTTTCATACCTGTCAGGTAACCTGCATCAGCTTTATCTTTTAAAAAATCAATAATCTCAGTAACAGCCATATATCAATCGGTTATGCTTTTGCTTTGCAGCTTGCTATGAATATTCACAACCTCCATCAACGCAGCCGAACAGTAAAAGGGATGTAGCTCCATAATTAAAGTACCCGCTTTTATAGCCGGATCGGTCTCGGTTAACTTTTTAGCCTCTTCAAGGGTTTCTACGTTAAAAATAAATATGCCACGGATAGGTTGATCATCCAAGAAAGGCCCTGCCATTACCAGTTTGCCTTCGGCAGCTAAACGGCCAATGTTTTTTAAATGAGCCATTTGCAGCTGCATCCGAGCAGCGGAATCTTTGAGTTGAGTTGGGCCTTCTTTTAAAAAAGCCAGCACATATTTTTTCATGCCATATTGGTCGGCACCCAGTTTTTTAGCCAGGGCGGCATCATAAATAGGTTTAGTAGTATTTTGCGCAAAACAGCTGATACAACAAGTAATAATAGCGATGAGGAGGATGAGCTTTTTCATGACGTACACATTTAGGTCATAATATTTGTAACGCTTTAAATAATCCTCTATGAACTATTATATTTTCATTAAAATTAAATCTCGCTTCTTTGTTGATGTATTTAAAGAATGAGATATCCCTGTTTTGAGGTCTATTGCCAATCACACTAAAATTGAAAAGTGTTTGTAACACATAATCGATATTTTTTTCCTTTATTGTGCCCTTTTGAATATAAGAGTTATAAGTTTTTTTAAATTCAGCAATTGTAAAATTCCACTTTCTAATTTGGGAAATTATAGAAAAAATGGTGTTAATTTCTGGAAGTACTGCGTGAATTTCGTCTACAATTTCATCTTTTAAATAATTAGAAAATCCCTTATCAACCACTTTTACAGTTTTAGCAGAAATGAAAGGCTGGCCATCATTATAGGTTTTTTCGGCACAGACTTGAATGTATTTTATGTAGTCTCTTGGTCTTAATTGTGAACTTAGGGTTATGTAGCCAAAAGTGTCTACCCGCTTATTACTTCTTGTTCCCATACCCACATTCTCCTTCCTAAATATTGAATGCCAAGCTTCATTAAACTGTAGAACTGGCCCGTTAGGATTGATCACTTTGGAAATTCTAAAAGCTAACATTTTTTTTAACTTATCTTCATCCCATTCCAAATTTATTCTAAAATCACCCCATTTGTTTTTGTCGGTATCTCTTATCAATTCATAAATATCATCTCGTAAAAAAATTGCAGGGCATATAATTTGCTTCTTGTTTTTAAAAATATTTTTAACGTCTTGGACTGCCTTAAATAAGCTAGTTATTAAATAAGTATATTGACTCAAGTCATTTGCATCTTGAAATATTCTATAATCTTCGTCCAACTCATCAAAAACCACATAGTATTTAGAATTATCAATATATTGTTCTATAACTTCTTCTAAGATGTGAGTTTTCTCTATCCATGGAATATTTTGTAGTGCCGAAAATTTGTTATCAACTTTGACATGAGCTCCCGTACCCATAATAGTAGCTCCAAATTCTTTAGTAGTCCATTTGTCAATTAACTTTGATAATGACTTTATAGGATCTGGAGGATAAAGTTGGTTTAATACGGATCTTGCCGCTGAATCAATATTTTGATTTTTTGCCATCAACCTACATATGCATGAATAAATAATATATTTCCATAACGTTATATATTGGTTTGGTGGCGTATATCCAGAATTGTTTAAGTTATATAACTCATTAAATGGGAAGTTTTTAAAAGATAGTTTCTCTGAATAAATATCGTATTTTTTTAGATTCAGTATGTATTCGCTTATAGCAGATTTTCCAGTCCCTTTTCTGCCTATTACATAGAATCTTTCACCATTTAATACTCTTTTAGACTCATCTATATGAAAAAAGTATTTTTCATTATCTTCTTGTTTGGCTTCTAATTTCCAATTTTCTGATATTTCCAGTAGTTTATTATTTAACATGATGGCTTAGGTTTAAGCATCTAAGATATGTAAAACTTACAAAAAATTAAAGATTGCCCCTTATTTCCTGCTCGCGTTCAATGGCCTCAAACAGGGCTTTGAAATTACCCGCACCGAATGATTTTGCCCCTTTGCGCTGAATGATCTCAAAGAACAGGGTAGGTCTGTCTTCAATAGGTTTAGTGAAAATTTGCAGCAGGTAGCCTTCATCATCACGATCAACCAGGATGCCTAGTTTCTTCAAGGGTTCCAGGTCTTCGTCGATATGACCTACACGATCGGTTAGTTCATCATAATAAGTAGTAGGTACGGTAAGGAACTCTACGCCACGACTCTGCAAATCGGTTACGGTCGCCACAATATTGTCGGTAGCTAAGGCAAGGTGTTGCACGCCTTCATCTTCATAAAATTCAAGATATTCTTCAATCTGCGATTTCTTTTTGCCCTCGGCAGGCTCGTTGATCGGAAATTTTACATAACCGTTTCCATTACTCATTACCTTGCTCATGAGGGCAGAGTATTCAGTACTGATCATTTTATCGTCAAAGGTGAGGATGTTTTTGAAGCCCATTACATCTTCATAAAAATTCACCCAATCGTTCATTTTATGCCAACCCACGTTACCTACGCAGTGATCGATATAAAGAAGACCAGCAGCTGGTGGATTATAATTGTTCTCCAACTTTTGATAGCCTGGTAAAAACAGACCATTATAATTTTTACGCTCGATAAACATATGAACAGTTTCACCATAAAGCATGATACCGCTGGTGCGTACCTCGCCGTGCTCATCTTTTAAGGTTTGCGGTTGCTGATAAGGCACTGCGCCCCGTTTGGTGGTTTGTTCAAAGGCATCATATGCGTCATCAACCCAAAGGGCCAGCACTTTTACGCCATCGCCATGCTTTTTAATATGCTCGGCAATAGGATGATTGGAGTGTAGTGGGGTAGTGAGCACTATCCTGATCTTCCCTTGTTGTAATACGTATGATGCCCTGTCGCGCACCCCTGTTTCGGGACCGGAGTAGGCCAGGTTTTGAAAGCCGAAGGCTGTTTTATAATAATGAGCGGCCTGTTTGGCATTACCCACGTAAAACTCCACATGATCGGTACCGTTAAGCGGTAAAAAATCGGTGGTGCCTGGTTTTTTATCTAAAGTTTGTGTTTGCATTACTAATTAGTGATTTAGTGAATTATTGAATTATCGATTTGGGAATTGTGGCTACCTTTCAGTTTTCGCCTTTTCCCTTTCACCTTCTACATTTGCCAGCTTTTGTAATAATTTTCGTCTTCAATTTTTATAGCATCTTCCGTTAGCATTAGCGGACGGAAGGGGTCTATCATTACCGCCAGTTCATCGGTTGATTCTTTGCCGATTGATTTTTCTACCGAACCTGGGTGTGGCCCATGAGGAATACCGCCCGGATGTAGCGTGATTTGTCCTTTTACTACACTTTTACGGCTCATAAAATCGCCATCTACATAGTATAATACCTCATCGCTATCCACATTGCTATGGTTATATGGAGCGGGGATAGACAATGGGTGATAGTCAAATTTTCGGGGTACAAAGGAACATATCACAAAGTTATTACCCTCAAAAGTTTGGTGCACCGGCGGTGGTTGGTGCAGGCGACCGGTTATCGGCTCGAAATCATGTATAGACAGGGCCCAGGGATAATGAAAACCATCCCAGCCAATAAAATCAAAAGGATGTGTGCCGTAGATGTATGGATAGATTAAACCCTGTTTTTTGATCAAAATTTTAAAGTCGCCTTTTTCATCATGCGTTTTCAGATCGGTAGGGCGCTTAATATCACGCTCGCAATAAGGCGAATGCTCCATCAGTTGCCCGTATTGATTCCGGTAGCGTTTAGGAGGTCTTATCGGACTAAAACTTTCAACAATAAACAGCCGGTTATCTGGTGTATCAAATTCCAGCTGGTAAATGGTGCCGCGAGGGATCACCAGGTAATCGCCGTATACAAATTTGATATCGCCGAAACCTGTTTTCAGGGTTCCTGAGCCTTCGTGTATAAAAACCACTTCATCGGCCTGGCTGTTTTTGTAAAAATAATCCGTCATAGATTTACGCGGTGCTGCCAATGAAATATGCAGATCGCTGTTTACCAGCACCGGTTTACGGCTTTTCAGGTAATCATCCTCGGGTTTTACATTAAAACCAATCAGACTGGTATGTTTCAGGTGTTTTTCGCGGGCTATTTTAGGCTCCACACTGTATGGCTCACCCAAGGTTTTTACAATGGTAGGTGGGTAGGCATGATATACCAGCGAGTAAAGGCTCGAAAAACCTTCGGTTGATACCAGTTCTTCGGCATATAACGAACCATCAGGTTTGCGGAACTGTGTATGCCGCTTATGCGGGATAGCTCCTAATGTATGATATAAAGGCATGATGTTTTAATTGGTTAACAATAAAACGTTTAAAATATCCGGATAGTTTTTGGACAGTGAGGAATAAGAATTTGTAGACTATTGGATTGTACGAAAAGTAGGCACAAGCCTTACTTATCCTTACTCCCAGAGTCTCTTTATCCCAAAATCTAATTAGTATTGAGCCAGTACTATTTTGGCAAGCATAGCATCCCTGAACGATGATGAATCGCTCATGCTGGTGAGGCCCAGTGAAAACAGGAAATGTTTTTGTATGCTTAACATGGTCAGTACGAAATTAGAAGTAATATTTTTAATATGCAAGCATAATATTTTAACCACGCATGAGGTAAAATGTTTAGTTTTGACCCAACCAATTACCGGTTATGATAAAAAGGAAAGCTATATGGTTAGGGATAGCCATTTGGATCATAATTACCGTAGTGTTTTCAAAATTTAATACTGCCTCGGATGGAATCACTTCTATTGGCTTTCCTCTGCATTTTTATACGCATTTTGAAGGCAAATCAGCCTCGGGTAGCGGTGTAACTTACGGACTTGTTTTAACCGGACTTCTGGTAGATATTGTGGCCTTATTAACTTTTATTATATTGATCTATATTATTTTACCCGGTAGGCGAAAGCCGGTCAAAACTCAGAATAAATACACTATCCTATGAAATTAGTATCCTATAAAACCGAAGACCGCGAGCATTTAGGTATTTTTATAAACAAGCACATTTATAACCTGAACTCCTGCGATAAACTGATCCCCGACAATATGAATGAGTTTTTGTGGGGCGGCGATGAGCTGATGGATCATGCCCGCCGTGTTCATGAGGCCATTAGTTTGGGGAAAATGGAGGCTAAGGAGGAATTGTTTTTTGAGCTGATAGCTCCCGTGCCTCATCCAACCTCGTGCCGTGACGGTTATGCCTTCAGGCAGCATGTGGCAGCCGCGCGCCGCAACCGCAAGGTAGATATGATACCCGAATTTGATCAATACCCTATATTTTATTTCACCAACCACAATGCCATACAGGGGCCCGGTGAAATTGAATGCATGCCCGATCATTTCAATAAGCTCGATTTTGAGCTGGAAGTAGCTGTAGTGCTCAACAAAAAAGGCCGAAATATTAAAGCTGCTGATGCGGATAGCTTTATTGCCGGCTATATGATCATGAACGATATGAGCGCCCGCACCCTGCAAATGGAAGAAATGTTGCTGAACCTTGGTCCGGCAAAAGGCAAGGATTTTTCGACAGTTATCGGTCCCTGGTTGGTAACACCCGATGAGTTGGAGCAATATAAAACAGCACCAAAACCCGGGCATACTGGTAATAATTATAATCTGCAGATGACTTGTGCCGTGAACGGTAGACAAGTGTCGGCAGGTAATATGGCCGATATGGATTGGACCTTTGCCGAGATCATTGAACGCTGTGCCTACGGTTGCGATGTGCTCCCTGGCGATGTAATAGGATCAGGTACGGTTGGTACTGGCTGTTTGCTGGAGCTAAACGGAACCGGCTTGCTCAATGATGCCAACTATCAGCCACAATGGCTGCAAGACGGCGACCTGGTTGAAATGGAGATCACCGGCTTGGGTATGCTGGGCAATATCATCAAAAAAGCCGACAGTGATTTTTCGATATTGGGATTGAAAAAATAAACCAAATACCGATGCTATCCCTAAAAGTAAGCGAGCTTTCCATTCTTCAATTGCAAAGCTACCTGAACCATGCCATTGCACCACGGCCTATTTGTTTTGCCAGCACAGTTGATAAAGATGGTAAGGTGAACCTGAGCCCATTCAGTTTTTTTAATGTATTCAGTACTAACCCGCCAGTTTGCGTGTTTTCGCCTTCACGGAGTGTTCGGGATAATATTACCAAGCATACGCTACAGAACATTTTAGAAGTTCCGGAATGCGTGATCAATATTGTTGATTACGATATGGTACAACAGGTTTCCCTCTCGAGTGTGATGTATCCTAAGGGGGTGAACGAATTTATAAAATCGGGTTTAACTCCTGTAGCGTCTGAACTGGTTAAACCACCCCGTGTGGCCGAGTCTCCTGTACAACTGGAATGCGTGGTGAACCAGGTGATCTCGCTTGGAGATACTCCCGGTGCCGGTAACCTGATTTTGGCTGAGATCAAGATCATCCATATCAAAGACCATGTTTTAGATGCCGAGGGTAAAATCGACCAGGCTAAAATGGACCTGGTGGCTCGTCTCGGCGGCGACTGGTATTGCCGAATCACCGAAGATAACCTGTTCAAGGTAGCCAAGCCCAATGCCAAAATAGGCATAGGCGTTGATAGTCTGCCGTATAGCATACGCAATTCCAGGGTACTTACCGGCAATAACCTGGGGCAATTGGGCAACCTGGAGGCCCTGCCTATTGATGACGCTATTGAGCTGTATAAGCAAGATCCCGCCATAAAAGAACTATTGGACGCCACCATAGGTGATAGCCAGACCCGTGAACTGCAATTACACCTGAAAGCCAAACGATTGCTGGACGAGGACAGGGTAGAAGAGGCCCTGATGGTACTGCTCATGGAGTAAAAAAAGAATCAAGATATTAGAGCCAAGAATCAAGAGAAACCTCAAAGTTTTATTCTTGTCTTAATTCTTGACTCTCACCTCTTGATTCTATTCCCTTTAAAACGCGTAATCATTACCTTTAATGTGATACTCGGCAGGGATGTGGTTTTTCTCGAAGAGATCGTATCCTGGTTGCAGGGTTTTCCAGAACGGCATATAGGGTTGTTGAGCAAAAATGCCCATGTAGTTTTTAGTCATCCGGAAGGGATATATATCCAGGTTGATCTTTTGCTGGCCGCTTTCAAAAGCCTTGTAAATCAATGTGTAAATTTCCTCTATCCTGGGGTCAGTCATAGCGTAACAGCCGATAGACGCACAGTGCCCATGTATCATTACCGCATTGCCAGTATAACCTTTGAGCTGCTCTACCTTGTTGGGATAGCCTATATTGATGGCCAGGTGATAGTTACTCACCGGGTTAAGTTGTTTAGGTTCAATAGTATAAAAACCTTCGGGGCTTTTGCCATCTCCCGAACGGGTTTTGGTTCCCACACCGCCGGAGTAGTAGCAAATATCATAGGTTTTAAACAGGATATATTTCGGCCCCGCTTTTAGCCACACTTCCAACGCATCCTGGTATTTGAATATGCGCAGGTAAACGGCTGATCCTGCTTTCAGACCTTTATTTTTCAATTCTTTTTGTAACCTTGGCCATACAATGGTGCGTACATCGCTGGCGCGTTTGCTATCGGGTAATTCGGTTTTGGGGCTGGTTACTGTTAATAATGACAACAACAGCAATTGCAATAATTTAGGCATCGGGTTTAATCGGTTTTAATAAGAGTAAATATAACTATATTTATAGTTACGTAGGGCTGCCGAAAAATAGTTCCACCCAAATTTTAACATTTTGATGCCCTGAAAACTTTTTAAACCTTAAATTTTAACACTTTTCGGCTCGAATTGAGGCGAAAATCGATCGAAAATTGCTTTAAAAAACCTCATTTTAACACTTTTTAACAAATTTCAGGGCCGTTTTGATGTGTTTTTGAAACTTTAAAAAGTATTAATTTTTTGATATTCAAATAACTATATTAAAAATGACCGGTTTTAGGCCTTGTTTTGCTCTTAACAAAACAGCCCGTTTTCCTGATAAAAAGGAAAGCGGGCTGCTGATTGATATAAATATACGGAAAGTTATTGGATGTTTTGGTGGCGAAGATTGGCATATAGTATGCGGCAGAAGTGGTTGCCTCGGGTAATGATGGGCGGATGAGCTGAACGTTTTGTCATCGCAATAACATGGTGTTTTTTCCTGGCTCCAGATTCTCGATCCAGGTTTCTTTTGCCCTTCTCCATTCACCGGATAAACCCACACTTTTACCGATTTCCTACACGCTGTTCACCTATATCACCTTGTGCTGCCTGGTATACCGCTGTACCTTTAGGGTATAATATTAATACTTAAAGCGATGAACAACAATATAGAAACTACCATTACCCCCAATAATAGCAAAACTGCTGCAGGGGTAATTTTACTGATCATTGGCGGTATACTATTGATCAGAGAATTTGATCTTTTCCTTTTCCCCGATTGGTTGTTTAGCTGGCCTATGTGGATAGTGGCCTGGGGTGTATATATGGGTGCCAAGTACAATTTCCGTAAAACATCCTGGATACTGATCACCCTGGTGGGTGTGGCCTTTCTACTCGATGACAACATAGCCGATGCCGACCGTATTGTTTGGCCGGTAGCCATTATGGGTTTTGGTGCCTGGATAGCCTTCAGACCGCGTAAACACAAAGAAGAGTTTTATTTTGAAAAGCCTAAGGATACTTTTCATTTCGATAAAACAACCGAACCTGAAGTTTAATTTTTCATTTTAATAGTTTATAGTCAATTCATGAGGGAGTACCGGTTTGCGGGCTCCCTTTTGTTGTGGGTGTTTTTAGTATCAAGTAGCGAGTATCAAGTATCATGACTCTTACACTCGCTTGCAAACGAATACACTTAAGGGTATAAATTCGTCATTGCGAGGTACGAAGCAATCTCTATGCTATACAGAGCGGCTCTGCAAATCGGGGATTGCTTCGTACCTCGCAATGACGCGTGGGTGAGTGCCCCTCTTTGCGGCGAAGCCGGAGAGAGGGGCGCCCGCGAAGCGTGGCGGGGTAAGTCTACTATGCGCCATGTCATCACCAGCGCAAATCCCCCCTTCAAAGTCTTGATACTACTTCCCCTCAAACTTTTTCACCGACAAAACATCCACCTCTACCGATTTCTTTAAATATATCGCCAGTTTTTGTTTGGCACATGTATAATGTTACCTTAGTTTTGGATATGATTTAATTTGCACACAAATGAACAACGATATAGAACATACAACCAACCCCAATAGAGGAAAAGCGATGGCTGGGGTTATACTACTTGCCGTAGGAGGAGTGCTGCTCCTAAAGCAATTTGCCGATTTTTTCATTCCCGATTGGATATTCAGCTGGCCCATGGGGCTCATTGTAATAGGTCTTTATTTTGGCGCTAAACATAACTTCAGAAAAGCAACCTGGAGTATCATGATTGTTTTAGGAATTATCTTTTTATTAAATGATAATATTGACGATGCCAGTCGTATAGTATGGCCAATTGGTATTATTGGTTTTGGTATATGGCTTATTTTAAGACGCGGCAGGCATAATGAATGGGAACAGAACATCAAAGATGGTAAATGGACTAAGCAAGACGGAAAATGGAGTAAACAAGCAGCCAATTTTGATTTTGGTAAAAACGATCCGGAAGCTGATTACGCTATAAAAGATGGCGACGATGTACCACCTAAAAACCCTAATACGCCTCCGTTCGGTTACCACAATGGCGACGACTACCTGGATGCTGTATCTATTTTTGGCGGAGTTAACAAAACCATACTCTCCAAAAATTTTAAAGGCGGCGAAATAGTGAACATTTTTGGCGGCGCTGAGCTTGATTTTACACAAGCTGATATTAGCGGCAGGGTTTATATAGACATTACCCAGGTATTTGGCGGTACCAAAATCATTGTACCATCCAACTGGCAAGTGGTATCAGACCTGGCGGCTGTTTTTGCCGGTGTTGACGATAAACGCATCCGCAGCACGGCATCATCCAATAACGATAAAATACTGGTACTTAAAGGAACCTCCATTTTTGCCGGGGTTGACATACGCAGCTATTGATGATTTAATATCAGGTAGCTAGTATCAAGACTTTATCATCAACGTTTTAATTCGGTCTTGATACTTGATACTAGCTACTTGATACTTCTAAAAAACAAACATAATGAACTGGTACGTAGCAAAATTAGTTTTCAGGGTGATCAGTGGTGCAGGCGATCACCAGGCGCAGTTTGATGAGCAGTTACGCCTTATCAGTGCAGATAACGAACTGAGCGCCTTTGAAAAAGCAAATAAAATTGGTCATGCCAATCAGGATAGTTTTAAAAATATCGAAAAACAAACCGTTAAATGGCAGTTTATTGATGTGGCCGAGTTAAACCAGATAGGCGAGCTTACCGATGGCACCGAACTGTACTACAATATACATGAAACACCCGACGCCGATTTGTACATTGCCTGGGCACATCACAAATCGGCATTATTGGGGGTGAGAAACTGATTTATTTTAGTATCAAGTAGCTAGTATCAAGTATCAAGATAGAATCCGAACTTTAATACTAAAACCTTAATACTAAACGTAAAACATAAAAACACAGATAATCTGTATTAAACATCGCGACTTTGTTGTCGATGTTTAATTCGGTCTTGATACTTGATACTAGCTACTTAATACTAATAACGATACTAAAAATAAAAATATAAGTTTTGGCATTACCCTCTATATCAGCTTCAAAATTATACGGCGCATTTATTGTTTGCGGCCTGGTTTGGGCCGGCCTGCAAACTTATATTGTGCATAGTTTTGGCTTTTATTGGTTCACAGCCTCAACCGATGGTCTGCTGAGTGCCATCCTGCTTTCGGGGGCCTGCTGGCTTATTAATAATAACCTGCGTTACTACCAGCCCGGTAAAGGCAGTTATATTAACCTGTTTATCTGGTGCGTAGCGCTGGCAGGTATTTGTACCCTGGGATGCCGCTACCTGCTGCCTCTTATTAATACCGATAAGGTATTTGTTACCTTTGTACAACAATCCTTAACTATCCGCTTTTTTACCGATTTCCTGGCTATCGGTTGGATGGCTATGATCAGCTTGCTTTGGTATTCTCAGCTCGACCAGAAAGAAACACAAAAACGTAAAACTGAAGCCGAACAACTGGCCCGTGATGCCGAACTGTATAACCTGCGCCAGCAATTACAACCACACTTTTTGTTCAACAGCCTTAACTCTATCAATGCCCTTATCGGCTTTAAACCGGATGAGGCCCGCAAGATGATTCACCAGCTGTCTGACTTTTTACGGGGCACGCTGAAAAAGGACGATCAGCAGCAGGTGCCGTTAAGTGAAGAACTGGCACACCTGAACCTATACCTGGAGATTGAAAAAGTACGTTTCGGGCACCGTCTGCAAACCGAAATAAGCTGCGATGATAAATGTGGCAGTGCTGTAATGCCTTCTATGTTACTACAGCCATTGGTAGAGAACGCCATAAAATTTGGTTTGTATGATACCACCGGCGAAGTAACCGTAAGCATCCGCAGCGAAATGGATGATAATTATTTAGTGCTGATGGTTCAAAACCCCTATGATCCGCAAACCTCGCGCCCTCAAAAAGGTACCGGTTTTGGCTTGCGTGGGGTACAACGCCGCCTATATTTGCTTTTTGCCCGTAACGATTTGATGGAAACTCATGGAAATGATAATATATTTACAACCATTATAAAAATACCACAGTTATGAGGCGAGCCTTAATTATTGATGATGAACCTTTAGCACGAATGGTTGTAAAGGAGTATCTGCTAAGTTTTAGTGAAATTGAATTGATACAGGAGTGCGGTGATGGCTTTGAAGGATTAAAAGCCATACAGCAGCACCAACCCGATCTGATTTTTCTGGATGTGCAGATGCCTAAAATAAATGGTTTTGAAATGCTGGAACTGGTGGAGCAACCGCCAGCCGTTATATTCACAACCGCTTTTGATGAGTATGCGATTAAAGCATTTGAGGCCCACGCTGTTGATTACCTGTTAAAGCCTTTCAGCAGAGATCGTTTTACCAAGGCCATCGAAAAATTCCTGGCTACTGCGCCCGAAAAACATGCGCCTAAACAAACCGAAGACCTGCTGGAAACTGCCGCTTCACAATCACCGGCACAAAATGAGCGTATCGTGGTAAAAACAGGCACTAAAGTTAAAATTATCCCAGTGGCTGATGTGGAGTACCTGCAGGCCGATGATGATTATGTAAGCGTGTTTACCAAAGAAGGATCGTACCTGAAAAATAAGACGATGAACTTTTTTGAGAAAACCCTGGATGCCCGCCAGTTTGTGCGTGTACATCGCTCTTACATCATCGCTATACAACAAATTACCCGTATCGACCCGTACGAAAAAGACGCCCACCTGGCCATACTCAAATCGGGCGCCAAAATACCGGTAAGCAAAACCGGCTATGTAAAGCTTAAACAAGTACTGGGTATATAAAACAGGATTAAAGGATTTTTATAAGATTGACAAGATTTTTTGTAGAGACGCATCACATGCGTCTCTTTTTTGTGTCATTAAGTCCTATCCGTAAGGGCGACACCCGGCAAAAAGAGTTAGAGCTTCTTGTGATTCTTCTCTCGGGAAGATAGTAGCCCATGAAAAGGCATAAGGAAAAAATAATACTAAAAAGGGGATGTCACCCTGAGCTCCGTCGAAGGGTAGAGCGCAGAGGCCAATTCACCATGCTTCGACGGAGCTCAGCATGACACCCTTTTGGGGATAGCTGCCACTTGATGGGCTATTACTCTTGGGAAGGGGCAAATGTCATTAAGTTAGGGTTAAAGGCTCTCCTATGGGGTTTGAAAAGTTTCTTAACTTGATGACATTGGCGGGTAACATCTGCTTATATAAAAAAGATTGCTACGGGGTACGCAGCAATCTCTACATAATTATTTTATCTCACCGAAAGGGCTCGATAGATTTCGCAGCATTAAACCTCTGGTTCCTGCTGGCTAAGGCAATGGAAACTGCCGAGGCCCCAGATAATATCGGTTGAATCGATGCCGATCACTTCATGATCGGGGAAACATTTTTGTAAAATATCGCAGGCCTTATCGTCATTAACCGAGCGGTAGGTTGGTACAATAACCGTCGAATTGGCAATATAAAAATTAGCGTATGATGCCGGCAAACGGGTATCCTCATAAATCACAGCTTCGGGCATAGGCAGCTCTACAATATTAAGCTGTTTGCCGTTGAGCAGGCGCATGGTTTTTAAGGCTTCGAGGTTTTCCTGTAACAGGTGATAGTTTTCGTCGTTTTTATCTTCTTCCACAACGGTAACCACGGTATCTTCGTTTACAAAGCGGGTAATATCATCTATATGGCCGTCGGTATCGTCGCCAACAATGCCATCGCCCAGCCACAGGATCTGCTCGGCGCCATAGTAGTTGCGCAGGTAGGTTTCTATTTGATCCTGGCTTAACAAAGGGTTGCGGTTCTTGTTGAGCAGACAGGCGGTGGTAGTGAGTATAGTGCCCTTACCATTAAAATCAACCGAGCCGCCTTCCATCACAATGCCTGGGTTAAATACCGGCAAATCAAAGTGATTGCCAATTTTGGTAGGTATCACATCGTCCAGATCAAATGGCGGATATTTGCCGCCCCAGGCGTTGTAACCCCAATCGATAATTGCCTTTTGTTTGGTTTCAGGATTGATCACAAATGCTGGTCCGTGATCACGGCACCAGGCATCATTAGTGCCAAAAGCAAACAGTTCAACCCGGCTCATATCAACACCGGCGTGCTGCAGTTGAAAAACTACGGCCGCTTTCATGACCTCGTCAACCACATTGATGCGTACCAATTCGTTACGGGTTAAAATTTTAATAAACTCGATGTACGAAGGATAAATAGTATCCAATTTACCCGGCCACGAAGCCTCCTTATGCGGCCAGCTTAACCAAGTGGCAGTATGCTTGGCCCATTCAGCGGGAAAGGAAAATCCCTGCGAAGCAGGAGTTTGTATGGTTGAAATGTTTTGGCTCATATTTGGTTAAAAGCAAATAAATGCAATATGGTTTTATTCCCTATGTCATTGCGAGGAGGAACGACGACAATCTCTTAGCTATTTATGTTTGTCATCCTGAGCGTAGCGAAGGATTTATCCGGCGACAGATTCTTCGCTACGCTCAGAATGACAAATTTGTTATAGAATTAACAATGACATATTAATATTGGAAATTTAATCCTCGTCTAATAAACGTTTGGTGATCGGTTGGTAGCTGTCAATCCTCCGATCACGCAGGAACGGCCAATGACTTCTATAGTAATCAGATTTATCAAGATCAAGTTCCTGTACTACCACTTCTTCCTGATCATGCGAAGTTTGGTGGATGATGGCGCCAAACGGATTGGCAAAGAACGATCCGCCCCAGAATTTTACACCGGCTTCTTCGCCTACACGGTTTACGCTTACTACGTGTACACCGTTGGCTACCGCGTGCGAGCGTTGTATGGTTTGCCAGGCATTGTATTGCTCCACATTGGTGGCTTCATCCTGCGTAGTGGCCCAGCCAATAGCGGTTGGGTAAAATAAGATATCGGCACCCATTAACGCGGTAATGCGGGCCGCTTCGGGATACCATTGGTCCCAGCAAATAAGTACACCCAATTTGCCGTATTTGGTCTTAAATACTTTATAACCCAGATCGCCGGGAGTGAAGTAAAATTTTTCGTAAAAACCCGGATCGTCAGGAATATGCATTTTACGGTATTTGCCTAAGTAGCTGCCATCGGCATCCAGCACGGCGGTGGTATTGTGGTAAACACCCTGCGCGCGTTTTTCAAACAACGAGGCAATGATCACCACATTCAGTTCGGCGGCTACTTTTTGCAGCTCATCGGTTGAGGGGCCAGGGATGCTTTCGGCAAGTTTAAAGTTGTCGTAATCTTCTACGTCGCAAAAATAAAGCGAGGTAAAAAGCTCCTGTAAACAAACTATTTGCGCGCCTTTTGCGGCGGCTTCCCTTACTTTAACAATAGCCTTTTGCAGGTTCTGCTGTTTATCAGCAGTGCAGCTCATCTGTACCAGGCCAACTTTTACTTTACTCATACTCCTAAAATTTGCGCAAAAATAACAATTGCTGTTTAAAGTATCGAGTATCAAGTATCAAGTATTGTGACTTAAATGTAAAATCGCCATTATAGTATCAAGTAGCTAGTATCAAGTATCGAGACACTTACGTTGGCGCGATTAAAAAATATTTTGTAAAACATTAAAAAATAAAAACGGTTCAAGTCATGATACTTGATATACTGAATAAAGAAAAGTCTTGATACTTGATACTAGCTACTTGATACTAAAAAATAACTAGCTTTGCAGCCAATGACGGAAGACGAAATACCAGCGCCAAAAACATTTAAGCAGCAACTGTGGAATGTTACTAAAACTGTATTAAAAATTGCTGTTACCACAGCGCTGCTCATTTGGGTATTTAGTAAGGTACCTATCCAATTGGTAAAATACCGCCTGCTGCACGCCAATTACTGGTGGATGGGCGCTGCCGTTGTTTGTTATTTTTGCTCGATGGTGGTATCATCGTGGCGTTTACTCAGCTTCTTCCGGTCGATAGGCTTAAAGCTGAACCCTAAATATAACCTGCGACTGTATTTCCTCGGCCTTTTTTATAACGTATTGCTGCCCGGTGGTATAGGCGGCGACGGCTACAAGATCTTCATTTTGAACAAAGCGCATAAAGTTCCCGGCAAAAAACTGTTCTGGGCCATTATGTTTGATAGGCTCAGCGGACTTTGGGCCATCGGCCTGATCACCGTTGCCCTGATATTCATGATCCCGCAGATCGATATACATAAAGCGCTGCCGGTGAGTATCTTCCTGGGTGGTTCGGCGGTTTATTATTTTGTGGCCTACATGTTTTTCAGGGAGTATACCAAATACTTCTTCGAGGCACATCTAAAAGCCCTGGTATTACAGGGTTTCCAGTTGCTGGCTATCATCTGCGTCATGTTCGGGCAGAATTTTGATGGTAAGTTTTCGCCATACCTTTTATCATTCCTGATCTCAGCGCTCGCATCTATTATACCCATTACTGCCGGTGGAGCAGGGGCGAGGGAAGCCATATTTACTAAACTGTCCGATTATTTTCCGATGGATAAAGGGCTCTCGGTTTTTTTACCGTCATCATTTTACCTCATATCACTTTTAGTGGCACTATTTGGCTTGTATTATGTGATCCGCCCAAGCCGCTTAGATAAGGGGCTGAAAAAGTATGACGAAGAGGTGACCGAAACAGCCGCAGATCCGGGCGGCGAGTAGCGAAAATAAAGTGTGTGAGTACACCTAATTTTCTAAATTTGCGTTTCTTCTTATAAACTACAACAACGTAAATGAGCCATTTTAATGATTTTAACAATCCGCAGGTTGCGGCCTTGCCCGGTCATTTAAAACAATTTATAGTCGACCAGCACTACGAACATTATACACCTATTGATCATGCTGTTTGGCGCTATGTGATGCGCCAGAATTACAGCTATCTTAAAGATGTTGCCTACTATCCTTATATACCTGGCTTAACCAAAGCAGGCCTTACCATTGAACGTATTCCCGATTTGCAGGAGATGAACGATGCACTGGCCAAAATAGGCTGGGGCGCCGTTACTGTAGATGGTTTTATACCGCCCGCCGCTTTTATGGAATACCAGGCCTACCGCGTATTGGTGATAGCGGCAGATATCCGCCAGTTGCGCCATATTGAATATACCCCGGCACCGGATATTATCCATGAGTCGGCCGGGCACGCGCCTATTATTGCTGATAAGGATTATCACGAGTACCTGAGCTATTTTGGTTCGATAGGAGCTAAAGCCATGTTTTCGGCACAGGATTTTGAACTGTATGAAGCGATCAGGGCGCTATCCATATTAAAAGAAATGCCCGATGCGAATGACGCGGAGATCAGCAAAGCTGAAGAGTTGGTAGCTTATCGCCAGGAAAACATGGGGGCGCCATCTGAAATGGCCCTGCTGAGCCGTCTGCACTGGTGGACGGTAGAGTACGGTCTGATCGGTACGTTGGAAAACCCTAAGATCTATGGAGCGGGTTTGTTGTCGTCAATAGGCGAGAGTTCCAGCTGTATGAATCCTGAGGTGGAAAAATTATGGTATACCATTGATGCCCTGAACTATAGTTATGACATTACCAAACCACAGCCGCAGCTGTTTGTAACGCCAACTTTTCAGAACCTGATTGATGTGCTGGAAGAATTTGCCAATACTATGTCGTTCCGCAAGGGTGGAGCTTATGGCCTGACCAAGGCCGTTGAAAGCAAAAATACCTGCACCATAGTTTACAGTTCGGGCTTGCAAGTATCGGGCACCATTACCGAATTTAAGGTTGATGGACACGATAATCCTTACTTTATCAAAACTACTGGTCCAACGTCGTTAGCGGTGAATAACAAGCAACTGCCGGGACATGGGAAAAACTATCACGCGGACGGTTTCAGCTCGCCGGTAGGGAAATTGAAAAATATCCCAACGCCTTTAGAAGATCTGACCGAGGACGAACTGGAAAACATAGGCATCGCCAAAGGTAAAACAGTAGAACTCGATTTTGAAAGCGGTATAAAAGTTAAAGGAACGATAAAAACCATATTAGCCTTCCTGGGCAAAACGCAGCTCATCACTTTTGCTGATTGTACAGTTACCGATAAAAAAGGACATGTATTATTCGACCCGTCATGGGGTGTGTACGATATGGCTGTTGGCGAAAGCATCGTTTCGGTATTTTGCGGCGCTGCTGACAAAGCGGCTTTTGAAGAGATCGTTTATAAATCACAAACGGCTACCCACCACGCAGAATATGATCTGCGGACCCGGGAGCTACATAAACTTTACCAGCAGGTACGTAATCGGCGACAAACAGGCGGCGACTTTGGCTTTTTGGGCAATGTATGGTTCATGCTGCAGAAAAACCATCACGACGACTGGCTCTGTGCTCTCGAAATACTGGAATTACTGGAGCATGAAGATGTTGAGCCTGCACTTAGAACCGAGATCAGACAGTTTCTGCAACAGAAAACCAAAGACCAGCCCGAGCTAAAAAAATTGATTAGCGACGGTTTTTATCTGATTGATCACCCTGTTGAACAAAAATTGGTATTTTAGGCGCGGTTAAACGCAATAAAATAAACAAAAGAATATGTCATTGCGAGAACGAAGCAATCTTCTCATTAAGTAAGGAGATTGCCACGCTACGCTCGCAATGACATGTATTATACAGGGGCATATGAACATTATTATAACAGGCGCCAGCAGCGGCGTGGGATTTGAAGCAGTAATTGAACTGATACTTTCGGGTAACAACAAGGTAATTGCATTGGCCCGCTCGCAGGACAAACTGGAGCGTCTGCTGGAGATTGCCCATGGCCTTAACCCGGATTGTCAGCTATTTGCCCTTAATTTTGATATTGTACATGATGATTATGAGGGTCTGCAGCAATTTATAGCCTCCAATTTTGATAACCGGGTTGATGTGCTCATCAATAACGCCGGTATGCTCATCAACAAGCCATTTACGCAATTACTGGAAACGGACTTTGTAGAAATGCTGCAAAGCAATTTTATTGGTCATGTGCGTATGATACAGGCGCTATTACCGCTGATGCCCGCCGGTTCGCATATCCTCAACGTGGGCAGCATGGGTGGTTTTCAGGGTAGTGTCAAATTCCCGGGCTTATCTGCCTACTCGGCCAGTAAAGCCGCATTGCACACCCTTACGGAGTGCCTGGCCCAGGAACTCACAGAGCAGGATATCAAAGTAAACTGTCTGGCTTTAGGTTCGGCACAAACCGAAATGCTCGAGAAAGCTTTTCCGGGTTATCAATCGCCGGTAATGGCTTTTGAAATGGGTAAATACATAGCCGATTTTGCGCTTACAGGGCATAAGTTCTTTAATGGGAAAGTATTGCCTGTAGCGGCGACTACACCATAAATCAATTAATAAAAACGCCTCATTTAAGCCATTTTTACACATGTCATTGCGAGCGTAGCGTGGCAATCGCATGTTATACAGGGCAGCTTTGTTTGGCGTATACCCGCTCTTGGCCGCGGGAGGGCCAGTTACTTTTCCTTGATGAAAAGTAACCAAAAATCAAGTCACCAGAAATGCTTCTTTGCCGCACGAGGCCTTTACCCTGCAAATCAGGCAGAACCACGGGCTGCTAAACCTTACCTCCACTTCGTTCGCTCAGATCCCACGCTTCAGGCAAGGTTCGCAATGCCCCTTCAGCCGCACAGGCCACCATTGTTCTGCCCGTTTTCATCCGAAGCTTATCTGCTGACAGGGGAAAGAGAGAAATTTTTTTACAATATGTTTGTCATGCTGAACGGAGTGAAGTATCTATTAAACGATATGCATATTTGCTAATAGATCCTTCGTTCCTCAGGATGACAAGTTAGTTTAATCGAATAATGAAGAAATCCTGATAATCCTTTAATCCTATAAATCATGGTTCAGAAAAAATCAGCGGAATCAACGAAATCATTGATTACCAAAATCTCAAATCTCATATCTCACATCTCACATCAAATTTTTATCTTTGCCCATGCAAGAAAAAATCCTCATTCTTGACTTTGGCTCGCAATTCACCCAACTCATCGCGCGCCGCGTCAGGGAGCTCAATATTTACTGTGAGATCCACCCCTTCAATCATTATCCCGAAATTGACAGCACTGTAAAAGGTATCATCCTTTCCGGTAGTCCTTATTCTGTAAGGCAGGAAGATGCACCGCATTTTGATTTCGCGCAGTTCCATACTACCCGCCCTATTTTAGGGGTTTGTTATGGTGCACAGTATGTTGCCCATTTCCATGGCGGCGAAGTTTTGGCTTCGAGCACCCGTGAGTATGGTCGCGCTAATCTGGATTATATCAACAAGGAAAATCCGCTGTTTAAAAATATTCCGGAGAACTCACAGGTGTGGATGTCGCATGGCGATACCATTGCCCGCATCGGCGATAATTTTGAGGTTATTGCCAGTACCGATAGCGTAAAGGTTGCAGCCTACCAGGTAACCGGTACCCAAACATACGGTATCCAGTTTCACCCCGAAGTAACACACAGTATTGATGGCAAGCAATTGCTGGAGAATTTTTTGGTTGACATTTGCGGTTGCAAACAGGACTGGACACCAGATTCGTTCATTGAAACCACCATTGCTGCCCTGCGCGAAAAACTGGGCGACGATAAGGTAGTATTAGGTTTATCAGGCGGTGTGGATTCATCCGTAGCGGCAGTATTACTGCACCATGCCATCGGCAAAAACCTGCATTGCATATTTGTAGATAACGGCCTGCTGCGCAAGGACGAGTATGAGCAAGTGCTCGACTCCTACAAGCACATGGGCTTAAACATAAAAGGTATTGATGCCAAGCAACGTTTTTACGATGCATTGGCAGGCCTTAAAGATCCTGAATTAAAACGTAAGGCTATCGGTCGTGTATTTATCGAGGTATTTGATGATGCTGCGCACGAGGTTCAGGATGTAAAATGGTTAGGACAAGGCACTATTTATCCAGATGTTATTGAGTCGGTATCGGTAAAAGGTCCGTCGGCTACCATCAAATCGCACCACAACGTTGGCGGTTTGCCAGATTTTATGAAACTGAAGGTGGTTGAGCCGCTAAATACTTTATTTAAAGATGAAGTACGACGAGTAGGCGCTGCCCTGAACATCGATCCGAATATTTTAGGCAGGCACCCTTTTCCGGGTCCGGGTCTGGCAATCAGGATTTTAGGCGATGTTACACCAGAAAAAGTAGCTATATTGCAGGAAGCCGACGCGATTTATATCAACAATTTGCGGTCATATGGTGTTTACGATAAGGTTTGGCAGGCCGGCGCTATATTTTTGCCGGTACAATCGGTAGGGGTAATGGGCGATGAGCGTACTTACGAGAACGTGATATGCCTGCGTGCTGTGGAATCATTGGATGGGATGACAGCCGACTGGTGCCATTTACCTTATGACCTGCTGGCCAAGATCTCAAACGAGATCATCAATAACGTAAAAGGAATTAACCGGGTAGTATATGATATCAGTTCAAAACCACCTGCTACCATTGAGTGGGAATAAATGGTTATTGTTTTTTAGCGCGGCGCTGATACTGGGTGCATGCTCACCAAAAGTGCAGCCTGTATCAACGCCCGTAAAAAAAGTTGAAAAGCCCCTGCCCAAGCCCGTAGAAAAACCTCCCGTTAAGCCAGTAGCAAAAGTTTCTGTTATATCCATGATATTACCTATGGGGCTTGATCATGTACGGCCGCGCAATTATAGCAACGCAGGTTTGAGTCAGGCCAATATGAGTATTGAATACTACCAGGGCTTTAAACTGGCTTTAGATTCGCTGGCCGCCCAGGGCGCCAATTTTAAACTGCAGCTTTATGATTCCAAAGATGATAACTCCACAACGCTTGGTTTAGCCTATCATACGGAAATAAGAAACAGCGACCTGATAGTAGGCCCTGTTTATCCCGATGGACTAAAACAATTTGCCGTGGTGATGGGTACACGCATGGCTGTTTTATCGCCGCTGTCGCCTGCTTCGCCAGCTACTATCAAAAGCAATAACCTGATTACCGCTATACCGCCGCTGGAATACCATGCCGTGGGCGCGGCGCAATACATTAACGATAAACTCAAGCCTAAAAAAATATTTATCCTGCGCTCGGGTTTTAGCCAGGAAAACGATTATATTATAAACTTTAAAAAAGCAACTGATAGTTTAAGCAATAAAAAGATTAAAATTGTAAGCGTTATTATAACACGGGGTAAATTGAGCGGTTTGCTACCGCAGTTGTCAAAAACAGAGCGAAATGTGTTTGTGATCCCGGCTACCGATCAGGCATTTTTAGGTGTTACACTGCGATCACTGGATACTTTAAATAAAAACTATCCTGTGGTACTGTTTGGCCACCCTAGTTGGGAGAAATTTAGCTTTTTAAAGACCGATATTTTACAGCGGCTTAAAACGCATATTACCTCCAGCGATAAGGTAAATTACAAGCAAGAGAGCACTGTTGCGTTTTTGCGCAGCTATCGTAAAGTATATCATGTTGAACCTACCGAATACGCCATCAAAGGCTTTGACGAGGGCTTGTTTTTTGGCCGCCAGCTTTCGGAAGGAAGTAAGAATATGGCGGAAATAGACAAAACCGATTTTACGGGGATACACAATGGTTTCCATTTTGTAAAAAAACCTGGTTTGGGTTGGGTTAACACGCATGTAAATATATTAATGTATAGTAACTTTGAGTTAAAACAGGTAGAATGAAGGCTATAAACCAGCTTAAAACGTTTCAGCGAATTTTGGGTGAATACCCTGCCGATACGCCTCTAAGTAAGTTTTTACCCGGCTTCTACAGGCAAAATAAACAAATGGGATCAACCGATAGGCGTATTGCCAACCGGTTGATGTACAATTACTTTAGGATAGGTCTTGCCCTGCGCCATTTACCTGCCGATGAGCGTTTGTTTGTTGCCGAATTTTTATGCAATACTCAAACCAACTCCTTTTTACAAAACTTTAAACCGGAATGGGCAGCTTGCATCGGTTTTAATATCGATGATAAACTGGCCCTGGTAAAAATAGCACATCCCGATTTTGACCTGGAGGATGTGTTTCCATGGGCGTCACAACTATCTCCGGAAATCAATCGTGACGCTTTTTTAAAATCATTCTTCACCCAACCCGATCTTTTTATCCGGGTACGCAATGGCTATGACCATTTGGTTAAGGGCGAGCTGACCAAGGCGCAAATAGTATTTAAGGACGAGGGCAATGGCTGTCTTTCACTGCCGAACGGTACCCGGCTTGAAACTATATTTTCCAAGCAACACTGGTTTGAGGTGCAGGACTTTTCCTCGCAGCAAACCGGCGATTTTTTCAGGCCGCAACGCTGGGATAGCTGGTGGGATGCCTGCGCGGCATCAGGCGGTAAATCATTGCTGCTGCATGAGGATGAGCCCAACATTAAGCTGGTGGTGTCAGACATCCGCGAATCGGTACTGGCCAATCTGGACGAACGCTTTCACCTGGCCGGTTTAACCAAATATCAGAAAAAGGCGCTTGACCTCACCACCAATGTGGATCAGGTACTGCATGATTATGCTTTTGATGGCATCATCCTCGACGCCCCCTGCAGCGGATCAGGCACCTGGGGCCGTACACCCGAGATGATTGCCCAGTTTGATCAGCATAAGATCGAGTTTTTCCAGAAGCTCCAAAAAAGCATAGCTCAAAACGTAGTAAAATACCTCAAGCCCGGTAAACCGCTTATTTACATCACCTGCTCGGCTTTTAAAGGCGAAAATGAGGATGTAGTTGATTTCCTGGTAAAAGAGCTTGGTCTTAAGCTCGAAGAAAGTCAAATACTCAAAGGCTATGAACGCCGTGCCGATACTATGTTTATAGCGAGGTTGAGTTTTCCAGTACCCGTAATATAAAAATTATGTCATTCTGAACGGAGTGAAGAATCTATTATTTAATAGACAAAGTTTATAATAGATCCTTCGTTCCTCAGGATGACAAATCTTGTTATAAGAAGAGTCACTTTATAGCACACCATTGTAACAAACCATAGCAAACCTCCGTCTATGTAACTAAATAAAACATACTATGGACATTAACCTGATCAACACGAATAATTTAATTATAGCCGAAATTGTATCTGATAGCATCATCATTAATGATGCCCAGGATGCATTGGATATACTGGCTAACTGCGCGTATCAGGATGCAAACCGGATCATCGTTTACCAGAAAGATATCACGGAAGATTTCTTCGAGCTCAAAACCAAACTGGCCGGGGAGGTACTTCAAAAATTCTCTAATTATAACTCCAAATTAGCCATTGTCGGCGATTTTTCCGGATATGGCAGCAAAAGTCTGCGCGATTTTATTTACGAAAGTAATAAAGCCGGCAGGGTTAGTTTTGTAGCCACTAAGGAGGATGCTATAGAAGCGCTGTTAAAAGGCGTGAAGGTATAAGCTGAATCAAGCGGAAAAAATGAAAATAAATTTGTGCAACTGATTGATTGCGCTTATATTTGCAATCAATCGGTTGCAAATAATATGAGACGAGACATTTTTCAAGCTATAGCAGATCCTACCAGGCGGGCAATTTTAAGTTTACTGGCCTTGCAGGCGATGACACCAAACGCTATTGCCGAGCATTTTGACAGTACCCGGCAGGCGGTATCCAAACATATCCAAATCCTGGTGGAATGCGAAGTGGTTAAACAGCAGCAAACCGGCAGGGAAATTCATTACCATTTTAATCCGCAGAAGATGAAAGAGATTGACTTATGGCTCGATCGTTTCCGCAAGTTGTGGGAAGATCGTTTTGATCAGTTAGATAATTTATTAGAAAACCTATAAAACAAATTCAATATGAGTGCAAAAACAGAGATCACCAAAGATTTGGCTAACAAAAAACTACGTGTTACACGGGAATTTGCCGCCCCCGTTGAAAAAGTATGGAAAGCATGGACAGATGTGAGCTTGCTGGAGCAATGGTGGGCGCCAAAGCCCTGGAAAGCCGTATCTAAATCATATGACTTTAGCGAAGGCGGTTTCTGGCTGTATTGTATGAGCGGGCCAAATGGCGAAGCAGCTTGGTGCCGGGTTAATTTTAAAACCATAGTACCACAGCAAAGCTTTACCTCCACAGCCTTATTCTGCGATGAAAATGGTGTTATAGATCCGAGTTTTCCGGCGATGCACTGGCTGGTTACTTTTCAAACGGTTGAAGCAGCTACGCGGGTAATAGCAGAGCTTACATTTGATAGCGAAACCGATTTAGAGAAAATTGTTGCAATGGGCTTCGAGGCGGGCTATACCATGGCACTGGACAATCTGGACGAGCTATTGGCTGCATAAGCTTTTATATCCAAGAAACGGAGGTCAACCCTTCAGGAGATGGCGCTACAAATGCGTATTGCTTCTGAATAGTTTAATAGCTATAGCCAGCAAAATAATACCGAAGGCTTTACGCAATATACTGAGCCCAATGGGGCCAAGCAATCTTTCGAGCCATTTTACATTTTTGAGTACCAGGTAAACTACAATAGTATTTAATACAATGCCTACCAGTATGTTTTGGGTTTGGTATTGTGATTTGAGCGAGAGTAGGGTGGTCATGGTTCCGGCCCCGGCTATCAACGGAAAAGCGATAGGTACAATAGATGCCGACTGGGGAATTTCCTCTTTAAAAAATGTCATGCCCAGTATCATTTCCATAGCGATAATAAATATTACCAGCGATCCTGCAATAGCAAAGGAGGCTATATCAAGCCCGATAACGGCCAACAACTGATCGCCTACAAATAAAAACACCACCATCAGCACCAGTACTGCTATGCTAGCCTTTTCCGATTCGATATGCCCCACACGCTGCCTTACCTGGATTATAACGGGTATAGCGCCAAGGATATCAATGATGGCAAAAAGGATCATGGTAACGGATAGTACTTCCCTGAAAACTAATGGATGCATGGCTGTAGGTTTATGCTGGTGCAAAAATGCAATTAAAATATAAAGAAAGATAATAAGAAAATACGATGTGCCGAAATTTATGCGGCAAATCTTCCAAATCAAGGCACAAAAAAGGTCCTGAGCAATCAGGACCTTTTTTGTGTAATAGTAATAATTTTATGAGCTTACTCCATAAATTTGGGGTTGATAGGGTCATTTGCGGCTTCAACCTTACCATGCCTTACATGTGAGCGTTTGATGCTGTAGCCAAAGTAAATGATAAAGCCTATAAGTAACCAAACGATAAGACGTGCCCAGTTTTCCCAGCCTTCGCTGGCAATCATACACAGGCAGATCAGCGCGCCCAGCGGGCAAACGATCATATAAAGTGGTGTCTGGAACGGACGAACAATGGTTGGATCGGTTCTGCGCAGGATAAATATACCTATACAAACCAGCACGAATGCAAATAAAGTACCGATACTCACCATATCACCCACATATTTATCAGGTATAAAACCGGCGAATATAGATACGAATACAAAAAATAACCACTGTGATTTATAGGGTGTGCGGTATTTGGGATGAAGCTTAGAGAATACTTTAGGGATCAAACCATCGGTGCTCATGGTATAAAACACACGGGTTTGGCCCATCAGCATCACCAGAATCACCGAAGAAAAACCAGCAAGAATAGACACTGTAACAAACGAAGCTAACCAACCATAACCAGGCATCGCGGTTTTAATAGCATAGCTCACAGAGGCTTCTTTACCTTGAATAAGGAAATCTTTGTAAGATACCAAGCCGGTTAATACGTGCGAAAACAGGATGTATAAAGCAGTACAGAAAACCAACGATATCAGGATACCTTTTGGCATATCTTTTTGCGGATTTTTAGCTTCCTGCGCAGCGGTTGAAACCGCATCGAAACCAATAAAGGCAAAGAATACTACACTGGCGCCGCGTAACACACCTAACCATCCATGGTTAAAAGTATCGCCATAATCAACAATACCTGTACTTACCTTTACGGTACCCGCATCAGCAGGTATCATGTAAGGGGTGTGAAAAGCAGGGTTGATAAAATGCCAGCCTAAACCGATAATCAGGAGCACAATAGCTACTTTAACAATTACGATGATATTGTTTACCACAGCCGATTCCGCCATACCGCGTATCAGCAATAAAGTAAGCAGGAATATAATTAATATAGCCGGCAGGTTAACAATACCCCGGGTGCCCAGCTCTGCGGCATACATGCCGGAGGTAGTGTTTGACACCTCAAAGAAGGAGTGTGTCCACTGGTAGGGGATATGAAAATTAAAAAAGGTAATCAAAAATTCGTTAAAATATTGCGACCAGCCAATGGCTACGGTAGCGGCTCCAAGCGCGTATTCCAGTACCAGATCCCAGCCTATGATCCAGGCTATAAATTCGCCCATGGTGGCGTAAGAGTAAGTATAAGCCGAACCGGCTATTGGTATCATACTGGCAAATTCTGCATAGCATAAACCGGCCAGGGCGCAACCTGCGGCTGCAATAAGGAATGAAATGGTAACAGCCGGACCTGCATGTTCACCGGCTGCCGCTGCTGTACGCACAAAAATACCGGCTCCAATGATAGCACCAATACCCAGCGCTATTAGCGATCCAACGCCTAAGGTTCTTTTCAGCGATTTCTCCGTCTCAACAGAGGCAGCCATCAATTGCTGAATAGGCTTCTTAATAAATAACTTCATTTGAAAATAGTAAGATCAGTTTTAAAAATTTAAAAATTCACATTCCCCCAAACGTACTTAAATTTATTGAAATCCTAAAGTGCGGAATGTAACAATGGAATAATGAGGTATTTCCAAATAAAAGTATGGAAAATCGAGTAAATCTATAGGTGATTGAATTTTTATAAGTGCTTATATAAGTGCCTCATTTGTAATGGAAGTAAGCAAATTGCCGTGTTTGAGCAACACTTAGATTTTTGGATAGAATTAGCGCAAAACAGGGAGGAATAAAAACCACGAAATGTTTTTAAAGTTAAAGGGAATCCCCTGCTTTTTTCGGCTGATTTATTCCCGTTTTGCTTAAAAAGATATTTTAGCCGGTAAAGTTTTATGATCCTTTACCGGTTTCAAAACATTATTATTTTCAGATCTGGTTTACCTCCAGCACCTGATCCTCATTTTCTGAGTGGAATATGATTTTTGTCCAAAAGGGTTCAGCCTTTTTATCGGTTGGAAACCAATTCCTGTTCGGATCAACTAATATAAATAAACCGGCCTCATCACCAAGGGCCATAAAATTATCCTGTTTGGGTTGTTTGGCATAATAATCCAGACCGTATCTGGCTATCAGATCATCGGCGCAGTCTTGCACATGCTGACTTACTATACCAATTTCGCTTATGTGCAGGATGGAATTACCAGTAAACGGGACCTCGGATTGATTCTGAAGATCGTAGCGTGATATCAGCTCCAGCAGGTTGCCATTGTTGTCATAAAAATAAAATGAGCGGGCATTCCAAAGTTTAATGTCCGAAAGATGACTATCCTTAGTAACCGGGAGTATAACCACCTTTTCTTTCATCCAGGCCAGTGCTTCCTCGAGTTTATTGTTGGGGATATCAAACGCGAGATGATAGTTAGGGTTAATGCTTTCTGTTGAATTGATAAAGATGAGCTCGGTTTTGCCTATCAGGAATGAAATCTCCTGATCTGTTTTCCGGTTAGTTTTAATATCGAGTATATGATTGTAAAATTGTTCTGTTGCCGGCAGGTTATTCGTCAGCAAATGGATTTCCTTAATTTTCATAGTTGTGCAGAGTAGTATAACGCTGCTAATTTAAAAATTACTTGATGCCTGAGAGATTGCAAGTAAAAACATGGAAATAAAATGATAAAGTATGTAACGGAGAACTAAAACCGAGTTTAATTATTTGCCTTAAGATTCGGGAAAAAGTATGCAAGTACATTAAACAGAATGGAGAGTATTACAAAAAAAAGGATCAACTGACCTGTTCGCTTTGTTTTTAATTGAAAAGCGACAAAGAAAGACAGTACGGTACTAAATAATGTGATAACTATAATACCCGATAAAAATTCGTGCAAAGTATAATCAATGGTAATGATCAGCATCATACTGTGAAAAAGACATTCTGCTATGAAAAATATTCCTGCACTATACAGCATTAAAAGAATAATACTTATATCCTTCTGTACTTTTATAAGGCTTTTTTGAGCCAGAATGATTACCGTAATGCAGATGGCGAATAGAATGGCTCCATTTGTTTTAACAGGTGTAAGGGGTATGTATTCAGGAATATTTAATGGAGATCCGAATAAGATATACCAATTGGCTAAAAATGCCACAAAAGAGATAAGGCTATATTTAATAATAATCTTGTAGAGAGGTTTCATGATTACTCAAATATAAAAAAAGCCACCCTCGCAGGCGGCTCTTTTCAACACTATTTATTTGAATTAAAGGTTTTTGTCAGTTTTGATTATCACATGCGTATTGATGGATTGTCTGTGTAGTTCCCGTTGTATACGCGGACTGGTATCAACCAAATGATTCAGGTGCGGTGCAATTACCAGCGAAACGATCGACATCAGTTTGATGAGGATGTTCATGGATGGGCCTGAAGTATCTTTAAACGGATCGCCTACGGTATCGCCGGTTACAGATGCTTTATGCGGATCTGATTTTTTGTAATGGATTTCGCCGTTGATCTCTACACCTTTTTCAAATGATTTTTTGGCGTTATCCCAGGCGCCGCCTGCGTTGCTCTGAAAAATACCCATCAACACGCCCGATACAGTTACACCTGCCAATAAACCACCCAAAACTTCGGGGCCAAAGGCAAAACCAATAATGATAGGGGTGATGAGGGCAATTAAACCCGGGGCAACCATTTCGCGGATAGAGGCTTTGGTAGATATAGCCACACATTTTTCGTATTCAGGTTTGGCTTTGTATTCCATAATGCCTGGTATTTCGCGAAACTGGCGTCTTACTTCTTCTACCATGGCCATAGCTGCGCGGCCCACGGCCGAGATACATAAGGCCGAGAAGATGAAAGGGATCATCCCGCCTACAAATAAACCGGCTAAAACATCAGCCTTATAAATATCAATATGCTCAATACCTGCTACACCCACAAATGCCGCAAATAAGGCCAGTGAGGTTAATGCTGCCGAAGCAATGGCAAATCCCTTGCCGGTTGCCGCGGTAGTGTTACCTACAGCATCCAGGTTATCTGTACGGTGACGTACTTCTTCGGGCAGGCGACTCATTTCAGCAATACCACCGGCGTTATCAGCAATAGGACCGAATGCATCGATAGCCAATTGCATGGCCGTAGTAGCCATCATACCGGCTGCAGCGATAGCTACACCATATAAACCTGCGAAGTGGTACGAGCCATAAATACCCGATGCCAATACCAGGATAGGTAATACCGTTGATTCCATACCTACAGCCAAACCACCAATGATATTGGTAGCGTGACCGGTTGATGATTGGCGGATAATGCTCAATACCGGGCGCTTGCCCATAGCCGTATAATATTCGGTAATGATGGACATTAAAGTACCTACTACCAAACCAACCACTATCGACATGAAAACTCCGTCTTTAGTAAATATCAGCGAGCCTGCTTTAATACCGCCATTCACTTCATCACGAGACATGTGAAACTCTCCGGCAGGTAACATCCACTGTACTACAAAATAAGTAGCAATAGCGGTTAAAATAATAGATGCCCAGTTACCCATATTAAGGGCTTTTTGAACACTATCTGTCTCACTTTTGATCTTCACAAAAGCCGCGCCTATAATAGAGAATATCAATCCTAAACCGGCTATTACCATAGGCAACAATACCGGGGCTATACCGCCAAAAGCATCATGCGATACAATTTCGCGGCCCAGCACCATGGTAGCCAGCATAGTAGCTACGTACGATCCGAATAAATCGGCGCCCATACCGGCAACGTCGCCCACGTTATCACCTACGTTATCGGCAATGGTTGCAGGGTTACGTACGTCATCCTCGGGGATACCTGCCTCTACTTTACCTACAAGATCGGCGCCTACGTCGGCCGCTTTGGTATAAATACCGCCACCAACACGGGCAAACAGCGCTATGGATTCGGCACCTAAAGAGAAGCCTGCCAAAACATCAAGTGCTTTAGCCATATCCTCACCATTTACGGTACTACCCGCTACGTTTTTAACATACATGGTATAAAAAACAATAAACAACGATCCTAAGCCAATAATAGCTAAACCGGCAACACCTAAGCCCATTACCGTACCACCGGTAAACGAAACTTTTAATGCTTTGGCCAGACTGCTGCGTGCTGCCTGTGTAGTACGCACGTTGGCTTTGGTTGCAATACGCATGCCCAGGAAACCGGCAAAGGCAGATAAAAATGCACCAATTAAAAAGGAGATGGCAATAACCGGGCTTGATGTAGCCACTGTAGTGCCAGACCAGGCCAGTAAGATACCGGCAACTATCACAAAATAGCTGAGTATTTTCCATTCGGCACGTAAAAAGGCCATTGCCCCATCGGCAATGTAACCCGCCAGCTGGGCCATGTCGCCATCACCAGCATCCTGTTTGGTAACCCAGGCGGCTTTAACCGCCATAGCGATAATGCCGATAAGGCCTATCACCGGAATTAAGTAGATCAAGTAATTGTTCAAAAAATCCATATTCAAAATTTGGTTTACAAATGGTAGTTAGGAGCCGTGATCGGGGTAACAATAAGCAAGGATAATTTTAAAACGAACATTTTGCGGTATATCTAAAATGTATATATTTGATAACCGATCCTCGTTCTAAAAATCTCTGCCCCAAAAATCCTTAATCCTTGGCTTCTATTAATTGGTGGATGCAAAATAGTAATTTTATTTTCTTTCCCAAGAGCCTGCTTATTATAAAGTTTTTTAAATAGTTTAGGAACTTAAAACCCCTTTGAATAACACATGACAAAAAAAATTGATCAACCAAAAATGAAACATGAACTGAGCTTGCTCGACGGCACTATGCTGGTAGCCGGCTCGATGATAGGTTCAGGTATTTTCATTGTAAGTGCTGATATTATCCGTAATGTAGGCTCGGCAGGCTGGCTGATAGCTATTTGGGTACTCACCGGTTTCATGACCCTTACCGCTGCTTTAAGCTATGGTGAATTAAGCGGTATGTTCCCCAAGGCTGGTGGACAATACGTTTACCTGAAAGAAGCCTACAATAAATTCATTGCTTTTTTATATGGCTGGAGTTTATTTGCTGTAATACAAACAGGAACTATCGCTGCGGTAGGTGTGGCATTTTCAAAGTTCACCGCCTACTTAATACCTGCCTTTAGCGAGGACAACATTCTCTGGAAGCTAAAAACAGGCGTTGATGCTGCCGGACAAGACAAATTTTTTTCAATCAGTGCAGCACAAATTGTATCCATCATACTCATTATCTTTTTAACCTTTGTAAATACAAGAGGTGTTAAAGCCGGCAAGCTGATACAAACCACCTTTACCTTAACCAAACTGTTAAGTTTATTTGGGTTGATCATTTTTGGTTTTATTATGTTGAAACCTGATGTATGGCATGCTAACTGGACAAATGCCTGGAGTCTGCATAATTTAAATAAGGATGGCAGTATTACCAACTTAACAACAGGGGCAGCTTTAGGCGCTATTGCAGCAGCTATGGTTGGTTCTATTTTTAGCAGTGACGCCTGGAACAGCGTAACCTTTATTGCTGGCGAAATGAAGAATCCCAAACGCGATGTAGCAATAAGCCTGGGTTTAGGTACCTTGATAGTTACTATTATCTACGTGTCAGCAAATGTGGTGTACACTGGTGTTTTACCACTGCATGAAATAGCTACTGCCGAGAAGGACCGAGTAGCTGTTGCCGCCTCACATGTGATATTTGGCAATATAGGTACCATTATTATTGCTTTAATGATCATGGTTTCAACCTTTGGTTGCAATAACGGGTTGATACTATCGGGTGCCAGGGTTTATTATACCATGGCAAAGGATGGGCTATTTTTTAAGCAAACCGGCACTTTAAATAAATTCTCGGTTCCGCAATTTGGCTTGTGGATACAGTGTATTGTAGCCTCATTGCTTTGCTTGAGCGGTCGTTATGGCGATCTGTTGGATATGATATCCTTTGTGGTGGTTATATTTTATATATTAACTATTGTAGGCATTTATATTTTACGTAAGAAACGTCCGGATGCTGAACGGCCTTATAAAGCATTGGGATATCCCGTTTTACCAGCTATTTATATTTTAATGGGAATAGCCTTTTGTGGCTTACTATTTGCTTACAAAAGAGATTACGCGTTATATGGATTAATGATCGTACTCATTGGTATCCCATTATATTTTATATCGCAGCGGAACGTTAAACATCATGATGAAACGGTTACTGATAGTTAGTTTATTTTTAATAAGCGGGCAGCTTTATGCCCAGGATCTTCAACAAAAATTATCGAACGCCCTTGGCAGATTGCAGGCAGATAGCCAGTGCAGTTATGCTTCGGTATCACTCACCGTGCTGGATGCCAAAACCGGCGAACAGGTATTTACAGCCAATCCCAATATGGGGTTGGCTACTGCATCTACCTTAAAAACCATTACCAGTATTACGGCTTTTAATATTTTAGGAGCTGATTTTAAATACCAAACCCAATTGGGTTATGCTGGCGAAATTGCAGCCGATGGTACACTGAACGGCGATGTAATTATCAAAGGTGCGGGCGACCCGACCCTGGGCAGCTGGCGGTATGAGCAGACCAAAGAAGACCATGTATTGGCGCTGATGACTGATGTCTTGAAAAAGGCCGGTATCAAAAAAATTAACGGCCGTATTATCGGCGACGACAGCGTTTTTGGCACCCAGTCTATCCCCGAAGGATGGATCTGGCAGGATGTGGGCAACTATTATGGTGCAGGTACATCGGGCCTGTGCTGGCGCGAGAACCAATTTGATATTAAATTGCGTACCGGTGTGGTAGGTAACCCGGTTGGGATATCCCGTACCGTTCCTACAATTCCATACCTCACTTTTAAAAGCGAGTTGATCAACGGCGAGGCGGGCAGTGGCGATAACGCTTATGCCTTTTTGCCTGTTGGCAGTTCGGTGATGTATTTGCGTGGTAGCTATGCTATTGATAAGGAGAAGAAAAGTATATCTGTAGCCATGCCGGATCCTGCTTATGATGCCGCCCTGCGTTTATCGGATACTCTAAAAAAATTAGGTGTTTTGGTGACTGGTAACCCCGAATCGGCTGCTACTTTAGCCGCTAAAGATCTGAAGTTACCGCTCATTAGCAAAAATTTAACCACTATACTATCGCCTCCATTGAGCCGTATTGTTTATTGGCTCAATCAGAAAAGCATCAACCTGTATGCTGAGCAATTGCTCAAAACCATTGCCTGGAAACAGGGCCGCAAACCAACATCGGCAAATGGGGTAGAAGAAGTACAAAAGTTCTGGAAGGCACGCGGCATCGATCCTAACAGCATCAACACCTATGATGGCAGCGGACTTTCGCCTGGTGACAGGGTAACTACCTTAACGCTGGCCAAAATATTGCAATCGGCTAAAAAGGAAAGCTGGTTTGCCGATCTGTATGAGAGTTTGCCGGTTTATAATGATATGAAAATGAAAAGCGGCAGCATTAACAGTGTGCTTTGTTACGCCGGTTATCAAACACATAATGGCCGCGAGTTGTGTTTCTCCATCATGGTGAACAATTTCAATGGATCGAGCCGTGGTATTAAGGAAAAAATGTTCCGGGTGCTGGATGTACTGAAGTAAGCCCCCAATCCCCTAAAGGGGAGCTTTTTTTGATTTGCTGTTTTTATAAAACTTTGTAAGTTTATATATCAATCATAAATCATGAAAAAGCTTTACATCCTCATTATCCTGCTATCGGTGTCCACCCTCTTCGCCTGCAAACCCAAAACTAATGCTGCCGATGAGGTTAAAAGCATCCGGTTTAAATTTACCGAGCTTGGGCGTGAAACCCAATTCAGGATAACCTGCGATAAGTTTGATTATTATTTTCCAGAAGGGAAGGTTAAAAATTTTACGCAGAAAGCCGGTATTGATAGTGTGATGCAACTATTAACCGATATGAAAAGAGCAGATGAGGGGTATCAGCCAGATGTTCGCGGGAAAATATATATCAACCATCCTAACAACACGGTTGATACCTTATGCGTAGGTGTAAAAGTACTCACTTATAAAAGTGCCACCTACGAAACACCACAAGCATTGCTGGCGCTGATACAGAAATAATAACCCGGATATAAATAAATATGTCATTGCGAGAGCAGCGTGGCAATCTCATCGCGTTTATACTAACGAAGAGATTGCTTCGTCGTGCCTCCTCGCAATGACATGTATAAGAAATTTTTAAGCGTAAGTAACGTTTAAAGTAATAGGCACATTTAGTGCTTTTGAAATAATGCAATTGGCTTTAGCGCCTTCGGCAACTTGTTTGAAGGTAGCCTCATCAACACCATCAATAACTGATCCTTTAAGCTCCAGATGAATGGCGGTAACGCTTAAGCCAACCATATCCAGATCTAATATAGCATCGGTGGTCAAATCATTAGGTGTAAAACCGGCTTGGGTTAAAGCCGCGCCCACTGCCATGGTAAAGCAACCTGCATGCGCAGCGGCAAGCAATTCTTCCGGGTTGGTACCAATGCCATCGGCAAAACGGGTTTTAAATGAATACTGGGTTTTGTTTAATACGGTGCTCTGGGTAGTGATCTCTCCCTGACCTGCTTGTAAAGTGCCGTTCCAATGGGCGTTTGCTGTACGTTTCATAGTTGTTGTTTATTGATGTATTTTGTGTTGGTTAATACCAAAGTTAGTAGTTCAAAACAAGTGTATAATTTTTATTCCTGTTCTTTTTATCTTTTTTCTAAAGACGGCCATTTGGCACGCTCATATTGTACGGGCCATTTTACTTCGTGCCCCAGTTCATGTGCGGCACGTAACGGGAAATGCGGATCGCGCAGCATTTCGCGGGCCAGGAATATCAGGTCTGCCTCGCCTTCCTGTATAATTTCATCGGCCTGGTAAGCTGTTGTTATGAGGCCTACCGCTCCTGTAAGTATACCACTTTCCTTTTTAATTTTCTCTGCAAACTCCACTTGATAACCTGGTTTTAACGGTATTTTAGCATTGATCACATTTCCGCCGCTTGAGCAGTCAACCAGGTCGACACCTTTATCCTTCAATATCTTTGCCAATGCCACAGAATCGTCGGCTGTCCAGCCACCTTCGGTCCATTCGGTGGAGGAGATACGTACAAACAAAGGATTGTCTGCAGGCCAAACTTCTTTAACAGATTCCAGTACTTCCAATAGTAAACGGATCCGGTTATCAAATGATCCGCCATATTCATCGGTACGCTTATTACTGATAGGTGAAAGAAACTGGTGCAACAGATAACCGTGGGCGCCATGCAATTCGATCAGCTTAAAACCAGCGGCTATGGCCCTTTGGGCAGCCGCTTTAAAATCAGCTTTTACTTTTTCGATCCCGGCTTTATCCAATTCAAGCGGAGCTTCTTCACTTTCGATAAAGGGTATGGCGCTTGGGGCTACGGCTTTCCATCCGTTATGTTGATCTGATGGTATTTGTTTGTTGCCGTTCCATGGCTTTTCATGACTGGCTTTGCGCCCTGCATGAGCCAATTGTACTCCAGCAACGGCTCCATGTTCATGAATAAAATTGGTGATATGTTTTAATTTTTCAACGTGTTCATCGCTATAAATACCCAGATCGGCGTAGGTGATGCGGCCCTCGGGCGATACTGCGGTGGCTTCGGTAATGATGAGGCCCGCGCTGCCAACAGCCCGGCTGCCCAGGTGGATAAGGTGCCAGTCGTTAGCAAAACCATCTTCACTGGAATACTCGCACATAGGCGATACCGCGATACGGTTTTTTAATTCGATGTTTTTTATTTTTAAAGGCGAAAAAAGATGAGCCATAGATGATTTTTCTTGTAAATATGCTAACTAACAGCCGTAACTGCCACACTGTTTTGTAAAATACCTGTTGGGTAAGCCAAAAGCCAAAAGCGGAAGGCTTAAAGCTTTTTTTATCATGATTCAGAGGCTTTCTACTTTCCTGTTTTTCAGTTTTCTCATAAGTTACTAAATGACATTAATGAGTAATAAATATATTCAATGTGTCATCAAACACCACAATCTCCAAAACAATACCTAAATTTCGTATGTTAAGGCTCATTTACTGACAAACATTAAAGCAACCCTAATTTGACTACATACACAACCCTTATTATACTCAGCGGACTGGTCATATTCTCGTACTTGTTTGATCTGCTGGCCGGTAAAACCAAAATTCCTTCGGTTATTTTATTACTGTTACTGGGTATCGGTTTAAAGCAGGTGGTAGAGTATTTTAATATTCCCATGCTCAATTTCTCGCTCATTCTGCCTACGCTGGGTACACTGGGTTTGATATTGATTGTATTTGAAGGGGCTTTGGAATTGCGGTACAATAGTGATAAAAATGCCATTATCAAAAAGGCATTCTTTTCGGCATTGGGTATATTATTACTGAGCGCTGCGGTCATCACCGGTATTATATACTATTTAACCGGCGAGAGTATTTATAAATGCTTTGTAAATGCCATCCCTTATTGTGTGGTGAGCTCATCTATCGCTATACCTTCCGCGGCTAATCTGATCAAAAGCAAAAAGGAGTTTATCATTTATGAATCTTCGTTCTCGGACATACTCACCGTGGTGTTGTTTAACTTTATAGTCAGAAACCCTAAAATCGATATAGGCTCATTTGCCAAATTGGGTGGAGAGCTTACCGGTATTATACTGGTGGCTATTCTATCGTGCCTGGCTCTGTTATATGTTATCGGACGACTAAAACATCATATCAAATCGTTCCTGATCATATCTTTATTGATCCTGGTTTATTCTATCGGCCAGTCGTATCACTTATCAGCGTTGATTATTGTACTGGCCTTGGGGCTGTTCCTGAACAATGCCAGTCAGATCAACTTTTCCTGGTTCAGAAACACGTTTATTTACCCGGCTTTTAAGCATGATATTAAGCAACTGCACCAGCTTTCGGCCGAGAGTGCTTTTTTGATGCGAACCTTCTTTTTTATTGTTTTTGGTTATACGATGAATATCCGCGAGTTGAATCATATACCGGTTTTACTAAGTGCCGGAGCTATTTTGCTTTCTATTTATATTGTGCGTTTCCTGTATATTAAACTAGTGTCAAAAACAGACCTGATACCTGAACTTTTTATTGTACCCCGCGGATTGATCAATGTACTGTTATATTATAACCTGCCCGCTGATTTGCGCATCCCGCAGGTTGGCGCCAGTTTATTATTTGTGGTGGTTTTGGGCACCAGTATTATATTGAGCCTTGGTTTGCTGATAACCAAACGACATGCCACAAGCCAAAGCCAGGAATTTGGCGATGTTTAGGCCTCACCTTACTCTTTTGAAAAGTTATAAATCATGGTTTACATGTAAACCATGATTTTGATGATTTTATTTAAATAAATAATTGATAATTAATTATTTAAATTAATATTAATCATAAAAAGTGTAAACCATGTAAACCCACTTTTTGCTGCAAAATGAGCAGCGCAATAATGGGGTATACCATTTGTCATCCTGGGGAACGAAGGATCTATTCGTGAATTTGCGAGCCGTAGAATAAATACTTCACTCCGTTCAGCATGACAAACGGTTTTTTCTAACCCTCTACGCCACAATTTGAATTGCATCCATTCCGAACAATTATTAAGAATTTCATGATATTTGATTAAAAGATTATACCTATGACTATTACTACACGCCTCGCTACTTTTGAGGATATACCTTTTTTACAGCAATTGATAGGGGCATCAGTACGCGGTTTGAGCACCGCTTACAATACCCCAAACCAGATAGAAAGTGCTATCAAATATATTTTCGGTATTGATACTCAGCTCATCATCGATGGTACATACTATGTGGCCCAGGTTGGCGATGTCATTGTGGGTTGCGGTGGCTGGAGCAAGCGTAATACGCTGTACGGTGGCGATCAGCATAAAGATGTAGAAGATCCGCTGCTTGATCCGGTAACAGATGCCGCCCGTATCCGCGCCTTTTTTGTACACCCAGATTGGGCCCGGAAAGGTATCGGCAAGCATATTATGCAGGTATGTGAAAATGCAGCTAAAGAGAATGGTTTTACCAACTTTCAATTGGGGGCCACTTTACCGGGTGTGCCGCTTTACGAGGTAATGGGCTATCGTCCGCTGGAGCATATTGAACAGCCTTTGCCCGATGGCGAAGTGCTGCCTATAGTAAAGATGTATAAGGCTTCGTAACGGACAAACAGCGCAAGTTTCGGGTTTTATAGGGGTCGATATCGGGGTAAATTTGTTTATCAATAATTAATAAACAAGATGATGAACACACAAGAAAAAATTAATTACGACCGTATCGCCGAGGCGATCAACTATATAAAGCTGAATTTCAAAAATCAACCCAACCTGGATGATGTGGCTGAAAAGGTGCATTTAAGTCCTTTCCACTTTCAGCGTTTATTTACCGATTGGGCAGGTATCAGTCCCAAGAAATTTTTGCAATACCTGAGCTTGGATTATGCCAAGAATCTGTTAAAAGATAAACAGGCAACTTTGTTTGACACCGCTTTTGAAACGGGTCTGTCAGGCACCGGCAGGCTGCACGATCTGTTTATCAACATTGAAGGTATGACCCCGGCCGAGTACAAAAATGGAGGTAAAGAGCTGGACATTAATTACAGCTTTGCCGAGAGCCCTTTTGGTAACATCATTGTAGCATCAACCTCCAAAGGCATTTGTTATATGGCTTTTGCTGATGACCGGGAAGATGCTTTTAGTAAGCTTTTGGAGCAATTCCCCAATGCCTCGTATACACAGGTGGTGGATGTGGCTCAGCAGGATGCGCTGCATATCTTTAAAAAGGATTGGTCGGAGCTGTCTAATATAAAGCTGCATCTGAAAGGTACCAGCTTTCAGCTTAAGGTATGGGAGACATTGTTAAAGATCCCCATGGGCGATCTGAGTACTTATTCCGATATCTCTAAGCAGATACATCAGCCTAATGCCAGCAGGGCGGTAGGCAGCGCGATAGGGGCTAACCCGGTTGCTTTCCTGATCCCTTGTCACCGGGTTATCAAATCAACCGGCGAATCTGGCGGATATCACTGGGGGCCAACCCGTAAATCGGCTATTATTGGCTGGGAAGCTGCTTTAGTTAACAACGAGGCTTAATAATACAGGTATGAGTATTAAAGAAAGAATTGCCGGCCTGAACTGGGCCGGCATTTCCAATTCGATGGATAGCAAAGGTTATGCGCTAGTAAAAAATGTATTAAGGGCTGATGAGTGTGACAACCTTACTGCTCAATACACCAATGAGCAGTTATACCGCAAAACTATAGTGATGGAGCATCATCAGTATGGGCTGGGGGAGTATAAATATTTTAAATATCCTTTGCCCACCTTGATACAGCAGCTGCGGGAGAATGTTTATCCCCAACTGGTGCCCATTGCAAACAGGTGGATGCAGTACCTGGATAAGGAACAGCGTTTCCCCGATACTTTAGATGAATTGCTGGAGCATTGCCATGAGCATGAACAGCTACGGCCAACACCCCTGATATTGCAATATTCCCAGGGTGGCTATAATGCCATGCACCAGGATTTGTACGGCGAAGTGTTTTTCCCGATGCAGCTGGTTTTTATACTGGACGAACCAGGCCATGACTATGAAGGTGGTGAATTTATACTGATGGAGCAAAAGCCAAGGGCACAATCGCGTGCCATGGTGCTGAAGCCAGGTAAGGGCGATATGCTGCTATTTACCACCAGTTATCGCCCGGCCAAAGGCAGTACTGGCTATCACCGCATAAATATGAAACATGGAGTAGGTGAGGTCACCGTGGGTAAACGCCGCAGCATGGGTGTCATTTTTCATGATGCCAAATGATCAGGCATCTTGAATTGGGTGATAAAGCCTTTGTCCGCGGCAGAAAGCTAAAACAACTGCTCGATACTGAACAAATCAGATTTGGCGGCAATGCCCGTCTTAAAATTTATGGTACAATGAGCTGTAATTCAGGAAAACGGATGAAGCCGGAGAACCGTGTTTTCTTTGCTTCGGAAGCAGAGGCTGAAAGTTTGGGATATCGTCCATGCGGGCATTGTATGACCGCGGAATACAGGAAATGGAAACAGGGAAATCCCCAATATAATTAAATCCGGATTTATTGCGTTTATAAGATTGGCTAAGTACATTTAGCCAATCTTATCATCATGTTCAGAAAAATCATCTTTATTATATTTATACTTATAGCCGGTAGAACCGCCTACGCGCAAACAGCTGATGAGGTATATGACCGATATGTTGATTTTAACGAAGCGTTTCTAAATGCCAACATGGAAAAAGCCATGACTCTTGGCGAACAAATACTGCCTGATACCGCTAAACTAAAACCAGGTATTCGTACCAGCTTTTATAATTTTATGGCCCAGGTTTATGAAGGTGATCTGCAAAGCGGGAATGCCATTATATATTACAACAGGGTAGTGGCTGCACAACCCAATTTCTACGTAGCTCATCGGGCATTGGGGTATTTGTATATCAAGGATATCTCGGGAAAGCCCGCAAATGAAGTAGTTGTAGATGCTGTGTATATCAGTAAGGTAAAAAAGGCCCTGCCGCATCTGGAAAAGGCCCAGGCCTGCGACCCGGATGATGAAACCCTTAATCTGATCAAGCTGCTTTACCGCAATATAAAAGATCAGCATGGGATAGAGACTTTACCTGCTCGACTCAATGAATTAAAAAAGAATTGTGAGGATATTCTGAGCCCCCCGACCCAGTGATTTCGAAATTCGGATGTTCGATTTGGGATTTATTAATCCAAAAAACTTCTCCTTCAGGAGCTGGGCTTATTTTTGCCTGAAACTATCACCTATAAATTCCAATGCGTCGGTAATTCCGGTGCGCCAATAAGTCCAGTTGTGACCGCCATCCCGTATCCTGAACTCATGTGGAACTTTTTTTTCCATCAGGGCAATGTGCAGTAAGGAATTGCCTTTGCTTAATGGGTCGTCATCGCCGCAATCAATCCAATAACGCACCGTATTCAATTCTTCGGTGGTTTTGCCCTGTATCAGGCCGAGTACCGAGTAGTTTTGCCAGGTAGCATTTAATCGTTCGCGTCCTTTCAGGTCGGGACCGATCACTTTGCTGTACACTTCGGCCCAGCGTGCATCCGGAATAGCCATCAGGTCCTCATCACTGCGTACAGCCGCGCTCAGAGCAGCCGCTGCCGAAAACATTTCAGGATGTTTGATGCTATATACCAATGTGCCAAAGCCACCCATGGATAGTCCGGCTACACCTCTATATTTTTTTTCGGCTTTGATATGATACTCTCGTTCGATATCAGGGATAAATTCCTTAAAAAAGAAATCCTCGTAGTTTTGTTTCCCGTCGTATGAATTGATATAATAAGTGGTCTGAGCATCGGGCATCACAATGATCATAGGCGGGATCTTGCCTTCGGCGATAGCCTTATCAGCATAATGGTTTATCTCACCAAACTGCAGCCAGCCGGTTTGATCGTCGCCGTAACCATGTAACAGATACACCACCGGATATGTCCGGTTTGATGTTTCATAATCGGGAGGCAAATAAATAGCATATTTTACGTTATGCTTTAAAATGTCGCTTTTAATGTTTTGCTCGTCTATCACTTTACCTATATGCTGGGCAAATGCAGTGCCAGTGCTTAAAAGTAATAAAAGCAAGGAGAGCTTAAGGTATATTTTCATAGATTTTTAGTAGATAAGGAGTATCAAGTATCAAGACATTTTCTCATTTGGATATATACCTGGTCATTTTGCTTATCCGCACATCAAAAAACTCCCCTCCAGGTGGCTGGGGGCTCTATTTCTGCCTGAAACTATCGCCTATAAATGCCAGCGCATCGGTAATACCCGTACGCCAGTAGGTCCAGGTGTGAGCGCCATCGCGTACTCTAAATTCATGTGGTACTTTTTTCTCCGTCAGCGCTATATGCAGCAGGCAATTACCTTTGGTTAAAAAGTCATCATCGCCACAATCAATCCAATAACGTACGCCGCTCAATTGTTCTGTGGATTTATCCTGTACCATGCTCAAAACAGAATTAGCCTGCCAGGCCTTGTTCAGGCGGTCTTTACCCTTGAGCCCGCGACCATATAACTGTGCAAATACCCTATCCCAGTTTTCATCGGGCATGCCCGTCATCTGATCGTCTGGAAATACCGCAGCGCTCAAGGCCGCTCCTGCCGCAAACAGTTGCGGGTATTTGATAGTATAAATCAATGTTCCATAACCACCCATAGATAAACCCGCTACGCCGCGATATTTTTTATCGGCTTTAATACGGTAAACCTTTTCAATCTGCGGCATAAATTCCTTAATGAAAAAATCCTCATATTTCTCTTTTCCATCATAGGAATTAATATACCAGCTCGAATCGGCATTGGGCATTACAATAACCATTGGTGGAATAGTGCCTTCGGCGATGGCTTTATCGGCATAGCGGTTTATCTCGCCAAACTGCAGCCAGCCGGTATTATCATCAGTATAACCATGCAGTAAATAAACAACGGGGTAGCTGCGGTTGGCTGTTTCATAATCGGCAGGCAGGTAAACAGTATATTTTACATTGCGCTTTAAAATACTGCTTTTAACGGTTTCTTCCTCCAATACTTTACCTTGTGGTTGTGCAAATAAGGCATTAGTCCATATAACACAGCAGAGCAGCAGGCATTTCTGAATGATATTCATAGATAGGTGGTTTGGTTTTGATCGACGGAAATTTAGGTAATTTTCCGCGTTAGCCAAATACTATCTAAAAACTAAGCGCTTTACCCTGCACAGGATATATGAGGTTTAGTTGTAATTGATTGGCAGCTTTAAGTTGGGCCTTGATCTGAGTTATACTGTTTACCGGTGGTTTAAGATGCGTAACTACAATATTTAATCCTTTTAATTCGGCCGGACTTGTCAGCCCAGCTAGCTTGTCCATTTCAGCCATAAACCAATGTGGTGTTAAATGCCCGAAAAGCGTTTTATCCGGCTGTTCGTTAGGAAAAGATACCTCAATAAGAATAGCTTTTAGCCTTTTACTTTTGATGAGCGGAGAAACAGCCTGCCACAGATTTTGCAGATTTGTGCTCTTTTCAATAGCGTCTGCTCCGGTATCGCCCAGGTACAAAATATAATCATCATTACTTTGTACCAGAAAAGCGGTACTGGTAAGGTTGGAATGGCTCAACGGAAATGCCTGCACTTTAAGCGGGGTGTTTTCGATATCAGTTTGGGTGCCGGGGCTCAGTACCTGGTAACGGTATTTTTTTAAAGCAGGCGTTTCGCCCTGATCGGCAAAGTTGGCCCAGCTTGCCCAGGTAAAGTAGTGGGTTTTGATGGTTTCAATAGTACTCTGAAGACCATAAATGTTTTTGCTGCTGTCTTCGGGTGAATTGATGATGAGCCCAGCTATATGATCAAGGTGAGCATGTGATATAAAATACCCTTTGATATATTGCCTCAATACTCTTTCGCCAGAAACCCGGAAAGTTTTGTTGGTTATTGCTTTTTGGATACCAACATGCAAGGTACCTGCATCTAAACAAATATATTGATCAGTACCAGCAGCAGACAGCATATAAGCCGACAAATTACTTTCATCAATACCACCTAACACGCCTAAAGGCACCAGTCTAAAAACGGGTTTGTTTTTAGGTTGCGCCAATGTAATAAAAGGCAGTAAAATGTAGGTAATGATCAATAAAGTTTGCTTAATGCGCATATCCGGTAAGTTTTTCAATTGCAAACCTTGCAACTGGGAGGTACTAAATTAATGATACAATAGTATTAAGCAACGTGATAATTAAAAAAGGTAGCGCACTTTAAGACAGCGGGTACAAAAAAACTTTTTTAAGGGAAGCCAAAAAAGAAATGTTTTGATGAACGGGCTTCTTTTACGACGTATATCAAGTACTTCATTACACTTTTGACACCTGTAAACAGGGCGTTGAGGGGTACTAATAGTTTGCATTAGTTAGGGGGATTAATACAATGCAAACCTAAAATAAAAGACTAGAATTGCCTCTTAATGAGATGTTAAATTTTTGTTAAATTGCTGTTAGTCTGCTTTTATTTTGATAGGAGCAGATTTTTTGTTTTCATTATCGCCACCAAGCAGGTAGCCCCACGGTTTTAAACTTTCGATACGGTCAAATATGATTTTGAAAATAGCAATAACCGGTATGGATAAAAACATGCCCGACAAACCCCATATCATCTCACCTACAATGATCCCCACAAATGATATCAATGCGTTAAGCCTCACTTTTGAACCAACAATGGTTGGTAACAGGAGGTTGGCATCTATTGCATGGATACCGATCACACTGCCCATTACGAATAGAGTATCTTTAATGCTCCCGGTTGCAAAAGTAATAATGGCGCTAAGCAGCAAGGCCGTAAAAATACCGATATAAGGTATGATGTTGAACAGGCCTACGATAATACCCAACAATGCAGCGTATTTGATGCCAATGAGCAGGAAAACACTGATAGCAACAGCAGCTACAATCACCATTTCTAAAAGTAAGCCCAGGATATATTGTCTTAGTATAGATTGGATATTTTCTACTATATCCATTACGATATGCTGGTTTTCATCCCGGAAAACCCAAATAATGAAACGCAGCAGCAATCTTCTGTAGAGTAATATAAAAAAGGTAAATATCAGGATGAATACATAAAAAAGCATGAGTGACGAAATAGCTCCGAAGGTTGTGCCCAAAACGTCACCCCCAGAAGCCATAAGCTTATCGGCAGTACTGTGAACATAGCTCATCTGCTTTTCAGTATTAATATGGAATGCCGTTTGTATCCACTGCTGTAGGTCTTGTAATGATTGTGTTACCTGGTTTTTGAGCATGGGCCAGTCGTTGGCCACTTTTGATATCTGTGAGCCTACCAGGTATAATACACCATAAACAAAACCGATAAGCAATAATATAGATATTAAGGATGATGCACTGCGCGGCAGCCTGCATTTCTTCTCCAGAAAGTTAGCTATCGGTAACAGTAATATTGCGAAAATGAACCCGAATATCATGGGGTCAAGCAAATCTTTACCTATAATGATCAGATAACCAAGCGCCAAAAAACCTATTAATGTTAATGCAAGTCGTTCGTAAAAGGGGGCAATCAGTTTTTTGGCAGACATAGTGATGATTTTCAGTTGGTAACGTATAGGGCGACCGGATGTTTGAAGTTAAGCAATAATTACAAATAATAATTTACCATTTTTATTTTTTGTGAATGTGGAATTTATCGATGATTGATTTTGCCCTGGCTGTATTAGCTGTTTCGGAACATAGTTTTGGCAAATGTTTTGCACGAGTTAATTATCTACTTAAAAACTAACATTATGGCAAGGTATTCAGAAAAAGCAAGTGAAAAAGTTGAAAAAACTATGCACGAAATGAAAGAAGGTAAACTCAAAAGCGGTAGCGGCAAAAAAGTGACCAGCAAAAAGCAGGCTATTGCTATAGGCTTATCCGAGGCGCGTAAAGAAGGAGCCAAGGTGCCTAAAAAGAAAAGTTAGTATTTTTAATTAAAAGGCACTCCGACCGGTAAAAGCATCCATCACATCCATTAATACAATGGCTTCTTCAATACTGCAGGGGTTCGACCCCTCGTTTTTAAAGTAAGCTACAATTTTTTCGATCATGGGTTGTTGTATATGCTGCGGATGTGTAAAGGTTATGGTTTCATCCTCGGTATCAGTTTTCCAGCTAATATAATTGCCAAAGAAGGGGAATGTGATTTTACCTTTGGTACCGATGATCTCGCAGGTATCGGTAGTGAGGTTTTCGGCCACGTTGAAGCACCAGGAGCCATTGACCACTACTTTGTTTTTAAATAAGATTTGCCCGCAAACGTGATCGTCGGCTGGGGTAGCGCCCGATTGATTGAGCGAAAATCCATGATATTTCTCTGGCTCACCAAAGTAATACAGCATCAGATCGAGCTGATGCGGGGCCAAATCATGGAAATAGCCACCTCCGGATTGCTCGGGGTTAACCCGCCAGTTGTCTTTGGTTTTGCTAACTAGTTCCGGTTTACGGCTTTGCCACATTCTGATTTGCACGGTACGGATGTCGCCAACCTTTTGGGTATCAATCAATTCTTTAACAGCTAAAAACATGGGCACTGCCCGACGGTAATGAGCAACTGTGAGTTTGGTATTACTCTGTTTTACAGCCTCGGCCATAGCTCGGGCCTCGGCAGCATTACGGGTAACCGGTTTTTCGACATAAACGTTCAATCCTTTTTTTAAAGCGCTCAGTGCATATTCCAGGTGCGAGGATGGGGGAGTGGCTATGTAGATGGCATTAACACCAGCCTTGTCCATTAGCTTTTCGGCGTCGCTGTACCATTGATTAACATGGTGACGCTGCGCGTAGTCGGCGGCTTTGGCAGCGTCGCGCCGCATCACGGCTAACAGATCGCTATCGGCTACTTTTTTAAATGCTGGTCCACTTTTTAATTCGGTTACATCGCCGCAACCAATAATGCCCCAATTGATATTGCTCATATAAATAAGTGTTTAAAAACATTGTCATGCTGAGCGTAGCGAAGCATCTATTCTCCGGTAAATAGGGTCACGAATAGATCCTTCACTACGTTCAGGATGACAATTATATATAAATGGTCGTTCCGGCGAAACTCCGGGGTTTAGGAGGCTAATATTTTTTCTATCTGCGTTAATTCATCAGCAGAGAATACGATATTGTCCAGCGCCCTTAACGAGTCGGCCAGTTGTTCGGCACGGCTTGCACCGATCAGTACCGAGGTTACGCGATTATCTTTCAGCAGCCATGCTAATGCCATTTGTGCCAATGTCTGGTCGCGTTTCAGGGCCAGGTCATTCAGTTGTTTTATCTGGGCTATCCGTTCAGGTGTTACCTGGTCCTTTTGCAGGAAGCCGGTTGATTTGGCTGCCCTTGAATCTTCGGGAATGCCATGCAGGTATTTATTGGTCAGTAATCCCTGTGCCAATGGCGAAAATGGGATACAACCTACACCCTCGTTACCCAGCACATCCAGTAAGCCTTCTTCAGGATCACGTACAAACATGGAGTATTTAGGCTGATGGATGAGGCATGGCGTACCCAGATCTTTCAATATCGTGATAGCTTTGGCAGCTTCCGCAGCAGGATAGTTGGAAATACCAGCGTATAAAGCTTTACCCTGACGAACAATCAGATCAAGTGCAGACATGGTTTCTTCCAGCGGGGTTTCCGGATCTGGGCGGTGATGATAAAATATATCAACATACTCTAAACCCATGCGTTTCAGGCTTTGATCTAAGCTGGCTACCAGGTATTTTTTGGAACCCCAGTCGCCATAAGGGCCATCCCACATGGTATAACCGGCTTTGCTGGAGATGATCATTTCATCGCGGTAGCCGCGGAAATCCTCCTTCAAAATACGACCAAAATTCTCTTCGGCAGAGCCCGGCGGCGGCCCATAATTATTGGCCAGATCAAAATGGGTAATGCCGCTATCGAAAGCCAGGTGTAAAATTTTGCGGTAGGTTTCGGTTACATCCACATGTCCGAAATTGTGCCACAAACCCAGCGAAATAGCCGGAAGTTTGATACCGCTATGGCCGCAGCGGCGGTATTGCATTTTTTTGTATCTGTCTGCTGATGGTAGATATGTCATATAAAATATGGGGATTATATTTAAAAGTAAAAATAGAACTTTATGGAGATAACAGAAGTAAATTATTTGTTAAGTCGAAAAGTTATATACTAAAACTTGAGTCAATAAAAAGGAGGACTATTTTGGTAAAAAGTGGGTTTACATGGTTTACATAATTTATGGTTTACATGGTATTATTTTATTGATAATCAAATACTTGTATTGAAATTCAATGAATTTATGTAAACCCACATTTTCGCTCGCAACGTTGGTTAGAAGCTATCCTATAGCAAAAGATCTCTGCTCGTACCTCGTTCGAGGTGGCAATTGGTGTTATACCACTTCCGCTACAACAAATGTACTGCCGCCTACAAATACAAGATCATTATCTGTGGCATTAGCCTGAGCCGCCGATAAAGCTGCCTTTACTGATGGGTAGGTGTTGCCGTGTAAGCCAAAACTTGCGGCTTGCTGCTGCATACTTTCTGCATCTAAACCTCTTGGTATATCGGGCTTGCAGAAGTAATAGATAGCTTTTGTTGGGAGCAAAGCCAATACTTTGGTAATGTCCTTATCATTCACCATGCCTATTACAAAGTGTAATTGCTGGTAATTAACCGCGGCAATATTTTTGACCACCTCCTGTATACCGTCGGGGTTATGACCGGTATCGCAAATGGTTAACGGCTGGATATTTAAAACTTCCCAGCGGCCATGCAGGCCGGTGAGTGTTTTCACCTGCTTCAACGCGGTGGTGATATGCTCATTGGTTATTATGAAGCCTTGTTTGCGCAGCTCGTCCACAGCCGATAAAACACCTTTGATGTTTTTAAGCTGATAGGTGCCTGTGAGGTCGAGCTGGATAGTAAGTGATGAGTGATGAGTGTTGAGTAGTGAGTTGCTAACTTCAATTTCCAAAAGTTTTGAGTTTTGACTTTTAACTTTTGACTTTTCTTCAATCGTCCACACGTCCGATGCAAAAGTGATGGGGCTGCCTTCCCGTTGGGCTTTAGCTATGAAAACGGGCACTGTTTCGGGCTGGGTTTCGCTGACCACCACCGGGATGCCGGGCTTGATGATACCTGCTTTTTCGCCGGCTATCAGTTGCAGCGTATCGCCCAGCATATTCATGTGGTCCCAGCCTATGTTGGTTATGACCGACAGGAGCGGGGTAATGATATTGGTGGAATCCAAACGGCCACCCAAACCCACTTCAATAATGGCTATATCTACTTTTTCCTTTGCAAAAACATCAAAGGCTAACGCTACGGTCATCTCAAAAAAAGAAGGTGCTATCTCTTCAAAATCAGCTTTATGATCCTCAACAAAATCAATCACGGTTTGCTCGCTGATCATTTGGCCATTAACCCGGATACGTTCCCTAAAATCTTTTAGGTGGGGCGATGTATACAGGCCGGTTTTGTATCCTGCTGTTTGCAGAATAGCAGCCAGCATGTGCGATGTAGAACCTTTACCGTTGGTACCTGCTATGTGCAAGCTTTTAAATTTATGCTGCGGATTGTCCAGTCGTTTGCAAAGCTCAATGGTATTGGTAAGATCCTTTTTAAAAGCCGAAGCCCCATCGCGCGTAAACATGGGGAGCTGAGTATATAGGTATTGGATGGTTTCCTGGTAGTTCATGGTTCATAGTTGATGGTTCATAGTAACACCTGATGAACCGCTAATGAGCGCAAAGGTAATACGGATGTGTTTGATTGAGATTCCTGTTATTGTAAAATATTGCCATGAACCATTAGCTATGATCCATCAGCCGAACTTAATTTACCTTAAACACAAAGGTCATGGTGCCTTTTTGGGTTTCGGGAGCGGTATCAGAGGCATTGAATCTTGATTTGCGCACGGCATCCTCGCAGGCTTGTAACAGGCTGGCATCAGATATGGTAGTGCCGCGTGCTCCTGCAGTGGCTTGTATTACATAGCCATCCTTATCAACCAGGATATCTACTACAATTTTACCGCTATGACGATTTCCGTCATCAACGCTAGGGCGCGAAACAAAACTACGTTGTGTTAAATTCAAATTACCGCCGTTGCCAGAGCCTGTTCCGTTATAGTTGTTGGTAAGGGTTGTTCCAGTTGGCTTACCCTGGTTGCCCGGAGCGTGCCCGGTTCCGTCACCTTCGCCGGTGCCGGTTGTGGCTTTGCCTTTATACAAGGCGTTTTGATTCACCGTAGGCTTGGCCGGGGTTTTTGTTGGCTGCGGTGTAGCTACGGTATTGGTTGGTTTTTTTGTTGGGGCGGCTACTTCCGGGGCGTCCTCGGTATTTTGGGTCACTACGGTTTTGTCGCTGGTTTGCGGAGTGGGTTTATCCTCGGTTGGTTTTTCGTGGGTAACTTTATCTGGTTTGGTATTATTGGCTTTTTCAGCAACCGAAGGTTCCTCGGTACTCATATAATCGCTGCCCATACCTTCGTCAACAGTTCCGTAGTTTACCAGTATTCCCCCGGTACCATCCTCCATTTTTGGTGGATTTTTAAATACAATAAAATAACAGGCAGCAATAAGCACAGCCAAAATAATGCCTGTTGCCGCAAATGCCTTTGGATAGTTATTTTCTTCCCTGTAGTCCATTTTTTAGTATCACGTAGTTGGTATCAAGTAGCTAGTATCAAGTATCAAGATTTTTGTGGTCAACTTTTGAATGTCGTGATACTTGATACTAGCTACTTGATACTACTTCGGTTCCGTTGCCAGAACCAGTTTGATGTTTAATTTTTGTGCTATATCCATTACCTGTACCACATCCTGTATGGCTACAGTTTTGTCGACATATAAAACTATAGTGAGTTCTGTAGCCAGGTTTTTATAACCAGACAGAGTAGTTTGCAAGGCATCTACCGGAACTTCCTTTTTGTCAACGTAGTATCTCAAATCCTTGGTTACCGATACCGTAATGGTTTTTTTGGATACCGATTGCCCGCTTGATGATTTGGGCAATACCAGTTTGATCACATTAGGGTTGGTAACTGTAGATGCAATGAGGAAAAACAAAAGCAGGAAGAACATAATGTCGTTCATGGCCGATGTATGAACTTCTGCCGATGCACCTCTATGTCTTTTTCTTAAATTCATTTGCTTGGCTCCTCTAACAGGTCAATAAATTCAATAGCATCAGTTTCTAGGCTCAAAATTACCTTATCAACCATCATATTCAAAATATGATAGCATACGTAAGCCACAATACCCACCATCAAACCTGCGGCTGATGTAACCATTTTTACGTACAGACCACCAGATATAACACCCATACTGATATTATCTGTTTTAGATATATCATAAAATATCTTGATTACCCCGGCAATAGTACCCAGGAACCCAAACATGGGTGCAATACCTGCTACGATACCCAGGATACCGATATTTTTTTCCAGCTTGGATACTTCCAGTTTACCTACGTTTTCAATAGCGCCCTCAATATCCTTGATGGGGCGACCGATACGCAACAAACCTTTTTGCAGCATACGACCCAGTGGCGAATTATTATTACGGCAAAGCGCTATAGCCGATTCCAGGTTACCCGAATGGATACTGGAGCGTACCTGTAACATCAGGTTGGCCTCATTCTTTGAAGCTTTACGGATGGTAAAATAGCGTTCAAAAAATATTACCAAACCTAAAACAGCCAAAATACCAATGGGAACCATTACCCAGCCACCCTTGATCAATAGATCGCCAAAACGCAGCTCTTCGGGCTGTGTAGTGATGGGTTGTGTAAGGTGACCTGCGGTGTCTGCTACGTGTTTCGCGGTATCTGCTATCTGCTGTATCAATAATAATGTCATTTCTTTTCGTTAATTTCTTTGCTGTAGGATTTTTGATCTATTTTTTTTGCTTTTACAAGTTTAAGTCTTTCGGTCTCGGCCTCGGCAGATGTACTGAAGCTTCCAATAATAATTTTAATGCGTTTACCAGAGCCTGGGCCATGCCATGTGCGGGCATCCACACCAACACTTTTAAATATTTTAACAGCTTCGTCGCTTTTAGTTTGTGTTTTAAATGAGCCGGCGAAGATAACATATTCGGTTTTACCGGCAGTATCGGCTGTGGCTACTGTTTTCTTTAACGTAGTATCGGGTTTAGAAATTGCCTTTGATGCCGTATCCAAAAGTGGAGGGGCTGTTTTATTACTATCATCGGCACTGTCTGCAGCGGCAGCGGGTTGTGTTTTTGTTTGCCCGTTAACGGGTTTTGCAGGTTGCTTACCAAAACCGAACAAAGCCGGGTTATATTTATATATAGCGAATGCTGCTACAGCGATAACCAGCAAAACGATAAGCGCGATAAGCCACGGGCTTCCCGAACGCGTTTTTTCTTCCGTCTCTTCATCCTCGTATACCTCTGGCTGATCGGCTGTTGGCGTAGGTGGAGTAATTAGCTGTGGTGCTACTGTAAATGGCAGTGGCGCAGCTGGCTTTTCAGGTTCCGGCTGATTCAGCTTTTTGATAGTTATGGGCGTAAAGCCATAAAATTCAGGCCCTTCATTATGATTTTCGCCGGATTTAAAAGCTATCTCCCCATTGTTCATATAAAACCAGCCCAGGTTAGCAAAAGGAACTTCTTTCAAAGCAGCGTCCTGTTTAAGTCCGGTAATATATTTTTCGGTAAAGTATTTGGATGATGCCAGCGATATGTTTTTCTTTTGGGCGATGTGCTCCACCAAAGTATCGTCCTCAAATGGTTCAGAACTAAATTGTACCTGATAGCCTGGCGGATATAGTTTGCCTTCGGCGTTGTTATAATAACCATTTACACGCACCTGTGTAAAAAAACCCAGGCCCGGCACACCTACTTTGCTATGCCGGCCTAACAGTTCGCTTAAATAATTGGCTATATCCATTGGCTAAAAATACGGTTAATTATAAAACATCAAAAGGCTTTGAGGTAAATTGGTTCGTGTCGCACGGTTCGGGGTTCGTGTTATGTGGTTCGAGGCTTGTCACCCGAACCTTGCTCCCCGAACCCCGCTCCCGATTTAAAACGAATACCCAACGCCGCCAAAGATATTAAATCCGTAGTTAGGATAGTATAACCAGTTTTGATAACTGGTGCTTAAAATATTATTAGCCTGTACAAATACGGTTATTTGACGGGTAGCCTTGTATTGAACACCTCCGCTTAGGTCGGCAAATGAGGCTATCGGTTTTTGAACCATAGTTGATGTACCACCGGTGTTGGTAAATGTCCTGTCGTTTGTTGAGCCGCGGAACAATACCGAACCGGTAATACTTACCTGGTTGTTAATATTGATAGAAGTACCGGCGGTTAACAAAAACTTAGGCAGGTTCCATGCCTGTACTTCGGATGCCATTTGGTAATCTTTAATCTCCACGCGGCCAAAAATGTTAAAATCATCACTGGCTTTAAAATCAAGCTCGCCGTTAAAGCCGTTCACACGGGCTTTGCCATCGTCATATATCACTTTGAACTTGTTTACTTCGGCGTCGAAATTGCTTACCAGTAACGGCATGTTTTTAATGCTGTTGCGGAACACCGATGCCTTAAAGCTTAAGCCGGGTGCAAGGGTGCCTTTTAAACCGGCACTAAGATCCAGCTGATCAACCGAGTTTTGGATGGCAATATTTTGACCAATGAAGGGGTTGATGTAAGCCAGGTCATGTAAGGATGTCCGGTTGATATCGCCTTTGGCTTCTACAAACAAGCGTACATATTTCGGGATTACCTGTACCTCTAATTTAGCAGCAGGGAAGATATAGAATTTGCCAAATTCGCCAAATTCCTTCTCGATGTTTACACCCGCATCAATTTTATAATTGGTACCCTGAAATTTGATGTAAGGATTTAAGCGTAAAATATTATTACCGATTTTGTAAAGACTATCCTTCTGTGAGTTCAGGTCAACCGATCCGCTTAAACCCGCGTAAAATTGTTTTACGGTTTGGTTGATAAAGCCCGAGATCACCAGGTTATTTTCCCTGGCCTGATAAGCATTGCTAAAGGCATAACCTTTTATTTTCAGGGCGTAAGTAAAATCGTTCTGTACATCCTTATAGTTTTTGGCCAGTTCGGCTTCGGCACCAATGGTGTTAAAGTGTTGCTTGCCAGGTACAAAAGTGCTGGGTGGAGGGGCCGATTGATCGAAGCCATAAAAATTGGTACCCATGCGGTTATAAGTAATACGACCGCTAATGTTGTTATCGCCCAGGATGCTTTTGCCAAATATGCCAACATCATCCTTGCTCTGGCTTTGTTTGTCTAATGAACCAGATTGTGAAAAATGTTTGAGATAGCCACCAAACTGCAACGCCTGGTCGCGACCGTTAGAAAAGTAAGCTTCCCCAAAAAGTGATTTCAGGTTTCCGGCGCCTACTTTAACATAATTGTTTAATAGAATAGAGTCCTGTTCTGGTGGTCTCTTCATGGCTTCCAATTGCCTGATCTCGGAGTTTTGCTCCTGTCTTTTATCCAAAGGAGTGTACACCAAAGGTGCTTTAAATGGAACCTTATCCTCCAAATCTGGATTACGACGTATTTTTACCGCATCAGCCAATACTGGTTTGTAAGCAGTAGTTACCACAATCTCTTCAGAAAGACTGCCACCATTATCAGCATTGTTGCCGCTACCGCCTTTTTTGGTGGTATCAGCAGCTGCACGGGCCGCGGCATCACCTAAGTTTTTTGATGATGTGCTGGCTTTTTTAGGAGCAGTAGTTTTTGCCGCAGGCTTTTTGGTTGCCGGTTTTGCCGGAGCTTTTTTGGCCGTGCTTTTTGTTTTAGTAGTGGCCTTTTTGGCCGGTTTCTTTGTTTGCGCTTGTGCAGGGACAAAGTATAATGCTAGTATTAAGGTAAGCAGCGTATAGATATATTTTAATTTCATTGCTTGTCTTTTTATATTATTCTTTGCCATCCTGTTAGTTTTGACCGGTTTTGGTAGTATCGGCCGGGGCCGGTTTATTATCACTTGTATCGGTTACCGGAGTCTCTATTTTTACAGGTTTACCCGTTAATACACCCAGCTTTTGTTTGGCTGTCGATAGTATATCGTCATTACCTTTATAGTTTTCAATAATACTTTGCAGCGTGGCCTTGGCCTGGAAGTTATCTTTCAGTTTTACATAATTATCAGCCAGCAGGATATAGGTTTTAGCTACCCAGTAATCATAGTTCGGCATTTCCTTAGCCAGGTCGAAACACATTTTTTGCGATGTTTTGTACCTGCCTTTTAAGTATTCCACGTTAGCAATGTTGTATTTGGCTTCGGCGGCAGCTACAGTTTTGGTATTGGTTACCGTGTAATCAAATTCTTTAACCGCTGCAGTGGTATCGCCTTTTAGTAGATAAGCTTCACCAGCATATAAGCCTGTACGGAATTTATCTTCCTGGGCGGCCTTATCATTACCCCTGATCTGTTTCACATAGTTCAACACATCATCGGGCATGTTCATCTGCGCGTAGCAAAGCATCAGGTTATTGATGGCGTAAGAATAATCCTCTTTAAACTCTGCATTGGTCTCCAGTTTTTTCAGGAACACGATGGCCTCATTATACTTTTTCTGAGAGATATACAGCTTAGCCATGCTAATCAACGATTTCTCGGTATAGGCACTTGTCCAGTCATTCAGGATGATGTTATAATCAACAACAGCTTCTTTAGATCTGTTGAGGTTAACCAAACTTTGTGCACGGATAAAACGTGCTTGTTTTTCATAGATCTGTTTGGTCGGGAACTTATCCAGATAAGCGTTAACTGCACCTACTGTACCTTGCCAGTCGCCTTTTAAATAAAGGTTGTTGGCCGCGGTGATCATGATATCTTCCTGTTGCGAGGTGGTATAGTTACCAATAGAGGTAGAGCCCGCGTAATTGATAAATGTTTGTGCGTCGCCTTTATCGGTATATATTTTTTCAATCTGTTTAAGCGATTGTTTGGCTTCATCAGTTGAGGAGTAATCGGCAACCACTTTTTTGAATGACTCTACAGCCAGGTCGTCATGGCCGGCATTGTAATCAATCAGACCAATAGTAACCAGCGCCCTCGGTACATAACTGCTGTGCGGATACTTCTGGATCATGGCATTCAAGTCGGTTTTGGCCCTGTCTCCATCATTTTTCAGGAAGTAGGTATAGGCGATCTCAAACGAGGCATCATCCGCATAATCCGAATTCGGGAAAGTGTTCAATACATCATTCAGTGTGCTGATCTTGGTATCCAGCGAGCCTTGTAAACCCTGTATCATACCACGCTGAAACAAGGCGTAATCTTCGCCTTGGTTGTGCATAGCTATAATGCGGTTATAATAATCAAGCGCTGTGCTGTAGCTTTTCAATACAAAATAGCTATCGCCCAGCCTGGTTATCGCATCGTTCTCGGTGTTTTTATCTTTTACATCCCCCCGAAGGAATTTTTCGAAGTAGTTGGCCGCTTTTTTATATTGCTCACCATAAAAGGCGGCGTAAGCCAGTGCATAATTGGCGTAGTTAGATAAATCGGTCTCTTTGGCTTCGGGCATGCTTAAAAACGCTTCAAAGTTCTCTACCGATTCGCCATATTTACGTACTTCGTACATCGCCTCAGCCATCCAGTAGGTAGTTAAAGCCTGGGTTTTAGGGTCGACCGGATTTTTTAACGAACGCAGGAAAATACCGATAGCATTTTCAAAGGCCCGCTCGTTATAAAACTCCAAACCGCGGTAATAGGTAACTTTCTGATAAGCTATCTGTGCACTTTCTGATTTGTTGGGTATTGGCTCCAGTATTTCTACCGCTTCTTTGTAATTGCGGGAATTTAATAGTTCCTCGCCCAGTAATACTTTCACTTCGTCGTTACGGCGTGAGCGCGGATAATTCTTTAAATATAAACGGGTAGCCGCCAGTGCTTCGGTATTAAAATCGAGTTCGTAGGAAAGCTTGGCATATTCATACAAAGCATCTTCCTGTAATTGCTTATCGTAAGTAAGTTTTGAGGCTGCCAAAAACGCGTTACGCGCGCTTTGTTTGTTATTCATTTTCAGGAAAACATCACCCAGCGTGTAGTTACCGCTTTGGCTGTACACATCACCCTGTTCAATTAAACGTTCCAGTTCTGTGGCCGATTTGGCGTAGTTACCCACCTTGTAATAGGTATAACCAATCTGGTAGCTATCCTGCGTGTTTTGGGTTCTGCCCTGGTCGCCGCTCTGGAAACGGTCGTAATATTTAACCGCGTTGTCGTAGTCGGCTTTGGCAAAGTACGAGGCAGCAATAATGCGCAGCATTTCTGTTTCGTGTTCCTGATGGGTACTGTTTACAATAGGTACCGCGTAGCTGATCACATCGTCGTACCGTTTGTCTAAAAAGTAAACTGCCGATATATAATATGGATAGCTCCGCTCGTATTTTTTAGAGTTTTTAAGCTTTTCAAAGTTGGCTAGTGCAAGGTGATAATCTTTGTTGAGGTAGGCTATGTAAGCAAAGTAATAGGTAGCATCCTCGGTAAACTCCGAGCGTTTGTTTTTTACTTCGGCAAAAAGCAACTGAGCATTCTTAAAATCTTTAAGAGAGAAATAAGCATAGCCCTTACGGAATTTGTATTCGGTATTATCGTGCCCGTTAAGTTCGCCGGCCTGTACTTTATCAAACCAACGGATAGCATCCTCATACTTACCCTGTTTAAAATATGATTTACCAATCTGGAAGTAGGCCAGCTTAGTTAAAGGGTTTTCGGGGTGCTCCTTAATAAAGCGCAGAAACATGCTTTCTGCATCGTCATTGCCCAGGTTAAGGGCGCAAAAAGCCTCGTAGTACTGGCTGTTTTCTTTAACCAGCGATAGCTCCGATTCGAACTGGGGCTGGGTGGCTGTTTTAAGGCGTGATGCTTCAACAGAGCGGAATTGCTCGGCAGCGGAGGCAAATTTACCTTTGTCCATCAGGTCCATAGCCGTATGATAAGTGCGGTACACCTGGAAGGATGGATTTTGCTGCGCGCTGGCCGTTGAAACAATAAATACGGGGATTAATAGGGAAATGTATCTTATTTTGATCATAAAGCGCATACTAACGATGGTGCTAAATTAGCGAAACGAAAAAGAGCTATTAACATAAGTAATTAACAAATGTGGATAACACGTTTAATTAACGAAGGTAATACTTAAGACAATATGTGTGTGGAAAACTTTAAAATTGTTAAACAAAAACCATGGCACTGGTATCGATGGCCAAAGGTAACCAAATAGAACATTTATGGGCAATTTATTTGAACATTATGCGTGATATAGTATGGTAGCAGGTATGGTGTTGATGGTGTTTTTAACAGCCAGCTTTTTGCATTTGGCGCGGCTGCGAATTAAGTTGCTGTTAATCATTATTTTAATTTCTACTTCAATTTTACGGGCTCAGAAAATAACAGGCCCGCTTGTTTTAAATAATGAGCGTTTATCGGTAACTGCCAAGGAATTTTATGTGGCTGGTATTATAGATGACCGGTCCGATCGTACTGCAATAGCCTGGTTATTATCACCAGGACGCGGTGTAGCAAAATATGCCGTTGATCTTAAAGGAGGTGCCTCAACGGCTATCAGACAGTTTGTGAATGCTGCTCTTCCGCCCGATAAAATGTTAAGACCAGTTATTATTCATATAGAAAAATTCAGACTTGATGAAACACAGCTGCCGGGTAACCATGTAGAAGGTAAAGTAAAAGTATCGCTATCTTTTTACCTGCAAAGGGATGGTCAAAACATTCATCTTACGGATTATAATGGGAGTGCGGGTTATAACCGGTTTGCTAATCAGGAGGTTGATATCGAAATGGTATTGCGGCATGCATTGGAGTACAGCCTTACTTTTTTTAACACCTGGATAAACAATGAAGCTGGTACCAATATTAAACTGGCAAAGAATGTAAAGATCAGTTTTACTGATTATACAGAACAGCCAGAAGGGGATACTATTTATTACTCATTTAAGCGCCCTCTGCGGTGGGACGATTTTAAGGCCAAACCACTCAGCAATAGCCGCTTTGGAGCCGAAGTTTTGCCCAGCATTGGTTATAATGAAGATGTAGGTGTAAATAAAAGCACAGTAAATGTGCACCTGGATTTGAAGGCTTTTTTACCCAAAAGCGCCTGTTGGGTAAGGACTGATAGCAAAAACGCTTACAGTCTGAACCACGAACAGCGGCATTTTGATATTGTAAAGATCATCATAGAGCGGTTTAAACAAAAGCTGAAAGCAGAAAAATTTACCGTAGATAATTACGATGGCCCAATCAATGTGCAATACCTCGAATCGTTCCATGAAATGAACGTAATGCAGGATCAGTACGATACAGAAACCGCTCACGGAATGAATATGGCTGCGCAGGAGGAGTGGAATAAAAAGATAGATAAAGAACTGGTTGGATTTAGGTAGTTTCCAGTTTGCGATCAAACTAAGTTGTCATCCTGAGGAACGAAGGATCTTCTTCAATATGCCTGCTGTTCAATAGATGCTTCGCTTCGCTCAGCATGACAAACCTTCTAAATCCGAATCGAACATCCCAATTCTGAAGTTAAAAAAATATCTTTCATTTATTTTTGAAAGTTTAAAAAGTTATTTATATTTGTATATGGAACTGGCAGAAGCAAAGCTGAAATTTATTGAAGCCTGGGGTAAATTAGGATCGGAGTGGGGGATTAACCGTACCATGGCCCAGGTACATGCCTTGTTGCTGATTTCGCCAGAAGCTTTAACCACTGAGGAAGTGATGGCTGAACTGAGTATATCCCGGGGGAATGCCAATATGACCCTGCGCGACCTGATAGATTGGGGCCTGGTTGAAAAGCAACATAAAACGGGCGAGCGTAAAGAATACTTTTATGCCGAAAAAGATACCTGGATAATTGCCAGAAGAGTAGCTGAAGAGCGAAAAAAACGGGAGCTTGACCCCGTGATTAAAATATTAGGTCAATTAACGGAGGTAAAGGGCGATAAAAAAGATCCCGCCTATAAAGCATTCCATTCATCTGTAACTGATATTAGCAGATTGGCCAATAATGTGAACAAAACTTTAGACACGATGCTAAAAGCCGAAGAGAACTGGTTTTTTGGTTCGATATTTAAAATATTTAAATAATATTTTTTTAATCGTAAATTTCATTTTTTTCTGAAAATTCAATAATTAATAACATATAAATAATCACAATCATGAACTACTTTATTTTAACTTACGTTGTTTACCTGCTGGTAAGCATCGCTTTAACCATATGGGTTGCCAGGGTGTTGTTTAAAAACGGACGTATATTTTTGGTTGACATTTTTCACGGCAATAATGAACTAGCCGACTCTGTAAATAAACTGCTGGTAGTGGGGTTTTACCTGGTGAATATAGGTTACATGAGCCTGGCACTCAAAGAGTCTGGTAATATAGCGAGTACGCAGGTAGTGGTGGAGGTTTTAAGTTACAAAGGAGGCTGGATTATCCTGATACTAGGTGGCATGCATTTTATGAACCTGATAGTGTTTTTCAAATTGCGTAACCGCGCCAAAAGAGAAAAGGAATTCAATATTAATGTTTGAGTGTAATAGTGCGTAAAAACAAACCGGGCTGCTTAATTAAGCGGCCCGGTTTGTTTGTATATCTTAAGCGGCATTATCTAATTGTCGGTTGATGCTGCCGAGCAAAACATCAATATCAAAAGGCTTGGCTATAAAATCATCCGGGGCGCCGGTTTGGTTTAGTGTTCTGGAAACTTCATGACTTGCCGATATCAGTATTACCGGTATCCCATTTGTTTCCTGGCTGGTTTTAACACTTTTGCAAAGATCGCGGCCGTCTAAATTGCCCAGCATAATGTCCAGTAAAATCAAATCGGGCTGACTTTCTTTTATTTTATCAAAAAGATAATGCCCATCGGCCAGGGTTACCACCTCATAACCGGAATCTTCTAATATGTATTGTAAAACCTCCAGTATGTCACTGTCATCGTCAACCGCTAATATCCGTCTCATATTTTATCTTTAAGTATCATCTATAAATTGCTTTCAAATAGTAAAAAAGCAAGTTGTGATAGATTTAGCAATTCTTGTACCAAAGTAATAGTTAAGTACTTAAAGTACAGTTTAATATTGTCGTTTATACTTAATAATAAAATGATTTTTTTTCGTGAAAGGCGTTAAGCCGTATACAAAAGGTTTTTAATGCCTGTTTAAATAAACACCATCCATAACTAGGAATGGGACTTATCAATAAAAACATACGATGCTTTTTTACATTTAGCACAGAAGTATTTTCTTACCGGCAAAAAATATAATACTCTTTTTACAAACCAGTTTCTCTTTAACTGGAAATGGAAAGGCTCACCACATTTTGAGCAGTGGTACTTTTTTTTTCTTTTGATGCTTGAATCTAGGTCGGTCACTACAAATAAAATAGTGCGCAAATTACAACACCTGTTATAAATATAAGGTGGTAATTAATAAAAACATACTTATAGGTATGTTTGTGTTAATTTAAAGTGATAAAAAATAATACTTGGGTTAATTATTGTAATACATAAGTCTTACGCTGGCATCTGTAGCAGATGTAACGTTTTAAGGGGAGAAAGAAAAGTATTGTTTTTACGAAGAAACCTCTTGGTATGCGGTCGTCAAGTTGAGCCTTACATTTTGGGCACAGGGGGAGTTTTTTACCATTAGACCCGATAGATTCAATTGAATTTACTGGAATAACCATATACGATCAGGGGTTTATTGTATATCAATCCTTGTTAAGACCTGTTAGTAACAAATCTAAGGATAATTATCAATATTTTAACCCCGATGCTTGATTATTAATTAATTGTGATTTTTATAACTAAATTTTAATGGATGTGGCAATAAAATGGCATTTTGAGGAATGTTTTTTACCCGTATGTTAATGATTGTTGGGAGGAGTGGATAAAAAAGCGGTTTTCGATTGATTCTCCGGGTTAAAAACAAGTAATCGGTAAAGTAATAATTATGGGTACATGGGAAAAAGAGTATTTAAAAAATTTATATCAAGTTATTCACTTTTTCAACCAGTTCTGAAAGATCAAAGGGCTTGTTGATAATGCCGTCGCAACCATAATTGAGTAAATGATCGTCGCCATTAAGGTAGGCCGAAAATATAATAACCGGTACGTTATTGAATTTGCTGTGGAGCTTAATACTTTTACAAATTTCACCTCCGGTTGTACCAGAAACCCGATAGTCCAATATAACTAAATCCGGGAGAAATTGCTCCATTAAAGGTAATACATCATGGCTGTTCGAAGTACTTTTTACCTCAAACTGTTCATAAGTGAGGGTTTCATGTACAATATCTAATATGTCCTGATTATCATCCAATACTAAAATACGTTTTGACATAAAAAATATTAAAAAGTGAAAAGGCTGGAAAGGCGCTCAAGTACGTAAAACTAATACATAGATAGCAAAAAAGCTATGGATCGGGCTAAAAACTTTATCGGGTAAATAACACACAAAGTTAACTATTTTTTATATCATTGAATTATAAAAAATAGCCAACCTTCGTATATTTTTTGTTTTAATTAAAGTTTTGAAAAATAAAGATCAAAATATAGCTGCAAGGCAATACATAGATGATCTGATTATCCAGGCTCCGGTGGCCATCAGTTTTCTAAAAGGGCCCGATCTCATCATTGAACAGGCCAATATGCATGTGCTTGAATTATGGGGAAAGCCGGCCGATATCATTGGCAGGCCGCTTGCCCTTGCATTGGAAGGAGAAGGGCCCTGGGATTATGTAGAACTGGTTCGGAAGGCTTATCAAAGTGGCCATATCCATTATGGTTATGAAACCCCCATCAAGCTTAACCGGAACGAACATGTTAATTTGTTTTATTTTGATTTTGTTTACCAGCCTGTTAGGGATAGCGGAAATCATATAGCCGGTGTAATGGTGATTGCTACCGAAGTAACCAAGCAGGTAATAGCCAGACGCCTGCTGGAAGACGCGGAAGAGCGTCTGCGCCTGGCCATTGAAGCTACGGGGATAGGTAGTTGGGATCTTGATCTGGTGACTAACGATGTTATTGTATCGCCTACGCTTTCCGTTATATTTGGTCTTGACCCTGAAGATAAGTTAACGCATCCGGAACTGAAGGATATGATACATCCTGATGATAAAGCGTTAGTAAATACTGCTTATAAAAATGCTATAAAAACCGGTGTTTATTTATACGAGGTGCGTATAATATGGACTGATGGATCTGTACACTGGATACGAACAACCGGCAAGGTTTTGTATGACGAACGCCACAAACCTGTACGCATGTTGGGTACTATCAATGATATTACCAAACGCAAACAGGAAGAGATCATGAAAAATGATTTTATAGCTATGGCCAGTCATGAGTTAAAAACGCCGCTCACCTCATTGAAAGCCTATACACAGTTACTGGTAGCAAAGGCTAAAAAAGCGGATAATGATTTTTTTATCAATGCTCTTGAAAAATCCGAAAATCAGATCAACAAAATGGCCCGGCTGATATATGGTTTCCTGGATATGTCAAAAATTGAATCGGGTAAATTACAGTTAAATACCCATACGTTTGATATTGATGAGTTGCTTACCGAGATAATGGCTGATAAATTGCTTATAGCGCCAGATCACGTTTTATCTTATAAAAGCAGACAAACTATACAGGTTTATGCCGACAAAGAAAAGATAGCTCAGGTGATTGGTAATTTTATCAGCAATGCTGTAAAATACTCGCCCAAAGGCAGTATTATAACTATATCAGCCAAAAAGTTGGGCGAAAATTTGTGGGTAAGTGTAAAGGATGAGGGTATTGGTTTAAAGCTCAGAGACCAGCAAAATGTTTTCCAGCGTTTTTACCGGGTGGAGGACGAGCACACGCGGGGACTATCGGGTTTTGGTATTGGTTTGTATCTGTCCGCAGAGATCATCAGGCTGCATCACGGTAAAATTGCTGTAGAAAGCGAAGAGGACAAAGGCGCCGAATTTTACTTCCTGCTGCCTTTACATGCCGATCAGGATCTGCTTTTATAATCACCGATTGATTAATTGTAACGGTTTTGTCTATAAAAATCCGAAACTCAAATATTGTTATTACTTTAGGCAGATAACAGGCAGTCTGGCTTCACATGTTGCTTACCTGTAAATAACCGTTTAAATCATGGCATTATTAACTATACTGATCTGTATTATTCTGCTTGTTTTATTAGTAAGCTGGGCAAAGGTTAATCCGTTTATAGCATTTCTTTTGGTATCCATTGCCGCCGGTTTAATGTTGGGTATCCCCATCAATAAAGTAACAGCCTCTGTACAAAAGGGAATGGGCGATATTATGGGTCAGCTGCTTATTATCATTTGCCTGGGTGCTATGCTGGGCAAGCTGGTGGCAGTAAGTGGCGCCGCTCAAAAAATTGCCGAAGTGCTGGTTAACGCAGTTGGCCAAAAATATATACAATGGGCCCTGGTAACAGCCGGTTTTATTATCGGTATCCCATTATTTTATGGTATCGGCTTTGTGCTGATGGTTCCGCTTATATTTTCGGTAGTGTATAAATACAAATTACCGGCAGTATATATAGGCTTGCCTATGCTGGCATCATTGTCTGTAACACATGGTTTTTTACCACCGCACCCGTCGCCATCGGCATTGGTAGTATTGTTTCATGCCAACATGGCTACCACTTTTATTTATGGTTTAATGATAGCTATCCCGGCTATAATATTGGCCGGTCCTGTATTTGCAAATTTTCTAAAAAAAATACCATCAGAACCCCTGGCTACTTTCAGGGCCGAAGAATTGCCTGAAGAAAAACTACCTGGCGCTTTTAATAGTTTCTTTACTGCTTTACTACCTGTGATGCTGTTGATGCTCACCGCATTTTTTCCGTACCTGGGTATCAAAGATCCGGGTTTGTTAAAAATAGTCGCTTTTCTGGGTGATCCATCTATTGTGATGCTGATTGCTCTTATTGTGGCCACATTTACTTTGGGTGTAAAACAAGGTCGGAGTATGAGTCAGCTGGCCATTAATTATACCGATGCCATAAAAGATATCGCCTTGATCTTATTGATCATTGCCGGTTCAGGGGCTTTTAAAGAGGTATTGACCGCAAGTGGCGTGAGTGACCAGATAGCCGCCCAGTTAGAGCAACTGAACCTGCCACCGCTTGTTTTGGGCTGGGTTATCGCTGCTATTATCCGCATCAGCCTGGGTTCAGCTACGGTGGCGGGGTTAACAGCTGCAGGTATTGTAGCATCATTAGTAGTACAAAACCATGTGAATCCCAACTTAATGGTATTATCCATAGGGGCTGGTAGCCTGGCTTTTTCGCATGTGAACGACTCTGGCTTTTGGCTTTATAAAGAATATTTTAACCTGAGTATAAAAGATACCATTAAATCATGGTCGATGATGGAATCGTTAGTTTCTGTTATTGGTTTAATAGGTGTTTTGATTATCAATCAGTTTGTAAAATAGTATCCCCGGTTGTCATGAAAAAAAGTATCATCATTCTTAATATCCTGGCGCTATGGTTACTGGTTGGTTATAACAGTTATTCGCAACAAGTGGCAGGTAATTATTATACTTCTTTTGATGGTACAAAAATACATTACGAGGTAAAAGGGGATGGTTTTCCGGTGATATTAGTGCACGGCTTTTCAGGTACAGGAGAAGGCTGGAAAAAAGGTCAGCTTTATCCAGATCTGTTAAAGGCCGGTTATCAGGTTATCATTTTAGATCAGCGGGGTAATGGTCTGTCGGATAAACCACACACCGATGCGGCCTATGCAAATGATGCCGAGGCTAAGGATATCATGGAATTGGCCGGTAGTCTTAAGCTTAAAAAATATGATGTGGTAGGCTATTCGCGCGGTTCCATTATTGCTTCCCGGTTGTTAGTACTGGATAAGCGGATACAAAAACTGGTAATGGGCGGCATGGGTGATGCTTATACCAACCCAGAATGGCCCAGGCGTATCCATGCCTACAAAGCGTTGATGGGCGATACTACTTTTCATGATGTAGATGGCATGATTAACTATATCCACAGTAATCCAGCCTTTGATGTAACAGCGTTGGCGCTGCAGCAAAAATATCAACCCTCAACAAGTCCGCAGGAATTGGCCAAAGTAAAAATACCCGTCATGATCATTTGTGGTACCGACGATCATGATAACGGATCAGAGACAGCCCTCAATAAACTTATTCCCGGCTCAAAGCTCAATTATGTTCCCGGCGATCATAATAGTGCATCCAGAACTATACAGTTTTCGACAGCTGTGCTAGCTTTCCTAAAGTAAAATGTCATTTTTAGGTTATTAAAAGGGCTTTTTTATATAATCGGCTTACTATTTGCATAAGTATGTTCAGAGATAATTTTTAACACTTATCAATACATATTTTATGAAAAAGCTAACGATATATGTTTGCCTGTTTGTAGCGTTTCTGCTAACGCTAAGAGTTAACGCGCAGGCACAAACAAAGAAAAAAATGAGTCCGCAAGCTAAAGGTGCCATCATCGGTGGTGCCGGCGGTGCTGTAGCAGGCGGACTTATCGGTCATAATGTTGGGGGAGCATTAATTGGTGGCGCCATCGGAGCAGGTGGTGGTTATGTAATAGGTAATGAAAAACGCCGTGCCGACGAGAAAAAACGTCGCGCCGCATGGCGCAGAGCGCATCCTAAACATCACCATCATTACACCAAAACCACCACACACTAAATGTTAATCATAAAAAAATGCCGCGGTTTAGATATAAACCACGGCATTTTTTTATGTTATCCTGATAGGAATTGTTATTTCCGGTACATCTATTCCGTATTATAAAACAACTATCGTTATACGGATAATTTAAGATATATAATCGAATTGAAAATTTAAATCCCGTTTTGAGCGTTAATATAACAGGCATTTTACAAACAGTAGCATTCCATATTAGGTTTAATATATAATGATTAAAACGCTTTCGGCATTACTTTTTTGTTTGTTCCCTTTTGTTGTAATGGCCCAAAGCTCAGTTACCATCGCCGATACAGTTAAAACTCCTGCTGATACAGTGGCTCAAAAAGATTTAATTGATATAGCCAGATCTTTGTTTAAAATAAAACCACGCAAGATATCAGCCACTGAAAAAAAGAAAGTCTATTTTTCCATTTTACCCATTTCTTCGTCCGATGGCCGAAGCGGCGGTAAAGCGCTTTTTACATCAACTTCTTTGGCCGTATATCTCGGCGACCCGCAAACAACTAATCTGTCGAGCTTTATATTTACCCCCTACTTTAACTTTAAAGGACGGTATGGTTTGCCTATCCGGTCAAATATATGGCTCAATAATAATCAATGGAATATAGTTGGCGATACCCGGGTATTGGTATATCCACAATATACCTGGGGGCTTGGAGGCAAACAGCCGGAGGATCGCCGTTTTTTGGTGAACTATAATTATGGACGCTTTTATCAGACTGTGCTTAAAAGAATAGAGCCTTATTTTTATGCAGGATTAGGTTACGATTTAGATTATTACCAGGATATAGACAGCGATGGGGATGTTAACCTGCATAATTTTACAAACTATAAATACGGCACTGCTTCGGATCAGAATGTTTTTTCATCGGGCGTAACTTTCAATTTGTTATATGATACCCGTAAAAACTCTATCAATCCTTTACCAGGCGCTTATGCTAACATCATTTATCGGGTAAACTCCAAAATGCTGGGGAGCAATACCAACTGGAGCTCTTTATATATTGATTTGCGCAAGTATATCTCCTTAACCGATGCCGGGCCTAAAAATGTGCTGGCGTTTTGGTCTTATTTCTGGACATCACTTACACCCGGTACCCCTTATCTGAACCTGCCCAGCCTGGGCTGGGAGCCTTATCAACGATCGGGCAGGGGATTTGTGCAAAACAGATACCGCGGCCAGCGGCTGGCCTATTTTGAGACCGAATACCGGCGCGATATTACCCGTAATGGATTATTAGGTTTTGTTTTGTTTGCCAATATAAACTCCGTTACGGAGCCACATACCCATGCTTTTGTTTACTGGCACCCCGCTGGTGGTACAGGGCTTCGGTTTAAATTCAATAAAAAATCCGGAACCAATATCAGTTTGGATTATGGTGCAAGTAAAAACTACAATGCCATCTATCTTAATCTGGGCGAAACTTTTTAAGAGAAGTCCATAGACCATGGTCAATAGTCCATAGTTGATAGAGTAAGACAAGTCCATAGACTATAGTCGATAAACTAAAAAGAATAAATGACAAAATAACGATACGCGTTTTGGAATTTAAATTTTATTTTCGCCTTATGTTTTTATCCGGCCACTCGTAGTAAAAAATCCTTCTGTACCTCGCCGGTAATATCCTGTAATTATTCTGTTTACCCTGGTCAAAAAACCGACCATCTGCCAAAAATCACATGACAAAAAAACGTTACGTAACACTAATACTCATTTTGGGGTCATTAACCGCATTGGGCCCTTTCTCGATAGATATGTACCTGCCTGGCTTTACAGCCATTGCCAAATATTTGCATACCAGTACCGATAGGGTGGCTTTGTCATTGTCGAGCTATTTTATTGGTATATCTGCCGGGCAATTATTGTATGGCCCTTTGCTGGACAGGTATGGCCGTAAACGACCCTTATACTTTGGATTAGGCCTTTATATTGTAGCCTCCATTGGCTGTTTCTTTTCTACTTCGCTGGAGATGCTGATCTTGATGCGCTTTTTTCAGGCGGTGGGCAGTTGTGCAGCCAGTGTGGCGGCTATGGCCATGGTACGCGATCTGTTTCCGGTGGAAGATAACGCCAAAGTATTTTCGTTGTTGATCCTGGTGCTAGGTGCTTCGCCCATGTTGGCGCCAACTATTGGCAGTTATATTACAGCAGCCTTTGAATGGCAGGTGATATTTTTGATATTAACTGTTATTGCTGTATTGATATTGCTGGCCGTTGTATTTTTATTGCCCGAAAGCTATCAGCCCGATCCATCGTACTCTTTAAAGCCATTGCCCATTATCCGCAACTTTTGGCATGTGTTAAAAAATGCGCAGTTTTTAACTTACGCGCTTTGCGGGGCATTCGCGTTTGCGGGTCTGTTCGCCTACGTATCATCGTCGTCAATTGTATTTATTGAAGTATTCAAAGTAAGTCAGAAAGGGTTTGGATGGATATTCGCGGGACTTTCGGTAGGATTTATTGGCTCGAGCCAGGTAAACAGTATCCTGATGAAAAAATATAAAAGCGAGCAATTGGTAAATGCTTCGCTCATATGGCTGGTATGCATATCGGTGGTGTTTTTAACAGGTGCTTTCAATAACTGGTTTGATATTGGCGGCACCATTGCCATGATATTTGGTGTATTGTGCGGTGTTGGTATCAGTTATCCAAATACAGCCGCTTTATCGTTGGCACCGTTCACTAAAAACGCGGGTTCGGCCTCCGCATTAATGGGGGCCTTTCAAATGGCTGTGGGTTCGCTGGCATCGGTGGGTATCACACTCATCAAAAGTAATAGCGCCTTACCTATGGCCGGGGTTATGGCAGCATCAGCCGTTGTAGCGCTGTTAACTTTGCTAATAGGCAGACGGTTTATTAAGCATAAAGTAGCGGCATCCGCAGGTGCGGGTGTGATAGCGCACTAATGACATGTTTTGTTACTTAACGCAATGCTATATCCGCCTGTTTTTACGACTTCTTCGGATGAAGTAAATTAAACAAACAACAAGAATAAGAAACACAAGGATCTGCCACCAACTAAAAATAAGTCTGAAAGAAAATCCACCGGCTACAACGTCGTCGTTTAGTAATATGGTAATAAATCTAATGCTCATTGCTTGCGATAATAAAACCAAGATAAATAAAAAAGCCTCTTATTAAGAGGCTTTTATTGGCTATGCAGTTTATTTCAGAACCCTCTTCTTGGAGAGGGCAGGGTGAGGTTTTACCCCAACACCTCATCAATAATCCCAAACTCTTTGGATTCGCTGGCTGTCATCCAGTAATCCCGATCGGATACATCATAAACTTTTTGATAAGGCTGGCCGCTGTGCTGGGCAATGATCTCGTATAGTTCCTGTTTCATTTTACGTATTTGGACGGATGCTATCTCGATGTCTGATGCCATGCCCTGCGCCCCGCCCGATGGCTGGTGCAGCATGATGCGGGAATGCTTGAGGGCGGCACGTTTGCCCGCAGCACCCGCGCACAATAGCACAGAACCCATAGACAAGGCCATGCCGGTACAAATAGTAGCCACATCGGGCCCTATAAAGTGCATGGTATCATAAATGCCTAAACCGGCATAAACCGAACCACCCGGCGAGTTGATGTACATTTGGATATCTTTTTTTGAATCGGTTGATTGCAGAAAGAGCAGCTGCGCCTGGATGATGTTGGCCACATGGTCGTCGACGGCTTCGCCAAGAAAGATGATCCTGTCCATCATCAGGCGCGAAAATACATCCATCTGGGCTACGCGCATTTCGCGTTCTTCGGTGATGTAGGGTGTCATGGCGGTGGGAAGGGCGCTTTTTTCAACCTTCGAAATAAAACTATCTACCTGGGTACCGGCAATAGAATGGTGCATGACCGCATATTTGCGGAATTCCTGTTTATCGATATTCATAAATTTTTGTGTTTTAGTGGTTAGGAGTCAAGAGGTAAGAATCAAGAGTCAAGACAACGAAAAACAGTCTCGGATTTTAAAAACGAAATCTTGATTCTTGACTCTTACTTCTTGATTCTATCTTAAAAAAATACGTGTTATTTTTTGCCTGAAACTCAGATGTTCGGGCTGGTTAAATAATTGCTGATGAACGGCTTCTATCTCGGCCTTTACCTGTTTGCGGCCATATTGCTGCACGAGGGTATAAACTTGCCGCTGTTGCGAAACACGGGTCTGCAGATCCTGATCAAGCAATATTTTGGCTTCGAACAAGAGGGAGTTGGCCGGATTTGCCTTTTTTAACAGGTAGGCTTCGGTTTGTGCTATGTTATTCAAGGAAGTCCTCATAAGTTAATGCTTTTTTTTTAACGGATTCCCTTACTTTTTCAATGCACTTATATTTTTGCACCGTTGCCGAACGTACCCCCGAAAAGCCGAACAATTGGGCTAATTTGGTCATGGGTAACTGATCGTAATAAAAGGAGCGAAGCAGTTCCATACAGCGTTTGCCAGCGGTTTCTAAAAAATGTAATAATTTATCTTCAGCAAGGGGCACGGTGGTTTCGATAGCCATATCTGAGGCGGCATTGTCTTCCAGCTGCGTAGTTTGTTGAGTTTCTTTATACCTTTTTATCCACAGATACCGGGCAGTGCCATAAATGTAAGCTCCTTCGCTGGTGTTGATATCAGCTGTGGCCGATCTGCTTTTTTCGTAATAGCTCAGCAGGGCGTCCTGGAAAACATCTTTGGCCTCATCAAATGATCCGCCGCATTTGCTTACATAGCGGGCCACCGCCGGGAAAACTTTTTGATATAGTGCGATGAAAAGCTGCTGCCGTTCTGCAACCTGCTCTTCCAAATTAACTGCATCCATTGTTTACTGTTTATTACGATGTGTAAATTATAACAGATATATCACCTTTTTGGATAAAAGATTTTTGGATTTATTTACCTTGTCATCCTGAGTATAGCGAAGGATCTTCTTCACGGGAATAGTTGTATAATAGATGCTTCACTGCGTTCAGCATGACAAAACCGGGATTAAAACTTACTTGCCCGCAAAGCCGTAACCTTTGAACCTTCGGGGCCCGTGCTTTCAAAAATGATCTTATCATCCGTCAATTCGGATACATAAAAGACAAAATCTCGGGTCTTGCCGTCAGGCAGTACTTCTTTTACATTCATATTGCTGCCGTTAAGGGTAAAGGTACCATGCGACAGGAATTTGCCACCCCAAACAATTACATATTTCATCTCGGGTGTGAACTGTATATATGGCACAACCTCATCCAGTTCGGCCTTTTTCATGGTATCCGGCGGACTGGCATTGGGGTGTTCTATTTTAATATATTTCCATTTGCCGGTAAGCGCCTGGGTGGTAACTGCGGGTTTGCATGATGCCATAACACCTAACACCAGCGTAAATAATATAAAACCTTGAAATTTCATGATAGCATTAATTTTATCTAAGCTATGCAATTACCAGTAAAGTATAAAATCAGTGCTTACCTTTCAGGTGTTTTTTAACACGTTCCTCGGCTTTTTTTACCTCGTCTTTTTCGCTTATCGGCGCTTCTGTTTCCAGTTGCTTTCTGCCCTTACCGTCTGTAGTTTTTTTGCTGGTGTTTTTTGATGTTGAAGTATTCATGACCATAAAGATTAAATGAGATACTATTGATTTAACTACCGGTAAACTGAATTGTTTACAATTAATTCATTATGAATTGTTGAAGTAAAATATCAACTTAGGCAAAAATCCTATAATCCTTAATCAATTAAATTATGCTTCAGCGCAATCAACGAAATCGAAAAAATCAACGGTCAAAAATATTTTTTAAAAAAGTTGTAACATCCTGTAATTGCAACTGTCTTAATGACACTATATAGCCAAGGTACTCCAATCCAGTTAAGCTATAAGTTATTGTGAGGGCCCGCACCTTAAGGGTTCCGTTAAAAAAATCAAAAAACTAAATCTTAAAAAAATGAACAACAATCTAATTGTTATGCTTTGGTGGGCTGTGCCTATCGTCCTGATTTTATTGATGTACAAATTTGTTTTGCGCGTCTTTTTCGGCATGGTGATCGTGCCGGATAATCGTATTGGCCTGGTGGTTAAAAAGTTCACCTTATCGAGTAAATCGCGTTTGCCCGATGGCCGTATCATAGCCATTCATGGCGAGGCTGGTATGCAGGCTAAAGCGTTGGCACCGGGCTTGTACTGGGGCTTATGGCCATGGCAGTATGGTATTACCATGGAACCGTTTACCGTTATTGAGCAAAACAAGCTGGGGCTGGTAAAGGCTAAAGACGGTGCATCGCTGGATACTGGCCGTGTGTTGGGTAAACCTGTTGACTGCGACAAGTTCCAGGACGCTATTGCCTTTCTGGACAACAATGGTCAGAAGGGTCCGCAGGCCGCTTTCCTTACACCGGGTAGTTACCGTATCAATACTTTTTTGTTTGAGATTGAGATGGTTCCTATTACCCAGATCCATGAAAACAAAGTGGGTATTGTAACCACGTTGGATGGTGAGCCGTTGGACAAAGGCGAAATTGCCGGTGAGTCTGTATCAGGCCATAAAAACTACCAGGATCCTATTGCATTCATTAACGCTGGTGGCCGTAAAGGGTTACAGGAGGATGTGATACTGGCCGGTACCTATTATCTGAATCCTTGGTTTGTAATTGTGGAACAGGTGGATATGACCTATATACCTATTGGTTATGTGGGTGTAGTAAACTCCTTTGTTGGGCCCGAAGGTAAAGACACCAGCGGCGATGCCTTTAAACATGGTAACATTGTTCATCGCGGGCAAAAAGGTGTTTGGGAAGATCCGCTCGATCCGGGTAAACACCCTATCAACATCTACACACATGCGGTTGAAATTGTACCAACAACCAACATTGTGTTGAACTGGGCCGATAGTCGTACCGAGGCGCATGAACTGGATAAAAACCTGTGTACCATTACGGTAAGGTCATCTGATGGTTTCACATTCAATCTGGATGTGTCACAGATCATCCACGTGCCACGTAACGAAGCGCCAAAGGTAATAGCCCGTTTTGGTAAAATGAAAAATCTGGTATCGCAGGTATTGGAGCCTACCATCGCCAACTATTTCCGTAACTCGGCGCAAAAGAGTGATGTTATCGGTTTCTTAGCTAACCGTATCCAAAGACAAAGCGATGCCCGTGATCATATCGGTGCGGTATTAACCACCTATAACGTGATCGGTGTGGATACCCTGATTGGTGACATTGTACCGCCAGCCGCCCTGATGAAAACCCTGACCGACCGTAAACTGGCCGAAGAGGAAAAAGTGACCTACGAGATACAACGCCACGCGCAAATTGAGCGTAAGGAATTTGAAAGCGCCCGCGCCGGTGCTGATATGCAGCCTGAGGTGGTGAAATCAACCCGCCAGGTTGAGATCAACACCCAGATGGCCGCCTCAAAAGTTGCTGCTTCACATGGTGAGGCTGAAGCTAAAACCATTAATGCCAAGGCTGATGCTGAGGTAAGGATCACCATAGCCAAGGCCGATGCCGAAGCTAAAACAGTGAATGCCAAAGCCGATGCCAACGCTACCGAAGTGAACGGTATTGCCGAAAGTACCAAGATCAAAGCCATTGGTTTGGCCGAAGCCGAGGTTACCAAACAAAAAACCGAAGCCATGGGTACCGAACAATATGCCATTGTACGTGTAGCCGAAGCCTTAGCCGCCGCCGGTATTAAACTGGTACCAGAAATATTGGTAAGCGGTAAAGACAACGGAGGTAACGGTATAATAGATGCCCTGATAGGCACCGAAATGCTTAAAAAGCTACAGAAAGAGAATGAAGGGGGAAAAAGTGAGCAATAGTGAGTGGTGAGTGGTGAGTGGTGAGTGGTGAGTGGTGAGTGGTGAGTGGTGAGTGGTGAGTGGTGAGTGGTGAGTGGTGAGTGGTGAGTGGTGAGTGGTGAGTGGTGAGTGGTTTGAAAAATGGCAGGCAAATTAGTCAAATTCTGAAAATCCTTACATTTTGAAAATTCTGATTCTGACAACCACTCACTACTCATCCACTCACTATTCTCTATAATGTTAAAATAAGTTAAAAAGTTTATCTGTAAATTTGTGTTTTGTTATTTTGGATACTTTATATATGCCTCGTCAGCTCCTGCTTATATTGATCGCTTGTTTTGTTTCGGCACTTGCCTATGGGCAGGGCGTGCAGAAGGGTACTGTTTATGAGATCAAATCTCATACTGTAGTTGCTGGTTTGCGGGTGGAAAATTCAACCAATGGCAAAGTTACCACAACCGACAAAGGAGGTAAGTTCAACATCCCCGCCAAAGGCGGCGACATACTCCTGTTTAAAAGCTCTTTTTATCTTCCGGATACTGTTGTTGTAACCGATTTGCGCGGGATGCAGGTGCTTATAACAGCTAAGCAAAATGAATTGAAAGAGGTTAAGGTAACCAATGTGGAGATCAAAAAGCCTGCAAGCGGTTATGTGGATCCTGAGTTTCATGGGCAAACCATGATCTATCAGCGTAATGCACCCAGTGCTGCTAATCCAAAAGGTGATCCCAAAGGCGGCGTAATACTTCGCTTGCATTATTGGAACAAAGACGAAAAGGATAAAAAGAAGCAGGCCGAGCTTTTGGAGAATGGGAAAACCAGTGATGAAATAGCCAAGGTATTTACTGCCGATAATATAGCCAAGTATGTACCCCTTAAAGGTACTGATCTTGATAATTTTATCTTGCTTTACATCCCATCGGTTAAAGTTTATACCGCCAGTGAATTTAATCTGACCAACTATTTGAATGCCAGCTATAAAAGCTTCATGGCACTCCCCCCAGATAAGCGCAATGCAGGGCAATTGATCAAATAATTGCAAAGCGGTGTAACTAATTTGAAAAAAAAGCATCCTTTAGATGTATCAAATTATAAAATATCGTTTTAACCTATACCAATGCAAGTTCAAACCGTTGTATCACCCGTTACCGCTGGCAGTAATACACAAACCGGTAAAATTATATATATAGATAATTTAAAAGTAATGCTTACCATTTTGGTGGTGCTGCATCATACATTTATTACCTATGGCGCTCCAGGTGGCTGGTATTATGCCGAAAAAACAACCCATACTGCTGCATTAATACCCATGACCTTGTTTGTGGCTACTAATCAGTCGTTTTTTATGGGTTTTTTCTTTTTTATCTCCGCCTATTTCACAGAATCGTCTTTTCATAAAAAAGGGGCAGCCCGCTTTACAGCCGATAGATTAAAGCGATTAGGCATCCCCCTTATATTTTACTCTTTTATCCTGTCGCCGGTATTAAGTTACCTGGTTTACCGGTTTGCACTGGGACATGATATTCCCTATGTTGATTACCTGCACGGTTTTCACCCCTGGATAGATTTCGGGGTATTGTGGTTTGTAGCAGCTCTGCTGACCTTCAGTTTATTATATGTGGGTATCATGTTGCTATTTAAAAGTAACAAACCATCACAACCAGAACCAGGTAAATTACCACCGGTAAACAAGATTGTTTTATTTGCGCTTACTTTGGCTTTAGGCAGCTACCTGGTGAGGTCGGTATTCCCGGTTGGCTGGGTACTCAAGCCGGTCGGTTTTCAATTGGGACACTTTGTACAGTATATCGCCTTATTTGCTTTAGGTATAGTAGCCTCGCGAGGGCAATGGTTACAAGTAGTAAGTTATAAGATGGGTAAGGGCTTTGCTGCTATGGTTGCCCTTATGATTGTAGTATTGTTCCCGATAATTTATTATATAAAAATAGTAACCAATAGCCCGATTGAAACCTTTAATGGCGATGGGCACTGGCAATCGTTAATGTATGCCTGCTGGGAGCAATTCACCGGGATATTTATCATCTTAGCTTTATTGGGTATTGCGCGGCAAAAATGGAATAGTCAATCGGTATTTATGAAGAATATGTCGCGGGCCACGTTTGCGGTGTATATATTTCATCCCTTGGTGTTGATATCCTTGTCTATGTTGTTCAGGCCCTTCCATACCGACCCTGCCATTAAATTACTTTTTGTTGCACCATTGGCTGTTATTGGTTCGTTTGCCTTAGGCGACTTACTGGTGAAAATACCGGGAGTAAAAGCGATTATTTAACGCCGATCCCAATCCTATTGAAAAGGGGCGCGTAAACAAAGGATCAAACTTTAAATTTTTTGCCGCCAATATTGGCGATAATAGCCCACAATAGTATGATAACGCCAAAAGCAATCATCATTTGATCGGTATGGTTGGGCATCAAGGTAGCTATTATAGCTAATAAAAGACATATTAGCCCGGTGACCAGTAGGCTGCCGCCTATCCAATTGGCCAGACCGTCTTTGTCCTTACAGGTTCGCTCGTCATAACCGGCAATGATCTCAACCCTTTTTTTGTATTTGATAAGATAGGCCAAAAAAATGAGCAGTCCCGCCGCGCACATTTCAATTATCCCCAATACCATACATCCGCTTTGCATACCTGTAGTATAAAGTTTATTGAGCCTTTAAACTATCAGCCTTGGCTTTCGCTTTCTTTTTGAAAAAACCGCGTAGCAGAAAATTGTGCTGTACAGCTTCCAGGTCGTCATTAAGTTTAACCGAGCTTTGCTGCAGATAGTTTAGCGTGGTTTGTACTTGTGTAGCACCCTTAGGGTCGTTTAGTAGTACACCGATAGCATTATCGGTAGTATTGAGCTTATTGCTGGCCTTGGTCAGGTTTTCGGTGAGGGTTGATGCATTAGCTGCTGTTTTTTGCAGCTGGGCAACCGACTGGCTTATTTTGTTAAAAGTAGCGGTGTCGGTCAATAGTTTATCGGCAAAGCCGCCTTTGGTATTCATTTTGGCGCTGAAATTATTCAACTGCACGGCCATGTTTGCAGCACTTTGCGTGGCGGCCTGTAAGTTGCGCATGGCTCCGCGCAGTTGGATGGCCATGGTGCTATCGGCCATTAATGCGCCAACAGTTCCTTTGCCTTCCAGTATTTTATGGCTCAGGGCTTTAAAATCGGTAGTAATGGCCAGCAGGTTCTGGTTATTATCCTGTAAAGTTTTAAGCATATCGTCGGTCGATAGCATTTTTTCGGCCTGTAGCACGTCGCCATCCTGAATTTCAGGAGCTTGCGGACTACCGCCATCAATCACGATGATCTTATTACCAATTAATCCGTCGGAACTTACTTTGGCGCCAGCGTTGCGGTGTATATATTGCTGGGTGGCCTGGTCAACATTCATAAACACCTGTACTTTTGAAGGGCCGATGAACTTAACCTCGCTGATGGTACCAACCTTAACCCCCGAAAACCATACGTTATTGCCTTTTTTTAATCCGGCTACGTCGCTAAAAACGGAGCTTATTTTTATATTTTTTACGAAGCTTTTCTGCTGGCCCCCAAGCGTAAATACCCCTAGTATAAATACAATGAGGCCGAGTGCTAAAAATATGCCTACTATAATTGCTTTTTTATTTTCTGTTGCGTCCATGATAATGGTTATAATATCTGTTCTTAGTGAATAAAGTTATAGTCAAAAAATGGTTTAACCCGGCTATCGTCGGTATCAAACACCTCATCAAAAGTGCCGGTACGTTGAAATTGCCCGTCGAGCAGCATGGCAATCCGGTCGCCGGTTTGTTTGGCGCAGGTTAAATCGTGCGTAATAATGATAGATGAAGTATTGTATCGTTGCTGCACCTCGTTAATCAGGTCATTGATCTCGATACAGGTTATCGGATCAAGCCCGGCAGTAGGCTCATCATACAGCATAATCTCCGGGTTCAGGATTAATGTTCTGGCAATACCGATACGTTTACGCTGGCCGCCCGAAAGCTCTGCAGGCATCTGATTGATGGTTTGCGACAGGCCTACGGCATCCAATACGGTTTCAACCGAAGTATTGATCTCGGCCCGGGTGATGCCTTTGCGGTTACGTACCAGTGGAAATTCCAGATTTTTGCGTACTGTCATACTATCATACAAGGCGCTGTTCTGAAACGAAAAGCCGATTCTCACACGCAATTCCTGTAGCTCTTTTTCGGTTATTTGTGCCAGGTTATGTCCCAATACGGTTATTTCGCCCGCATCTGGTTTCAGCAGGCCCGAAATGATCTTGATCAGTACGGATTTACCCGTACCCGAACGACCAAGCACCACCAGGTTTTCGCCCTGGTAAAGATCAAGGTCGATACCGCGCAGTACGGCATAATCCTCAAAAGCTTTTTTAAGCCCCCTAATGCTGATAACCGGGTTGCTATGATCTGTTGGTGTGTGTGTCTTTTTCATATTAACGGAACCAGCTGGTTATCTGTACGATGATCACTTCTTCAATAAATACCAGGAACATGGCGGTCACCACCGCGCCATTAGCCGCCTTACCAACACCTTCGGTTCCTTTAGTTGAGTTGTATCCCTGGTAACAGCCTACAATACCTATGGTAAAACCAAACACGATGGATTTGATTAGCGAGGCTACAAAATCAACAAAAGTTAAGGGTTCAAATACCTGCTGTATAAAGGTGCTCCAACTGGTGCCTTCGTTTTGGCTTACGTTTAAGTATCCACCTAATATAGCTATCAAACCGGTATAGGTTGATAAGATAGGAATGGTAAGGGTGGTAGCCAGTACGCGTGTACACACCAAAAATTTAAAAGGTTTGGTGCCCGATACTTCCATGGCGTCAATTTGCTCGGTTACCCTCATGGAGCCAAGTTCGGCACCAATGCTTGAACCTACCTTGCCCGATGCGATAAGCGCTGTAACTAAAGGTGCCAGCGCGCGCATAATGGCAATGGATACCAGCGACGGCAACCATGATTGTGCCCCAAATTCTGATAGCGACGGACGTGATTGTTTGGTAAATATCACCCCAACTATAAAACCTGTTACGGATATCAATGTAAAGGAACGCACACCTACTTCAAAACACTGCCGTACAATCTCTTTCAGTTCAAATGGAGGTACAAAGGCCTCTCTGAAAAAGCGTAAAATAAACTGGTTGATCTTATACAGGTCGGTAAAAAAGTTGATGAGGCTTTGTTTAAACTTCGAATTCTTTTTAACCGTTGTTGCGCTTTCTGCTGTATCCATTAAATATGATATAGTAGTATTTGTACAAATTAATTATGGTTACTCTACAATAACTTATGGCAATTGTTTGAACCTTATATATTATATGGCAATTTCATGTTTTTGACTGACAAAGTCGAATTCATTATACAATTTACAAGCCAAACCCAAAACCACCGATCATTCTCCCGTAAGTTAAGGAGAGGTGGTTTAATAACATATTAAATTGAGCTTAAGTTTCTGACCGTTCGGGTAAAAAGTTAAAATCGCAATTGGCTGCAAACCTAATAGTTATAATTTATATTGAACAATGCACCCAGAAAAATATGGTTAATGGAGTGTAAAATTTGGCAACAAGGCGTTTAATACCCTGTGTGTTGCATAGTTACAGCTAATATTTTTTGATGCGTGCCTGCATTGAAATTATTAAACAAATAGCTTGGTGACATGAGTTTTAATAATAGTAATTTTGACTTTGGCCCTATTATTTTAGTATGCACCCAGTTTTGAGGTATATAACCATTACCGCTTTATTTTTACTGTTTTACAATTTGTTTGCCAGCGCACAATTATATAGCCCTAGTGATAAAAAAGCCACGGCCGAAACCAGCGTTCTTTTTTTCAGTATGCAGCGCTTGCTGGGTGCTGGAATTTTATTTGGTCATCATGACGATACTGCCTATGGGGTTAACTGGAAATTTGAGCCCAATGGGTCTGATGTAAAAAGTGTTACAGGTTCTTATCCGGCTATATATGGGTGGGATTTGGCAAAAATTGAACATGATAGTATTAATGATATTAATGGTGTACCATTTAAGCTACAAAAGCAGTTGGTAAAAGAGGCCTATGAACGTGGTGGTATCAATACCTTCTGCTGGCACATGGATAATCCCGCTAATGGCAAAACAGCCTGGGATACCACTCAACATACCATTAAAGAGCTGATTCCGGGTGGTGCATATTACGAAGTTTATGTATCCTGGCTGGATAAAGCGGCAGCTTATATGGTCGATTTGAAAGGCTCTGGCGGTGAAGCCATCCCCATATTGTTCAGGCCATTTCATGAACTTACCGGCAATTGGTTTTGGTGGGGTAAAAACACCAGCTCACCTGAAGAATTTAAAGCCTTATGGCGTTTCACTATAGATTATCTGCGTGAAAAGAAAAAACTCCATAACCTGCTCATCGTATATTCAACTGCTGATTTTGATTCAGAAGAAGAATTCCTGGAACGTTATCCAGGCGATGGATATGTGGATTTTATGGGCTTTGACAATTACTGTTTCCAAAACGTTGCCGATTACCAAACCAAATTGGATAAACGCCTTACTATTTTAGAGGGAGTAGCCACCAAACATCACAAAGTAGCTTGCCTGCCCGAAACCGGTTACGAGCAAATACCCCAGGCCGATTGGTGGACAAAGGTCTTACTGCCCACGCTGGCCAAACATCAACTATCCTACGTACTGGCCTGGCGTAACGGTACTGCAAGTCATTATTTTGTGCCATATCCAGGTCAGGTAAGCGGCGGTGATTTTGTGAAATTCTATAATAGTCCGCAAATAATGTTTCAGGACAGGCTTACACCGCTGAGTGTATATGGTAAGCCGAATGCGGGGGAGTAGTGAGTAGTGAGTAGTGAGTAGTGAGTAGTGAGTAGTGAGTGGTGAGTAGTGAGTAGTGAGTGGTGAGTAGTGAGTAGTGAGTGGTGAGTGGTGAGTTTGAAAAAAATGGGGTGTAAAGTAGACAAATTCTGAAAATTCTTTAATTCTGGAAATTCTGATTCAGACAAAAACACTATCGGGCTTTCCTCAATACCAGCACCCCAAGCCCTCCAGCCACTAACGAAGCTAGGAGGATACCATACTTGGCCTGGTCAACCATCTCTGGATGACTAAAAGCGAGTCCAGATATAAACAGCGACATGGTAAAGCCCACACCAGCCAGTAAGGCTACACCAACTATTTGTTTCCAGGTAGATTTTGCCGGCAATTGTGCACCAAATTTTACCATGAGCCAGGTAGCCAGCAGTACACCAATAAATTTACCGGCTAGTAAACCGATGGTTACCCCGAGGCTCACCGGATTAGCCAGTGACGAAAAAAAGTTGGCACCGATCACAATACCCGCATTGGCTAATGCAAAAAGGGGCATTACTATAAAAGCAACCCATGGGTGCAGCATAAATTCCACCTTTTGAAGTGGCGTTTCGGCGTCCATGCTTAATTTCTTTATTTTTTCAATCGTGTCGTGCTGCTCGGGTGTAGTTAAGGTGCTGTTATTAGGAATTGCCTGTTCAAAATTGAGCAAAAGCTTACGGAGGCTATCGGCATAACTTTTTTCGTTGATGCGGGTGCGTGCCGGGATAGTAAAGGCTACCAATACACCGGCAATGGTTGCATGAACGCCCGAAAGTAAAAATGCCACCCAAACCCCAAAGCCAATTATCAGGTAAAAAGCAATGTGCCGTACCCCCATTTTGTTTCCTATAAGTAGCACAACCAACAGCCAAACCCCGATGGTTAAAGGCATTAAGGCAATGTGTGAGCTGTAAAATATAGCAATCACCAGTACCGCGCCAAGATCGTCGGCAACGGCCAGGGCCGATAAAAAAACTTTTACAGATGATGGGATATGTTTACCGGCAATGGACAGCAGTGCCAGCGCGAAGGCGATGTCGGTAGCCATGGGGATACCCCAGCCATGTTCAGATGCTGTACCTTTGTTGATCAGGAAATAAATAAGGGCAGGCACTAACATCCCTCCCAAAGCAGCCACCATAGGTAAGGATGCTTTTTTGATAGAAGAAAGTTCACCGGCCATAAACTCCCGCTTCAATTCCAGGCCTATTACAAAAAAGAATATGGCCATCAATCCGTCGTTTATCCAGAGGTGCAGGGAGTGGTCGAGCATAAAACCGTCAAACCCCAGGGACAATTTAAGATCCCACAGGGCATGATAAAAGTGTTCTAGTGGTGAATTAACCCATATAATGGCTATTACCACACTTATAAAAAGCACAATCCCACTGGTATGTTCCTGGTGGATGAACTTGTTTACCGGTGCCGTAATTTTTTCAATTGGAGTTTTTTGCCGCATCGCTCCTAAATTAAGGAATTAAAAGTTTCTATCCGGGTTTTACAGATCACTGTAGTACCAAAACCATTAACAGAAATGAAATATTTAAAACCAACCCGCGCATTTTCATCTTTATTTACAAAACACAATTATGAACACTTATCAGCAAAAATGGATTGATGTATTGCATCATGCCAACCTGCCGGGATGGAAAATAGAAGCGCGTGATTAGGATATATTTATTGAGATGCCCCATGTAACCGATTTGAAATTAATAAGGGATAATCTGCCACAAACCATGGGCTTGATGTCGTTGGATATCAATCTTCCTAAGGAGCGCTTGAAATTTATTTTTCATAACGGATACGAGCAATTTGAATACCTGCTTAATCCGGCAGGGGGCGATCTGAACCGGGAATGATTAGATCTTGGCCTTGGTAGATACCACTACTACAGATACACCCATGCAGGCTATCAGGATAAAGGAAGCTCTTAAAGTGGCCAAACCTGCTATAAAACCAATTAGGGGAGGACCTACCAAAAAGCCCAGGAATCCTATGGTTGATACTGCCGCCAAAGCAACACCCGGCTGCATGGTTTTTGATTTACCAGCCGCGCTGAAAACCATAGGCACTACTGATGATACACCAACACCTACCAGTAAAAAACCGGCTATGGCCGTATATACATGTGGAAATGCTACCGCGAAAAGCAAGCCCGTAGCCGTTAATGTACCGCTTACCTGCAGCGTACGTTTTAAGCCATAGCGATGAGCGAATTTATCAGCAAAAAAGCGGCCTCCAGCCATGGTAAGCATGAAAGCGGTAAAACCTACACCTACAAGGGCCGTAGGGGCAAGTACCACTTTTTTAAAGTAGATAACACTCCAATCAAACATGGCACCTTCGCAGATCATGGAGCAAAAAGCGATAACCCCCAGCTTGATCAGCGAACTATCGGGCATCACGAAAACCGGGCCAGCATTGGCTACCTTATCATCTTTCAGATAGCGTGCCGCTACAATTACACCGATCATGATCACTACCATCATGATTAAAAAATGCAGATAAGGTGCCACGTGATTAGCGATCATAAAAGTACCTACACCTGCACCAACAAACCCTGCCGAACTCCATAAACCATGAAACGAAGCCAGGATAGGTCGTTGATATAATTCTTCGGTAATTACAGCCTGTGTATTCACAGAAATATTCACGGCATTACTGCTGAAGCCAAAACATATGAGGCAAATGATGAGCTGGAATGGATTTTGAGCTAGCCCCAAAGTCACCAATGCTACTGAATATACTAACAAGGCACTGATAAGCAACTTACGACTGCCTATTTTGGTGATGATCCAGCCTGAAAACGGGAGGGAGCACATTAAACCTACAGGCAGCGCGAATAATACTGCACCCAAAGCCGCGTCAGAAAGGCCCATGTCCTGCTGTACAGTGGCTATACGCGATGCCCAGCTCGAAAAGCTGAGCCCGGCCATAAAAAACATGGCTCCAACAGCAATGCGGAGTGCTTTTTTTGATAGCGGAAGGGGTACAGCCGGCGCGTCGATCATTTATATTTACGTTAGTGTAGTAAGTACACTATGATTCATATATACAAAGGTATAATAAATATGTTACAACATGAACAGGCTAAATCGTTTTTTGATTTGCTTGAGACAGAAAGATTTACGCGCTACAAGAAATTTATCCGCAATCACCATCGGGCGAGCAGGATTCTCCTTCAATAACGGTTAATGAAGGTTTCTTGTTTTCCTGATTCCACTCCGTGAATGATTTTTCAATAGTCTCCAGGAACACTGGTACAGCCTGAGCTCCGGATACGCCATATTTATTGTTCATCACAAAAAATGGAACGCCACGGATACCTAACTGTTGCGCCTGTGCAATATCGTATTTTACCTCATCAGCATAGGTATCGCTTTCCAATACTTGCTTTATTTCAGCAGCATTTAAACCAATGTTAACGCCCAGTTTAATCAGGGTATCGTTATCATCAATGTTCTGTCCTTCGGTAAAGTAGGCTTTAAATAAGGCTTCTTCTGCAGCATCACCTAAACCATGTTTTTTGGCGAGATGCGTAAAACGGTGAGCGTTAAAACTATTGGCTACCACGGCACGATCAAAGTTATAGGTTAAACCTACTTCGGCTGCCATTTGGGTTACATGATCATTTAACTGCGCTGCATAATCCAGTGTCCAGCCTTTGGCATCGGCCAGGTACTGGTTAATATTGGTAGAGAGGTCGGTTTTCATATCCGGGTTAAGCTGAAAGCTTTTCCACTCAATTTCTATCTGCTCCTGGTGCCCTGATTGTTGCAGTGCATCCTCAAACCTGCGTTTGCCGATGTAACAAAACGGGCACATCACATCAGACCATATCTCTATTTTCATGTTTTCCTTGTTTTAAGTAGACTGCAAAGTTAACATAGCCCAGCCAGCCCGTGGTAAAAGCAAAGTAAAAATTTACAGCAAATTATTAATAATGTATGCTATAATATTTGCCATACTGCCAAAAAAACGATTGTTTTGCTGCCACATTTACAATATTTATGAGCTATGAAAAAATCCCCTATTTATTTCTTGCTGGCTGTTATTGGTTACAGCTTTACGGCTTCGGCACAGCAAAAAGCAAAGCCCGCTAATCTCAATAATGACAACTTGTTCAGCGCCGGTTTAGCTTCGGCATTTATTGGTGGTTTGTATGATTCGTACTATCCTTATAAACAATTGAAGCAACACGGCGATTTTGGCTTGGGCGCCCCGGCCAGGCTCGATGGTGAACTGCTTGTTTTCAAGGGGCATCTTTATCAAACTCAGGCAACCGGCAAAACAACCGAGATACCTGATACCGGTAAAACACCTTACGCAGTAGTTTGCTTTTTTAATGCCAAAAAAGTGTATAAGCATAGCGGTACCTTAAACAAGACCGCGTTTTACGGTTATCTGGATAGCTTGCTCACCAATCAGAATGGTATTTACGCCATCCACATCAGCGGTAAATTTAAACTGGTAAAAACCAGGGCTTTCCCGCCGGTTGAAAAGCCGTACCTGCCACTGGCCTCCATGCTGGATAGGCAACATTTTTTTAACCATGCAGATATGAACGGCGACCTGATCGGCTTCCGGATACCAAAGTTTATGGAAGGTCCGCACATTGCCGGTTACCACTTTCACTTCTTATCCACAGATAAAGTTTTTGGAGGTCATGTGGTTGATCTGATAGCCGAAGATATTACGGTTGAAATTGATCCGTTAAGCAGTTTTACCCTTGATGTACCGCAGACAGCTGATTTTAACAATTTTGATTTTGCAAAAGATCGCAAGGAAGAGATAAAAAGTGTGGAGAACGGTAAAAAGCAATAGCCAGGCTTAATGAGGTGGGTTTTTGACTAAAAATAATTATGGTGACAGCTGCTCTTTATCAAAGTATTTTTTAATAAATTCGGAATTATTATAAACCTGATTATTGGAAATTTACTAACCGGCACAAGCCGGTACCCTATATTGATATGCCATACATACCGTTAGACGAAAACCTGCCCGGAATTACAGGTTTACTAAACTATCGTCAGGATACTGCGCTACCCATCAGGCAGCTAACCCAGATTTTGTTGCGTGGTGAATCGACCCTGACTGAAGGGGAGCGCGAACTGATAGCTACCGTAGTAAGTAATGGAAATGAATGCCGGTTTTGTACTAATGCGCACACTGCCGCAGCTAATGTGCTTTTGGGCGAAACAGAAACAGCAGAAAAGGTAAAGAATGACCCCGATAACGCTCCCGTAAGCGAAAAAATGAAGTGCCTGCTTGAAATTGCCCGCCAAACACAGGTAAGCGGTAAAAATGTAAGCCCGGCTTTGGTTGATAAGGCCCGTAACGCCGGCGCTACCGATCTGGAAATACATGATACCGTATTAATTGCCGCATTGTTTAGTTTATATAATCGTTATGTTGATGGGTTGGCCAGTGTAACCCCAACAGATCCTGCTTTTTATGATCACCTTGCAGGTATATTGAAAAACAGTGGCTATTTGCCATCAGCAAACAGATACGCAGCTTTAAATCCCGAAGTATAATGGCATATAAGAATAGATCGTGGATATTTTGGCTGGGTGTTATTTTACTGATCGTACCGGGGTTGGTGCATGCTTACCTGCTGATGCCTTTTCCAGGCAGCCAGGATCTTGACGCCATTACTGTATGTTATTATCTCGAAAAACTGGTTAATCCTTTACGCGTTATCGGTACGTTACTGGTGGTTTGGTTCCTGATCAAATATTACGGAAAAGATACTAAAAGGGGCAATATTGTAAAGATAACTGTATTGGTGCTTTGTCTCATCAGTTTTTATTTTACCGATGTGGCCTTCAAGGCCGAGGCCATGTTTAAAGAAACAAGCAGGGTGAAATTTGCTAACGGCTTCACCAATAAAGTCCCTTTAAATTACTTAATTATAGGAGTAGTAAATAATGGCGCGGCCAGGGCCTATCCGGTAGTTTACCTGGGCTATCATCATAAGGTACAGGACGAAGTTGGGCGTGAACCCGTTTTAATAACTTACTGCACCATGTGCCGTACCGGTAGGGTATACAGCCCCGTTATAAATGGTGTTACGCAACATTTTAGGTTGGTAGGAGCAAGGCATTACAATGCTATTATTGAAGATGAAAGTACTAAAACCTGGTGGTACCAGGCTACGGGCCTTGCAGCTGTAGGGGAGTTGAAAGGTCATCAATTACAGGAATTGCCCTATGAACAATCAACCCTGGGAGCCTGGCTGCAAAAACATCCGGCCACATTAATTATGCAGCCCGATAAACTATATGCTGACGATTATGCCGATCTGAAAAATTACGACCGGGTGCAGGTTATTGATCGGGATAGCACACTGAAAAACAAAGACTCCCTGATTGGTAAAAGCTGGGTAGTGGGTGTAATCATCAACGGCAAAGCCAAGGCTTATGATTGGCGCCGTTTAAATAACAAACGCTTGCTTAATGATGAGTTTAATCACCAATCCTTGCTATTGGGCGTTGAGCACGATAGCCTTACTTATCATGCCTGGAACACGATGGTAGATGGTAAAAAACTGCATTTTAACCTGGGCAATGATGGCCTGCTGACTGATCAGGAAACGGCCTCGGTTTGGGATTGGGACGGCCTGTGTATATCGGGCACACAAAAAGGGCAGCGGCTAACCAAAGTACAAGCATATCAGGAGTACTGGCGCTCCTGGAAACATTTTCATCCAACTACGATATTCTGGAAAGGCGGCGAAATGGAAGAACCCATAGCTGGTATTTATTAAAGTTATCCTTCAATAACAGCCACAATTTTACCGATATCGCTATCACTCATCAGCTCTTCTTCGGGCATGTTGGGATAGTATTTATTCAGGATCTTTTTGATGAGCAGGTAGCTTTCTATGGATTGAATGGGAGGATTAGCCAGTTCATTGATGATAGAACCTACCATCTTGATCTTTTTAGCCTCATACTGGTTCAGCACAAAATCTGAGGTCTTTTTTTTACGACTGGAAACAATCAATTCATCCAATTTTTTGATGTCTTCAACCAAGTCCATCAGCTTTAGTACTTCCACCTTTTTCATCGGGTCAAAATTAAACAATTATTTGTGCCGCTAAATAACATTCAGTTAATATGTAAAAATAAAAGAGTAAATAACTTGTTTAAACCGGAGTTTTAGCTTAACTTTTGTATAGTTTAAATAACGTGTACTTAACTGGTTTTTAACAAAAAACACATTATCTTAGGTAAATAAAAAAATCCGTCATGAAAAGAAAGTTTTTTACTACCGCGATGTTGGTAGGTTGTTTTATGGTTTGTATGGCAGCCATTGCCGATCTGAATGGTAAATGGGCCGGGAAATTAGTTTTGGGCGATGGTTCAGAATATCCATTACTATATAATTTTAAAGTAGATGGCGACAAATTAACCGGAACGGCTTTAACACCAGAAGGTGATGTGCAGATAGCTAATGGTAAAACAGATGGTACCACTTTTTCATTCAGTGTTACTACCAGCGGCATGGATATTCCGCATACAGGTAAATTTTATGGCGATTCAACAGGTATCGATCTGGAAATTAACGGCGCAAAAGTTCATTCTGTATTAAAAAGACCAGAAGAAAAGAAATAACCTAAAAGTATTTTCATACTTAAACCTCGCTATGAAAACCTTGCTTATAAGTAAGGTTTTTTTATTTAGTTAAACCAATTAACTAAAAGTTTGTATATCTATAGCGGAAAGGCAATAACGCTGTCTGCATTGCCCCATGAAAAGAAAAATATTTGCAACCGTTGCCATGGTTATTGGTGTCATGATATGTTTTGCCGCGGTGATGAACATTAACGGAAAGTGGACAGGAACGCTCAAATTGCCCAACAATACCACGTTTGTATTAAACTACACTTTTAAGGTGGATAGCGACAAACTTACCGGCACGGCTCACATGCCCGAAGGGGACGTACAAATTACCGATGGTATGATCAACGGAAGCGATTTTTCTTTCAATGTACCCGTGCCCGATGGCAATGCTCCGCATACCGGTAAAATTTACGCAGATTCAATTCAGATGCATATTGTTTACAAAGGGGAGCATCTGAACACGGTGTTGAAGCGAGCCAATTAAATAGGATGAGTATTCTTTGCAGTTGTGGAGGAGGCTCCGAAGGAGCCATAAAGAGCGCTTTGTATGTCTATAAACACGTGGCTCCTACGGAGCCTAAATAACTTATAGCTCCGGAGGAGCATCCTGTTTATAGAAAATGGGAAAAGATACCGTACCCCGAAGGATTACAAGAGTACAGTCTATAAACATGTGGCTCCGCTGGAGCCTGAGTGCGTTGCAGCTCTGGAGGAGCCACATGTTTATAGAAAATAGGAAAAGATCCCGTAGCCCGAAGGGTTACATGAATACAGTCTATAAATACGTAGCTCCGCTGGGGCTTGAGTGCCTCGTAGCTCCGGAGGAGCATCCTGTTTATAGAAAATAGGAAAAGATGTAGTGGCTCCATCGGAGCCTCCTATGTTTGGTTTCTTATTGGTGAAGATACATTCGATTCTTCCTAATTAAAACTTATTTTTTATCAGGCGTTGCTTATTAAAGGTACAGCTACTACCTTTGCGGCATCATGCTGCAACGTTTTACAGCCTATTTACTCATCGTTTCGCTGATCACGGTTAATTTCTCGCGGTTTTTTATTTACGCGGGTTTTGAACTGAACAGAAACTACATTGCCACCAAGCTTTGCGAAAACCGGGATAAACCCTGGATGCATTGCGATGGTAAATGTTATTTTGCGAAAAAGATAAAACAGGCGGAGGAAAAGCAGGCCAGCGATGAAAGGCAGTCGCAAAAGAGCCTTTTTCAGGAAGTTTATGTAGCCAGTTCAACGGTTATTAAATTTCACTCCAGCTTGTTGCAAGTGATTGTAACCCCTTATGATTGTACCCTTCCCCTTGACCGTGTCGGTACGATCTTCCAGCCTCCCCAGTTAGGATAATTCCCATTTCATTTTCCCGGATCTTGTTGATTGATGGATTTGCTATGCGCTTTTGTGTGTGGAAAAAGTGGCCCATGTCATCCTGAGCTTGTCGAAGGATCGCGCGCAGAGGCCTGCCCACCATGCTTCGACGGGCTCAGCATGACAGCCATTGGATTTGTCATCCTGAGCATAGCGAAGGATCTGTTCACGGCCAGGTAAGCCGCACAATAGATGCTTCACTGCGTTCAGCATGACAAGTTAAAATAGATCCCCCGGGAAATTCATTATCCTATACTAATTTTTATACCGGGGCCTCGGCTCCTGATTGCTTATTCATGAAAAAATATCTAATTCTATCTATACTATTTATATCATTTTTTACCCGGTCATACGGCCAAACCACTTTACAGGGAACTATTACAGATGCCAATACACATGAGGCTTTGGTAGGCGCATCTGTATGTAAAGCCGATGCAACGACCGGCGTAAAACTGGCTACAACCAATGCTAAAGGCCATTTTACCATCAATGCGCAAGGCGTAACCAAACTTAAATTTGCTATGGTGGGCTATAATGCCCGTATTGTTGATGTAAGCACTTTAAAAGGGCAGGATCTGGACATCGCCCTGGAACCTTCTACCGTCGATCTGCAGCCCGTGGTGGTAACCGCCAGCAGGGAAGGGCAGGCGCGGCAGGATGCACCTATCGCTATCAGCAAAATAAATTCCACCCAAATAAAAGATGCCAAAGCCACGGCATTGTATCAGCTATTAAACAAGGTAGCCGGTGTGTATATGGTGAACCTGGGTAACGAGCAGCATACTATGGCTATCCGTCAGCCCATTACTTATAACGCGCTTTATTTGTATATGGAAGATGGTTTGCCGATACGCCCAACGGGGATTTTTAACCATAACTCGCTGTATGAGATCAATATGTCGGGTGTTAAGGATATTGAGGTGATCAAAGGTCCGGCCTCATCGCTGTATGGCAGTAACTCCATTGGCGGCGCGGTTAACTTTATTACACAAGGGCCACCAACGGGTTACGCGGGCAATGTTTCTGTTCAGGGCGATAATTATCACTATCGCCGGGTTGATGCCGATGGTGGTTTTAGCCAGGGCAAGTTTGGTTTGTATGTTGGCGGATATGTTGCCCACCAGAAAGACAGCTGGCAGGATTACTCTGACTTTGACAAATACTCGGTTAACTTTAAAACCACTTATGATTTTAATCCTACCACGCGTTTAACCACAGCAGCAGCTTACAACTATCTGGACACCCAAACACCGGGTAGTTTGGATAGCACCCGTTTTTACAGCCGAAAGTATAGCGCCAATCAACGCTTTACTTACCGCAGGGTAAAGGCTTTTAGGGCCAGCACCCGATTGGATCATCAGTGGGATGATAAGAACAGTACTTTTGTGACCCTGTTCTTCCGCGATAACTCTACCGCGCAGCTGCCCAGCTATTATATCTCTGATGTGCGGGATAATACCGGCAAATACGTAAGCTCCAATGGACAGGTGAATGATCAGAAATTCCAGAGCTATGGTTTGTTGGCCCAGCATCGTGTGGATATTGATTTTCTGCACTCGCGCTTAATTGGTGGTGTGTATATGGACGATAGCCCGAGCTCATATTATGCACAATACCTGAATATTGATAAAGACGTACAGAACAATTACTACACCGGCTTTACCAACACGGGCAGGTATATTGATAATTACAACATCAAATTGTTCAATACAGCCGCTTATCTGCAATACGAAATAAAACCTGTAGAAGCCCTGCGCATTGTGGGAGGCTTGCGATATGACAGGGTGCATTATGATTTTACCAATAGCATCCCGGCAGGGCAAACCAAATACAAACAGCAGGAAACCAATAATTTTAACATCCTGGCGCCCAAGCTGGGTTTAACGTATGATCTGGGCCATAATAAAGGTTTCTACGCCAACTATAGTGTAGGTTTTCAACCACCAGAAACCGGCGATCTGTACAGCTCTCGCCAGCTAACACCATTGAAACAAGCTACTTTTGATAATTACGAAGTAGGCGGATGGTTTTCGGCGTTCAACAAGAAGTTATATTTTGAGTTGAGTTTGTTTGATATGGAAGGTCATAACGAGATCATCAGTCAGCTGTTGCCCGATAATACCACCCAAAACCAAAACGCAGGCGCAACCCGCCACCGCGGAGTAGAATATTCCGTAACCGTGGCTCCTGTTAAAGAGCTTACCTTCAGGTTTAGCGGTACCAATGCCCGCCATACTTATGTAGAGTACAGCGAAGTACGCAGCAGCAATGGTACCAGCACGGTGATCAGCTACAACGGTAACCGCATGAACAATGCACCCGCCTGGATAGCCAACTCCGAGCTGACCTATAAGCCACAGTATTTGCCGGGCTTCCGTATTGCTACGGAGTGGCAGCACATCAACCAGTATTATACCAACCCGGCCAATACTAAAACGTACGGCGGCTATGATATTTACAACCTGCGTTTGGGCTATGATATCAAAAGCAGCGTGATCAAAGGAGCCGGCATCTGGTTTAATGTACTCAACCTAACCAACAAGCTGTATGCAACCACGGTAACCAGCAACCAGTATGGCGACACGTATAACGCCGCGCCGCCACGTACCTACACTTTGGGCATCAGTTATTCTTTTTCAAAATATTGATCATGGCATCATCAGCAATAAAAAGTAGTTTTTATAAATGGCATCGCGTACTGGGCTTAATAGGCCTGGTACCGGTGATCTTTTGGACATTGAGCGGGCTTTCGCACCCATTTATGTCAAACTGGTTCAGGCCATCCATTGCCAAAGAGGTTTTTAAGCCTCTGCCGCAAAGCAAAATGCAGCCTGTACTATCGCTTCAGCAAGTGATGGATCAAAACAACCTGCACGAGCTGCGGAACTTTAATCTCATCCATTTTAACAAAGGCACCTTTTACCAGGTACAGGGGCGCGATAGTGTTTACCAATACTATTCGGCTACCGACGGCGTACTGCTGCCTAATGGCGACGTACAGTATGCCGAATACCTCGCCCGTTTTTTTACACAGGACTCTACATCTACCCTGAAAAGCATCCTGCTGCAAACCACTTTCGACGCGCAATACCAGCCCATCAATCACCTGCTGCCTGTTTGGAAAGTTTCCTTTAACCGCCCCGATGGTATGGATGTTTACGTAGAAACAGGCCATAACCGCATGGGTACATTTAATAATAACACCCGTAAAACCATGCTCTGGGTATTTGAGCAGTTCCACACCTGGCAGTTTTTGGCCGATATTGCCGGCGATACTTTCCGCAATGCGTTCATGTTGGCTATTATGGTGGTGATGTTGTTCTCGCTCATCAGCGGGATAACCATTTACGGCCTGTTCTGGAAAAAATTCAAAACCATACAGCAAAACCGTAAAGCCAAAGGCACGGAAGACAAACGTTTTGTACACCGTTTTCACCGGCAGATAGGCCTCATCGTTTCTTTTGTGATGTTCACATTTGTGGTAAGCGGGGCTTTTCACCTGTTTGTAAAACTATATCACAACGAACCCGCCAAGGCAGATTATGGGCAGGTGATCACCCGTAAGCAATTAACTGTTTCTAATCTCAACTTACCCATTGCCGATAGCGCCATCAAACAAAGCGGCCTGGTAAGCTTTAACGGTAATACTTTTTACCAGGTGGTCGACAGTAAAAAAGAAGTGCTTTATTTTGATACCCAAACCGGTAAAGAACGCGAATTGGCCGACGAGGACTATGCCCGTTTTTTAAGCACCTATTATCACACTCAAGGCTCTGGTTTAACTACCTTCAAAGGCAGGGTAAAAGTAGATGTGATCAAACAGTTTAATAACGAATACGGCTTTATCAACAAACGCCTGCCGGTTGCGCGGGTAAGCTATCCCAATGGCGATAACTGGTATATCGAAACAACATCGTCAAAACTGGCTACCAAAGTTGCCGGTATCGACAGGGCCGAGGGTTTATCCTTTATCTTCCTGCATAAATATTTTGGTATGAGCTGGGCCGGTAAGGATATCCGCGATATCGTGAGTATGCTGGCCGCCCTAGGTGTGTTGGTGGCATCGCTGTTTGGCTTTGCCGCTTTTATAAAAAATAAATAACCATGAAAAGATCAATCATTATTTTGTGTTTAGCCGTATGGTCATTAGGTACCATCACGGCTTGCAGTAATGGCAATAAAGCCACCGAAAAGCATCAAAAGAAAAGTAAGTACACCTGCACCATGCACCCCGACCTGAGCTTTGATAAACCCGGCGTTTGCTCCAAATGTGGTATGGAATTGGTGGAAAGGGATACAACGGAGAATTAGCCCCACCCAACCCTCCCCTGAAGGGGAGGGCTTTTTTTATATCTAAGGAAAGATATTTAGCGAATTGCCTTTAGCTCATCAAAGTCTCACCCTTTAGGGGGAGATTTAGAGGGGGCTCTACTTCTTCCTCAACAGCGTTGTATGCGCTTTGGTATCACCCACTGCAATATCAACTCCTATAGAATCTGTATAAAATTTGCCGGTGTGGGCAATCTCCATGTCGCCCAGCGTTACGGTGAATTTAAATTCGTTACCGGTTATTTTGCCATCGTCAATAGGCAGGTCGCCTTTTGGAGTTTTGGCAGTCCCGGTTAATTTATCACCATCAATTTTAAAATTGTAAAGGAGCGGATAAACCTCGCCGTTTTCAACTTTTAGGGAGCCTGTCCACATGCCGGAGAAGTCGGCGATAGCTGCAAAACTGGCTAAAAAGCAGCAAATTAACAGGGCGGTCGTTAAAATTGTCCTTTTCATATGGTTGTTTTTCAATACTTAAAGGTAAAATCCGTATTATAATTCATGGTCAACAGGAGGTTAAATTTCAATGTCTCCAATGCTATATTATTGTTAAAACAATAATTGTTAAGCATACATTTTATGTTGTAATCATGTATCTTAGTTGCTCCTGAATTTTCATAAAGAGAGAACTGTTTTACCTAATAAATTACTTTGAATGAGAAAATTACTTTTACTTGCTTTGCTTGCCCTGGGCTTTTTAAGCGTCCGTGCGCAGGATGTATCCTTAACTAAGGGATGGAAACTGGCCATTGGCGATTCGGCACAATGGGCCTCACCAACTTATAACGATCAGCATTGGCAGGCCGTTAATGTGGCCCAAAGCTGGGAGCAGGAAGGGCATCCCGGTTACGACGGCTTTGGCTGGTACCGTAACCATGTGGTTATCCCTTCGTCATTAAAACAAAATGCGTTTTTGAAAGATAGCCTGCGCATTAACCTGGGCAGTGTTGATGATAATGATGAGGTTTTCCTTAACGGCAAATTGATTGGCCGGTTCGGCGGCAAAACCGGTGATATTAAAACAGGTAGCTTTTATGGTCCGCGTACGTATACCATCGCGGCAAATAACCCGGCTATTTTGTGGGATAAAGAGAATGTTTTAGCCGTACGTATTTTTGATACTGGCGGCGACGGCGGCATCTACGGCACCAACTTTAGCATAGGTATGGCCGATGTGATGGATCATGTAACCGTAAACACCGAAGCCGATTTTAATTATGGCGAACGCAATAGCCTGAGTAAATCCATCAAACTGATCACCACTAATCATTATGATTATAAAGGTAAACTGGCTTTTAAAGTTACCGACCCGGAAACCAACGCGGTTTTATACGAAAAAACAAATGATGCGGCTTTTTCGGCTGGCAGGCCCTTTACCTATTCATTTGAAATAGCCCGGCTGGAGAAAAAATCATACACTATTGTTTACACCTTTACCGACGAAAAATCGGGTAAAGAAATAAGTCATACAGAAACTACACCCTATCTGCTTACTCCATATCCATCGGCCAAACCCAAAATAAACGGCGCCGAAGTTTTTGGTGCGCGTCCGGGTCACCCTTTCTTATACCTCATACCGGCAACCGGTCAAAAACCTTTAATTTATAAAGTGCAGGGTTTACCTGATGGCTTAAAGCTGGATGCGGCTACCGGTATTATTACGGGCGTAGTAACCCAGCAAGGTACTTATCCCGTGACTTTTACAGTGAGCAACAGGCTGGGTAGCAAAACCAAGGCCTTCACTATTATTATTGGCGATAAAATTGGTTTAACACCGGCTCTGGGCTGGAACAGCTGGAACGCCTGGGGTTTAAGTGTGGATGATAAAAAGGTACGTATATCAGCAAAAGCGATGGTAGATAGGTTGAGCGCGCATGGATGGGCCTATATTAATATTGATGATGGATGGGAAGCCGAACAGCGCCAGGCTGATGGTAAAATAGCCGCCAACAGTAAATTTCCGGATATGAAAGCACTCAGCGATTATGTGCATAGCCTGGGCCTGCGCATGGGGATCTATTCATCGCCAGGGCCGCGTACTTGTGGTGGTTTCCTGGGTAGCTGGCAGCATGAAGACCAGGACGCTCAGACTTATGGCGACTGGGGCATTGATTACCTGAAATATGACTGGTGTTCGTATTCTGAGGTTACCCCGGCTAATCCCGATCTGCCGGCGCTGAAAAAACCTTACCAGGTAATGCGTAGCTCTTTAGATAAAATAAACCGCGATATTATGTACAGCCTTTGCCAATATGGTTGGGGCGATGTATGGCAATGGGGCGCCGAAGTAGGGGGCAATAGCTGGCGTACAACCGGCGACATTCAGGATACCTGGCGCAGTTTATCGTCTATAGGTTTTAACCAGGATAAGGCAGCGCCGTTTTCGCAGCCCGGTCATTTTAACGATCCGGACATGCTGGTAGTTGGCAAAGTAGGCTGGGGGCCTAGCCTGCATAATACCCGCCTTACCTATGATGAGCAATACACCCACATCAGCTTGTGGAGCTTGCTATCATCACCATTATTAATTGGTTGCGATATGGGGCATCTGGACAGGTTTACGCTTAACTTGCTCACTAATGATGAAGTACTGGCCATTGATCAGGATGCATTAGGTAAGGGCGCAAGTCAATACATCAAAAAGGAGGGTTACCAGATTTGGGTAAAGGAGCTTAAGGATGGCGGGAAAGCCATTGGTCTGTTCAACCTGTCGGACAAGTACCAAACCATCAGCCTGGATAAAAATGACCCTGCTTTAAAAGGCTACACCAAATTCAGGGATGTATGGCAGCAAAGGTATGTGATCACCACCGGTAAAGATTTCAGCGCCAAAGTAGCGCCGCATGGCGTTATGCTGATCAGGGTAGAGAAATAAGATGAAGCATAGAAATGGTCAGTTCAGACTTACGAAGTTTTTAAAACTTCGTAAGTCTTTCTCCCCATTAGATTAAACACCATGTCATTGCGAGGCACGAAGCAATCTCGTAGCTATTCTAGCCGGCGAGAAACGCGAGGAGATTGCTTCGTCGTTCCTCCTCGCAATGACATATTTTCATTTTTCCTTTTCTTTCCTCTCGTCAGCAGATAAGCTTCGGGCGAAAGCGGGCAGAACAATGCAGGGCGGTGCGGCTGCGGGGCATAGTAAGTTTTTGCTGAAGCGTAGGATTGCGCGAACGAAGTAGGGCAAAATAATTGCAGCCCTGGTTCTGTCCGATTTGCAGGGCGAAGGCAAAGAGCGCAAAGAAGCATTTCTGCTGAAAGCCTTTTGGTTACTTTGTGGCTACAAAGTAAAGGCCCTCCCGCGGCCAAGAGCGGGTATACGCCATATAAAGCGACTCTGTATAGCTTAGAGATTATTAATGTTGTGTTTGTTTTTAATTGTATTAATGAGCTCCCTCCGGTCGGTTGTCTTCGTTCCTCGCAATGACGTACCGAATTTAATCTACTCCGGTATTTCGTAATAATAGATAGGAGCAAAAACACCTTCGCTGGTGGTATAGTAGGCTTTTCCGTCTGGAGTAAATCCTATAGCCTCACCTTGTTTTTCCACCTTATAATGCAGTTCGTCCGGCTTTCTGACCATGGTTTCCCAAATGTGTTCTTTGGGTTCACGTTTCCAGTAATATACCTTTTCATAGCTCTTCAGCAATATCTGTTTTCCATCTTTTGATATATCACCGGCAGTGATCCATTTAAAAGGCTTAAAGCCCGCGAAAAACAATTTGGCACGCTTGGTAAGGGTAACGGTATCTTTAGCCGTATATAATAAAGGCGTAGTATAAACGGATACGGTATCTTTTCTTTTGCTTACAATACATAGTAATTTTTCAACCGGGTCAAGCATCAGGGTTTCGGCATCTTTGGGGCCATCCGGGTATTTCAAATAAAGGGGCTCAGCTTCGGCATGGGTAAGGCTGTCCGTAGCCCATGATTTTTTTTCGCGAATCCGGTAAATGGTAATGTATGGCCATCTGGCGGCATTGTCACCAATGTCGCCTATATAAACGTAGCTTTTGTCTTTAGCCGGGCCCGGCCCCACGGCAATATCTTCGCAGTCACGTACACCTAATGGGATGTTATTGGCGCCATTAAAGTAAATGGTAGTTTTTAATTTGCCATCGGGGGTTATCGCAAAAAAACGACTGGTATCGCCACTATCGTTATGTACGTAATAAATGTTTGGGTTGATGGATGAGGCGGCTATACCCGATATTTCATCCATTTGTTTACTGCTGAGTGTGCCAGATTGAGCAACTTTGTCAAACAGCCTGTGCTTGGCAAATGCCCCTACAAAAATAAGGATGACTAAAGGCGCTATTAATTTTAATTTTTTTGATCTGGTCATCTTATTTGTTGCAAATAATAACGCAAATTAACCAAAATATTATGAAGATAGCATTAATTAAATCGCCTTAACCTGTTAGCAATGCTTTGGAACGTAGTAAATTAGAGGGTGTAAACCAGTATGTAAGAGCTGTTTTTTATCGTGTTTAATCGTTGTTTAGAAACTGATTTTTAATCCAGTTGCTGAGGTTTCCGTTCAAATTTTTGGAACGGCATTTTCACTGCGCCCGCAAAACTTCCGTTTAATTTCTCGTCCATATGGGTGTCAATACCAAACACAGTTTCCTCTTTGCTTAATTTGCCAAAAGTGCCAAATAGCCTGTCCCAGATGCTTAATACGTCGCCGTAATTACAATCGGTATAAGGTAACTGGTAGTGGTGGTGCACATGGTGCAGGTTGGGGGTAATAAACACCAGACCTACAATACGATTAACCTTTTCGGGCAGTCTGAACTGCGTATGCGCGATGATATTGGAGAACGATTGAAACGTTTGACGTAAAATTAAAACACCGATAGCAGGGCCGCAAATAAATACCCAAAGCATCAGGAAACAAGTACGTATGCCGGTTTCAAAAGGGTGTTCGCGGGTGGTGGTGGATACATCAACACTCAGGTCGCTGTGATGTACGAGGTGAAATCTCCATAAAGCCTCCACCTTATGCATGGTAACATGATAAATGTACTCGCACAGATCAAGTAGTACAAACAAGCTGGTGTAATATACCCAAGGATTATTATGGTATGGAATAAAATTAATCAACCCCCAATGATGAGCGATGGTCCATTTGGATATCAGGATAACAAAGGTGGTTAATAACAGTTGTATAGGTAACGCTGTAAAAATAAATAAGGCATTTACAGTAGAGTGTTTCCACTTGGTCAGGGCGCCTTCTGATGAAACTATAACTTCGGCAAACCATAAACTGGTAATAATGCCTGCGTATAAAATTACCTGGGTTAAATCTTCGTGATGTGAGAAAAAGGAACGCAATTCAGCCATTTATTAAATTAAATTAATAGGGAGTTAAAGGTAAATTAATTTAGCATATTTTAAATAGTTGATCTTTTTATCTTCATGATTTGTTCATTTTTTATTAATGTTTATGGCATCAATAAAAAAATACCTGTGTATGAAAAAGGGCCTTTCGGGGCCCTTTTTCATTATGTAGTGCCCTTATACCTGGCTTGGTTCAAGCTTAGGTTTTGTACTTTCGGCCCGGGTTATATCTATATCCGGTTTTGATACATCAGTTAACGCAACTTTGCCACGCTCTTTACGCAGGATGCGGTTAAACAGGGATATTTCACGATCAAAAAGGAAACGGAAAAATAATTTTGTCCACGAAGTATGATAATGTAAGGTATCATAATACTCAGGAGCTGTTTTTTTGATCTCTGGTAATTTATTCCAGGGGATTGACGGAAAGTCATGGTGCTCATTATGGAAACCCACGTTGAAAGCTACCACATTAAAATTACCGTAATAGCTATAGGTTTCCTGCTCTTCGGTGTGGGTAAGGTAATGTTCCTGTATCCAACGAGCACCCAGTGGGTGTAAGCCAATAGAAAAGGAAAAGCTTAACAATAAAAAGGCAACTGCAGGCCAGCCCATAAAGTACCATATGGCGGTAGTAAATATCACCTGTAATACAAAGTTGGTCAGTATCCAGCCATCAAAAGGGTGTATTTCTCTTAACCTTGATAAACGGAAAAGTTGAAAAACCGGGAAGAACAACAGCCACATAGCTTTGCCAAAGAAAGAATTGCTGATCAGTTTTGCCTCCCATTTATTAGGTAAATCGGCATCAAGTTCATGTACACCCTGGAATGAATGGTGTTTGATGTGATATTTTTCGAAGGATATAGCGCTTGGTAATATCTGCGGTAAATTGGCAAACATAGAAGCCCAGCGGTTGGCATTACGATTTTTAAATAACAGTTGGTGGGTGCATTCATGTATCATCACAAACAATGCATGATCGGCAAAGGCGCCTAATAAATAAGCCGCTCCGAAAATAATCCACCAGGATTGGTCACGAACAAACCAGGCTAAAACCACCTGGAACGCCACCAGGCCAATGATAGCCCATATGGTTTTTGGGTTTTTGCCAATCAGCTTACGTAATTCTGGAAATTGCTTTAAGATCTTTTTTGTGCGGATACGATGAGGTTCAGACTCCTGGGAATAAACAAAATCAGTTTTCTTAATCATATAAAGTGTAAACGTTAAATATAACAATAACGTGTTGAAACTATCATTTTTTTGTAAAAAATTATCGCGAAGGGTTAAAAATTCATCAACAATTCACGAATATTTTATATAGAATTTACTTTGCCGACACCTGAACACTGTTGCTTTAAGCGTAATATGCTCTAAACGGGTAGTAAACCGGCTCCCGTTAAAAATTTACTTGGTAGACTCAGGCTTTAAACTTTGCATTAACACTTATAGGGATTTTTATAGTGCTTTTGCTGTAATCAGATCCATGATAAGGGCTATAACAAGCGTTCCCGAAAGTGCTGAAAATTTTTATCATATTAAATTAATTGTCGTTATTTTTTTATTTATAACACTTATTGCTGTTTTTACCCTTACTCTGCTGGTGTAATATTTTGTAATTGTTAACGATTTTTAACCAGTATGTAAGCTAAGCTATAGCATCAATTTGTAGACATTTTGTATTTAAGCAGATTTACTACAGTTTTAGTCTGGAGGTTTGTACCCGGTGCTTGGGCTTCTGTATAATATTGCGTATTTTTGTATATACAGCAGCCCGGTTTTCTGATAACAAAGGAATCCGGGCTGTTTGGTTAAAGGAAAAAAGAAGCACAAAACAGGCTGTTTTGTATGTAGTTATTTGACTGACAGTTATTTAATACTTTTTAAACCTTTTAAAACGTGCCTGAAATTTGTTAAAAAGTGTTAAAATGGCGTTAAAGTTTAGTTAAAACGGATAATTATCTGGCCTTTTTACCAGCTTTTTGAATAAAAAAGTGTTAAAATAATAGGTTTAAAAAGTTTTACAGGGGTAGGGTCAGGCCTCGTATGTTAAAAGAAATCATCAAATTCATAACAATAAATTGATAACTCAAAACTTAAAACTATGTGGTGGATATATGCTTTATTTTCGGCCTTGTTTGCGGCACTTACGGCCATATTTGCCAAAATAGGTATTAAAGGGGTTGATACCGACCTGGCAACCGCCATACGTACCGTAGTGATACTGATACTGGCCTGGGGTATTGTGCTATTTAAAGGGAGTAACCAGGGCATCAGTAGTTTAACTAAAGTTAACTGGACATTCCTGGTGCTTTCGGGTTGTGCAACCGGACTTTCATGGATCTGTTATTTTAAGGCGCTGCAATTAGGTAAGGTATCGCAGGTGGCGCCGGTTGATAAACTGAGTGTGGCTATTGCCATTGTGCTATCGGTGATTTTTTTAGGTGAACCGCTTACCTGGAAAACTGCATCAGGTGCTTTGCTCATCATCGGAGGTACTTTAGTGCTTATTTTTTAGGGGTTTATACCAGGCATTTTACTTTGGCTTAATCATATTGTAACAAATACACAACAATTCATAAAATTCAGTTTTAATCCAATCTTTCTTGGCAAATTCGCGGCTTGAATAACCCTTTTAGCACAGTAATGAAGCCCGTTTATATACTATTTTTATTTGTTGTATTTTTTGTGAACGCCCAGGCCCAGGTTAACCCTGCTGCCAAGGGTAAGATAAGCGGTAAAGTTACCGATGCCACTAACAAACAGCCGGTTGACTATGCCACGGTATCTGTTTATAAACAAGGCAGTACATCGCCTTTTAACGGCATCAGTACCGATACTAAAGGGAATTTTACGGTAGATCATATCCCCGCAGGTGAGTATAAAGTTACCGCCGATTTTTTAGGGTATCAGCGGGCTACTATTGAGCATGTGATTGTAAAAGATGGCAATGTATCTATCGGTGAAATAAAATTAAGCCCTGTGCCGCACCAGCTTCAGGGTGTAACCATCACGGCTAAAACCCCTACGGTTGAAAATAAGATCGATAAGATGGTTTATAACCCTCAAAACGATTTAAGCGCCCAGGGTGGTGTAGCTATTGACATATTAAAAAAGGTGCCGCAAATAACGGTTGATATTGATGGTAACGTGGAGTTGCAGGGTAATGCCAATATCCGTTTTTTGATCAACGGAAAACCTTCCAGTATTTTTGGGGCGAGTTTAGCCGACGCGCTGGCCAGCATTCCAGCCAGCCAGATTAAAAGTATTGAGGTGATTACCAGTCCGGGCGCTAAATATGATGCAGCAGGTACCGGAGGTATAGTAAACATTATTTTAAAGGACAGCAGAGTAGAAGGGGTAAACGGTAGTGTTAACCTATCGGCTGGTACGCGTCGCGAAAACGGGTCGTTTAACCTGAATGTGCGTAAGGGAAACTTTGGTGTGAATGCTTTTTTCAGCGGTAACGCGCAGATCAACAGTAACTCGCCCAATACCCGTAACCGTGATTCAAAAGATTCGCTGAACAACAATACCAACTTGTTTCAGCAGGGCAGTAACAACTTCAGGCGGAACGGCTATCAATCGGGTCTGAATTTTACCTGGAATATTACCAAACATGATGATCTGACCGCTTCTATTGGCTTTAATCACTTTGGTAATCATGCCGATGGCTTAACGAATGAGGATTCGCGTAAAACAAGTGCTAGTGGTGCTTTACTTTCTGATACGAGCGACATCCGTAACTCCAACAGTAAGTTTAATGGTACATCTACCGATGTTAGCGTGGGGTATAAAAAAACTTTCGATAAAGAAGGACAGGAGCTTAATGTATTGTATACTTCCAGTTTTGGCAATAATAGTTTCAGCTCTTTTCAGCAGCAGGACTATTTAAACAATGTTAAGCCTTCTACAGGTATATCAAATACCAACCCGGGTAAAGATCATGAAACCACGGTTGCTGTTGATTATACACATCCGGTAAGTAAAACTTTTACAGTAGAGACAGGCGGTAAAATTGATTTTAATAACATCAACAACAGCGTAGCTACTTCGGTATTATCGCCGGATGGTGTGTTTGAGCCGAGCCCTGGTCAAACTTATAGCTTTAAGTATGATCGTAAAATATACGCGTACTATTTATCAGCTTCGGCATCATTATTTAATAATTTCCTGGATGTAAAAGGTGGTTTACGCGATGAATACACGGTTACAACAGCGGATTTTCAGGGCGTTAATATCCCTAACTATAATATCCTGGCGCCATCGTTGGTGTTTTCGCATAAGCTGGATGCTACACAATCCATCAAGCTAAGCTATACCCGCAGGATACAGCGCCCGGATTATGGCGATCTGAACCCGTTTTTAAATATCAGCGATGTGCATAACATCAGTACCGGTAACCCTAACCTGAAACCTGAAAAAGGCGATAATTTTGAGCTTGGCTACAACAAAACTTATGATAAAGGGGCTAATATTAATATTGCCGCTTTTTATCGCCGCAATACAGATGATATACAATCGTTTACAACCTTTTACCCTACACTGGATGTAAATGGTACTACCTATACCAACGTATCCTATAGCCAGCGATACAATTTAGGGTCAGAGATCCGTACAGGCATCAACATTTACGCTTCAGTGCCGGTTACCAGTAAACTGAGTTTGCGCACCAATATGATTTTTAGCGACAGAACCAGTAATAACCCGGGTCTTGCAAGTGTGAGTGCTTTTGCCTATCGCTTAAACCTGAACGCACAATACAACTTTGGACATGATTTGAGTGCTGAGTTTTTTGGCAACTACAACTCGTCGCAGAAAGGCATACAAGGTACCAACCCTAAATTTGTGTTCTATAACCTGGCCATGCGTAAAATGTTCATGAATAAAAAGGCCAGCATCGGACTTACGGCGTCAAATCCGTTTGCCAAGTATGTTAGTCAGAGTTCATCAACTTTTGGAAATGGCTTTTATCAAACCAACTTGCGCCTGGTTCCGGTGCAATCATTTGGCATCAGCCTGAGCTACAAATTTGGCAAGCTTGATTTTAAGAAAGATAACAAGGACAAAGAAGACGATAATAACAGCAATAACGACAGTCCGGCCGAAAAAGGTAAATAAGCAATTGGCTTATTTACCTTTCTTTATTATAAGTTAAGGTTTGATACGGAGGAAAAATGGTTAACCGTTTTTGATCAGGATGCTTTCAATAATAAGGGTTGCATCTTCACAACTGTCCGTTGCGGTTTCCATCGCCATAAATACATCGGTATATTTAATGAGTTGGATGGCATCTGTTTCATTGGCCAGCAAATCGGCAAAAGCTTTATTATAAACCGCATCGGCCTGGAATTCCAGTTTTTTGATACTGCTGCAAAGTTCAAATATTCGTGCAGAGTTACCCAGGTTGTTCATGGCGTTAATCGCTTTTTCGAGCTCGGTACTGGTTTGTAGTATCAGGTTGGCCAGACTTAACATAGGAGGTGTTATTTTGGGCACATCATACAAATGTATCCTGCGCGATGCCATGGCTATACTATCAGCTACATCGTCAATAGCAGCCGCCAGATCGCACATATCCTTACGCTGAAATGGCGATATGAGCTGTTTGCCTGATTCTGTGAATACCAGGTGGGTAAGTTCGTAGCTTTTTATCTTTAATTTATCAATATGCGTAAAGCTGTATTTTTGCTCAAAAACATCTTTTGAGTTTACAGCCATATCAAGCAACTTAGCCATTTCGGCTACATTGGCTGCTGCCCTATTAAACAAGTCGTAAAAAATCTTATTGGAATTTGGAAGTATCGACATACACTGAACTTTATGATCCTCTTTTTTAATATCATTAAACTAAAATGCTGTATTTTAGTTGATTAACTTGCTTAAGTCCTCAATAATATTTTGCCTAAATGTAGATATTAATTTACGTTTAAACGTCACCTTATTGTTAATGTAATGTTAATTTAATATTATTAATGACGTATATTTATAGCATGTCTAAACATCATTTACCTACTTATGCCATTGTTGAGCTGTTAATAAGGTTATCGCAATACAATTATTTGATAGGCGATTACAAGAATCACAGTGCGTTTGATACAGGGGTGATGGTTAAAACTTCGGGAGGGAGCATCAGTTTTCCAACCCATATTGTGCTCCGGCAATTTGAAGACCCAACTACGATTAGCGATGACGAATTGTTGCAAATGGCTTTACGTTTCAGGAAAGCCTGATCTCCATTCGTTATTCAGGTACTGATAAATACTTTGTAATATTTGGGGGTGGATAAAACAATATACCTGTACTCTGTATTATTATTACATAAGTTCATTATTTATGAAACCCGCTGATAAACATTATAAATTTATAAACAGTAAAACTGGTTATGTAATTTATTATCATTCCATAAGCAGCGATCATACCGCCGAACAGATCAGGACCGAATTGCAGGAAATTAAAACCAGGGTGGCCATTAAAAATGGGATATACCTTGAAACTGTTTACTGGGAAGAGTTCAAAGACGACATTAATGTTTAAGCCTGTGCTTAATCATGGAAAAGATAATATAAAAAACCCCTGCCTTGCGGCAAGGGTAAAAAACCACAACAATTGTTTAATCTTAAGGCTATGAAACCCTAAGATCAATTCCTAACTGCAATGTGGCAATCTATTTATATAACGTTGTGATAGCATAATTAGTTTTAGCCGTTTACATATTTTTAGGGGTAATGTGTTAAACTAACTTATTTATATAGTAAATGAAAAGCAAACAAATTTCATCTTATATTTACCAATAAAACTATAAAACACACTATGAGAAGATTATTACAATTTAAAGCAGGATTGCTTTTTGCATTTGTGCTTTTAACTTCGGTTGCCTTTGCACAGGATAAAAAACCAATGGCAAGCCCACGCGATAGCGTTAGCGGTAAAGCAGCGGGTTCAACCTTAACTATCAATTATGGCAGTCCATCGGTTAAGGGCCGTAAAATATGGGGCGATCTTGAGCCATGGGGTAAAGTATGGCGGGCCGGTGCCAACGAGGCTACCACTTTTACAACAACTAAAGCAATCAAAGTTGAAGGTAAAGAGCTGGCAGCCGGTACTTATGGATTTTTCCTGATACCGAATGAGAACGGTACTTGGGCTGTTATATTTAACAAAGTGGCTAAACAATGGGGCGCTTTTAAATATGACGAAAAACAGGATGCCTTACGTGTTAACGTAAAAGTCAAAAAAGCTGCTGCACATGAGCGTTTGGTTTATACCATATCAGCTAAAGGTTTTAGTCTGCTTTGGGACACTACCGAAGTCCCTGTTTCTGTAAAATAAAAATATTTTAGGTGATTTGAACCTATAGAAGCCCCTTCGAGGGGCTTTTTTTATGGCGTACTAACTCCCAATAGCCGTTTAATAGTAATTTAGCAAATTACTATTAGCTTATACATACACCCCTGATGCGTTATAATCTTAGCGAGAAACCTTTATTAAAAAGAATAGTAGTCATATTATCACTGACCCTGGCCATATTTATATTGATGCAATTTGCCGATCATCCCGCCTGGGTTGAGCGATATTATTCAAAAGGGTTTTATATGTTTATTTGCTATGTACTGCACCCGGTTTTTAACCTGTTTCCTTTTAGTGTAGGCGATGTGGTATATATAGCTGTAATAGTATACCTCATTTATAAAACTATCGGTTTCTTTAAATTGCTTTTTAAAAAGAAGTTTAAAGAAACGGGTTTAATGTTGCTGGGTTTGGTGATAGGGGTGCAGGTTGGCATATTAGCGTTTTATCTTTTTTGGGGGATGAACTACTTTCGGCCATCAGCAGCAGAACGGCTTAATTTACGCGATACCTCATTTACAACAGCCGATCTGCATAAAGTAACTCAACTGCTTATAGATAGCGTAAATGCCACACGGGCGCGGGTCACTGCAGCCGATATGGCCCAAAGTAACCGTAATATTTACCAAACTGCCGAACGGGCAATACGATCCTTGTCGACCAGTTCAGCCAGCTTTGAGGCCTGGCATCCTGGGGTTAAACCCTCCATACTCACGTTTTTGCTCAACTTTATGGGCACATCGGGTTATTATAACCCTTTTACTTCCGAAGCGCAGATCAATTACCAGATGCCTGTTTTTAACCGGCCCTTTGTTGCCTGTCACGAAATGTCGCATCAAATGGGTTACGGTGCCGAAGATGAGGCCGATTTTGCCGGCTTTGTAGTTGCCGTGCATTCCAGGGATCGGCTGTTACGCTATTCGGCTTATCACCTGGCTGTCAGCGAATTTATGTACACGCTGGGCAGGCGTGATACAGTGGCCTATAAAGCATTAAAAGCTACTATTTCAAAGGAAGTACGCCACGATTACGCCACCGAACACAATTACTGGTTATCCTATGAGAATAAGCTCAACGCCATCAGTAGTATTTTTTATGATAGTTTCCTAAAAGCGAATAATCAACCTAAAGGACTTGAGACTTATAACCGGATGGTATTGCTAGTTATGGCTCAGGAACGCAAAAACTGGGTTCATTAGAGGTTCATTAGTTCACTGGTTCATTAGTTTATTGGTATCTGGTTGTATAACACCTGCTCATTAGCTATTGCGGTTACTAACATATAGAAAATAAAGGGTTCATCCGCGTTTACCAATGGACGAATGAACCAGTGAGCTAATGAACTAAAAAAAATGCGTCCCGGTATCTCACCCCCGGAACGCACTGCAATATCATCAAATGATATTGTATCAACTAAATCTCAGATATCATGCTTAATGAGTACCTAAGCCCTTATAAATTTACTGTTGTAAAAAGTGCACAGTAAACAAAACTTTATTACTTTGTAAGTATGCTGTTTGTAGCAATAAGATTGATCAGTTTAGTATTCAATTATGAATAATTGAATGGAAACGCCTTTGTATTGTAAACATTGTACGCTTGAACGGCAAATCTACTGTAATTATTATGAAATCATTTTAAACTTTATAATCAAAAAGTCAAATTGACCAGTAAAAATATCGTTACCATGAAGTCTTATATAACTGTAATTTTAATATTTTTCCCTGGAGTAATTTTTGCTCAAATATTTAATCAAAACGAAATAAAGCGAGCAAAAGAGCAGGCAAAAGCAGTTACCATTATACGTGATAATTGGGGAGTTCCGCACATTTATGGAAAAACAGATGCCGCGGTAGTTTTTGGCTTGATGTATACCCAATGTGAAGACAATTTTAAAGGCATCGAGCGTAATTACCTTTACCAATTAGGCAGGCAAACTGAAGCAGATGGGAATAGTAAGCTATATACAGATGTACAATTACAGCTAATAGCCGACAGTACCGAAGCCATCAAAGATTATAAAGCCAGTGCGCCCTGGTTTAAAAAGCTCATGGATGCTTTTGCCGATGGCATCAATTATTACCTGTACAGACACCCGGAAGTAAAACCACAGGTATTTAAGCACTTTGAACCCTGGTATGCTTTAATGTTTACCGATGGCAGTGTTGCCGCTACCGAAACCGGGGGGATTTATCCTAACGAAACTGGATTGTTTTATAATGGCGCAGGTGAAAAACTGGGAGCCTTGAGTAGTAAATCAAGTCCAATTTATGATATGGTGAATGAGCGCGAAACCGGATCAAATGGTTTTGCAATAGCGCCATCCAAATCGGCATCGGGGCATGCTTTGTTATATATTAACCCGCATGTGCCTTTTTATTTCCGTAGTGAAGTAGAACTGGTGAGCGATGAGGGCTTACATGCCTATGGGGCGGTTACCTGGGGACAGTTTTTTATTTACCAGGGCTTTAACCAGCATTGCGGCTGGATGCATACCAGTAGTTACGCCGATGTTGGCGACCTATATGCCGAAAAGATGAGCAAAAAAAATGGTCAGTGGTATTATGAATATAATGGCTCATTGAAGCCGGTTATTATCCGTAACCTGGTACTGAATATTAAAAACGGCGATAAGCTGGAACAAAAAACAATCACTGGTTATTATACCCATCACGGGCCTGTATTGGCGAGTCGCAATGGCAAATGGCTGGCGTTGAAAGCTAATAATCGCTCCTACAATGCCTTGCTGGAATCATGGTTGATCACTAAGGCCAATAACTTGGTTGAATATAAAAAGGCAATGGACCTGGTATCCAACGCCTCAAACAATACCGTTTATGCTGATGATAAGGGTAATATCGTTTTCTGGTACGGCAATTATATCCCCAGGCGGGATCCAAAGTTTGACTGGAGCCTACCCGTTGATGGCAGTACTTCGGCAACCGAATGGCAAGGTATACATGCTCTAAAAGACATTATAACCGATATAAACCCGGCTACCGGCTGGATACAGAATTGTAATTCTACACCGTATACAGCTTCCGGAGCCAGCAGTCCGGATAAAAATAACTACCCTGTTTACATGGCTCCTGACGGAGAAAATTACCGGGCCATTACTGCAATTAGATTGCTCAAAGATGCTAATCATATCACGCTTGACAGTCTGATAGCAACAGGCTATAACCATTACCTGGCTGCTTTTGACGATCTGCTGCCACCCTTATTTACAGCTTATAACAATGCCCCGGATTCCGTTAAACAATCCCTAAGGGAACCCGTCGAGTTATTGCAGCAATGGGATAAATACAGCGCCGCAAATTCGGTAGCCAGCACCCTGGCTATTGAGTGGGGTACGGCAATGATGAAAAATTTACCTCCGCCCCAAACCGATCAACAGAGCACTTTTATTACCCAACGTGTGAAAAAACTTGCTCAGATGGATGGTGGGCATCAGCTTGAACTTTTAACAGCCGTTTTAAAAAACCTGCAAAGCCGCTTTGGTACGTGGAAAATGCCCTGGGGGGATATAAACCGCTACCAGCGCCCTGCTGATGGCATTACCTTTGATGATAAACTATCGAGTATTCCGGTTGGGGCAACCGGATCGGGCTTTGGGCAGTTGCCATCGTTCCAGAGCCGTACCATGAATACGCAAAAACGCTATGGTTATTCGGGTAATAGTTTTGTAGCAGCTGTTGAGTTTGGTCCGCGTATAAAGGCCAAAAGTATTATTACTGGTGGGCAGTCTTTTGATGCCGGATCAAAAAACTTTACCGACCAGGCGCAAGGTTTTATTGATGGTAAGTTTAAGGATGTGTTATTTTATAAAAGTGATGTGTTGAAACATGCTCAGAAAACCTATCATCCGGGCGATTAAATCACGCACTGAACAATATATTTGGATATCAAAAAAATGAAGAAATATCTCCTGATCGCCTTGCTGGCCTGTTGCAGTGTTCATGTATTTGGTCAAAGCATTACGCTGAATGATTTGATCAATATCTCCAACCTGCCTAATGACGATGCCCATAATTATTTAGTGAACGGCAAAGGATTTAAAAACGAATACCTGCAGGATGTTAATGGCCACACGGTTGAACACCTGCACAAAATTGCAAATAATAAAACCCAGGAAACAGTGATCATAGGCGAGGGCTATAAGCTCAGTAATGGAAGCATGTTGCGCACCGTTAGTTACAAATCGCAAACGCCGCAACACTTATTCAATTTGATAACACAGGCCAAAAGCGCCGGGTTAAAAATGAACATCCAGGGAGCTGATGCCGCCAATAATATTTATCTTTTTGACAATAGCTTTTATCACATAGCTATATATGTTAACCGTAACAACACATTTGGGTCGTTAGAGCTGAAACAGAAGGAGTTTATCGGTTTCGATTAAGCTTTCCCCGGTCAAAATTCAGTACAGCTTTATTATATTGCATAACCAATTGATAAAGCCTATGAAAACCATCACCCGTAAAAAGTTTATCACCACAGCCGCGCTGGCAGCAGCCGGTATGCCTTTGGGGCTAAGTGCCTTGGAGAAAGTATCTTCAGACCCTCTAACCATTACGAATCAAAACAGCGCACGCACTCCCGAAAAAATTAAGGTCAGCATCTTCTCCAAGCATTTACATTGGCTTAATTATACCGATATGGCTGCTTTGGCTGCCGAAATGGGTTTCGACGGTGTTGATCTTACCGTGCGCCCCGACGGTCATGTATTGCCGGAAAATGTTACTACCGATCTGCCAAAGGCGGTTGCCGCGGTTGAAAAAGCCGGGTTAAAAGTGTACTCCATTGTTACCAATATTAAACAGCCCGATGAAAAATATGCTGCTGATATTTTAAAAGCAGCTTCGGCACTGGGTATTAAATATTACCGTACAGCCTGGTTTAATTATAACAAAGCCATAAATATACCGGCAAATTTGCAGACTATTAGTAATCAGCTTGCCGGACTGGCAGCTTTAAATAAACAATATCATATGCATGGTGCTTATCAGAATCATTCAGGTGATCTGTTTGGTGCCTCTGTCTGGGATCTTTGGCTGGCGCTTAAAGACCTTGATCCGGAACTGATCGGTTGCCAATACGATATCAGGCATGCCACTACAGAAGGGGCCGATACCTGGGCTACGTCGATACAACCCTTGGTGCCTTTTATTAAAACCACTAATATCAAGGATTTTTACTGGGAGAAAAAAGATGGTAAATGGCAGGTAAAAAGCGTTCCGCTGGGCGAGGGGATGGTTGATTTTAAGAAATACTTTGAAGTGATTAAACAACAAGGTATTGGCAGCCCCATGAGTTTGCATTGCGAATATGAACTGGGCGGTGCGCAGGATGGTGCCAAACAATTAACTATCAGTAAACAACAGTTTACCAATGCGGTACAAAAAGACTTATCCACATTGCGGGGATGGTTAAAAGATCACGCTTTGTGATCAATTGACCAATAATTGATGACTTGCCCTTGCTTTCAACTACTTGCATATCCTCCTGTCGAAAAAATAATTTGCATATATAGCACGTTTCTTATTATATTTAGTAAAATAAGGTATGCCCCTTTAACTCATAAAGCCGCTGCCTTTATACCAATTAACCTTTAAAAAAAGGAGGCTGTCATGAACCTGGTTCATAAAATTGAAAATTGGGGAGATACCCATCACCCTAAAGCCCTTGATCTGATACGTATTGCGCTAGGCGTATTTTTATTACTGAAAGGTATAGCCTTTATGGAAAATACCGCATACCTCAAAAGTTTGATTGATAGTCAGAATGTAGTCGATCTGACGCCTGGTGTGTTGATGGCGCTGGTTTATTATGTAACGTTTGCCCACATGGTTGGCGGCGTACTGATAGCGGTAGGTATACTCACCCGTTTGGGCTGCATTATACAAATACCTATAGTTTTGGGTGCGGTATTTTTAACCAGCATATTCCAGGAGCCTATCAATGCCCTGGCATGGCCATCCATTGTAGCGTTGGTATTACTGGTGCTTTTCATGATCCTGGGATCGGGACCTATCTCCTTAGATAAGTATTTGAGCGAAAAGTAGTGAGTAGTGAGTGGTGAGTGGTGAGTGGTGAGTGGTGAGTGGTGAGTGGTGAGTGGTGAGTGGTGAGTGGTGAGTGGTGAGTGGTGAGTGGTTTGAAAAAATGATAAGCAATTTAGATAATTCTGTCAATTCTTTAATTCTGATTCGGACAGTAAAAATCCTGCGAATCCATTAATCCTGAAAATCAAGGTTCAGACAATTCTGATTCAGACAAAAAACTAATACCCTGTAGCCAATTCATCCACATAGCACCAAAGCCAGCGTTCGCCGGGTTCGGCAGATATCACAACCGGATGCCCGGTTTGCTCAAAATGTTTGGTCATGTGTGTATTTGGCGAGCTGTCACAGCAAAGCGTTACCCCGCAGGTTTGGCAGGTACGCAGATGCATCCACGAGGAATGTGTTTTTACACACTCCTCGCAAATGTAATCCTGTGGTTGTTTGATATCTTTAACGGCAGCTAAATGCTGACATGTTTCCTCTTCCATCATTTTATTTTATTAAACTTCTGCCAGGTATTTATGTACAAAGCTAATGGCCATAGATCCTTCGCCTACGGCTGATGCTACCCGGTTCATCGCTCCGGCACGTACATCGCCGGCGGCAAATATGCCCGAGCAGCTGGTTTCCAGTAAAAATGGATCGCGTTTCAGTTTCCATATCTTACCAAAGCCTTCGTAGCTGCGTAGCTCGCGTCCGGTTTCAATAAAATCTTTATTGTTTTTGATAATGTCGAGCTTGATCCAGTCGGTATAAGGTTTTGCACCGATAAAAATATACAGGGCGTTGGCTATCTTTTTTTCTGTTTCCTGGGTTTTGCAGTTTAACAGGGTCAATTCTTCCAGGCAATTAGTACCCTCGGCTTCCACAATCTCTGTATTAGGTACCACCTGAATGTTAGGTGTATCTGCTATTTGATTAATGAGATATGCCGACATGGTAGCCACCAGATCATCACGACGGATAATGATATATACGTTTTTGGCAAATTTGGACAGGTGCATAGCTGCCTGGCCTGCGGAATTACCGCCGCCAATTACGTATACTTCTTTACCTGTACATGCCGTAGCTTCTGTAGTGGCTGCGCCGTAATAAATACCTGCGCCGGTATAGTTTTCAACTCCCTTAACCTCCAGCTTACGATAATCAACTCCCGTGGTAATGACTACGGTACGGCTGATAATTTCGGGGCCATCATCCAAAATAATGGTTTTGTAACCATCTTTTTGTTTGATATCACTTACCGACTGTGGCGATAAAAACTCGGCACCCAAACGCATAGCCTGGCTTATGGCGCGCCTGGTTAAATCAGCTCCGCTTAAACCTGCCGGGAAACCCAGGTAATTTTCGATACGCGAGCTGGTACCTGCCTGGCCACCCGGTGCCTTGCGTTCAATTAATAATGTTTTTAAACCTTCCGATGCACCGTAAACGGCTGCTGCCAGGCCTGCAGGGCCGGCGCCTATGATCACTACATCATAAACATCGGTTAATTGCTGCGGACTTTTATCCAGCTTTTCGGCTATAGCCCTTATACTTGGTTTAGCTATGTGGCTGCCATCTTCAAAAATTACCAGGGGCAGGTCGTCGGTTGTTAAATTATTTAAGGTAAGTAAACCCGCGGCATCAATATTTTTTTCGATATCAAACCAACGGTAGGGTATCAGGTTGCCTGCCAAAAAATCTTTGATCTGGTGCGATTGCGGTGAAAATTGAAATCCCACCAGTTTAATACCTACAAACTCGGGTACATAGTTATTTTGCCAATCGTCAAGCATGTCATTGATTACCGGATATAGCTTTTCTTCTGGCGGATCCCAGGGTTTCATCAGGTAATAATCAAGCTGTACATCGTTAATGGCTTTTATCGCGGCCTCGGTATCTGAGTAGGCGGTAAGTAAAACGCGTTTAGCATCGGGGTATATTTTTTTTGCCTTCTCTAAAAATTTCACTCCTTCCATCTCGGGCATGCGCTGGTCGCACAGGAACAAAGCAACCACGTCCGAGCTGTTTTTTAGTTCGGTAAGGCTTTCCAGGGCCTCGGTTGCTGATGTGGTGCTCAAAATTTTGTACTCTTTACCATACTGCGATCTTATATCGCGGCTTATGGACCGCAGTACCTGCGGGTCATCGTCAATGGAGAATATTATAGGGCGGCTCATAGGGGTGTTTTTCTAAAGGTAAAATTATTAATATTTTGAGATAAGTAGTTAGTATTTGGTATCAAGTAGTTAGTATCAAGTATCAAGATCCTCTGAAGGTTGAATCCAAAACGCAGATTGTCGTGATACTTGATACTAATTACTTGATACTTTAATTTGCTACTTGATACTAAATAGCTCATCCGTCAATCAGGAAACAAACGCTGAATACGGTTTTGCCCGGTATTGATTTAACTTTGATAGAGCCACGATGCTGTTTTACAATGCGTTGTACTACTTCGAGCCCCATACCTGTACCTTTGCCCATTTCTTTGGTTGTAAAAAAGGGGTCAAATATCAGGCTTTGTATCTCTTCGGGTATCCCGGGACCATCGTCAACTATAAACACTTCCACAAACTCGCGGTCGCGGCGTGTTTTAACGGTTAATGTACCCTGGCCGTTAACGCTCATGGCATCAATAGCATTATCAATCAGGTTGGTCCATACCTGGTTAAGCTCACCTATCAGCGCCTTTACTTCGGGCAAGGTTTCGTCAAAGTCTTCAATAACATTGATATTGCCTTTTCTGATCTTGTAACCCAGCATGGTAAGCGTGTTGCGTATACCAATATGGATGTCGGCATATTGCTTATCCTGCCCACGATCCATGTGGGTAAATGTTTTAACAGAACTTACCAGTTCGGCAATTCGTCTGGCCGATTCCTGTATATCGCTAATCATTTTCTCGGAAATCAGCACATCACTTATCCAGTTCAGTATATCTGATAATTCTTCGGGAGCAACAAGCGCATTGAATTTTTCGAGTGTTTCGGTGCTGAAATTAAAATCAACAAAGCTTTCTACAATATCATAACCATTCTCTATCTCGTGCTCATCAAACCATTCCATTATTTCATCTTCACGGTGGGTGCGTTGCTTAAGGCTTAAGCGTGTTGTATTTTGCTGTGAAATTTGATGAAATAAAAGGTCGGTAACACCGGTAACCTGTTCGGGCTCAAGCCTCATGGTAAAGATAGCCTTCACACTTTCAGGCTCCTGTTCCAGGTGTTTTTTTAATGTGAGCGAATCACGTACAATGGCCGATGCGGGGTTGTTTAACTCATGCGCCAATCCGGCAGATAATTTACCCAGGGCCATCATTTTTTCGTTTTGTTGTTGCAGGGCTGTAAAATCACGTACACGGTTGGTCATGATACTCACCAGCGATTCTGTAAGCTCGTAATGGTTCCTGATCATATCGAGTATCAGGTCGGTATTAAAACTGCGTATGTGCAGTTTGCCAATGGCTTGCGCATACCCTTTGGATATTTTTCCTCTTGAAAACGGCAGGTAGCCGGTAATATTACCCGGGCCCACAACTGTAAATTCGCGTCTGAAACCACCTTGCATCATAAAAAAACGCATGCTGCCATCAACCATAATATGAGGGCCGCTCATGGGTTCACCGGGTTGCATCAGGAACTCACCATCCTCAAAAAAGTTATCTATACTATTATCCAGCAGCCATTGCAGCTGGTCTTCGGGTACGTTATTAAAAGCTTCGAGCGATTTTAGCCAGGATACAGTTACCGTTTGCATGTATTAAAATTAGCTATTATTATTCAACAGTTTAATGAGCACAATATTGCGCAGCACTAAACCCAGCAAAATTGCATTTGCTAAAATACGTATGATTTTTAAATTGGGTGACTTATGTCCCAACGATTTACATTAATAGGATAAATCTAAATTTCGCGAAGCAATATCAGGACTGTTTAAAAATCTTAAGAAATTGATTTTTATTTATATATTATTGATAATAAGATTATTGTAATTTTATTTTTAAACAAATAACACTCATATTTGTTGCCTCTGAATAAGGTTTAAATTAAAAGATTTACAAACAACTTCCCGGTGGCGACCAGAGGCCGCCACCTTGTTGGAGAGATAAAGCATTAAAGGCCTTACCATCCCTGAGAAAGCTGGTAAGAAAGATCAAACATGAGATTGATCTGGATTTAGTTGATGTTATTGATTTAATCAGTAAAGCGCGTTCCGGAGGTGAGATGCCGGAACGCTTTTTATATCATACGAAAAAGTACCGGTATAGGTTTTTAGATTTTACGTTATGTTAAAAATTATAATGTAACCCTGCCAGTATACTGCTTAAGTTTAAAGAATAGTCACCACTGGTTTTGGATCCTGAGCTAATGTTATTAGTTATTGAGGTTGATATAATGTAAGCTACGGAAATATCGATTTTTCTATTTAAAACTATTCCCACTTTTAGCGGATAATTTATCCAATAGCTATTAACATTTAAGTAGTGTTTTTCGGTTACCTGGGTGTAGCCGTTGTAAAGTTCATCACCTTTGTTTTTTGAAAAATTAAGAGCAAGGCCCGCATCCAGATAAAACTTAAAGTCATTGGTATTATAAGCATTAAATACCAACTGTGGATAAAAGACCGCGATATATTGAGTAAGGCGATACTGGCTTTTCGGTTTTTCAGGTTGGTTAAAATAAACATCGGCAACGGTGTTGTAAGAGTCGCGGGTAAATAGAATTTCGCCTCTTAGTACAAACTGACCAACATTTGGGTTAATATAAATATTGGCACCTCCGGATAGGGTAGGATTAACAGAGGTTAAGGTAGCCGGGTTATAAAATGGAAACGCACCGCTGGGTTTTAAACGGGTTATATTAATTCCGGCACCAGCAAAAAAACGAACAGAACTGTTGGTCCCGTAATCTTTGGTATCGTAAGCCATTTTGTTTATCATTTCAGAAATCTTTTTCAGATCGGGGGCATTATAACCCGTTTGCTCAATGAGCCTCTTGAGCTCATCAGAATTGGGATTGTACTTCTGGGCTAACCCATATAACTGGGAAACAAAAACATTTTCAAGATGGGTATCTATACCTCTGTCTGGTATATGATATATTCTGTAAATTAATTCAAAGGGGAGGTTATTACGATTATCCGCAATAAAATACCTGATTTTTATGTCGTCGACGTAAGCGTATAAGGTAATACTGGGGCCCTTTTGCAATACTTGTAAAAAAGCGGTGTCGAGCTTATAGCTAGTATCGCGACCGGTTGAAAGCCTTGAAATATTGGTTTCGTCGGTACTCACAGGGCCGGCGTATTGCTGGTAAGCCAGGTTGAGAGCTCCAAAACCCCGGATATCTTTTGCTTTGTAATTTTTTACCCCGGTAGCAGTTTTAAAGTCGACATTATGGGGGCTGTTTTCCCATTCCCGAAGATTAATTGCCCCGCGTACAGTATCGCCATTGTTGGTAACAATATAGCCTGGTTTATAATTACTTTGGGCAAAACAATAAAGAGGAAGGCATAAAAGTATACACGCGGTAATTTTGTAAAGATGTTTCATGGAGTGATTCAGGTTTAATTGTATGTAATTTATTAAATTATTTAATGCGCTGAAGTACTTAGACGTATATTCTTCAAAAATTAAGCTATTTGTACATTTTTTATATACATTTACCTTGTCAATTGTAAATTAGCTTGAATGAAACCGCTTTTACTGAAAGTTTCTTCGGGGCCCGCACATTCATTTAGTGTAAGGCGCGATGTGTTGCCCGATATCAATAACCGCTGGCATTGCCATCCGGAACTTGAATTAATTTACTTTAAAAAAGGTAGTGGTACCCAGTTTGTCGGCGACAGTATTAAGCAATTTAAGGCTGGCGATATGACCTTGGTTGGCTCAAACCTGCCGCATTACTGGCGTTTTGATGATGTTTACTTTGATCATAACGGGCACGAGAAAGTAGAAATAATTGTAGTGCACTTTTGTGAAAACTTTTGGGGTGACCATTTTTTGCAGCTACCCGAAAACAAGCTGATCAAAGTTTTACTGGAACGATCAAAAAGGGGCCTGCAGATAAGTGGAAGCACCAAAGAAAAACTCACCCGATTGCTGGAAGATATGCTGGATACTGATGGTGCCGAAAGAATCATTACGCTGCTCAAAACACTCAATACTATGGCCATCAGCAATCCGGTTAACTACCTCACCTCTATTGGTTTCAAGTATGATCATAACGAATCAGAGAACGACAGGCTCAACAATATATATGAATACTCGGTACGTAATTTCAGGAAAAAGATATACCTGGATGAGATTGCCGAAATAGCAGGAGTAAGCTCCAACTCTTTTTGCCGGTATTTTAAATCAAAAACCCGTAAAACCTATTCACAGTTTATCATCGAAATAAAAGTAGGTTATGCCTGTAAGCTGCTGATAGAAAACAAGATGAACATCAAACAATTATGCTACGATAGCGGCTTCAATAACTTTTCAACTTTCCATAAGCACTTTAAACAAGTAACCGGGAAAAGCCCGCTGATGTACCAAAAGGAGTTTACTAAAAATCCGTAAGGGGATAGGATCTCATCATCAAGTGGGTTTACATGTAAACCCACTTGATGATGAGATTTGTTGTTTAATTAATTGATTATCAGTAAATTAAAAGTATGTAAGCCGTAAAAAGTGTAAACCCATGTAAACCCACTTTAACAAAGATAATTTATCCCGACTAGGTATAGCAGCGGCTTGATAAATAGGCAATTATCCTTATATTTAGCCTCCAACCTTTTCAAATTATGATTCGCAATATTCTATTGGTTACTTACCGCAATCTGGTAAAAAACAAAATATACACATTTATTAATGTAACCGGTTTGGCGCTGGGTATGGCAGCATTCATACTCATTACCGCCTTTGTGAATTTTGAAAAAAGCTTTGACCGTATACATCCCGATGCAGCCAATATTTACCGGGTAGAGAGCCAGTTTTATCGCGGCCAAGAACTTACCGACAGCTGGCCAACCAGTACCAACGGATACGCCCCGGCCATGAAAGCCAATTTTCCGGAGATAGCATCTTACGCCCGTATCAGCTGGGCCGGTTCTGAAAGGGTGGTCAAGTATAATAACACCAAATACCGGGAAGAGCATGTTTGCTTTGCCGATAGTAACTTCTTTAGTTTTTTTGCCTATCCACTGGTAAAAGGCGATGCATTAACAGCGCTTAAGGAAGTGAATACCATTGTGATATCACAATCGGCAGCAAAAAAGTATTTTGGCGATGTTGATGCGATGGGCAAATTCCTGGACGTAAGCACCCTTGGTGATAAATATCATTGTATGGTAACTGGTGTGTTCAAGGATATACCGGCTAATTCAACCATGCAGTTTAATTTTTTGATGTCCTGGAGTACCTCATCTAAGTTTGTTCAAAACTTTTGGTATCAGCATGAAAGCTACACGTTTGTAAAATTGAACCCAGGTGCCAGCATCCAGTCGGTGGAAGCTAAATTCCCGGCACTAGCGGAACAATATAAAACTGGTCCGTCGTTAAAAGAGCTAAAGTGGACAATTAAACTTGTGCCGCTTACAGACATTCATTTAAACCCGGCCAAGCCTTATGAAATAGAGGTAAAAGGCAATCGTTTCGCGGTTAATTTTTTAAATATCATAGCCTTCATTATCCTGATGATAGCCTGTATCAACTACATTAACCTGGCAACTACCAAATCGGTCGATCGTGCACGGGAGGTAGGTATCCGTAAAGTAAGTGGGGCACATGTATCGCAATTGATCCTGCAGTTTTTGATGGAATCGGTAATTATTAATGTAGTGGCCTTGTTACTAAGCATGGTACTGGTATTGGGTGCCCGTTACGGATTGTCGCGTTATTTATCCGATAGCAATACTTATGGTTTGTTATTTAATAGTGGCTTGCTGGTAAAAGTAAGTGCGGTGTTTTTGGGTAGCATTTTAATATCTGGTATTTATCCGGCAATGGTACTCGCCCGGTTAAAACCAATAGTAGTATTGAAAGGGCGGTTCGCGTTTTCGAAAAGCGGGATACTGCTGCGGCGGGGAATGGTGGCCTTTCAGTTTATGGCATCGGTACTGCTTATTGCGGGTACTTTTGCGGTTTACAGGCAAATTATTTACATGAGCAGCCAAAGCACAGGTGTAAATATCAACCAAACCATCGTTATTAAAACTCCGGTAAATACCAGTAATTATGCTCAAAAAATCAATAGTTTTAAAAATACGTTACTGGGTTTTTCGGGTGTAAAGGCGGTTACGCTTTCGGGTGCTGTACCGGGCAGGGAAGTGCGCGAGTTTTTAGCCAACAGGCGTTTCGGTGCTCCAAAATCAGAAGAACGTACTTACGAAATGCTTAAAGTTGACCATGATTTTATGCAGGCATATGGCATGCAATTGATTGCCGGCAGGGCATTTGATAAGAGTCGCCCAGCAGATTCTACCGGAGTGGTGCTCAATGAATCGGCAGTAAAACAGTTTGATTTTAGCTCGCCGGAGGATGCTGTTGGGAAAAAAGTGTGGCTCGAAACAGTCGACAAGCACCCCGATGAGGTGATTGGTGTCATCAAAGATTATCATCAGCAATCGCTGCAACAAAAGTATACCCCGGTGATATTGTTTATGGACCCAGCCCTTCGATGGATACCTGCCGATTATTTTTCGGTTAAAGTGAGCCAGAACAACATGACCCAGATGGTAAATAACATCAGAAGTACCTGGAATGATAATTTCCCGGAATCGTCATTTGACTTCTTTTTCCTGGATGATTTCTATAACCGCCAGTATAACCAGGAAACACAGTTTGGGCATGTGTTTACGCTGTTTTCATCGCTGGCTATATTTATTGCCTGTATCGGCCTGTTTGGCTTAACCGCATACTCGGCCGCGCGCCGTACCAAGGAGATAGGCGTACGTAAAGTATTAGGCGCGTCGGTACAAAGTATCATATCCTTACTTACCTGGGATGTGGTGAAGCTGATACTGGTATCAAGTCTTTTTGCTTTGCCGGTGGCTTATATTTTCATCAACCAGTGGCTTAATCATTACGCGTTTAAAGTGACGCTTACCTGGTGGCAGTTTGCGCTGCCGGTATTCGCGCTGGTGGTTATCGCCATAGGCACCACGTTTTATCTCACGTTCAGGGCGGCACTAACTAATCCAACATCATCTTTGAGGAATGAGTAGTCTTAAATAGAGAGGATAAAAAAGGTGTCATGCTGAGCTCAGTCGAAGCATGGTGGGCAGGCCTCTGAGCTCGCCTCTTCGACGGAGCTCTGGGTGACAGCCCCTGTTTTGTATATTTGAATACATTATAATACTATGTCCAACATCAAAATAAAACCATTAAGCAGTACGCCGGAAACCATTATAGCGCTGAGCGATATGCTGATTGAAGTGGTAGCCAACGGCGGTTCGGTGGGTTTTATGCATCCTTTAAGTCCGGCCGAGGCTAATAGCTTTTGGACAAGTTGTTTGGCTGCTGCTGATCGCGGTGAGCGCATCATCCTTGGTGCTTTTGATGGCAATGAAGTGGTAGCCACAGTAACCCTGTTGCTTAACCTGCCGCCCAACCAGCCGCATCGCGCCGAAATAGCCAAAATGATGACCCGCATTAACTACCGCGGCAAAGGTATAGCCAAAGCCTTATTGCAGGCAGCCGAACGGCTGGCCGTTGAGCACGGACGTAGCCTATTAGTGCTCGATACCGCCCAGGACGAAGGCGCTTCCGGCCTGTACGAAAAACAAGGGTTTACTTTAACCGGTATCATTCCCGATTATGCCCTGAAACCACACGGCGGTTTAACCGCTACTATGATTTACTGGAAGCGGATTGGTCCAGGTATAGTTTAAAGCGCTGTAGATTTTTGAAAGCCATGGCCTGTGTGATTCCCTCCTTCGGGAGGGTAGGTTTATACATGATGTATGTCGCATAAACCCAAAAAGAAGCGCTAAGGAGATTATTTCTTTTTCCCGTCAGCAGATAAGCTTCGGGCGAAAGCGGGCAGAACGATGCGAGCCTGTGCGGATGCGGGGCATAGCAAGTTTTGCAGAAGCATGGGGCTTTGTGTGAACGAAGTTGGGCAAATAATTGCAGCCCGTGGTTCTGCGCGCTTTGTAGGGCAGAGGCCAAGAGCGTAAAGAAGCATTTCTGCTGACTTGATTTTTGGTTACTTTTCATCAAGGAAAAGTAACTGGCCCTCCCGCGGCCAGGAGCGGGTATGCGCCATACAAACCGACTATTAGATCCTTCGTTCCTCAGGATGACAAAATTTATCGTACCTCTCCCGTGGGGAGGGAACTAATCAGTCTCACTATTCCTGTCTTTGCTCCTTGCTCTCCAAATCCTTACTCCCCCATAAACCCATGCCAAAAAAGCTTAACACTTTGACGATTTTGGGATAACTATTTAAAGCCAAACCTTATTTCTTTGTATTACCAATTTAACCAGCTTTATAAGATAGCTATGGCCCACAGATACTGTTTAACACTTGATTTGGTTGATGATGAAACCCTGATTGCCGGGTACGAAAAATATCACGAAGCCATCTGGCCCGAGATCCGTAAAAGCATCGTTGATTCGGGTATCACCAGCATGGAGATCTATCGTTTTGATGTGCGCTTGTTTATGATCATGGAAACCGATGACAGCTTCAGCTTTGAGCGAAAAGCCGCCGCGGATGCCGCCAATGTAAAAGTACAGGAATGGGAAACCCTCATGTGGAAATACCAGCAACCGGTAAAAGGAGCGCTGAATGGTGAAAAATGGGTTTTGATGGATAAAATATTTGCCTTGTAACCAATTCAAATTAAATAAATTATGCTTAAGAGAACTCAATTGCTATTCGCGCTGGTGCTCCTGTCTTTCTCACCGGTGTTCGCGCAAAAAATGATCGGTACCGAAACCGATGCCCAGAAACAAAAACGTATGGAATGGTGGACAGACGACCGTTTTGGGATGTTTATTCACTGGGGTCTGTACTCCGGTGCGGCCAGGCACGAATGGGTAAAGCATAATGAAAAGATTGATAACGCCGGCTACCAAAAATATTTCGACCAGTTTAACCCTGATCTGTTCGATCCGCAAAAATGGGCCAAGCAGGCCAAAGCAGCAGGTATGAAATACGCGGTGCTTACTACTAAACACCACGAAGGTTTTTGCCTTTTCGACTCTAAATTTACCGATTACAAAGCACCCAATACCAAAGCCAAACGCGACCTGGTACGTGAGTATGTAGATGCTTTCCGTGCGCAGGGTCTTAAAGTAGGTTTTTATTATTCCCTGCTTGATTGGCACCATCCGGATTATACTATCGACGAGATTCACCCACAATCGCCAAAAGATAAAAGCGACGCCTCCTACGCCGCTTTAAACAAGAACCGCGACATGGCCAAATATCGCCAGTACATGCGTAACCAGATCACCGAGCTGTTAACTAAATATGGTAAAATTGATATTCTTTGGCTCGATTTTTCGTTCCCGCGTAAAGATGGTCACGGAAAAGGTAAGGATGAATGGGGCTCTGTGGAGTTGTTAAAACTGATCCGTAAATTACAGCCGGGTATCATTGTAGATAACCGTTTGAACCTGGAAGAATATAAAGATGGCGCCGATTTTGAAACCCCGGAGCAGGTGAGCACTGCCGAACTGGCCAAATACCGTGGCAAAACCTGGGAAACCTGTCAAACTTTTTCTGGTTCATGGGGTTATTACCGCGACGAAAATACCTGGAAAACACACCGTCAGCTGCTCGATCTGTTGATTACTTCAACCAGTAATGGTGGTAACCTGATATTGAACGTTGGCCCAACCGCCCGTGGGGAATTTGACTACCGCGCAACCAATGCGCTGGACAGCCTGAGCCATTGGATGCATGCCAACAATCAGTCTATTTATAACTGTACCTTTGCACCCGATAGCTATAAGATACCAGAAGGTACTAAACTAACGTATAATAAAGTGAACGGCCGTTTATACGTGCATGTGTTTGATTACCCTAAAGATGGCAAATTAACCTTGCCGGGCTATAATGGCAAAATTAAATACGCGCAGTTTTTAAATGATCATTCAGAGCTTTTAAGTAAAGCTGCAGGTCAGGATGTAGAATTAACCCTGCCTGTTAAAAAACCAAATTACGAAATACCGGTAATTGAATTAACCTTAGTAAATTAAGGTAACAGAATTCGGATAAGCCCCCTAATCGTAAAGTTTAGTGTTTCGGATTTAGAGTTTAGAATTTAGGATATAATGTCAATACAAAAAGAAACATTTTTAAGGATACACCCGCATGATAATGTGCTGGTAGCCCTGCAAAACCTGGAGCAGGGAACACAGATCACTTTTGAGGGTAACACCTTTACTTTAGCCGATCGTATTGCCGCGAAACATAAATTCGCGATCAATGAACTAAAATCCGGTCAGGAAATTTATATGTATGGCGTACTGGTAGGTAAAACTACCAGTACTATACCACAAGGAGGTTTGCTGAGCACGCAAAATGTGCACCACGCCTCTGACGGTTTTCGCCTGGGCGAGCGCAAATTAAAATGGCACCAGCCCGATACCAGTAAGTTTGAAGCTAAAACATTTAATGGCTACCATCGGGCCGATGGCTCCGTAGGTACTGCCAATTATTGGATAGTGGTGCCGCTTGTATTTTGCGAAAACCGGAATATTAATGTATTGAAGGAAGCCTTGGTTGATAAACTGGGTTACAAAAAGGCCAAAAGCTATGAGGGAGATGTAGAGCAGCTGATGGAACTTTACCAGGCGGGTAAATCTGTTGAAGAAATATTGAATGCCGATATCCAGGCATCTGCAGAAAAAGCAGATTCCAAGCGCCTTTTCAAAAATATCGACGGTATTAAATTTCTGAACCATAGCATGGGCTGCGGCGGTACCAAAGATGATTCGGATGCACTTTGCGGACTAATAGCCGGGTATATCACCCACCCCAACGTAGCCGGGGCAACGGTTTTGAGCTTGGGCTGTCAGCACGCGCAGGTAAGCATTTTACAAGCCGAGATTGCGAAACGCGATCCCAACTTCAGCAAACCAATGGTAGTATTGGAGCAGCAAAAGGTAGGCACCGAGAGCGAATTGCTGAAGCAGGCGCTGAAACAAACCTTTGCCGGTTTGGTACAGGCCAACCAAAATCAGCGCCAGCCAGCGCCATTATCCAAACTTTGTATTGGTATGGAATGCGGCGGTTCTGATGGATTTTCGGGTATTTCGGCGAACCCGGCATTGGGTTATGTGTCCGATTTGCTGGTAACTATGGGCGGTTCGGTGATACTATCAGAGTTTCCGGAGCTTTGCGGTGTGGAGCAGGAACTGAGTGATCGTTGTGTGGATGAAGAAACCGCCAATCGCTTTATGCAACTGATGACCACCTATAACGCCCGTGCCGAGGCAGATGGTTCTGGCTTTTACGCCAACCCATCACCCGGTAATATCCGCGATGGTTTAATTACCGATGCTATTAAATCGGCAGGAGCAGCTAAAAAAGGCGGTACATCGCCGGTAACAGCGGTATTGGATTATCCCGAAAAGGTAACCAAGCCCGGGCTAAATCTATTGTGCACTCCAGGCAGCGATGTGGAAAGTACTACAGCCGAAGTAGGCTCAGGCGCTAATATCGTGTTGTTTACTACCGGTTTGGGCACACCTACGGGAAACCCGATCACTCCGGTAGTAAAATTATCAACCAATACGGCTATGTTTGAACGTATGCCGGATATTATCGATATTAACTGCGGAACCATCATCGAAGGGGATGAAACCATTCAGCAGGCCGGTGAACGTATATTAAACTACGTGATCCAATTAGCCAGTGGTGAGGTTGAACCCAAATCGGTAAAACTGGGCCAGGATGATTTTATACCCTGGAAAAGAGGGGTGTCGTTGTAAAAGCCTCACCCTCTCCTGAAGGAGAGGACTTTAGGATAAAAGATGATTATGCTATCCGAAGTCTCTGACTTCGGATCATTATGCTGGTAGTTTACAACTACCGGATGCCTGACCAAATGTTTCTGTAGTCTGAAGACTACGGGCATATTGGTTCGAAGCCAGAGACTTCGAACAGCGCAAGGAGCTGAAAATATAGATACTAACTATTTAAATAACCAATAAAACAAAAAAGTCTCACCCTTTAGGGGGAGATTGAGAGGGGGCTTATGTTTAAACTAACCAATAAATCGGTAGTGATCACAGGCGGAGGCAGCGGCATAGGTAAAGCCATGTCGGTATTGTTTGCACAACAAGGTGCTACCGTTCATATCATCGAACTAAATGACAAGGCCGCGGCCGAAACCGTAAGCGAAATTGAAGCAGCTGGCGGAAAAGGTATTGGCTACGCCTGCGATGTAAGCAATCAGCAGCAGGTGGTGGATACTTTTAATAAGATCGGTAAGATCGATATACTGGTCAATAACGCAGGTATAGCCCATGTTGGCAGGGCCGATAATACCAGCACCGAAGATTTTGAACGTGTATTTAACGTAAACGTAAAAGGTGCTTACAATTGCCTTTTCGCGGTGATTCCTGCGTTAAAAGCCAATGGTGGCGGCGTAATATTGAATACCGCATCAATAGCGGCTAGTGTGGGTATTACTGACAGGTTTGCTTACTCCATGAGCAAAGGCGCCATACATGCCATGACGCTTTCTGTAGCGCGCGATTACTTGCATGATAATATCAGGTGTAACTGTATTTCGCCGGCGCGTATCCATACGCCATTTGTAGATGGTTTTATCGCCAAAAACTACGCTGGTAAAGAGGAGGAGATATTTGAAAAGCTGTCCAAAAGCCAGCCTATCGGCCGCATGGGTCGATCCGAAGAAGTAGCAGCCTTGGCCTTATATCTCTGCTCGGATGAAGCTGGTTTTATCACCGGTACCGATTATCCTATCGATGGCGGATTTATCACTTTGAATAACTAACCTTTAAAAAACAATACTACAACAATATGAAGCTGATACGATTTGGAGCAATTGGGCAAGAAAAGCCAGGAGTGATCCTTAACGATAAAAAATATGATATATCTGCCTTTGGCGAAGATTACACCGAACAGTTTTTTGAAACTGACGGTGTGGCCCGCCTGGCGGCTTTTATAAAAGATAAACAATTGCCAGAAGTTGCGGATAGCGTACGTTTGGGCAGTCCGATAGTACGTCCCTCAAAAATTGTATGTATCGGCTTAAATTATGCCGATCATGCTAAAGAGACCAACGCGCCCCTTCCACCGGAGCCTGTAATATTCATGAAGGCTACCACCGCTATTGTGGGCCCTAATGATAACATCGTGATCCCTAAAAATTCGGTAAAAACCGATTGGGAAGTGGAGTTGGCCGTTGTGATCGGCAAAAAAGCATCGTATGTTGATGAGGCTGATGCGATGAATTATGTGGCTGGTTATGTGCTTCACAATGATGTATCTGAGCGTGAGTTTCAACTGGAACGTAATGGTACCTGGGATAAGGGAAAAGGTTGTGATACTTTTGCACCGCTTGGGCCGTTTTTGGCTACGCCTGATGAAATTGCCGATCCGCACAACCTGCGTTTATGGTTAAAAGTGAATGGTAAAATATTGCAGGATGGCACTACCTCAAACTTTATTTTTAACCTGCCCCATTTAATTTCCTATACCAGCCAGTTCATGACGCTGCTGCCGGGCGATATCATATCAACAGGTACACCTGCCGGTGTTGGTCTGGGTATGAAGCCGCCATTTTATTTAAAACCCGGCGACGTGGTTGAACTGGGTATCGATGGCCTGGGCGAATCAAAACAAAACGTGGTAGCTTATGCCTAAAATTGATGCACACCAGCATTTCTGGATATTTGACCCGGTTCGTGATAGCTGGATCAACGATGAAATGCTGGTGATCAAACGTGATTTTTTACCAGCCGACCTGCTGCCCGTACTACAACAAAACGGCATCGATGGTTGTGTAGCCGTTCAGGCCGATCAATCCGAACAGGAAACTGAATTTCTGTTGGAAATGGCGGCTGCAAATCCATTTGTAAAAGGTGTGGTAGGCTGGGTTGATCTGAAAGCCGATAATCTGGACGAGCGGCTGGAATATTTTAAACAGTTTGACCAACTAAAAGGCTTTCGGCATATTCTACAATCAGAACCCGATAAGCAGTACATGCTGCAACCCCGATTCCAGAAAGGAATTGCCAGCCTGCAAAAGTATGGCTATACTTATGATATACTGATATATCCCGAACACCTGCCGTATGCCGCATTACTGGCCGGAGCTTTCCCCGATCAAAAATTTGTGCTTGATCATTTGGCCAAACCGCTTATTAAAGACAAAAATATCAATGACTGGCAAAAAGATATCCTCGCTTTAGCCAAGTATCCCAATGTACATTGCAAAGTATCGGGCATGTTGACCGAAGCCGACTGGAAATCATGGAAACCCGAAGATTTTATACCTTACCTGGATATCGTGTTTAACGCTTTTGGTATCAACCGGGTTATGTTTGGATCCGACTGGCCCGTGTGCCTGCTGGCTGGCGGTTATGAAGGTACTATGCAGGTGATAAATAATTATTGCGCAGAGCTCTCAGCAACAGAGCAGGAATTATTCTGGGGCGAAAATGCCACACGCTTTTATAATTTATAGGCTTGAATGTCAAAATGATACACTATTATCATTTTGAAATTTTTTGTTGCTAAATAAAATAAAAGTAAGTAACTATGTACTGTGGTAGCAGCACGGTAATCTTCTGTTGAATATGGCTGATTTATGCAGCTGTAAGTCTATTTTATCGTTAATGCACCTTAATCATTAATGAGTTATTAACCAGCGCCCCTGTAGTTAATAACAAGCTTTTACCAACTATATTTATAACCCAGATCATAATAAAAGTGCAATATTTTGTGTAAGTGGAAATTATGGCACATAATTAGCTGTATGATTATCAGACGGCGGCCAAACCAGGAAACAGGATAAAACTATTGCTTTGTTTGTTGTTGATAACCAATGTCATCAAGCAAATTTTTTTAAGAGAAAGTCATGTATATTATTTTATTAGAAGTTACCGCCCTGCTTGCCGTAATCATTCTTCCGTTATTGGTTGTGCGAAAAAAGTTCAGGAAAAGATCAAAACCTGTGTATAAGATTGATACCAATACCGAGTATGCCCGCTATGCCATCAACGAAGATGGTTTCCTGGAAGAGATTAACGTAAGCAATTTATCAAAACACAGGCATTAGTATTAATTATACCTCATGCAAAAAGCCATTGTTATTAAACAATGGCTTTTTTGTTTTTCATAGGTATTTGTTTTTAAAAGGCACCCTCGTCTGCACTTGGGCCGTAGCTGCCTGGTAAAGGTATATTAAGCATGCGCAGGTAAACGCCTAATTGAGCCCGGTGATGAACAATTTGCGAATAGGTCATCCTGATTACATCGGCTTTGGTTCTTACATTAATGATCTGGTCGCCATTGCGTAAAGTCCATTTTTTGTTCAGGTCCGCTTCTTTGGCATGAACCAGGTGAGTTTTACCACTTTTTAGCGACTCCTCAAAATAGTCCAGTAAATCACGGGTATTATTGTTAGGTATGGGCTTGTAAGGTTTCGCCGCGAAATCAAGCTCGTCGGTAGTTAGGGTTATAGTAACCCAGGCTGGTAGCTCGGCAATATGATTGGCCAAACGCTGAATGTTCATGCTTTTTTCGTGTGGTTGCCATTGAAATTTATCGTTAGGTATGCGTTCCAACATTTTGCGGGTGGTTTGCGCTTCCTGATCCATTTCTTTTAAGAGCATATTGATGGTTGACATAGCTTTATTGTTTTATTGTTGTGGTTTGATGATTCAAAGTAACAACCTACTGGTGACAGCCCTATGTCAACAGGTTTTTATTAAATGAAAGAAATGTGAAATGGGGTAACAGATGAGCTGCTTACTGACAGTATCACGACAAAATAAAAGTCACCCCGTGTAGTAGAGGATGGACGGGGTTGCCGCTTTAAGGCGCAATTGATATAATTGATTTACCAATTACAATCATGAAACCTATACTCTTTTATCTCTTACTCTTTTTCCCGGTAATGTGCATGGCGCAAAGCCCGGTAGCCGATGGTTTAACCTGCGAATACCTCAACAACCCGGTAGGTATCGATATCGTAAACCCGCGCCTTAGCTGGAAGATCAGTTCCACTCAGCGTAATACTATGCAACAGGCGTATAATATCAGGGTGGCAACAGATGCATCTTTTTCTTCATCCAAAACCGTTTGGAGCACAGGGAAAGTAAGCACAGATTCCTCTATCCTGGTTACTTATACAGGTACTCCCTTAAAATCGGCTACCCGCTATTACTGGCAGGTAAGGATCTGGGATAATCACAGCCATGCATCTGGTTGGAGTAAACCGGCTTATTTTGAAACAGGTATGTTGTCACCCGCCGACTGGACGGCTAGTTGGGTACAGCCAAAACAAGACTCCGCCCAACGTAAAATACCTGCAGTGATGCTCCGCAAAGAGTTTGGCATATCTAAAAAGATTATATCGGCCAGGGCATATGCCACCGCGCATGGCCTATATGAACTATATCTGAACGGCAAAAAAGTAGGCGATCAGGTGCTCACCCCCGGCTGGACATCGTATAAAAAACGCCTGCAATACCAGGTTTATGATATTACCGCCATGTTGCAGCAAGGCAATAATGTAATAGGCGCCATGGTGGGCGATGGATGGTTCCGCGGAACAACGGGCTATACTAATCAATGGGGATTTTGGGGTAAAAAACTGGCCCTGCTCTGCCAGTTACAGATCACTTATGCCGATGGTACAGTACAAAACATCAATACCGACAGTTCATGGAAGGGTACAAATGATGGCCCCATACGGCTAGATGGTATTTATGATGGTGAAAACTATGATGCCCGAAAGGAAATATCCGGCTGGGCCAGCAAAGGTTTTAATGATGCTGCCTGGGAGCCGGTAGATGTGGCATCCTTTAATAATAAAATACTGGTAGGTGTACAAAGCGTGCCCGTGCACAAAATACAGGAGATTAAGCCCATTGCCATATTTAAAAGCCCCAAAGGCACACAGATTGTTGATTTTGGTCAAAATCTTACAGGCTGGGTTCGCTTAAAAGTGAGCGGCAGTGCCGGCCAAACGGTAAAGATCCGCCATGCCGAAGTGCTGGATAAATTTGGTGAATTTTATACCGCCAACCTGCGCTCGGCAACGGCAACTATCAATTACACCCTTAAGGGGAACGGAGTAGAATTATTTGAGCCGCATTTTACGTTTATGGGTTTCCGTTATATTGCGGTAGAAGGTTTTCCGGGCGAGCTAAAGCCTGAGAATTTTACAGCGGTAGTGGTACATTCAGATATGCCGGTCACCGGGCAGTTTACCTGTTCCGATACCATGATCAACAAGTTACAGCATAATATCCAGTGGGGGCAAAAAGGTAATTTCCTGGATATTCCTACTGATTGCCCGCAGCGTGATGAGCGCCTGGGTTGGACAGGCGACGCCCAGGTGTTTTCGCGTACGGCGGCCTTTAATATGCAGGTGGCTACCTTTTTTGCCAAATGGACAAAAGATGTGGCTGCCGATCAATCAGCTGATGGGCGCGTGCCTTTTGTTGTGCCTAATGTTTTTGATACTAATCACGCCACCTCGGCTGGTTGGGGCGATGTGTCGGTTATTGTACCCTGGACGATGTACCAGGTTTATGCCGATAAACGCATCCTGCAAAATCAATATGCCAGTATGAAAGGCTATGTAGATTATATCATCAAGACCTCCGGGGATAAATATATATGGCATAACGGGAGTGTTTTTGGCGACTGGTTATTTTATCGCCCAGGTATCTATGATTTTTCGGAACCTAATGGCTATACCAATCCCGATTTGATCGCTACTGCTTTTTATGCTTATTCAGCCAAATTGCTGAGCGAGTCTGCCGGGGTGCTAGGTAATACAGCGGATGAAACATACTACAAGGGAATATATGAGCAGGTTAAAAAGGCATTTATACGCAATTATATGACCCCAACAGGGCGCATTTTTGCCGATTCGCAAACCGGTTATGTGCTGGGGCTAAAATTTGGTTTAATACCAGACAGCCTGAAAGCCAAAGCCGCGGCTTACCTGGTTGAAGATGTGCGCAGCCGCAATAATCACCTTTCTACCGGCTTTTTGGGTACGCCTTATTTATGCCAGGTGCTGTCGCAAAATGGTTATAGTAATGTGGCTTATGATCTGCTGTTGCAAAAAACATATCCCTCCTGGCTATACCCGGTAAAAATGGGCGCCACCACCATTTGGGAACGCTGGGACGGCATTAAAACCGACAGTACTTTTCAGGATAAAAGCATGAACTCCTTTAATCATTACTCTTACGGTGCTGTTGGCGATTGGATGTATCAGCAAATGGCCGGTTTACAATTGGGTAAGGCCGGTTATAAGCATATCATTATTAAACCCGAACCTCATCAAAAATTCAGTTTTGTTAAAGCTACCTTCCAGAGCATGTACGGCCAGGTATTATCGGGATGGGAGGTAAATAATGGTGCCATGCAGATCCATGTAACCATACCAGCTAACACTACGGCCGATATAATCCTGCCGAAGGCCCGCGCCGAAGAGGTAAAACTCGACGGTAAGCCCATCGCCCCGGATACAGCACATACCGATGATGACGGTACTACCATCAGCGTTGGCTCCGGTGATTATACCTTCAGTTATCCCTGGGTAGAGGTAAAAGAAAAGAAGGCTGTCACGGCAAAGATGTAATAGGCTTTTTTAATTCGTTCTCTCCACGCGTCATTGCGAGACACGAAGTTATGACGCGTGGAGTTAAAAGATTTTCAAAAGTGAGGGGTGTGCGATTCCTTCCCTCGGGAAGGGGAGGAAGGGGTTTCTGAAATTTGCAATTTATGCAGAGTGTATAAACCCCTCCCTGCCTTTGCGCTCATGCCAGTCGCACCCCTCCCGTTGGGAGGGAACTCTATTACCGCTGAGACTGTGAAATTTATTATATTAGCTCAAAACAAACCATCATGCTCAAAAAAGGCGAACATATTGAAGGCACACCTGCCGAGCTGCAGGTCTTACTTGACCAAAACGCGGAAGCCAATGAATTTTTTGAAAGCCTTTCTAAATCATACAAGCAAGGGTATTGTGATTGGGTAGGATCGGCCAAGCAGGAAGATACGCGTAAGGTTCGGGCCGATAAAGCGCTCAAGATGCTGCTTAATAAGCAAAAGACGTTGAAAACGTAAGGAGGAACACCGAATTTTGAATGTCCAATACCGAATGATGAATGTGAAAATTCGATGTTGGACATTCAAAATTCATTATTCGATATTACTTGCTTTTTCGTCCGCTCAAGGTCTCCTGAAAGGGACCCTGAGATTGCTACGCGGATTTAAATCCTTCTGAAACTGCAAAAAGTAAAGTTTTGCGTGGTACCAAACGGGGTTTGGTGATCTTCGGTGATGCATCGCAACTTTTCAAAAGAAGCGGCAAACCTGGCAACCATCGAGGCTTCAGAGTATTGCCTGATCTCCAGGCCGCTGCATTTGGTAGGACCGTTTTCTGAAAATGTACTCAGTACCAGATATCCGCCCGGATGAATGGCATTTTCTGCTATAGATACATAGCTGGCTATTTTTTCTTCGGTGGTTAAAAAATGAAAAGCAGCACGGTCATGCCACACATGGTATTTTACAGGCGGAACAAATTCGGTAACGTCTGATACTATCCAATGTACTTTGGAGGCATCGGCACCTAATCTTTTTTGCGCCTTTTCGATAGATGCCGCAGAAATATCCAGTACCCATATATTTTGATAACCTTTATCCAGCAAAGCATCCACTAACCGGCTATCGCCACCACCGATATCAATGATATTGGCCGACAGATCTACCGGTAGGGATGCCACAAAATCCATCGAAGTTTTGGGATAAGTTTGGAACCAGCTTACATCATCTTCGGCCTTAGTGCCGTATACATTTTCCCAATGTTGTTTTTCAGGGGTGCTCATGGGTGTTATGGATTAGGCGTCAATATTAATCAGCTTTTTTGATTTTACCAACTTGAGGGACTTTAATTGGCTTAGGATAATTTATCATTGACGCTTTCCCAATATGTCATTGCGATAGCAGCGTGAGTTTACGCCACTAACTGCTCAAATAATTTATTCAATGTGGCCTCAGCATCCAGCAACAAGCCGGGATGTACTTTTGACGATTGTACCACCGTGCTGCGGGTGGCTGTAAGCCAGCGGAAACGAGAAGCGATATCCAGTTTGGCAATAGGGCCGGCATGTTTATCGCCATGGCATATCCGCTCAAACGAGTTGATATTATCTTTCAGGCAATCCAGATCCAGGCTCGGGGCTAGTGCACTTATACGGGCTTCGTTCCACACAAACCTAACTTTCAGGAATTGCTGTTTGGGACAGTAGATAATCACGCCCACATTGATAAACTCCTCACGCTCTACCCTGGGCACAACGCGTACTACGGCGTACTCAAATAAGTATGGCTCTTGCATGTTGTGCTTCTTTTACAAAATTTTCAGACGCGGCTATGCGTGTGGTTAAAAAACGGTAATAAACATCGCGGCGCTCGGCAGGCGTACCGTTTTCCGAATCGTCGGTCAGCCATTCGTCAGGTATCAGATTAACAATAGCCAGGATACGCTCATCGGTCAAAATCGAACAAAACTCGGCATCAACCTCATCCAGCATCGAAGCCTGGGGCAACAGTACATGATCCTTTACGGGCATAAAAGGGCGTATAGCCTGCTCGTCCCAGTTATACCAGGAGTGATGAAAATAAAGCGAGGCGCCATGATCTATCAGCCAAAGCTCCTTATGCCACATCAGCATATTGGTATTACGCGGGGTACGGTCAACGTTGGTAAGCAGGCAATCCAGCCATACAATTTGCGAGGCCGTTTTGGCGTCAAGCGTGGTCACCACCGGGTCGAAGGTAATAGCGCCCTGCAGGTAATGCAGCGCCAGGTTAAGGCCCACGCTAAACTTAAGCAGGTCCTGTATTTCTTCATCAGCTTCTGAGCGGCCAAAAGCCGGGTCGAGGTTGGCGAATACCAGCTCGGGTACACGCAGGCCCAGCAAACGGGCAATCTCGCCGCCTATAAGCTCGGCTATGAGGGCTTTTACACCCTGGCCTGCGCCCCGGAATTTAAGTACGTATAAAAATTCGTCGTCACCCTCGGCAATGGCCGGCAGCGAGCCGCCCTCGCGCAGCGGGGTAACGTAGCGTATCACATTAATGGTTCTGAGTTGTGGTTCAGTATAATTCATTGCAGCTATTCAAATGAAGCAGACAAATATAACTAAAAACATAGCGGCCCACGGGAGAATCATCCTTCGGTGTTGAATTGCAGAAAATTTGGCTAAAGCCTTTTTAAGCGCCTTGATTTAACCGTTGGCTGAAGCCAAACGGCAATGAATAATAAAAGAATTAACCGACTGTAAAAGAATGGGTATAAGAAAGATTAAAATTCATTGCCGATTTAACCGTTGGCTGAAGCCAAATGGCAATGAATAATAAAAGAATTAACCGACTGTAAAAGAATGGGTAAAAAAAAGATTAAAATTCATTGCCGATTTAATCATTGGCTGAAGCCAAATGGCAGTGAATAATAAAAGAATTAACCGACGGTAAAGAATGGGTATAAGGAAGATTAAAATTATTGCCGATTTAACCGTTGGCTGAAGCCAGAGGATCAATGAATAATAAAAGAATTAACCGACTGTAAAAAAATAGGTAAAAGGGAAATTAAAATTCATTGCCGTCCCATTTATGGGACGGATAGATGGGTTAAAAATGGCTTTAGCCAAAAAAACTAAATAGATTTCGCTGTAAGCTAAGCCGACACTAAACATAACCCGCAAAACTTTTATGTTTAATTATTGTAATGTAAGTGTGAATTAACCTTTAAGAAACTATGGCCCAACATCACCAACAACCTGCAAAAGAAACCGTAGAAAAAGAACTAACCTATATTCAGAAAGTGTGGCACACGGTAGCTATTGTGGCCCTGTTGGTGGTAGTGATACTGATAGCGCGTGTAGCTTTTAATGTATTGCTCATGGTGCTGGCCGGTGTGCTGGTATCGGTTTATTTTCATGGCCTGGGCGATATAATACAGCGCAAAACCAAATGGAGCAGGCGAGTCTCTATGAGTATTTCTGTAGCAGGCACTTTTATTATCCTCACGGTTTTGTTTTGGTTTATGGGCGCCAAGATCTCCAAACAGATTACCGTACTGAGCGATTCGCTACCTCAAACCATAAATACCGTTAAGGCAAAGCTGGCTGAATATCCCCTGGGTGATAAGGTGTTATCTTATTTGTCTGACGATAATTCCGACAAGTTGTTTGCCACGGCCAAACAATTCTTCAATACCAGTTTTGGCGTTTTGGGTAATATCTATATCATTATGTTCCTGGCTATATTTTTTACGGCCAATCCCACTTTATATAAAGATGGCATCATTAAGCTGATCCCGGCAGATCGTAAGGAAATGGGCCGTTGTGTGATCGACCGGATCAGCACCGCGCTCAAGGGCTGGCTGAAGGGGATGATGTTATCTATGGTGTTGGTGTTTATTTTGATAGGGGTGGGCTTGAGTATCATGAGTATCCCGGTAGCGTTGGTGCTGGCCCTGTTAACGGGTCTGCTGAAACTGATCCCGAACTTTGGCTCACTGGCAGCCATGATTCCCGGTGTGCTGCTGGCGCTCACCATTGGTACCAATACAGCCATTATTGTAGCACTGATTTACGTTGTTTCGCAAACCATTGTGAGCAATATTGTAACCCCGCTGATCCAGAAAAAAATGATCGATCTGCCGCCTGCCCTCACCATATTGTCGCAGGTATTGATGGGCACACTATCAGGCGTACTGGGTATTATACTGGCGGTTCCGTTGCTGGCTATTGTGATGATACTGGTTGATGAGCTGTACGTGAAGAAGATTGAGGCGGAGTCGGAAGTTTTGGGTGTAGAGTCTTGAGAGCCTCGCCGTTTTAGGTAAGGCTTGTTTATCCACCCGATTTTCGGTATATTTGAATAAACACCAGCCCGGTTCTCCTTTACCAGAGAAACCGGGCTGTTTTGTTAAAGGGAAAAGGAGAACAAAAACCGACCGTTTGGTATATAGTTATTTGACAATCAAGATATTAATACTTTTTAAGCTTTTCAAAACTGCTTAAAAAACACGTTAAAATTTGTTAAAAAGTGTTAAAATCGATGGTTTTGAATCAATTTTCAAGCGTTTTTAGCCCGTTTTTGCTCAGAAAAATGTTAAAATTCAAGGTTTAAAAAGTTTTTAGAACCGTAATTTGTTAAAATATTTACCCGATCATAAAAACAATATATCCATCAAAATGATTTTTACTTACCAGGATCTGGAACCCATCGATCTAACTCAAATTAACCAGATAGCCAAAGAAGCCGGGGCCGCCATACTCAGCATTTATAACTTGTCGCCAGAAAATATTGGGCTTACCCTCAAGGACGACCAATCGCCGCTTACCGCCGCTGATAAGCTATCGCACGAGGTGATATTCAAGGCCCTGACCGCACTAACACCACATATCCCCATCATTTCTGAAGAAGGTAAGGATATCCCCTATGAAACCCGCAAAAACTGGCCATATTTCTGGTGTGTTGACCCGCTGGATGGCACCAAGGAGTTCATTAAGCATAACGGCGAGTTTACAGTGAATATCGCCCTTATCTACCAACATACCCCGGTTTTGGGTATTATCTACATACCCGTTACCGGCGAACTATACTACGGCGGTCAAAATATCGGGAGTTGGAAAGAGAGCCCCGATGGAACAACCACCCGCCTGCACGCCGATACAAGCAGCACCAGTTGGACAGCCGCCGGCAGCCGCTCCCATGCCTCGCCCGAAGAAACCGCGGTATTGAGCCAGTACCCTATAAAAGAAACTATTTCGGCCGGCAGTTCGCTTAAATTTTGCCTGATAGCCGAAGGTAAGGCCCATATTTATTACCGCCATGGCCCAACAATGGAATGGGATACCGCCGCAGGCCAGGCCATAGCCACTTTTAGCGGTGCAAAAATGACCATGCCCCATGGCGAGCCTTTTCTGTACAACAAGGTTTCGCTACTCAATTCGGGCTTTTTATGTAAGGTAAAATAGGTGTTGAAATACCGCCCTCAGGTCGCAAAATATCGGTATCGAAAATTAACTGATCTTAAAGTAATTAGGATTATAACAAACGTTTGTGTTAAGTTTATTATTAAGGCAGCGTGAGTTAATCATTAACTTCATCGGTATAATTCAAATCGGCGGCATATTAATGGATGGGGCAGTTATCAATATAGCACAAGAGCAAAAGGTTAAGGCCAGCTTAAAATACCTGTTTTTTACCTTTCTGAAAATAGGTTGTGTAAGCTTTGGCGGCTATATGGCCCTGGTTGCCCTGGTGCAAAAAGTAATGGTTGATCAGGATGAGGTGTTGGATAATGATACCATCCTGGATAGTGTTACCGTAGCCAGTTTGCTGCCTGGCCCTTTGGCGGTAAATATTGTAGCCTATATAGGCTATCATTTAAAAGGTAAATCTGGCGCTGTGATTAGTATGCTGGCTGTGCTATTACCAGCTTGTACACTAATACTGTTATTATCATGGCTCTACTTTAGCTATTCATACAAAATTGAATGGGCACAGATAATGCAATACGTAGCCGCTGCGGTAAGCGCCATTATCCTTTCGGCGGGCATGCAACTGTTTAAAAAGGAGATTGCTAAAAACTATCCAAAAACGATATTGTGCCTGTTTGCCATTGCGGTTATTTCATGGTTCAATAACTACCTGGTTACCATAGCGCTTATTTTAATCGGGGCTGTGGCCGGGCTTTTTATGAGTGGGAATAAACACAGGAACATAGCCCTGCTTTCCTTTTTCAAAGGTAGCTTTAAGCTCAATCTTGCTTCGGGACTAATCGGTTTGCTGTTGATTAACGAGGGCGTATTTATCAGTGGTATCTACAAAAATATAAACAATATACTGCTAAAAATAGGGGTGGTTTTTTCGGGGATAAGTCTTTCTTTGTTTGGTGGTGGTTATGTGATGATCCCCATTATGCAATCCTTATTTGTGAAAGACCTACACTGGGTTACCGCACAGCAATTTGTGGATACCATAGCCTTTAGCCAGGCAACGCCAGGGCCTATCCTGGTAAGCTCTACTTTTATCGGCTATAAACTGGCGGGTATTGCTGGGGCTATATTAGCAACAGTGGCTATGTTCGGTCCATCGGCAGTATTAATGATTGTGCTGAGCAAGCTATTTAAGAAAAATAAAGACCATCGCCTGGTAAAAGATATGGTATCTGGTATCAAAGTAGTGGTTATCGGCCTGATCATTTCATCGGCATTTAAAATATTCTTTCAGCAGCACTTATCTGTACTTTTTGTAGCCGTGGGATTGGTGTCCCTGTTGCTGAGTTTCAAGTATAAAATAAACCCGGTTTATTTAATTATAGGCTCCATCGCACTTGGAGTAGTAGCAAAATTTTATAGCATATGAGTAAATTTTACCAACCTCAAGGCATCCAGATGATAGGCACGCAACGCTCTGGCTCCAATTTACTAAGGGTGATATTAGATCAGTCGGAAGCTATCGCATCGCCGCATCCGCCACATATACTGGTTACGTTTGTACCTTTATTACAGTTTTACGGTCCGCTGGATGAGAGTGCCTATAAAATACTCATTAACGATGTGGTTGACTATGTAGAAGCCAATCCTGTACCTTGGGAAGGCATCAGTTTAAACAGAGACTGGATCTTTGAAAACTCAACCATACACAGCATTTTTGAGATCAACCGGCTTATTTATGAGCAGGCTGCTATATCAAAAAACGCCCGGTATTGGTGCTGCAAGAGCATGGCCAATGTGCATTATGCTGATGAACTGGAAAAACATAATCCCGGCCTGAAATACATTTACCTGTATCGCGATGGCCGGGATGTAGCTGTATCGTTTAAAAAAGCTATCGTCGGCGAAAAACACATCTATCACCTGGCCCAGCAATGGACACATGACCAGCAGGCTTGCATCGATCTGGCTGAACGTATTAGCAACAACCGCTTCTTCGCCTTGAATTATGAAACGCTGATTACCCAGCCCGAAATGCTGATCCGCAAGCTTTGTGCTTTCCTGGAGATAGATTACAGCGACAATATGCTGAGCTTTTACAATTCCAACGAGTCAAAAGCTACTGCAGCGGCTGGCGAGATGTGGCAGAACCTCGAAAAACCTATTATGACTAATAACAAAGGCAAGTTTCATAAGGAATTAACACCTCTGGAGATTGAAATATTTGAACTGTTGAGTCATCAGGTTTTAACAAAATTGGATTATCCCATATTTACCGCATTAAACAATAAAGAACTCCTAACGCATGAAGCTATCGAAGTATATAATGTCGAGAACAGTGTGCAAAAAAAAGAAGTGCTGAACAATGCCCGGCAATCAGATCTTGACCGCCGTGAATTGCAATTACAGATACTGGCCGATATTAAAAATAAGGTTGTTTAAACGGTTAAATCATCAAACGTTTGCGTTAAACAATATCGTGTAAAGCTTGTTTTGGCGTCCTATCTTTCAATTCGCTAAAAGCAAACCAACTAATACATCCAATACAATATGAAGTTTAAACAGATCAATTTGTGGCTTTTTTGTGCGGCCATGATGCCATTTTTGGCAATTGCCCAAACTAAATCGGCTTATAACGAACTCCAGGTTTTTGACCATTCGTTTTTTACCTATAATGGTAATGAGTTCAGAAGTGCCAATGGCGCACCGGGTCCTAAATACTGGCAAAACAGAGCCGACTATGTGATTAATGCCGAACTGGTAGAAAAAGACACTCTAATAAAAGGCAATGTAAGTATTAACTATACCAATAACAGTCAGGATACACTCAATTACCTCTGGCTGCAGCTGGATCAGAATCTGTTTAAACCCGATTCAAGAGGCGCTGCTTCGACCCCGGTTAGCGGTGACCGCTTCGACGCTAAAGGCTATACCAAAGGTGGATATGACATTGGCGCGGTTTCGGTTACCTACATGGGCAAAAACTATGTGATCAAACCTACCATTACTGATACCCGCATGCAATTGCGCTTGCCGTTTGTGGTAAAACCCCATGGCGATCAGATCAATGTAAAAGTGAACTACTCCTTCTATGTGCCTCACTATGGCGCCGACCGTATGGGTAGGTTAGGCGTAAAACAAGGAGTGATCTATCAATTGGCTCAATGGTATCCGCGCATGTGTGTGTATGATGATGTAAATGGCTGGGATACTTTGCCATATATTGGCACCGGTGAGTTTTACTGCGAATACGGTAATTACGATTATTTTATTACCGCGCCTGCCGATATGATTGTAGCCGGTTCCGGCGATCTGCAAAACCCGCAGCAGGTATTAACTGCCGAACAAAATAGGCGCCTGGCTGCTGCTGCAAAGAGTGATAGTTCGGTACATATCATTACCGAGGCCGAGGTGGGTACTGCGGGCATTAGGCCAAAGCATGAAGGTACGCTTACCTGGCATTATAAAATGCACAACACGCGCGATGTTTCCTGGTCAGCTTCCAAGGCTTTTATATGGGATGCCGCAAGGGTTAATCTGCCGGGTGGTAAAAAAGGAATGGCCAACGCGGTTTATCCGGTTGAAAGTCGTGGTTATGACCGTTATGGCCGCGCGGCACAATACTTAAAAAATAGTATCGAATTTTATTCCAAAAACTACTTTGAGTATCCATGGCATTCGGCATTTGTGGTGGCCGGTGTAGCCTTAGGTATGGAATATCCAGGCATTGTGTTTTGCAGCTACCAAATTAAACAGGACGATCTTTGGCACGATATCACGCATGAAATGGGGCATAACTGGTTCCCGATGATTGTAGGCAGCAACGAGCGTCGTTTTATGTGGATGGATGAGGGGATGAACACTTTTATTAACGGTTACGCCTCCAATTGGTTCAATCACGGTGAGTATGGCGATACCAGCAGCATGGCCGTTCGCATGACCCGCAGTTTGATGAGGGAGAAAGACCCGCTGATGACTGCGCCCGAAGTAATGCACGATGGCGGACAATATTATTACAAAACAGCCCTGGCGCTGAATATTTTACGCAATGTGGTTTTGGGTGCCGACAGGTTTGATTATGCCTTCAATATGTATATAAAACGCTGGGCTTATAAACATCCGTTACCGCAGGATTTTTTCCGCACTATGAATGATGCCGCTGGCGAAGACCTGAACTGGTTTTGGAAGGAATGGTTTTATACCACCTGGAAACTTGATCAGGCGATTACCGATGTAAAATATAACAAAAACGATCCTGCCGCAGGTGCCATCATCACCATTGAAAATTTAGGGGAGATGGCCCTGCCCATAACCTTAAAAGTAACAGAGCAAAACGGTAAAACGCAACTGATCAATCTTCCGGTTGAAGTTTGGCAAAAAGGAGCAAAGTGGAAACTGAAATGCAACACTACATCAAAAATAACTTCGGTTATAGCCGATCCGGACAGGCAATTACCTGATATTGACCGTAGCAATAATAGTTTTAAATTGCCTGAGTAAACAGTTTAACATCTGAGTTGCTAAAAGGCATCAAATGAGTATAATATCAGATCAAAAAGGAATGGTTGTTTGGCTGTACGGATTATCCGGCGCAGGTAAAACAACCATTTCTTTGTTATTAAAGCAGAAGCTGGAGAATGATGGCCTTTTTGTGATTTGTTTGGATGGAGATGAATTACGATCGGGTATTAATAAAGACCTGACCTTTACCGAAAATGACCGGGAAGAGAATATCCGTAGGGCCGCAGAAATTGCCCGGCTCATGCTGCTGAACAATATCATTACCATTTGCTCTTTCATTACACCGCTCCAAAAACACAGGGCCCTGGCTGCCGGTATTATAGGCGAATCATATGCTGAGGTTTTTATTGAATGTCCGCTGGATGTTTGTCAGACACGCGATGTTAAAGGCCTGTATAAAAAGGCCCAGGCCAATCAAATAACCCATTTTACCGGCATCAGTTCAGAATTTGAGATCCCTGCCAACCCTGAATTGATTATTCATACTGCCACCGAAACTCCGGTAGAATGCATGGAGAAGGTATATCGTTATATAGAGCCGTTATTAAAAGGTATCTAAAACTCCCCTGTTATTCAGTCACAGTTACCCGGAGTGATAGCTTTAACAACATCCATTAAGAATTCATCATTCTATAGGTATGCAACCTGAGCACAGAACCAAAGGTGCTAATGTGAAAGTGATTTTTTCAGCAACGCTTCAACCCCGATAATCCTTTTTTTCTTTTGTATAAATATGTTATAACAATTAAAGCTACCGTCTTAAAAATGTGTTTATTACATGGTCAAAAATCAAAAATTTTCCTGTTTTGCCTGAAATAGGAAGTTTTTGAACAATTAGCCTCCAATTATCAATCTGTAAAACCATAAAGCCCGCTGCTTAATAAGGTTTTTCTCTCGGATATCCATGAATTTTGGTTGTTTATCAAACGTTTGCGTTGTTTAAACTTTTGTAAAACAAACGTTTGCGTGGTGTTTGAAGGCCTTCAATTTTGCTTTGTTTGGGCCTTATCTCTAATTTCCAATATCCAAAAAACATAAAAAACGAACTAAAAATTTCTTGATTAATTAATACTAACACCAACAATGTATGATTAAAATTTACTCACAACTTAGCTCGGATTTCATGCAAGGTATTTTTTCAAAAGGACGCTCCGGCATCAGTCCTTTCTGGAAATTAGTCTGCTGTTATCTGTTTGTATTATTACCAACCTGGGCCAGTGCCCAAACGGTAATTAATGGTACCGTAAAAGATACCAAAGGTTTAGCCGCAATTGGCGCTACAGTATCCGAAAAAGGAGTTAAGAATTCTACTGTAACCGACATCAACGGCAAATTCAAATTAACTCTTAAAGGTAATTCGGGAGTTTTAACAGTAACTTATATAGGTTATAAAGCGAAGGAAGTAACAGTAGGGTCATCAAATGAAGTATCTGTTGTTCTGGAGGAGGACCTGAATAAGCTGAATGAAGTAGTGGTAGTAGGGTACGGTTCCGTAAAAAAGGGCGACCTTACTGGTTCCGTGAGCTCTATTAAAAGTGACAACCTTATACTTGGTGGTACTACCTCAAATATTGGTCAGGCTATACAGGGTAAAGCAGCAGGCGTACAGGTACAGCAATCAAGCTTTGCCCCGGGGGCCGGCATCAGTATTACAGTACGTGGTGGCAATTCTATTAACACATCTACTTCGCCACTGTATGTAATTGATGGTTTCATTAGTGATAATGGTAACCAGGTTAACCCGAATGACATTGAAGATATTCAGGTATTGAAAGATGCATCTGCAACAGCTATATATGGCGCAAGGGGAGGTAATGGCGTAGTTTTGATAACTACTAAAAAAGGAAAAATTGGGAAAGTATCTCTTGATGCCGATATATCAGGTGGTACACAACGCTTAACCTACAATCCAACTTTGTTAACTGGTCAGCAATATACCGATATCCAGAATGCTACCGCTATTGAGGATGGTAAACCACAACCTTATCCATCAGGGTTTCAGGTAGCCAATACTAATTGGTTAAAATTGGCTACGCAAAACGCTACGGTACAAAATCGCAGTGTAAGTATCAGCTCTGGTAATCAGGATTCAAGGGTGTACGCATCAGGTAATTATATTAAACAAATAGGTGTATTAAAAAATACCGGTTTTGAAAGATATACCGCCCGTATAGGAACCGAAAAAAACATGAACGAAAATTTGAAACTGAGTGCTAATTTTTATGGCGCCAGTTCAAACTCAACATTGCAAACCTATACAGGTGATATTACCGCACCATTGTTTAGTCTGTTAACTGCACCACCAAACGTACCGGTTTATAATCCCGATGGTACTTATAACTATTATATAACACAAGGCGCTAAGTCAAATGCCCTTGCCAATTTGTTATTGCCAACCAATACCAGCACCAATAAATTGATCAATGCCAACATCGCGTTGGATTATAAGATTATTAAAGGCTTAACTTATCACTTGGGTGCAGGCAGTGAATATAATCAAACAGTTGCGGGTCAATATAATCCTTCAACTACTATTTCAGGTGGAAAACAGGGTGGCGTAGCTACAGAATCAGACAACTCAACCTTCAGATGGCTGGTGGAGAACTACTTTACCTATAAGTTCAACATTAATAAAGATCACGATTTTACCGTTTTGTTAGGTAATTCCAATCAAAAGGACGTAACCAATGGTTTAAATGCCGGTGCTAAAGGCTTTTCGACCGATGCCTTTCTGTTTTACAATTTAGGTGCCGGCTCATTGCCAAATGGTTACGGCAGCAGCAAAACAGAAACCATGTGGACCTCTTATTATACCAGGATCAACTACGCTTATAAAGATAAATTATTAGCTACATTCTCTTTCAGAGATGACAGATCGTCAAGGTTTGGACCGAATAACAGGTCTGGTTATTTCCCTTCGGGAGCTTTAGCTTATAAATTTACTGATGAGGATTTTATCAAAAATCTGAATACTTTCTCCAATTTGAAACTAAGGGTTAGTTATGGTTTAACAGGTAACGACCGCTTACCAGATTATTTGTACTATGCTACTTTTGGTTCTTACAATACAGTAATTAACCAAAGCGGGAATTTACAACCAGGTGTTGAGCCTAAAGCATTAGCAAATCCAAGCCTTAAATGGGAAAGCACAGCACAACTTGATGCTGGTTTGGATATGGGTTTTGCCAATGGCCGTATTAATGCAACAATTGATTATTACAGCAAAAAAACCACCAATTTGTTAATTCAGATCCCGATCGGTCAGGAATGGGGCTTCTCTACTGTATGGGGAAATGGAGGTGCTATTCAAAATCGGGGTATTGAACTTTCTGTAAATAGCAATAATATACAAAGCAAGGATTTTTCATGGAATACCATGGTAACCCTTGCCTATAACAAACAGAAGGTGCTTAACCTGGGTCCTGGCATTAATGTAATCAGTTCCAATACCGCCAATCCAAGTGGTACGGTTTCGGCACAGGAATTTAGCCGGGTTGTACCTGGTATCGAGCTTGGCGAACTTTATGGCTATGTATATGAAGGAGTAATAAAAACCGGGGAACATTACGCGCCTCAGCCAAATTCAAAACCTGGCGACCCTAAATATAAGGATGTGAACGGTGATGGAAAAATTACCCCAGACGACCGTACTTATCTGGGCAACACAAACCCGCATTATATGGCTGGTTTCGGTAACGATTTTCATTACAAAGGTTTTGATCTTAACGTGTTTTTCCAGGGAGCATTTGGTTATAGCTTATATAACATGAACCAAATGGTGCTGGAATCAACCACTGGAGCCGCTGCGCTGAACAGGTTTGTGGCCGGTAAAAACGAAAATACTGATGTGCCGCGCGAAGGTTATTACCTGAGCACTTATGGTAGTTACGTAAACTCCCGCTTTGTTGAAAATGCTTCGTACATGCGTTTAAAATCTGTTTCATTAGCTTATAACTTCCCGTCTTCATTATTTCAGAATATGAAGATTATCCAGGGGATAAGGATTTATGCAGAAGCACAAAATCTGTTAACCATTACCGGTTATAAAGGTACCGACCCGGAAGTTAACGTGCATTCAGCCAATGGTGCAACAGCTGGTGGTTTGGATTTTAACTCGTTCCCTGCATTTAAAACCGTAACCGTAGGTATTAAGGTTTCTGTTCATTAATTGATAATCATTCCTTTTGAAGGATCAATATAAAGTTTAAGCAAATGAAAAAATATAGTTTTATACTCATCATGGCGGCGGCGGTTGTACAGTTTTCCTGTAATAAAACCAACCTCGAGCCCAAAATATATAGCAGTTTAACCAGCCAAAATGCTTTTTTAACCAAATCTGACGCTATTGCGGCGGTTAATGCGGTTTATGCCCGCTTAAAAGGCCCTTCTGTTGGTGATAATTTTGACTACTGGACTGTAAGGCACTTTGCCCTTACCGATTTAACCACCGATGTAGGCCACTGTAGCTATACCGGCGATCCTGGTCAGCTTTCATTGGTTCAATGGAACTCTGCCAATGGTTTAATAGCTGAGGATTACAGGCAGATCTATAAACTGATAGCTAATGCCAACAATGCTATTTTAAATATTTCGCCAATGACGGCCATTACAGCCGAGCAGAAAAACCAGTTCCTGGCCGAAATGAAATTTTTACGTGCGGTGGCCTATATGGACTTAACCGATGCCTGGGGGCCGGTAATCCTGAACACCGAAAAGGATGTAGCTAACCCTAACTACACCACAAAAACGGCTCCAAGTGCAGTTGCAGATGTAGAAGCCCTTTTAATAGGCGATTTGCAAAATGCGATTAATATATTACCCGTTGATTATACCAAAAGCGATATCTACACCACCAATGATGTAGGTCGTGCTACTAAAGGTGCAGCCATGACATTGCTGGCTAAGCTTTACCTGCGTCAGCATCAATGGCAGAAGGCTGCTGATATGACCAAACAGGTAATGGATTTGGGTGTATATCAATTGTATCCAACTTACGCGGGTCTGTTTAAAGAAACTAATACCTGGTGTTCTGAAAATATTTTCTCAGTACTGAGTGATGCTAACGTAAATGGAACCGAGCTGTTAAATCACTTTGGTCCCTTGAGTCACCCGGTATTAACCGACAGGTGGCAGTATTATGCCGTAACCTGGGATTTTTATAACAGCTACGGTGATGAGGACGATCGTAAAAAAATGTTTTTTACCGAATACCAGGGTGTTGACAATTTAACTCATAAACAAGCGCCAACTTTAGGCGCAACGGCACCGGCAGGTGTATTGTATATGCCCGATGTAGCCACCATGAAATATGCTGATCCGAATGGTGCTAACACCTATTATGACGGTCACAGTGTAGATATTTTACGTTATGCCGATGTACTGTTAAGCAGGGCCGAAGCGCTGAATGAGTTAGGCGGTCCAACAGCCGAAGCTATTTCACTGGTAAACCAGGTAAAGGCACGTTCGCATGCCAAATTACTGGTTCCTGCCAACCTTACCCAGGCTAGCATGCGCGATGCCCTTTTACAGGAACGCGGATGGGAGCTTTATTACGAAGGTAAACGCCGGGCAGATCTGATGCGCTTTGGTAAATACGCCGATGTGGTGAATGCTTATCTGAAACGTACAGGCCAAACGCCAACCGTTCAAATGCCGCGCGACCAGTATTTTCCGTATCCTTTAAACCAGGTTAACATCAATCCTAATTTAAATAATGCCGGAAGGCAACAGTAATTGATATACTTTTCTGAAAAAAGAATATACGGCTCAAAAGGCTGTATATTCTTTATATTTAAATCAGATGGTACAAAGTCTGTTTAGCATTGTAATGATATGGTGAAGAGTTTCTTTAAAGGTATAACCTTGTCGATTTTTTTATTGGTTTGTGCGGGTTGTGCCAATAACAGCACCGCTATCAAAGAAATAAAGGTAGGTCTGCATAATAACAACGAATTAAAGATTCAGATAGATGTGCTCACCGCTTCGCCGGTGGATGCCTATGCCGAATATTGGGTTGATAAAGGCTCGGATAGTACCAAACAGGTCTCGCCCATATCAAAAAATACCGAGAGGCATAAATTGGTACTATGCAATATCGCTCCAAAAACCAATTATGCTTACCATATTGTCACTGTAGTTAATGGGGTTAAAACGATAAGCAAAACCTACACTTTCAGCTCGCATGAGTTGCCTTTGTTTTTGCAGGAGCAGTTCACGGCTAAAAGTGCGTCTGAAAATCATATCCCTGCCGAATTTAAAGATGGCTTAATGCTCATCAACAAACGGTATGCACCCGGTGTAGCTTATATGGTTGATTATAAAGGCCAGATTAAATGGTATCACATGATTGATAATCTGGGCTTCAAAGTGATTCATTTTACTAAAGATCATACGCTGCTTTCTATCCTGGGCCGGAATGATGAACCTACCAGTTACGGCAGCGAAATATTGGAGGTAAACCTGGAAGGTGATACCCTGCTACACTTGAAAAAAGGTCAGGGTGATTTTAAACAAACCATACACCACGAAATTTTAAAAAACACCAGCAACCAGATAGTAACCCTTTTTGTTGATCAAAAGATCATGGACCTAAGCACCGTTGGAGGCGGTAAAAAAGATACCGTGAATGGCGATGGCATCATAGTGATGGACAAAACCGGTAAACAGCTCTGGAAATGGAGTGTGTTTGATGTGATGGATCCGTTTAAAGATCCCAAGCTGCTTAAAACCAAAAAAGACTGGATGCACGCCAACAGTCTGAACTATGATAAGGATGGTAACTATCTGATCTCTTTCTACAACAATGGTCAGATCTGGAAAGTTGACGCCCATACCGGCAAGGTGATCTGGAAGTTTGGCAAGGGAGGTAATATAACCATGCCTGCCGAATGTAACTTTACCCAGGCCCATGCAGCACACATCAATATGGAGGGCAATTTGATGTTTTTTGATAATGGTGTCGAAAAGCACCAGTCGGGCGTATTTGCCATGAAGCTGGATCAACAACAAAAAACATCAACAATAGATTTGCACATTCAATTGCCCAAAGAAGTATTTAACGGGCGCATGGGCAGCGCTTATATGATCAACGATACCAGCGTGCTCTGCTGCTGCTCCAAAAGGCATATCGTTGTGTTGAGCGACCGCAAAGGGGTATTATTATGGACGATGGAAACGGCTGTGCCTACGTACCGGGCTATTTTTGTAAAGAGTAGCGAGCTTAGTCCCTATTTAAAACCGTGATGAACAAGAGGTATCCATATTTGATCATCTGGCTGGTAACGGTCTTTATACTGTGGAACCTGGCGCAGGTCAGTTCCTGTAACGAAGACCACGCAGCGACTTTAAAAAGTGCTGCAACCAAAGATAACCTGGTGACTATTGACACCCTCAAAATACCACATGATAAATTTGGCGAGGCAGTAAGATATGGTCGTGCATTAATGCTACGTACAGCTTATTATATTGGCCCTGATGGTGTAAATGGGCATTACACCGGTAACAAAATGAACTGCACCAATTGTCACCGTGATGCAGGTACAAGACCTTACGCCTTTAACCTGGTCAATTCATTTAAGGAATATCCTCAATACCGGGCAAGGGAAGGAAGGATCCTGTCATTGGCCGAAAGGATCAATAACTGTGTAATGCGCCCCAACCTGGGTAGACCTTTGCCGCTGGACGGACGGGAAATGATCTCGATCATGTCATACCTCAAATGGCTCAGCGACTCTGCCAGTGTGAACAGCCATACCAAAGGACTGAAAAATATGGAAGTCAGCTTTCCCGACAGAGCTGCATCTTCAGATCAGGGCGAAAAATTGTACGCGCAACATTGCGAACGCTGCCACGCTGCAAACGGTGAAGGCCAAATGCAGTTTGATCAGGCAACTTACACCTATCCGCCGCTTTGGGGGCCAAAAGCGTATCGTCAGGGATCAAGTATGCATCGTGTGGTAAAACTGGCGCAATGGCTGGTAGCCAATATGCCTTTTGACAAGGTAGCTCATAACAAACCATTCCTCACCGATGCCGAAGCGCTTGATCTGGCTGCTTTTATCAATGATGATAAAAAACATCCCCGGCCATCAAAGGGAATAACCGAAGTGCAATACCCACACGCCAACGAAAAAGCTATTGATTATGATAAAGGGCCTTTTAACGATCCTTTTTCTGAAACACAACATAAATACGGGCCATACAAACCAATTGCCGATTATTGGAAAAGTAAAGGACTAAAGCCCACTTACTAAATTTTGAATACTACTGATATTGACCAATGAACATGAAAAAACAACTCTTTGCGCTCATCCTCTTGTTGCCTGCCCTTGCGGCACAGGCCCAAAAAATACCTTATACCAATTGTAAAAACTGCTGGCTGCCCGATTCATTGGGAAACCACCGTGTAGTTTTAACTTTTAATGGTACGGGTAAGGTCGCCAAAGTAATTATCCCCTGGAGAAGGAGGGATAACGATCCTGAAAATAAACGCGTAATCATAGAGGATGCTCAAACAAAGCAAAAAGTTACCAATGTAAAACTGGGCGCCATTACCCGCGAAAGCGGCGAAGTGGTTTTTGAGCCAACATCTGGCAAGGGAACTTACTTTGTGTATTACATGCCTTATAAAAATGAGGGTCGATCCAATTATCCAAGAGGTATCTACCTGAAACCGGAGAATACTGCTTCATCAGCATGGCTAAACAGCTTAAGTGGCAATATCCCTGCGGCTACGGTGAAAGAGTTTCAGTCGATAGATGCGTTCAACAGCTTTTACCCGATGGAAGTGATCGCTACTAAAAATGAAACGGATGCGCTGATCGCCAAACATAAAAACGAAACTTTTTTGGTTTTTCCGGAGGATAGATTGAACTCCATCCGCATGACCAAAGATTTGCCGCAGCGCTGGATAGAGCTTGGTCCGCAGAGTAAGTATGTAGCTTCAGCCCTGCGCGGTGAAAACTTCTCGTTTCAGTTGGGTGTATATGCCCTGCAAAACCTGGACGATGTAAAAGTGACTTTCAGTGATCTGAAAACTGCTACCGGTAAAAAGATCCCGGCTTCGGCTTTGTTCTGTATCAATACAGGTGGTACTGCTTATGACGGTTCACCATTGACTAAAACAGTGACCGTAACCCCCAACACCATCCAGGCTTTATGGTGTGGTATTGATGTGCCTGCAAGCGCTACTGCTGCTGTTTATACCGGTAAAGCTATTATCAGCAACGGCAAGACTTCCAAAGAAATCCAATTGTCCTTAAAGGTAAGTCCCGCATTAGCTAAAAACGGCGGCGTGGATGAGCCCTGGAAAATGACCCGCTTGGGCTGGTTGAACTCTACCATGGCGCAAAAAAATACGGTGATAGCGCCATATAAACCACTTGTGGTGAAAAATAATACGGTTGAATTATTGGGCAGAAAAGTAGAAGTGAATACCGATGGTTTCCCTAAACAGATCCAAACCTTTTTCACTCCTGAAATGACCGAGTATGCCGATGCACCTAACAACCTGCTGACCGAGGCTATTCATTTTCATTTCCTGAACGCAGCCGGTAAAAATATCAAACTTAAAAGCCAGGGCTTGCAATTTACCAAACAGGAGCCAGGCACGGTGCAGTGGACTGCTACCAGCGCTAACGACAGCCTGCAAATGGAAGTAACCGCCTCCATGGAGTTTGACGGTTTTATAGCATATACCGTCAAAGTAAAAGCCTTGCAGGATGTGAGTTTTAAAGACATTACCATGCACATTCCTTTTAAAAGAGATGTAGCTAAATATATGATGGGCCTGGGCCAGAAAGGCGGCTATCGCCCTGAAAACTTTGAATGGAAATGGGACGTAAGTCATAAAAACCAGGATGGTGCCTGGATAGGTAATGTAAATGCCGGTTTGCAATACTCGCTGCGCGATGAGAAGTATGTTCGTCCACTCAATACCAATTTCTACCTGCAAAAACCACTCATCCTGCCATCGTCATGGGGTAATGGCGACAAAGGCGGTATCAATGTAAAAGACGATGGCAAAGCAGTACTGGCCAACAACTATAGCGGCGAACGCAAGCTGAACAAAGGCGATGTGCTTTATTACAACTTTAACCTACTTGTTACGCCTTTCCATACCATCAATACCGACTTTCAGTGGGCTACCCGTTTTTATCATGCCTACAAACCTATTGATACTATTAAACAGGCTGGTGCTACGGTGATCAATATTCACCATGCTACGGCTATCAACCCCAATATCAACTATCCTTTCATCGCGTGGAAAGCCATGAAGGCTTATGACGATTCGGCGCATGCAGCGGGTTTAAAGGTGAAGATCTACAATACCATTCGTGAGCTGTCCAACCATGCTTATGAAACATTCGCTTTACGCAGCCTTGGGCACGAGATTTACTCATCGGGTAAAGGCGGTGGTTTTAGCTGGTTACAGGAGCACATAGGCGACGATTATATAGCCGCCTGGTTTGTTCCCGAAATTAAGGATGCCGCTATCATCAACAGCGGTATGAACCGCTGGCACAACTACTACGTGGAAGGCATGAACTGGTTAACCCAAAATGTAGGCATCGATGGTATCTACCTGGACGATGTGGCTTTTGACCGCGTAACTATGAAACGCGTTAAAAGAGTGCTGACCAAAGACGGTCACCCGGGTATTATCGACCTGCACTCGGCCAACCAATACAACAAAAGCGATGGCTTTAACAACAGTGCCAACCTGTACATGGAGCATTTTCCATACTTAAACCGCCTGTGGTTTGGGGAGTATTTTGATTACGAAAAGAACAGCCCTGATTTCTTCCTGACCGAAGTGAGCGGTATCCCATTTGGTTTGATGGGCGAAATGCTGCAAGGCGGCGGCAACAAATGGCGCGGCATGGTTTACGGCATGACCAACCGCATGCCATGGAGCGATGGCGCCGATCCGCGCCCGATATGGAAAGTTTGGGATGATTTTGGCATCAAAGGCACCAAAATGATAGGTTACTGGGTTGATGATAACCCGGTGAAGACTGATCACGATAAAGTATTAGCCACCATTTACAAAAAAGATGGCGCCGTACTGGTTTCCATAGCAAGCTGGGAGGATACAGATACTGAGATTCAATTAAAAATAGACTGGAAAAAATTAGGCATCGACCCATCAAAAGCAACCATAACCGCGCCGGAGATCAGAACGTTCCAACCGGCCAAAACGTTCGGTTTAAATGATAAGATCCCGGTTGAAAAGGCCAAAGGCTGGTTACTGATCATTAAATAATGCCTGTAGCTATGAGAAGAATAGGACTGCTTGCTTTAGGGCTATGTTTATCGGCAGGATGGGTCAAGGCCCAGGAAAAGGCGGCTTACCGGGAGTACAATAAGGTGATCACTACCTATCCGTACTCGGATCCTAACCCGATACCGGCGTTCACCAATATCTACCCATACTTTAGGTATGATGGCTTTACCGATAAGCCCGTGCAAAAGGAGTGGAAGGTGGTGGAGCTGCAAAATAAGTATATCACCTTAACCGTGCTGCCGCAGATAGGCGGCAAGATCTGGTCGGCTGTGGAACGGTCGACCGGCAAAGGTTTCATTTATGAGAACCATGTGGTGAAGTTTCGGGATATTGCCATGCGCGGCCCCTGGACAAGCGGCGGCATCGAACCTAATTACGGCATCATTGGGCATACCCCCAATTCCGTTACGCCGGTTGATTACATCGTACGTAATAATGATGATGGCAGCGTAAGCTGCATCATCAGCGTGCTTGATCTACTCACCAGCACCACCTGGGCCATGGAGATCAACCTGCCTAAAGATAAGGCCTATTTCACCACCAAATCAACCTGGTACAATGCCAACACGCTGGATGAGCCCTATTACCACTGGATGAACATCGGCATCAAAACAAAAGGCAACCTGCAATATATGTACCCTGGAACCGGTTTCCTGGGTCATCAGGGTGAGCATGGCGACTGGCCCATCAACAAGCAAAATGGTAAGGACGTATCCTTTTATAATAACAACAATTTTGGCGGTTATAAATCGTACCACGTATTTGGCAAGTACACCGACTTTTTTGGCGCTTACTGGCACGACGATGAAATGGGCATGGCCCGTTATTCGGGTCGTGATGATAAGGCCGGTAAAAAGATCTGGATCTGGGGATTGTCAGATCAGGGCATGATCTGGGAAAAATTGCTGACGGATAAGGACGGGCAATATTCCGAGATCCAATCGGGCAGGTTGTTTAACCAAACATCGCCCGAAAGTACATTTACGCCATTTAAACATAAAGGTTTTGCTCCCGGCGAAGCCTCGGTATGGACAGAATACTGGTACCCCGTACTCAAAACCAAAGGTTTTGTAGAGGCTAATAGCTACGGTGCACTCAATGTGAAAACAGGAAACGGCTGGCTGAAACTGGCACTGAGCCCGGTACAAAAAATTGCCGATAGCCTAGTGGTTAAACAAGGCCAAACGATCATCTACAGCAAAAAGCTGGAACTAAACCCCTTGCAAACATTTGCCGACTCTGTTCAAATGGATGCAGGCAAAGGCAGTGTTGTGGTTACGCTGGGCCGAGATAAGATCATCTACAATTCAAAACCTGACGAAGGCGATCTGAGCCGTCCGCTGGATTCACCCAAAGATTTTAACTGGAATACGGCCTACGGCTTGTACATACAGGGCAAGGAATTGATGGACGAAAAAGCCTACCCGCAGGCCGAAGAAAAATTGCAGGCAGCCTTAAAACTTGATCATAACTATGTACCTGCCCTGGTGAAAATGGCGCAGCTACATTACCGCAATCTGCAATATACCGAAGCCCTGGAACTGGCCAAACATGCCTTAAGTATTGATACTTATGACGGGGGAGCTAACTATTACTACGGCGTGATTAATGCCAAACTCAACCATACAGCCGACGCCAAAGATGGTTTTGATATAGCAGCCTTGTCCATGGAGTACCGTACGGCCGCCTATAACGGGCTGGCCGGTTTGTATCTGCAGGAAAAAAGCTATGATAAAGCACTGGAGTACGCTGCCAAAGCGCTCGACTTTAATCGGTATGATCTGTCTGCTTTGCAGGTGCAGGCTATCGCTTATCGCTATCTGCATCAGCAGCAAAATGCCGAACGGGTGTTAGCTCAGATACTGATCTTTAATCCGCTTGACCATTTTGCCGGGTTCGAAAAATATCTGTGGGATGCCTCCACCAAAAACCAGTTCATAGCTTCTGTCCGGAACGAACAACCTATTGAAAGCTACCTGGATCTGGCCAATGTTTATTATCAATATGGATATCCGGAGGAATGCCTTAAAGTATTGAGACTTTCGCCAAAAAATGCTTTGGTAAACTATTGGCAAGCATTTTTACAGAATAAAGTAAAGAGACCGTTTTTAGAAGAATTGGATAAGGCCATTATTGCTACTCCCGCCTTTGTATTCCCCTTCAGGGCTGATGATGAAGAAGTGCTCACCTGGGCCATACAGCAAAACGACAACTGGAAACCGAAATATTTCCTGGCCTTGTTGTATAAAGATCGTAACCGTATAGCCGAAAGTAAAAATCTGTTTACGCAATGTGGAGATCAACCAGATTTTGCGCCGTTTTATGCGGCCAGGGCAGCCATGCAGATGGGGGCGTCTGATCTGACTGATTTGCAAAAAGCTTTGAAATTGCAACCTAACGAGTGGCGTTATTATAAATTATTGGGTGAGTATTATGTGGCTCACGACCAATATTCGGAGGCTTTAGCTACGGTGGAGCCTTTTTATCGTAAACATTCCGAAAATTATATCATCGGTATACTGTATGCTAAAACGCTGCTGCTGAATAAACGTTATGCAGAATGTGCCAAACTACTGTCGGGCATCAATATATTGCCTTTTGAAGGGGCTACTATTGGTCGCGATTTATACCGCGAGGCCAAGCTGATGCTGGCTATAGAAAAACTCAGAAGCAATAACTATACAGGCGCGCTGACTTTAACAGTTGATGCCAAACTATGGCCGCTTAACCTGGGCGCGGGTAAACCTTACCCAGAAAATATTGACGAAAGAGCCGAGGATTGGCTGACTTACCTGTGCTACACCAAACAAGGCAAAGATGCCGATGCGCGCAAGTATCTGCAAAAGATCATTGCCTTTACACCCAAAACCGACAATACGGTTAAGAATTTTTTGCCGGCCAACAGTCTCGTAACCGCCTGGGCCATGGAAAAACTGGATAGTAAAGCCGCCGCCACAGCCTGGCTTGATGCACAGGTTAAACAATATCCAGATAACGATATCATGCAATGGTGCCAGCAGGTTTTTGAAAAAGGATCGGCCGAAAAAGCGGATACCAGCGATACCATCGTACGCATCCTGCAACAAATCATGACGCTGAAATAATCACTCCAAATGAAAAAACATCGAATAATCACAGCTAAAATTGCTTTACTAGGTGCAGCCTTTGCACTACTGCAATTGAATAGTCGCGCAGCTACGCTCCCGGCAGATACCGCGCTTAAAGTACCCCTCGGCGGCAACAGTTGGGTAAGCAAAAATGGGCAGGCTATTATTGACAGCGCTGGCCTGGGCAACTGGAGCTCGAATGCTGATGTAATAAGTGTATACGTGCGTTTGGAAGCTCCCGGCGATTTGAAAATAGCGTTGAGGCTGCAAGTACCTGAAGGCAGCAGTACCATCAAAGTATCGGCAGGACAAAGTGTTTTAACCAAAACGGTATCTAACCGCGAATCCGCAGTTGTTGATTTTGGTACCACACATGTTAAAGCTCCGGGTTATCTGCAAATAAAACTACAGGGCGTAAAAAAGAGCGGAAAGGTATTCGCCCAGGTAAGCGACTTGTTATTGACCGGTTCGGCTACGGCCAATGGTGCCGAGTATACCAAGGACAATCATGGTAGTTATTTTTACTGGGGCAGGAGAGGGCCGTCGGTACATCTGAACTATCCATTACCAGATGAAGCCAAAACTACTACGGAGTGGTTCTACAATGAAGTGACTGTTCCCGTAGGTAACGATGTACTGGGTTCATACTTTATGGCCGATGGCTTTACCGGCGGATACTTCGGTATGCAGGTAAACTCTCCAACGGAGCGCCACGTATTGTTCTCTATCTGGAGCCCTTTCAATACCGACGATCCTAAAAGCATCCCCGATAGTTTAAAAATCCACCTGTTAAAAAAAGGTGTAGGCGTACATGGCGGTGAATTTGGCGGCGAAGGTTCGGGCGGTCAAAGCTATATGAATTATCCATGGGTGGCAGGTAAAACCTATGCATTTTTAATACATGCCCAGGCCAATGCCGTAGCCAAAACCACCACATTTACAGCATACTTTAAACCAGCCGACCAAACTACCTGGCAACTGGTTGCCAGCTTTAAACGCCCTATGTCGGGCTTTTATTTAACGGGTTTGTATTCGTTCCTGGAGAATTTTGATCCGGAAATGGGTACTGTGGAGCGCCGGGTAAACTTTGGCAATGGCTGGCTGGTGGATACTAACGGCAAATGGTATCCATTAACCAAAGCGATTTTTACCGGCGATGCTACCGCGAACATCAAATACCGCAAAGATTATGGCGGTGGTGTGCAGGGCAATCATTTTTACCTCAGAAACTGTGGATTTTTTAATGATTTTTCAACGCTCAAAACCGATCTTAGCCGTCAACAATCCGGCACAGATCACCCAGTTATTGATTTTAATAAACTACCGTGAGATTGGTATCAAGTAGCTAGTATCAAGTATCACGACTTTTTTCTTTTGACATTGAAGAGGCAGGGTGTCTTGATACTTGATACTAACGACTTGATACTAACATAAAACCAACAATCCGTGAAAAAATACCTTTTACCCTTACTCTTTTTATTACCCGTATTCTGTTTTGCGCAGGACAAACACGTTTTCAGCCTGAGTAAAAACGAATTTTTGCTGGATGGCAAACCTTTCCAGATCATCAGCGGTGAAATGCACCCGGCCCGTATCCCCCGAGAGTACTGGCGCGACCGTATCCGCATGACTAAGGCTATGGGTTGTAATACCATTGCGGCTTACGTATTCTGGAACTACCATGAGGCTACCCCGGGTGTTTTCGACTTTAAAACAGGCAACCATGATATAGCCGAATTTATCCGTATTTGTAAGGAAGAGGGCATGTGGGTACTGTTACGCCCAGGTCCGTACGTTTGTGCTGAATGGGATTTTGGCGGATTGCCCTCATGGCTGTTAAAAATCCCTGATATTAAAGTGCGTTGCATGGATACCCGATACATGAGCGCGGTAAGTCGTTATGTGGCCCATTTGGCAGCCGAGGTTAAATCATTGCAGTGCACCAATGGCGGTCCAATCATTATGTCGCAGATCGAAAATGAGTATGGCAGCTACGCCAATGATAAAACCTACCTGGAAACTCTGCGTAAACTATGGGTGCAAAATGGTATCATCGTACCTTTTTACACAGCCGATGGCGCAACGCCTTATATGCTGGAAGCCGGCAACATTGATGGCGCGGCTATCGGGTTAGACAGCGGCACCAGCGATGAGGATTTTGCCCAGGCCACCAAACGTAACCCTAATGTTCCATCATTCAGCAGCGAAACCTATCCCGGCTGGTTAACCCACTGGAAAGAGAAGTTTGCCAAACCCGATACCAATGGTTTGAAGAAGGAAATTACCTATCTGCTGGAGAACCATAAATCATTTAACCTGTACGTCATTCACGGCGGTACCAACTTTGGTTTTACCGCTGGCGCCAACGCGTTTTCGGCTACCCAATACCAGCCCGATCTGACCAGTTATGATTACGATGCACCCATCAACGAACAGGGCCAGGCAACGCCCAAATACTATATGCTGCGCAATCTCATCAGCAAATACGTAAAATATAAAATTCCGGCTGTGCCACAGGCTGCAAAAGCCATCAGCATACCGGCTATTACTTTAGCGCCACTTACTAGTATCTGGAAGCAATTACCAAAACCGTTCCTGTCGCCGCAGCCTCAGCCGATGGAATATTACGATCAAAACCAGGGCCTGATGCTTTACCGCACCAAACTTATCGGTCACAAAAAAGGCACGCTCACCATTACCGAGCCACACGATTATGCCATGGTATTTGTAGATGGTAAATTGATTGATACCGTTTACCGCGATGGCGGCAAATGGAACATCAAGATCCCCGAAAGCAGCAGCAAAGACCCGGTATTGGATATTTTGGTAGAAGGCATGGGACACATCAATTTTGCCCAGTACATCATTGATCGTAAAGGTATTACCGACCGTGTTACCCTTAACGGTATGACTTTGATGGATTGGCAGATATATCCATTACCTATGACTGAGGCCTTCATCAAAACATTAAAACCGGCAAAAGCCGAAGCAGATGCCAAAGGCATGTTTTTTAAAGGAACCTTCAATCTGCAGGAAACCGGCGATACTTATTTCGATCTGAGTAATTATGCCAAAGGCATTATTTACGTAAATGGCCACAACCTGGGCCGGTACTGGAACACCGGTCCGCAGCAAAGGCTATACTGCCCGGCATCATGGCTCAAAAAAGGAAGCAACGAAATTATAGTGTTTGATTTCCATTTGAATGAAGCCAAAACAATCAGTGGTAAAACTACTTTGGAATAGGGGGGAGGAAAATTTGTAAAACGGGTGTCATGCTGAGCCCCGTCGAAGCATGGTGTGCAAGCCTCTGCGCCCCGCCCTTCGACGAGCTCAGGGTGACACCCGTTTTTGCTATTGTTTTTATAAACAAATAGTTAAATTCAGCGTATATAAACAGGAGAGTAGCAAACATGAAAACACTTATCGATAATAAAGATTACCAAGGGATAGATGAGGCCCTTGCCAATGATCCAAGTTTGGCTAATGAAGGTATTCCATATGATAGTGTCAACACCACCAAAGCCCACCCCCTGCACCGACTCTGCGACGGGGTATTTTCCGGAACGTATACCGATGCCGAAGCCGTACAAATGGCCAGGATATTTTTGGCACACGGAGCAAATGTTAATGGTAATCAATTGGTAGAAAAGCAGGATAGCCCGCTTGTTGCTGCAACAAGCCTGTATGCCGATGAGGTAGCTATTTTGTATATCGAAAACGGTGCGATTATAAATCATCCAGGATGTCATGGAGGCACCGCCTTACATTGGGCAGCGTACTGCGGAAGGGATAAAGTGGTTAAAAAGCTCGTGCAACAAGGCGCAAAAGTTAATAAGTTATGTATCGATTTTAAATCCACACCGCTATTTTGGGCCGTTCATGGGTTAAAAAATGGCGGTACAACGAGTTCATCTGATAGTGTGGAATGTGTTAAGATACTGCTCCAGGCTGGCGCCGATAAAAATATCCCCAATGCTGGAGGAACCACCGTTTTCGATATGCTGGATGACGGTGATGTGGAATTGAAGGAATTATTGAAAGAGGTTTAAATCCATCTTTCTCTCCCATGTCGTTCCTCCTCGCAATGACATATTCTTTTATAAGCTGTTCCAGACTTGCTGGCGCACGCGTGCCGCGTGTGACCTTATAAAGCACAGGCGAAACCCCATCAAAAATCAGTTACTTACTTTTCCTGTTCCAATACCGGGATAATAAAGCGGCTAAGCTCTGGTGTATGGTGTTCTTTTTTCGAAATAAGGGTCATTCTTTGTATAATATCGGGGTGTTGTGCAGACACATCATTTTGTTCCTGCTGATCATTGGAAAGATCAAAGAGCGACCATCTTGTGTTTCCTTTTAACATATTTAACCGTACGCCCTTCCAATTGCCAATCCGGATAGCCTGCTGGCCATCATATTCGGGATATTCAAAATACAGGTACTCATGTAAAGTTTGTTTTCCTTGGTCAAGTATGGCCGGTAAAATGCTGAGTCCATCCACCTCTTTCGGTATTTTTAACTTTAGGAGGTCGCACAGTGTTGGCATTATATCGATGGTTGCCGATATCAGGTTGCTGGTGCTTCCGGGCTTTATTTTTCCGGGCCACGATATAATGAATGGTTCCCGTATACCGCCTTCATGAACAAAACCTTTTCCCCAACCATATTCGCCTTTAAACGGTCCCGCGCTTTTAAAAAATGTGGGATCCACACCGGCATTATAGGCTGGCCCGTTATCAGAACAAAACATGATAATGGTATTGTTATATAGCCCGTCATCTTTTAATTTTTGAATGATCTGTCCAACCTGCTTATCCAGCAGCGTGATCATGGCGGCATAAGTAGCATGCGGATAACGCACCGGGAAATAACTGCCTCCTAAAAATGGTTTTTCGTCGCCAAATTTTTGGTGGTAATAGTCAACCAGGGCCTTTGGTGCTTGCAGTGATACATGCGGCAAAGGCGTTGGGTAATACAGGAAGAACGGTTTCTTTTGGTTGTGGTCAATAAATTTCAGCGCCGCTTTCAGCAGGTAATCAGGTGTATAGCCCTTTTGCTGATATTTTTCATAGTTTTTTTCATCAAGCGAATCCAGATCCTTAGGAAATAGTACATTAGGATCAACAACTTTATTATCCAACGGAACCCGGTTATTGTTTTCCCATAAATGTGCGCTGTAATAGGTATGGTCCTGACGCTGGCATATAAAGCCAAAAAAATAGTCGAACCCCTGGTTATTGGGTGTGCCACTGGTCATGGGTGCACCTAATCCCCATTTGCCAACAATACCAGTGGTATAACCGGCTGCCTTTAATACTTTGGCAATAGTAATAGTTGAATCGGGGATGGGATATTGCCCTTCCAATGTCGGGTTTTTCTCCATTTCCTTGAAACTCCATACATCGCCCCGCTCTCCCCATTCATGATTTCCGCGGATAAAGGCTTTACCCGAGTTTTTACCGGTCATGAGTGAATAGCGTGATGGAGCGCAAACCGGATAGGCATAATGTTGTGTAAAGCGTTTACCATGTTTGGCCAGTTCATCTAAGTTGGGGGTTTCAATTTTTTGCTGCCCGTAACAACCTAACTCGCCATATCCCATGTCATCTGCCAGGATGTAAACAATATTAGGTTTTGCTTTTGATGTTTTAGGCGATGAGCCGGTTTGTGCAAACACGTTAACATATATCCCGAACAGTAAAGCTATGCTTACAGAAATTCTTTTCATCGAACTAAAGTTACTGATCGTCATTTGCTTAGTTATGTAGATAACAAACGTTTGTGTGGTTTTTAATATTAAGTGAGCTCGCATGGTAACGACTCACCCCGACATCGCTGCGCTCGTCACCCCTCTCTCCGCTTCGCGCATAGAGGGGGCTCTTTCTTTTTTCTTTACCCTCTTTCCGCCTCAGGCGAAGAGAGGGTGGTCCAGCGAAGCGTAGACCGGGTGAGTCTGCTATGCGTCATGCTTTCCGAGCTTCCGGAGCATATCTCACAGGAGCGAAAGTTTTGTGAATGCAGGATCGATCTAATTACCATAAGTAAACGAAAGCCTTGGGGCGATTTCAACATAGCCGTTATCTTTAAAATAGGCAACATAATAAGAGCCAGAAGGCTTGCCCGATGGTAAGGTTAACGTTAGGCTGCCAGATACCACACCATTGGTATATTGCCAGGCATCAGCATAAGTGTTAGCGGCGCCGGGTACTTTGCCGGTTTGATAGATCCCGATCCATGCTTTAGTATCGGCAGAGCCATTGGCAAAATTCACGGTAATGGTTTCTCCGGTTGAAAATTTTGCTTTATTTAAACTAATGCTTGCCTGAGTAGTGGTTGTTTTGATAGAAAAAGTAGTTATAACTCCTTTATGGTCCGAAGGCCATGTTCCTGTTGGCTTCAAAAAAGGATTGGTATACGTAGCATCTTCATACCCCTGGCCCCTTACAATGGAACCTGATGGCCCGAATACGATAGACTCGTTTACGTTTACCCTGTTATAATTGTCGGCATAATAAATATAATCAATGCGGTCGCGCTCATCGGCATCCGGTGCCCATACCAGTGATGATAACTTGGCGCTGGTGTTAAAAGCGGCCCAGGTAAATCCTGGGTATTTTACCGGATCGGGGTTTTTAACCCGGTATGAATCCTGGTAGCCTGCTCCATATAACTTAACACTGCCTTGCCAGGGCACAATGGTGCCGTGGTGATCAAACAAATCCTTTTGTGCCTTAACCCAATCTAAATGCGATGGTTCATTAAAATCTCCCCCTAATATAACAATCCTTCCATTGTCCCTTTCCTGTTTGGCATCGCTTACAAAGGCGCTTAGCTCTTCGTCACGGGTTGATTTCAGGTTGGCTGCCAAAACGCTATCTACGTTGGTAACCGGCGCGGCTATTTTATTAAAGGTTACACCATCATAGCCCCGTGGCAGGTAACAGGCGTAATTGGTATAGTCTAAATGGGCCGAGTAAAGGGTAACCTGTGTGGTAGAATTCAGATTAACAGTGGCTTTATCAAAAGCATTGCCATAGATATTGGTTTTAAATGAAGCAATTGGATATTTTGATACAATACCCACATTATAGTCATAAAACGAATAAAAAGTATACCCCTTTGCCTTTAAAGCCGCTACAATGCGTTCACTAAACTTAGTGCTGTTATAATTTCGAACCTCGCTTAAGGTTATGAGATCGGCGCCTGATTGAATAATAGCATCAACAATACCATCAAATCCACCGCTTACTGATGTACCTTCCTGCCAGGTATTTAATTGCAAAACTTTTAGTGTAACGGAGTCTGCCGCGATTGCCTGCGTTGTTTGAGCCTTAACCGGCTTTATACTATCTGATGCAAAAGATGAGGATGCTTTTTTGCAGTTTAAAAGCAAGAGTGATGAAAGTAATGGGATGAGGTAGCTTTTTTTCATTTGATGATTCTTATTTAAATACAAAGCAATACATACACTATTGGGATAATATTATTTTTATATTATATCATGTGTAAAATAGTAATGTTTATGTCTTGGTTTCTGGCTTCTGTCTTTGCTAAAATTACTGATCGTTAGTTATTAAAATAAGTGTTTAACAAACGTTTGTGTTGCTTTTAATATGGAGTGAGGGGCGGCTAGTGTGGATTAAAAAGAGCGTGAGGACGGTGCGATTCCCCTCTTGAGAGAGTAATAGCTCATGATTAGACATTAGCCAAAAAGGGGTGTCATGCTGAGCTCCGTCGAAGCATGGTGGGCAGGCCCCTGCGCTCTACCCTTCGACGGGCTCAGGGTGACAGGCCATTTTTTTCAAGCTCCCGCGAGATTAGTGATAGCGTATCTCGTGGGTGATTTGTAGTAAGCTTTCAGCTTACGTCAGCTGAAAGCTGAACCATGTATCCCGCGAGCTGGAAGCTCGCAGGAGCGAAGAACAAAAGGGCCACTGATGATTACCGTGCAGTAAGTTCCAAAAACTGCTGGATGAGTAAGCCAACCGTATCCGGTGCATCTTCCAAACTATAATGGCCAACGTTTGGCAGTTCATAAACCGATCCCCGAGGAAATGCCGAACGAAAAAGCGGGATAAAGTGTTTTCCGTGCAAGGTTTTATCCTCAGCACCCCAGATGCATAGTGCAGGGAGCTTGCCAATGCTTCTTTTAGCCTCATCAGATGGTTCTTCAAAAATGTGCGCGCCAATGGCAAAACCTTTTGCCCAGCCAAGTGCGCCGCGGCTTTCTTTCGGGGTGGTAAAGGCTGCACGGTAGGCCTCTATCCAGGTATTGGTGATCAGGTTGTTCTGTTCAAAACCATTCAGTTTAAGCGTACTTAAGATATGGTAATGGATCTCATTTAATACTGTCCCGAGCTTTCCGGATGCTTCGGCCTGCATGATCCATTGAAACCAGGGCGATTCCTTGGTGTTGGCTTCTAATGCTTTACCTAATTCGGGCTGACCAAAGGGGAGGGGAGTGTTTACACTAATTACCCGGGCAATACGATCCGATTGCCGAGCTGCCAGGCCCATACCTACCGGTCCGCCAAAATCATGCATAACAAGGGTGATGTCCCGGAGATTAAGGTCGAGCACTAACTTTTCAATATTATGAATATGGTCCTGCAGCCAGTAAGTCCGGTTTTGTGGAGTTTCACTTTTCCCAAAGCCCATATGATCGGGTACAATTACCCGATAGCTGCCGGAAAGCTGGTGAATCAAATGTCTGTATAAATAGCCCCAGGTGGGTTCGCCATGCAGGCAAAGTACCACTGCGCCCTGACCTTCGTCGGCATAATGCATGTTAAATCCCGGAGCCTGTGTAAAGTGGGGGGTAAATGGAAAGCTTCCATCAAAGGTTTCATTTATAGCTATCATGTATGTAAAATTATATAGAGTTATCTATTTTTTATAAGTCAAAAAAAATCAGCCAATCATTTGGCTCAGAAATTTTTTCACGTTTTCCAAAGCCAGCGTGTTCCTGCTGATGGTGGTACTTACCGTAGCGCCTTCTATCATCAGGAAAAGGGTATCGGCAAGCAGTTGAGTATCCAAAACCCTCTTTGTTTCCAATTGCTCAAAAAGCCCGGTTATCAAAGCGCGTTGTTTTTCTTTATAAACGTCGGCTATCTTTAGCACTTTGGTATCATTGGCGCCTACTTCGGCAGCAATTTTTATAAAGGGACAGCCCGCGAAATCAGAATTAACCTGCTGACTGATCCGGTAATCAATAAATTTAAACAGCTTGTCTTTTGGGTTGCTGAGTCCCTTGCTGATGTTTTCGAATCCGGCAAATGATTCTTCTTCCTGTTTTTTCAAATAGGCTACCAGCAGCTCATTTTTTGACGGGAAGTGATTATACAGGGAACCAATGGCGATATCCGCCTCGGCAATAATTTGATTGATGCCGGTTTGATTGAATCCCTGGTGCGAAAAAAGATCCGATGCTACATTCAGTATCCGGTCCCTAACTTTTATTTTATCTGACATAAAATTAATGTTGGGACAAATGTAAATAATGTTTTATAAAATAGATAGATCTATATAAAAATAAATTATAACAAGTTGCCAAAATTAATTTTTCACCCGGTCGCTTTCCTCGCCTGCACCTGTTTGATTGTGCTTGCGCTGATCCTTCACCGTATTTCCAAAGCGCATACTTAAAGTAAGCAGTGCGGCACGTGAATCTTTCAGTGTGCGGAAACTGGCATTTGTTTGATACAGATTGTTGATAGCGCCCTGGTTAATATTGGTATTTAAAAGGTCGCTGATACTGAGTTTTAGCGTAGTACGCGGCGACAGGGTCTTGGCCACGGCTATGTTGAGGCGGCCCCTGGCAGCCAGCGTGAACTGGGCATCGGTCTGTTTACTTTGATACTTGCCGTCTGTTTGTAAAGTCCATCCTTTATTAAGCTTGAACTGCAGTACCGCCTGCCCGGAGAAACTGGTGCTATGGTTGTTTAAAGTACCGGTGTAAAAATCGCTGGCCTGCCGAAGCTGCCATACATCCCCGCTCAATTCCAGACGAAACCACTTCGCCGGATCGAAACTGGCATCTGCATTTAGATCATACAATTGCGTGTTCCCGATATTTCCCGGGCGATCATAATAATACCCGTTACGGATCTCTATGGTTTCTGTTGATCGGTCGTGGATATTGGTATAGGTCATGGTTACCGAAATCCTGTCTTTATAAATATAACCCAACTCAAAGTCGCCCGAGTACGAAGGCCGCAGGTATGGGTTCCCGATATACAAGGTATATTTATCCAGCGGAGAAATAAAGGGATTCAAATCCTGATAATAAGGGCGCTCTATCCGGCGTCCATAGGTCATTTTTAGTTGGTGATCACCCAGGGTATCCAGTTTATACAAAAGATAAAAGGTTGGGAACAGACCCGTGTAATTGCGTTTAAAGGCAGAGTCGGCCTTTTGCGCGTTGCCCAACTGATGACCGCGCGAATCTGTGTTTTCCACCCGGAGACCCGCCTGTATGTTTAGTCTTTTAAAATCCTTATTTAAATTGATGTAACCGGCATTAATGGCCTCTTTATATAAGAAATGATTGGTCTTATCATCGTCCGTAATGGCATTTCCGTTTACGATATCAAAATAATTGGCCTGGTTATCGGTGTTGGTGAAGCTGCTTTTCACGCCCGCCTCCAGTTTCAAGCCTCCGGCTAATGGTTGGCTATAATCCGCTTTGGCCGAATAGATATGAATAGCTGTAGGAAGCCTGCCATTAAGCTGATCCATAGAGCCCGAACCCGTTGTGGCATAACTTTGGTTTAAAAAAGTTTGGTTATTGTCCGTCGCAAAAGCCAGGTAATCCAGGTTGGTCGTTATTTCAGGTCCATCTTTTTTAAAGGTATGCCTGTAATTTAGATTAACGCTGCCGTTTTTAAATTGGCCCAGTTCCTTATTTTTTGAAATGATGGAAGAATCGGGCCTGCCCGCAGCATCTGATAATTGCCCTTTGCTGTTATTAAGCTGATCTGGCGAGCGGATGATACCATTTAACAGCACGCCAATAGTAGTATTTTCAGATGCATAAAGGTCCATACCCAGTTTGGCATTGTATCCGCTGCTTGTAGTGCGGATGTACGAGTTCTGGCTGAATGCACCGGATGGCTGCCCGGCGTTATAAAAGTAGTTGCGGTTGATGTCTACATCATTAAAACCATTGCTGAAAGTATAAGCAAAGGTGCCGAACACGTTGATCTTATCCTTACGGTAATTAAAATCCATGCTGTTATTGGTAGCCGTGTACCGGCTTTGACGCAAACCAAGGCTCAGCCCCAGGTTAAACCCTTTCACTTTGGTCTTTTTGGTTTTAATGTTGATGATACCGGCGGTACCGGCTGCATCGTATTTGGCTGGGGGATTGGTCATCAGCTCGATCTGCGATAAGGTTGATGAAGGCATCGAGCGCAGGTAGTTTTCCAGGTCGCTACCAGAAAGGTAAGTCGGTTTATCATCTATATAGATCGCTACGCCGGATTTGCCATGAAAACTAATCTGCCCGGCCTGGTCAATGGCAACACCCGGCGACTTTTCCAGCACATCCAGCGCAGTGGTGCCTGCATTGCTGATCAGTGCATCTACATTAACGACCGTGCGGTCGATCTTTTGCTCCAGGAATGCCTTTCTGGATGTGACTATCACTTCCTTTAAAATTTGGGCCGACGTTTGCATCGTGATCTGGTTTAAACTGATCAGCAGATGCTGCGCATCAACTGTGATACCTCCGCTTTGATAAGGCATCAGGCCAATGGAAGTAACTTTTATGCAAAAGGTGCCGGCACTGTTTATACCAATGTTAAAACTTCCATCTTTAAGTGTAAGTTTATATTTTACTGTCACAGAATCTTTTAGCCGCATGAGGGATACCGTAGCGCCTTCAACGGGGCGACCATTTGCATCTGCAACCTTCCCGGATATTGTACCGTTGATGGTTTGGGCGATTAGAAAATTTGGGGTAAAGCAAAGCCCTATGGCCAAAAATGCCATGATAAATATTTTCATACAAGTGTTTTAATTAAGTGGAAACCGGACCGGTTTAAGTAATAAACGGGACGGGTTAATTCTGCACAAGCATATCGCTAATACCCTGGCACATTTTCCTGATACGAAAAATAGCAGCAGCAGAATTTGCCTGCTTATCGGCCGTAATTAATAGATCACCTTCCGAGGTTTTAATCCGGAAATCGGCATTTTCTGTCCGGAGTATGTTGGCGCAACTATCCATATACCCGGTTACTTTCGGCGTTATTCCGGCGTAAAAGGATGCTTTGAAAGTATACCTGGTTTCCGAGTCTTTTATGGACAAAACCGTTTCGCCCTTACGTTGATTTTGAATGAAAAAGGCAAAACAAATGCATAGCAATAGCAAGGCGGTAATAATTACCGGAGTTAATTTTTTCATCTTTAACGTGTTAATGTTGACAGAAAAGGCATAGCATTCCCATGCCCTTAAGATTTTTTACTTTTGAAAAGAAGTTTGGAGGTATTACTTATTGAGGCGGCTGACTAACAGGAAATGGCCGAGAAAACCTATGGCCAAACAAAACGCGATAACCATGAGGGCATAGATATCTGTGAGATGATAACAGCCGATGATGCCAAGCCCGGCAGCAATTCCGCAAAGTGCGCAGAACCATTTGAGGCTGTTCCTGAACTCATTTTTACCAGTTGCCATCAACTGTGTAACTACGGTTTCCGGGGTACCCATTTCTACAATCTTTTTCTTAAGGCTGTTATCCAGAAAGAGCCTGATCATTGTTAGAATAAAACTCGTAGCCATAAAGATCATCAGCAGGATAACAATATCGCGCACAAATTCTTCGAAGGTGCCCTTGTCGCTCATTAAATTGGTGCTGCTTTGTGCCTGCGCTCCAAAAGCGGCTGAGAACAACAGCAGGGTTACATATATCTTTTTCTTTTTCATGTTTTTATAATTTGCTTTTATACCAGATGAGACCGGTTACCCGGATTATAGTTGCAATGTTTTTGTATTTAAAAGTGTGTGTACCTGCTTTTGATGGTTTTTAACCATTTCAACACCCTGGAAAATCAGGATAACCACTGCCGCGGTAATTGCCGTTGCTGTGAGCACTGTTGACACACTCGTGATAGTCGCCTCTATATAAGATGAGAAGAATAGTGCTAACGAGGCAATCAACATGACAGAAAACACGGATATCAAAACCGCTGCCCATGGGAACGCGCGTTTCGGCTCTGGTAACTGCTCCAGTACAAGATTGGTAAGGTTAAAATCAAACTGGGGTTTTGCCTGGTTGTGGATGCCGTTAAAAAGCAGCTGGTAGTTGGCGATGTTTGTTTGGCAGTCAACGCAGTTTTGCACATGTGTTTTCAACTGATCACTGATGGTTTCCGGTTCAGCTACATAAAGCTGTATCTCGGTATCGGTAAGATGTGCTGTTATCATAACTCGTTCCTTTTATATTTTAATAAAATGTTTTCTTTCAGCGTTTTTCTTGCCCTGAAAAGGTAGTTTTTCACTGTGCCCTCTGGCAGGGATGTAATTTCAGCAATTTCGGCATAGCTTAGCTCTTCCTGGTGGTATAAGGAAATAAGCATTTTATAAAGTGGCTTAAGCTGTTCTATCTCTGTGTTAAGCAGAGCCGCCAGTTCCTTACCAAACAGGATATCTTCGGTGTCATTCTTCAGATCCTCGCTAATGTGGTTTAGGGGCGACTCACTGTCTTCTCCAAAGTTATCCAGGAGTACCAGCTTCTTTTTCTCCAGGTAATGAAGACAGGTATTATAAGCGATCTGACCGATCCAGGTAGATAATTTAGATTGAAACTTAAAGCCACGAAGATTTTTGAAGGCCTTCAGGTAAACGTCCTGGGCAATGTCTTTCCGGTCGCCCGGGCTGCTGATCATTTTGAAGGTCATTTGCGCAACCAGTCCTTCCGTCTTTTTAATGATCAAACCAAAAGCATGGCGATCGCCGTTTAACACAGCTGTTACCAGGCGTTGATCGCTTAATTGTTCATCCTTTTGATTGCTCACTGTTGATTAGACCGGTTAACGTAATTTATGTTGCAAATTATTTTTTGGCACAACTATAGTAGCGACCGAAATAAAACCCACAAGTATCAAACGTTTGTGTAGAAATTGAAGGGTACCAACGGTCTTTTTTCAATTAATGATACCTAATTTTCGGCTTTGAAACCGGATATGGATAGTATTTTAGTAATAGGCTCAAACGGGCAGATAGGCACCGAGCTGATTGATGCCTTAAAGGAAACCTGGCCTGTGTATCAGGTTATTAGCTGCGATATAAGACCACGTGAGCAGTTAAAGGGCGATATGTTTGTACAAGCCGATGTTAATGACCTGGAGCGGCTAAAAACGATTTTTGAGCAATATCGCATCAAGCAAGTATACCTGCTGGCGGCACTTTTATCAGCCACCGGCGAAACCAAACCCCGTTACGCCTGGGATTTGAACATCAATGGTCTGCTCAATGTATTGGATCTGTCGGTAGCTTACCGGGTGGAAAAAGTTTTCTGGCCCAGTTCTATCGCGGTGTTTGGGCCGGGTTCGCCCAAGGATGATACCCCGCAGTTTGGTGAAAAAGATCCGCAAACGGTTTATGGCTTCAGCAAGCTGGCCGGCGAGCACTGGTGCAACTATTATCGCGAAAAATATAGTCTGGATGTCCGCAGTATCCGTTATCCCGGTCTTATCAGCTGGAAAGCCGCGCCTGGCGGAGGTACTACCGATTACGCCGTACAGATATTTCACGACGCCATTGCGAGCGAAAGCTACGCATGTTTCCTTTCGGCCGATACGCGCCTGCCTATGATGTATATGAATGATGCCATCCGTGGCACCATTGAGCTGATGCAAACCCCACTGGAAAAGTTAAAAGTATTCCGTTCCTATAATCTGGCTGGTTTTAGTTGTACACCCGGTGGATTGGCAACTGAGATCAGCGAACATATTCCGGGTTTTACCATCAGTTATCTCGAAAACGACCCTCGCCAGCAAATAGCCGACAGCTGGCCAAGATCAATTGACGACAGCGAAGCCCAGAAGGACTGGGGCTGGCATGCCAGATTCGATCTGAAAGCGATGACCGGTGATATGATCAAACACCTGTCGCTGGTGATATAATAGAAGAACCAAACCTTATCATAATTCCGCAAAAAATTTCGTATATTTACGGGAATTGAAACAGCCCGCTTCTCTGATAAAAGAGGAGCGGGCTGTTTGGTTAAGCGCAAATCGGGAACAAAAACCGACTGTTTGGTGTGTTTTATTTGATAGGCAATAGGTTAATACTTTTTAAAGTTTTCAAAACGTATTAAAATCGTGTTAAAATTTGTTAAAAAGTGTTAAAATGAGGGATTTTGAACAAAATTTGAGCTGTTTTTACCCCGTTTTTGAGCCGAAAAGTGTTAAAATTTAAGGTTTAAAAAGTTTTTCCGGCATCATTTAGGCTGACTCTGGGTGGCGGATACCATCTGCATAAATTTATCTTCGGATGCCATATATTTTTCCAGCAGGGTGAACTGGTTACGTGCCCTCACCAGGTTATGCCCGGGATAGCTGGAGCCGTAGTAAATGTCATTGTTCAGATAATCAGTCAGGAAACGGATAGCTTGCATATAGATCATAAATTTACCCGAGTACACAAACAGCTCGCGCTCGCCCTCGGTGAGGTTGTTGTTCATCTCCGAAAGATAGCCTTCTACAATGGCGGCAAAAAAATCTTCGCGCACCTCAATAAGGGAAAAATCCTGCTCTTCCTCGTTGGCGGGGGAGAGGTAAGTGCGCATCATATCGCCCACATCGCTGATGTAGTAGCCCGGCATTACCGTATCCAGATCAATGACGCAGAGGCCTTTATGATCGGTATCAAATAAAATATTACTGATCTTGGTATCATGATGAACAACACGTAAAGGTATCAACTGGTCGTGCATGATGGATTGATGCACATCGGCAATATCACGATGCTCAAAAGCCTGATCGATGGTGGCATGGGCTTCAGCCAGTCGCTCAGCACTGGCGTTTTTTACCACGCGCTTAAAAGTTTCAAACCGGCCAGACAGGTCATGAAAACCAGCCAGGGTGTATTGCAGGTTACTTACATTAAAGCCTGCCAGCAAATTGGTGAATTTGGCAAACTGGCGAGCGGCCTCAAATGCTTCATCTCGGGTTTGTACCGTATTTAAGGTGATGGAATTTTTGATAAATGGAAACAACCGGTAATACTCATTGTCGGTATATTTTACCATGTAATCGCCGGTTGTAGTTGGCAGCGACGCTACAAACAAATAATCTGGATAGCGTTTTGACAAATAGTTATCTATCTTGTTGGTATTTTGGGCTATATGTTCAGGTGTTTTAAAAACGTTTTTATTGATCTGCTGTAATATAAACTCATTGTCGTTTTTAAAACCGGTTATTTTCCAGGTTCGGTTGATCAACCCTTCGCCAAATTTTTCAATATGATAATCGTGTGCAATAAGGTTAAAGGATTTTAGAATAACATCAAACATTTACTAAGTTTTTTAAGGTTTTTTGAATGCTTAAACCAAACCTAATTAATAAACTGCTAAACTTTTCACGCAAACGTTTGCCTGTTTTTTTAATTGACAATCCTTTAAGATAAGTTCAAAACCAGTAGCTGATTTGAATGGTGTACTATTCACAATTTCAATAGCTGTTTTTGGCTTTATTCTCTACCAGCTGCGACTCTACCATTACATTGTAATAAGCCTGCACTTCGTCTGGCGATTGTTCTTTACGTGATAGGAGATCTAATAAAATATCGGCAGCTTTTTGCCCCTGGAGGTAGGGGAACTGCTCAACCGACGCCACGGGGGCATAGTCCATATAATTGATGATGGGTAAATTGGCGTAGCTTACAAATTGCAGGTCTTTATCCAGATCGATACCCAGGTTGCGGGCATGTTTTATGGCGTATAAAGACACATAGTCATTAAAAGTAACAATAGCGGTAGGCCTGCGTTTGTGGGCAAGCAAGCCGTCAAGTGCGGCCCGGGTACCGTCTTCGGTTAAATTACAGCTTACTATTAATGAAGGGTCAAATTTTAACCTGTTCTTTGTCATGGCTTTAATGTAGCCTTCTTTGCGTTCGCCGCTGGCAGCCAAGGTAGTTGGTCCATTGATAAGGCCTATGCTACGGTGTCCTTTTTGTAATAGGTAGTTTACAGCCTCAATGCTGCCGGTTTCCATATTACAGGCCACATAATGTATGTTTTTAAGCGGGGGGATGCGATCAAAAAATACCACGGGAATGTTAAAACGCTTCAGCATATCGAAATGAGCAAATGACGATGTGGTTTTGGCTACAGATATCAGCAAACCATCTACACGGGAATTTTTCATTTTTTCAACCAGCTGTATCTCCTTTTCTTCGTTGTCATGTGATTGGGCTATCAAAACGGTATAATTTCTTTTGTAGGCCGTATCCTCAATAGCACTGATAGCCGCCGAAAAAAAAGCTTCGGACAATTCGGGGATTATAACACCGATAGTGTAGGTTTTCCCTTTTTGAAAAGATATGGCGTTCTGATTAGGCTCATAACCCAGTTTTTCGGCCAATGCCTGCACCTTCAATTGGGTGGTAATACCAATAGTAGGATGTTTGTGCAAAGCCCTTGAAACTGTTGATACAGAAACATTAAGAATTTTGGCTATTTCTTTGATGGTGGCTGGTTTTCCGGTCATTATCGGTTTTAGTAATCATTAAAATTAGTAAAATGCTTTTAAACTGGCAATTTAAGCATTGGTTTATTGAAAAAGATAGAGCTTTCGGGGGGCTAAAAAGTCGTTTATCTTCACGCAAACGTTTGTTTCTGGATCCTGCTAAAATTCATTTATTAACCCAGGTGCATGAACAGGAATTTTGAGCAATCGAGATTTGTGACATTAATTAAAATAAAAATGAAAACACAAATTGACATTAAGCCTTGGGGCTTGCGCTCTGTATCCTGGTGGATTACTTTATTGCTGGCTACAGGTATTATTTTTATAGGCGTCCGTTTTATGATAGTGCCGCAGGTAGGTGCCACGGGTTTTGGTATATCTTTTTCAAACACCGGCGATGCAGCTTACGGCAAAATCAAAGGCATCCGTGATACCTTCTCCGGTCTGGTATTGTTACCTTTTCTATGGATGCGTATGCGGAGAGTAACCGCATGGGTATTTACCATTGCTATTATTGTACCTACAACCGATGCACTCATTATTCTAACAACCAACGGAATACATGATATTGCACACTTGATGATACATGGCGGTACTGCCTTTGTAATGATCATCACCAGCGTTTTGCTTTTTTGGCGGAAGGACTGATAAGGCAATTTTTTCAAGAATACCTGGCATTTTCGTGCCGGGTATTCTTGAATCTTTATTTATTATATACGCTCCAACAAGTTAATTGATACCGTTTCGCCTACATCCTTTCCAATAAGCTTACGCAGATCGGCCTTAATAGGTAATTTGTGAGTTCCATCACCCAATGCCATAAAAGAACTTTGGAAAGGGTGTCCGTCGATCGTGGCCTTAACTTTTACGAGACCACGGGTGCCAAAAAAACTAACAGAATCGGGCCAGATCAAATAGGTCCAACCACCTTTGCCGGGGCTTTTCAACAGCGTAGCGGTAAATTGTTTATTTAAAGTGCTCATATTGCAATATTTAAGTTTATATACAAATTTAAGTTAGTAGGAGACGCATAGGTAGGGGCAAACACTACTTTTAAAGGGGGCACCGCGGCATATTGCACTTTGAATACTTAGGTAAGAACCAGTTTTAGCTATCTTACTAATTTGATATTAGAAGAACATGTGTTAATATTGTATATAATATTAACATTAATTTAATATGAATAGAAGGGTATGCAGCATATTGATATTTGCCTTAGGCACTATGATGCTCCTGCTGCGCCCGTATATAGTGTATCGGTTTACACAAAAAAATGTAACGGCCGACAACCCCGTAAAAGCGTATAGCTTATTGCAGCGCCTGGTTAAGAAAAAAGATGAGCATCATGAAGTTACTGAAGTGATAGCAACAGTAAACCAACGCTCAAGATTCTCATTTCAACTCCCAGTAATATGGGTTGAGGCCTTTTTGGCTGGTATTGGAATACCTTTGAGTTTTTTATCTATAAAGATTACTCAAATATCGGTTATGTCGGTTTTTCAAATATTACCCGAAAATCACCGGTACCGGCTTATTTCCCGCTTTCAGATTTGAACATTAGTTGTTTCTAAAACTGCTACAATATCATTTAAGCTATTCGGGCCAGTAATGTTTTGTTTCTTACTATTAAGACGGCTTAATAGTTAACCGCCTATATCCATTTAAAATATTTAATAAGAGTAAATGAAAAATTTCTTGCCTTTTGTGGTTACTGTTTTTGTAGCCATTATGTTAACCGCTTGCCATCATACTCCAGATGTGCCCAGGTTTGACCATGTGATTGTGGTGATTGAAGAAAACCATGGTTATGATGAAGTGATAGGATCGGCTAATGCACCATATATTAGCCAACTTGCCCACGGTGGCGCCTTGTTTACAGATGCACACGGGGTTATTCACCCTAGTCAGCCAAATTACTTGGCTATATTTTCAGGAAGCACTCAGAGTGTTACCAATGATGACTGTCTTGACAATGTAACACCGTATACTACCCCAAACCTGGCGGCATCGCTCATCAGTCATCATTTTACGTTTAAGGGTTATGCGCAAACTATGCCGTCGGTGGGTTTTGAAGAATGTACTTATCAAACCAGCACCCTTACTGATGCGCATCTTTATGCGCGTAAACATGCGCCATGGGTTAATTGGCAGGGCGATCAGGAAAATAATATTCCAACGGAGTTGAGCCAGCTAATGACTGCTTTCCCGAAAGATTTTAGCCAGCTGCCAACTGTATCATTTGTTATTCCGGATATGGATAATGATATGCACAATATTGGTAAACCAGGTGATGCGGCCGCTGTAAAACGTGGTGACGATTGGTTAAAAGAAAATTTAGCCACTTATGCTACCTGGGCCAAAACCCATAATAGTTTGCTGATTATCACCTTTGATGAAGATGACTTTAAAACGGTGAATCATATTCCTACCATTTTCTATGGTGCGCACGTAAAACCTGGTTTATATAATGAAAAGATAAACCATTATAATGTACTACATACGCTGGAAGCTATGTATGGTTTGCCTGTTGAAGATAAAAATGAAGAAGCAAGCATTACCGATATCTGGAATAAATAGTTATTTCATAATTTAATAGACATGTTTCTGATTTAATTTTTGATCGATTATTAAACATATAGTTATGAAAAAAATGCTGCTGCTTTTTCTGTTATTAAATTTTACGGCCCAGGCGCAGGAAAAAATAAAATGGCCGGGGCAAAAGAAGGCTGTTATTGTGCTTACTTATGATGATGCGCTTGAATCGCAATTGAATGTGGCTATACCGCAACTTAAAGCGGCACATTTTACAGCCACGTTTTTTTTAACGGGTGATATCAACAGGTTAACCATACCACGGTGGCGGGCGCTCAGTAAAGAGGGTTTCGAACTGGGTAATCATACTATATTCCATCCTTGCTTGAGTAAAGATGATAATCCCGTTCCTTCTGACCGGTATACGCCATATAGCATGATACGGGAAATAGAGGTAATGAATCACCTTTTATATGCGGTTGATGGCAAAGAGCCACGGACCTATGCGTACCCCTGTGCCGAAACCCTGGCCGGCGGTAAAGATTATGTAGATACCTTGCGCAAATACGACATGGCAAAATACGCCCGTATAGGCGGCGATGCAAGCGACGGAGTGATCACTGATTTTAAACATCTTGATCCTTTGCGGGTACCGTCTTTTGGATTGGAAGATAATACCAGCGCAGATCAACTCATCGCTTTTGTGAAAAATGTGCAACAGAAAGGCGGTATGGGCATTATCATGTTTCATGGTATTGGTGGCGATTACATCACCACGTCGGCCAAAGCTCACCAGGAATTGCTTACCTATTTGGTGAAAAACCGGAATGATATATGGGTAACCACCTTTCAGCAAGCGATGGATTATGCCATGAAGGCAAGTAAAGCGGGTGGATCTGCTATATCCCGATAGCTGTTGAGGGGCTTTAAAGAAGCTTTTGAGCGTATAAATACTCATTTTTTGCATGCAGTATTTATACGCTAAGTAGGTTGGATATTTTATGCCAGGTTTGTATGATAAAGGGAAATGAGCAAGGTTTACCTTGAATTTGTAGTATTTCCCTGTTACGCTTAAAACAAACCAGCGCATACCTTCAACTTTATCACTGTGGCAATTTATAATGAGCTTCATTCTTCCTCGCAGGAAATAATTAACATCCAGATAGTGATTGATACTGATGCAATTACTACTGATTATCCGAACCCAAGTAAAGATCCTGCCAATCCAACCAGTTTGCCGCATAATTATATGTATATGGTAGCTACCAGGAGTGATGTTATTACCGGATCAGGAACGGCAAACATAAGTATAAAGGCAAATGTTGGTGATATTATCCGCTGGCATGCTGTATCTGAATACAGCAATTTTGATTCGGCGGTAGTTATTTACAATCTGGCTCAGTTTGGAGGAACAACTGTATTTAATAATCTAACCTTTAGTGTTTATACCAGGCAAGGGATTTTACCTGTTGACCGTGATACACTGCCGGTTGGCTTTTCTACGCAGAATTTTTGGTTTAATCAAGCCAATGTGATCAATACAGGGACAGAACACTACAACGTTCAGTTTGCGCTATATGTTCGCCATAAAGATTTTGCTGACCCGATATTGTTTGGTTATTATTACTGGGATCCAACGGTTACTGTACAGAATTAGTCATAATATGCCAAACAATAAAAGCCCGGATTTACCCAGGCTTCTATTGTTTCAATAATCAATATTTTACTTTTGATTGGGAATTTTAATTAGAAAGTATTTTCTCTGCCAGTCTGGTGCCATCTACCCGGGAGCGAATTTTCGAAAACGCGATTTCTCTGGCGGTAGAAGTATCATCGCCAAAAGGAGAAAAACCACAATCATCAGTAGTGCCTAGTTGTTGAACAGGTATAACTTGCGCTGCTTCCAAAATCAGGTCGCTAACCTGCTCTGCTGTTTCCACACGTGGATCAAGCACATTGGTAACGCCCAAAAACACATGTTGATTCGGTTTCAGGTTTGCTTTGATCGATTCAAGAATGGTTTTCTTATCTTTTTCGGCAGCATATTCCAGGTAAAAATTACCTGCATGCAGTTTAAATAATAGAGGGAGTAGCTCTGTATAAGGAATATCTGCACTATGGGTAGAGTCATGATCGCCTCCAGGGCAAGTATGAATGCCTATTCTCTTTTGCTCCTCGGCAGTAAACTTATCCAACACCTGGTTATTTAAATCAATAAATGCCGAAAGCAATTGCTTGCTTGGATCTAATTTTATGGCTAGCCGGGCTTCGGTAAAATCAATTTGTACGTTATATGCTCCATTATTTAAACAGGTTCTGATATCATAAGCCGCATCGTTGACCAGATCTGTTAAAAATTGTTCACGAGAATAGCCATCAATGCCCTCCTGTGGATAAAGTAAACTCATTGCTGAGCACGAAATAACAGCTTGTTTTATAGGAAGGGACGAAAATTGTTTGGCTTTTTGTAGGTATGAATTGGCAAAAGTGGTATAGCGAAAAGGCCCTGCGGTAAGCTTTGGCAATTGCCGGGTATGCCCATCGGCAAAAGGAATTACCACTCCATCTGGGGTAAAGTTTTTAAAGCCTTGCAAAGGATAGGTAACAAAGCTTGGTTTGGATTGCTCTCCATCAGAGATTACCGGTGATCCCGTAGTTTCCAATTCTTTGATAGTTTCTTGCGTAGCTTGATCAAATAGTTTGTTTAATTCTTCGGCTTTAATTTGTCCGGCTCCAAATGCGCTCATCGCTTGTTGTAAATAGGCCGGACGGGGAATGCTCCCAATTGGTTCAGTTAATATTTTCATCATTTGGTTTAAGATTGTTCATAAAGTTAAATTATTTAGGTATTGCCCCACAGAGAATTAGATAAAAACTTTACAACGAAGTAAAATATGCTTTTTCAATAAATGCAAGTGGTCGTGAATCCCCCCGCTAATTGTCATGATTCACCCTTGTGCACCTACCTTATCCGGTCTAACTTAGTATAACATAAACTAATAGCAAACAAAATGAGAAAGATCAGAATTTTTGAACATATCTCGCTGGATGGCGTGATCGAACATGATGGAGACTACACCTATGGCGCATGGACGAACCCCTATCGAAGTCCTGATGGCGCGGCCTTAGTCTTAGAGTCATACGGGGCGAATTTCGACCTGCTGCTTGGCCGCCATACCTACGATATATTTAGTAATTTTTGGCCTAGTGCGGGGAATTTTCCAATGGCTAATGCTATAAACGCTGCAACAAAACATATAGTAACACACAGGCCAGAGAGCCTAGAATGGGGACCTGTAAAGAATTTGGGTGAGGATGTTGTAAAGGCAATTCGCGATCTGAAGTCGACAGACGGGCCCGATCTGATTGTTGTGGGAAGTTCGACACTTACATCTTTGTTACTTGACCAGGGGCTTGTTGACGAAGTTGTGCTCATCACTTATCCCGTTTTGCTTGGCCGCGGCAAGCGTCTCTTTTCGGACAACTTTGATGCCCGCGAACTCGCTTTTATCAGTACTAAAACTACACCTACAGGCGTACTCATCAATGCTTACCGGCATCTTGGATCGTTGAAAAACTAATTTTTCGCTAACGCGGGGCGACTGCATGGGCGACAACGCTAGGAATTATCGGTTTATCTGATCTATGGCTTGTATTATCACCATATTATCAAAAAAGCCCTGATACGGACATGTATTAGGGCTTTACACTCCAACAGTAACAATTTTCCAATCACTTTTAGAAGACATAGAACTTCTATCGCGCTTAACCGCATAATATGAGGTGGGTAGCTGGAAAATTATCCAATCATTGTTTGATATCAAATGGTTACTTTAGATTTGGCAAATGCAGGTTGTCATAAAACGCCTTTATATTGTCGCAATTGCCCCTCATGCACGTACCTTGTCCGTTTTAACTTTGAAAAACAATAAATAAAAATTATGAGCAAAATTATCTTTGATTGCGGAATATCACTTGATGGTTTTTTCGCAGGCGATAACAGAAGTCCAGACAACCCAATGGGTGGCGTTTCACCCAAAATTCACCAGTGGATGTTTAAACAAAAGGCATTTTGGAAACAGGTCAATATGGAAGGCGGTGAAGAATACGGTGCAGACAGTAAATTAATTGATGATGTGTTTGCAAGAACAGGTTCTTACATTATGGGAAAACGAATGTTTGAAGAAGGCGAAGTGCATTGGAAAGAAGATTTGTACAAAACAGATGTTTATGTTCTGACACACGAAAAACGAGAACCTTGGGTTCAAAAGGGGACAACCACATTTTATTTTATCAATGATGGAATAGAAAGTGCCTTAGAAAAAGCAAAACAATCAGCCAAAGGAAAGGATATAAGGATACAGGGTGGTGCAGATACTATTCAGCAATATCTCAATGCAGGTCTTATAGACGAATTTTTCATTCACATTGCTCCCGTTTTTTTAGGAAGCGGCACCCGGCTCTTTGACGGCATGGATAAGGACAAATATGATATTCAAATTGTAGAAGTAATACCGTCAGACTTAACAACACATTTGGGGTACAAACTGACGAAGAAATAAAAACAGTAATAAAAGGCATATAAAAACAAAATCCCTGATACGCCAGTATCGGGGATTTGTACTCAGAGCCCCGATCAAATCGGGGCACTCCGTTTACGGGAACAGGATTTTAAGTCTTAGTTTGTGAATTGGAGATAAGCTTTTCAATAAAAACACGACTTTTCATTGATTTTATATAGAGTTCCCGAGAATTAGCTTCCGGATAAAAACAAAAACCCTGATACGGGCATGTATCAGGGTTTAAGTACTCAGAGCGGGAATCGAACCCGCACTCCGTTTACGGGAACAGGATTTTAAGTCCTGCGTGTCTACCAGTTCCACCATCTGAGCGGATGGGTTTTGCTCATTTTTCGTAACTGGTACTCCTTTACGGGAACCCCGATTTAAATCGGGGCGATCTACCAGTTCCACCATCTGAGCAGGTGTTAACCTTTTAAAAATAAAGCCCAACTTTTTGAAGGAAGGGCTTTGAGCGAAAGACGAGATTCGAACTCGCGACCCCGACCTTGGCAAGGTCGTGCTCTACCAACTGAGCTACTTTCGCGTTGGGAGTGCAAATATAGACAGAAAACCATATTCTGCAAGCAGAAAATTAAATTTGGCATTTTGTGTATCGCAAAAAAGTTTAAAGTGATCAATGATATTTTAGTAAAATAAGGGAATAAGGCAAGCATTATAAAAAGCTTAGTTTGGTATAATAGTATACCTTGTGTGGTGTTAATGTGTTGATTATCAATTTTAAATAATTGTATCTGATGTGAATAAGTATTACAAAATTTTAGATACCTTTATATAAACCTAAATAATTGAATAAGGGCAATTTCGCCTCTGAAATTATTAAAACACGCTTCACAATACTTATGGGCTATAGTGTATAACGCATTATAGCCATGTTACTCATTGGTCAATTTTTAACTTAAACTCATATAATTATGCACTTATTATTTCAAATTTTATTAGGCGGTATTGCCGGTTGGCTCGCCGGGAAAGTGATGAAGGGGGATGGTTACGGAATTATTATAGATATTCTGTTGGGTTTGGTTGGTGGATGGATCGGTGGTGCTATTTTAGGATGGCTGGGTATTCATTGGGGAGGGAGTATCGGTTACCTGATCACTGCCTTTTTGGGTGCTGTGTTGCTGGTGTGGATATCAAGGCTCATTAAGGGTAATTCATAAGTTACTTATACAGCCGTATCGTAAAACAAACTGGCCTGGTATGAAAATACCAGGCCAGTTTGTTAATAAATCCTGGTGATACAAAATCGTTAATTTTTCTGGATGATATTAAAAGTCATTTCTTTTCTGGCTACAAAGCCCAGTTTTTGGTAAAGCTTAATGGCTGTTGCATTATCAGTACGCGAATGAAGATAAGGGATGCCTGATGCCGCCATAATCTGGCGTATGTGATAATTAATGAGTGTGCCCGCGTAGCCTTTGCCATGATGGCTGGGGTGAGTGCACACAGCGCTAACCTCTATATAAGGCGATGGCTGCGTACGGTATCCTGCCATTGCGATGAGCTCATTATTATGGAAGATACCTTTGTAATTTCCAAAATCAATGGTGCGCTCCGTAAAGGGCCCCGGATTGGTCATTTTGGTTAGTGAAAGCATGGCTGTTATGTGTTCATCCTTTAGGTCAATCAGTTCGTGATTTAAAGGTTCTGGTGGTATTGGGCCATCAAATACCAGCTGTAATATTTTCATATTGTTCAATACTTTCCATTGAGCAGGAATGGTAATTTCATCTGCCGAAACAACAGCTAAAACCCGCTGACCGGTTATCAAATTGTGCAGTGTATTAAAATTGGCAGCCGAATAATCTTCAAAACCAACAAAAGGAGCTACGTTTTCGGCGAAATATTTAACCTGGTTGCTGCCATAGGCTAAATTACTGTTTCCTGATATTAAAGCATTCCAGATAGGGTTGTCGAGCAGATGTTTCATAATATAAGTGTGATGGACAAAATTAAAAGAAATACCGGAGGCGACAGTTATCTTAGGGTAATAAGAAACAGCGTTGAGTGTGCAATTTTTTTGCCCATATTTTGTTTTAATATTAAATACAAAACCCTATGAGCTGGTCATCAGAACAATATTCAAAATTTGAGAACGAACGAAACCGTCCTATTCGGGATCTACTTTTTAATATTCCAATTAACCAGGTAAATACTGCTGCAGATATCGGATGCGGGCCTGGTAACTCAACAGAGTTATTACTGACCCAGTTTCCCTATGCTCAAATCACGGGCATGGATAGCTCCGAAAATATGATTGAAGCGGCCCGTAAACGTATGCCCGATGTTCATTTTGAGGTTGACGATATTTCAACATGGCGCGATCCCGGACCCTATGATGTTATCCTGGCGAATGCGGCTTTACAATGGGTGCCTGACCATCAAACGTTATTTCCTGCATTGATCAATAAACTTGCTAAAGGAGGCTGTCTGGCTGTGCAAATGCCCGATAATTTTGATGAACCCGCGCATCGCCTCATGCGTGAAACAGCCGAAAACGGGCCCTGGGCAGCTAAATTAAATCAAGCATCAAAACGAATAAAAAGGGAAACAGCCGAATGGTATTATCGTAATCTGCGCGATAGGGTGGCTACGCTGGATATCTGGCGCACAGTTTACCATCACCCACTTCAGGGTGGCGCCGCAGCAATTGTGGAGTGGTTTAAAGGAACCGGTCTTCGCCCATTTATTGAGCCGCTTCATGATGCCGAACGCAAGGCTTTTCTGGCTCAATATGAAGAAGGAATAGCTAAAGCATATCCTCAATACTCAGACGGTTCGGTATTGTTGCCATTTCCAAGATTGTTTATTGTGGCAACTGTTTGAATTTTATAAACTTATAAAGCAACAAAGCCTCCCGATAATATTATCCGGAGGCTTTGTTATTAATCGTCCCATTTAATTTTATAATCGTACTTCCAGTCGACTGAGCCTAATTCAAATAGTCTGAGAAAAATAGACATGATAGTATCCCTAAACCATGCCGAGATGGGCGTGTGCACTTTTTTATCGGTATTATGTTTTTGGGCATCGGCACGTACTTTCTCCACCCGCGATTTTCTGATAGATTGAAAATCGAAAAAAGCCTTAGGATACTCGGTTGTAGTATATTTCCTGAGTAGTTTGGCTAATATCATGGCATCTTCCAAAGCTAAGGATGCTCCCAGGCCGCTGGTGGGACTCACCGCATGTGCAGCGTCGCCTATTAAAATGATTTTGCCTTTATGCCATTCGGGCAGGCTGGGCATATCATACATAACAGTTTTGATGATATGATCTGAGTTGACGATCAATTGCTGGACGGGTTGGTAAAAATCTTTATAATCAACAGCTAATTTGCTTTTTAGCGCCTCTGCCGAAAGATTCATTAAAGTTTGTTTAGCATCCTGCTCCGGTAATTCCAAGCTGCACCACCACATCAGTTCATCTGTAGTTTGGAAATTAAAACCAAAAAAGCCATTTAACCCAAAGGACAGGTTAAGGGCATCATGGTCATACTGTCCAAGGTAATGCCAAACCGCCGATCTTTGCGTAAATCCTCCGGAGCCATAAAAACCAGTATATTCTTCGGGGAAAGCATTGTTAAAGATGATTTTCCGGGTTGTGGAATGTATGCCGTCAGCGCCAATTAACAGCCCTCCCTCTACTCTGCTTCCATCATCAAAAATAGTGGTTATTCCTTCTGCACCCTCACTGATATCCTGCAACCGTTTTTGGAAGTTTACTGTGATGCCCTGTTCAACCACTTCCTGGTAAAGTATCTGCTGTAACATTGCCCGGGAGATCATCACGAATGGTTGTCCGTACTTTTTGATAGCATTGAGCTTTATCCTCGCCAGAAACTTTCCTTTGTAATTCCTGAAATTATTATAATCGAAGGTCTTTCCGGTATTGATCACCTTTTCACTCAAGCCCAACTCCTTTAATATGTTTATGCCGTTAGGAGCCAGACCTATGCCGCCGCCTCCTTTTACCTCAGAATATGCCTCAAAAACAATTGATGGAATACCTGCTTTTTTCAAAAATAAAGCCAAGGATAGGCCCGCATAGCCAGCTCCTATAATGATTACGGGTTTATTGGTAGCTCCCATCTTATTTAACATGTTTAATGATACCATCTCCATATTGTTTTACGTCTGTCAGCAATGCATTGCCGGCGTAGTGTACATCACCCTGACCCCAGTGAGCAATACTGATTGATCTGTTGGCATACAATTCTACATTACCCTCCGCCATGTTTTTGATAATCAAATCGTCTGCAACCATTTCCAGTGCAAATAAATTTCCTTCGCTTTGATTTTTGATGGTCAGCGTACCACATTTGCCTTTAAGGGTAACATTCCCAGCGCATTGGTTTAATACTTTTATAGCTGAAGCATAAATGTTCAGGGTGGTGTTGCCCATGCTTTGTATTTTTATCTCAAGCGGATTATTCAGTGTAATCGCTTGACTACAGTTTACATCACCGCCGTCGCAGCGTATATAAAGGGTGTCTATATGGCGTAAATAAACCTTGATGTTGCACCTGGTAAAAGATGGCCTCCTGAATTTTGCTTCGGAGGATATATAGAGAGTACGACCCGAATTAACTGCTTCAAAATAGTCAAGCAAATTTTCGTCGGTCTCTATTAATACTTTTTCTTCATCAGATGGTACCAATTCTATCAGTCCTTTTGATGCCAGGTGAAGCCTGATAAATGAGCTTACCGGTATCTCTTTGGAAACTATGTTCCCATTTCCTTTTATTTCAATCATTTGTCTTAATTTTTTAAAATTCATTTTTTGATTAGTATGCCCGGCGTCAGTAACAAGAAGTACTTTTCTGTATCTTACTATTGATTACCGGGATTTGATCAGTTTTTGTATTACAAAGATGCCCGTAACCCGGTAGTAGCCAGTTACATCAAAAGGAGTATGATTTATATAATACGGAGTAATGCCATTTGAATTAAAAGACGCGGCCAGTAATGATATGCTGTATATCCATCCTCTTGATGAGGCTGGCTTTAATATGGATGAGCTAAAAACAGAATTGGTTAATTTGAATTTACCATTTGGCGATATGCAAACGCGTATCTGGATATTTAATGGTATCCGGATGAGCTATTCTGAATCTGTTTTCAGGGAGCAGGTTACGTTGGACTGGCGGGGCGATATGAAAATGGTGACCATGTACTTTAGCCTGAAAGGTAAATTGCTTTTGGTAGATAAACACCTGAACAAGCAATTTGAACTGAACACCAATCAACACAATCTTTTTTATGGCAAAGAGGCAGAAGGTAAGATGAAGGTAGAGGAACTAAAAATGCGATCGTTCATGATCCAGTTTACCGAAGATGCTTTTCTGAACATTACCCGCGATGGTAACGATACACTGAAAAGATTTGCTGATAAAATATTAAAGGGAGAGCCGGCCGCGCTATCTGCTGATAATTTAAGTATCAATCTGGCTATTCAAAGTTGTATCCATGCTGCCATTAATTGTAAATTTACCGACTCTTTAAAAAAGATGTTTTTGTTTTCCAAAGCCATCGAAATACTGGTTTTACAAGCCGAATCTTATAATCAGCTGCTTAGCCCGATAAAAATATACGCTAAAACAGATTATGATAAGGAACGTCTGGTTTATGCCCGCGATTATCTAATACAGCATATGGAAGTGCCGCCAAGCTTAACGCAATTAGCTCGTGTGGCAGGTATCAACGAGTATAAGTTAAAGAGGGGTTTTAAGGAGATGTTCGGCACTACTGTATTCAGTTACTTGGCCGAAAGTCGCCTGGAACTGGCCAAGATTGATTTGCTAGAGGCACGGAAATCAGTTACGGAGATTGCATTTGAATTAGGTTATTCTTCCGTTCAGCATTTTAGTGCTGCTTTTAAAAAGAAATTCAACGTGGCGCCAAGCCAGTTAAGGTAATATAGCACCCCATAAACCACAAGACCCGATATAATATCGGGCCTTGTGGTAGGCAGAACAGAAAAGCTATTCTGATCGTTAAAAAAATATTATAGTGTTTCGGTATACTTCTTGAAATTATCAAGAATAGCCTGCCATCCTCCACGTTGCATTTCGATAGGGTTTGTATTTTCAGGATCAAAGGTTTCAATTACCTTAGTACTATTGCCCTGGTTTTCAAAAATGATGGAAACCTTTCTGCCGTCGCCAACAGTATATTCAATAAGGCGATTATCTTCTACAGCGGTGTAAATACCTCCAAAATCAAAACTAAAGCTGCCGTCCTTGGCTGCCATTGTGGTTGTGAAGCTTCCATCCACGCGCAGATCGTTATCTGCATAAGGTGCATGCCAATCATCAGATGCCTGGCACCATTGGGTAATATGCTCGGGTTTTGTCCATGATTCCCAAACTTTTGTTACGGGAGCATTTACAATGCTCTCTACAGTTATTGCTGTGTTATTTGCTGTTTCCATTTTTAATTGCTGTTTTGTTTTGATAAAATAAAGGTAGGGCAACATATTCAAAAAGACAGGGGGCAATCACGACAATTATAGGGGTGGGGATTGCTACGCTTAAAAAATGAGCAGATGATAGGAGGGATGTTTCGTTAACTGATTATCCCTCTTCAGTGAATATTTTATTTATATTTAGTGATGGTCCGATTGAATAAGTCGCGTTTATTCCCCCTCATTATTATTGTTCCGTTTCTTAAGGTAAGTGGTATGGCTATTTTTCCTTTTATCTTGATAAAACATCGGGATTTAAAAAATGATGCCCAATTGATCAGGCATGAAACCATTCATTTAAGGCAGGAACTGGAGTTACTGATATTGCCTTTTTATATACTATACCTGGTTAACTATTTGATCAATATAATCAGATATCGTAATCGCGAGAAAGCTTACTTGAATATCATTTTTGAACGCGAAGCATATGCACATGAAGCTGATAATGATTATTTAAAGCAACGAAAGTTTTGGGGCTGGTTAAAGTTCATAAAGCTTTAAATTAGATTGTATTAGCTGCTTTTTTTGATGTGTTCAGCAATATATGCTGCATCCGCGCCCACACCACCCACCAGGCTCGAGGTTGAGTTATATTGAAAGGGCATTCCAATAAAATAAAGACCTTTTTGATCAGGTACAATTCCCCGGGGGGCAATAGGCCATCCGTTTTCCTTTTTAAAGTAAAAATTAATCCATGAAAAATCAGGTTGGTAGCCCGTACACCATATCACAATGTCGGGATAAACCACTTCTCCATTTTCCAGTTCGGGGAAACCATTATTTAGTCTTACCACGCGTGGTTTACGGTTAACCGCAGATTGATCAAGGCGGGCAAGTAATAATGGAGACACTGCTCCTCCTTTAAGGTAGCCAATTCTCATCTTTCTGCCTAAAGAATTACGGATAGTTAAAATATTTTTAAAGATCCACCAGGACAATCCCCCAATCTTAAAAAGAAAAGCCGGTAAAATGGTTGTAGGCATACCTGCAAGGGTAGGTTTCCGGCTGGCTGGTATCTCCAATGCGATTTCAATACCTGAAGTGGCCGATCCAACTATAAGTACCTCTCCATCTGGTAAGGATGCTATGTTTTTATAGTTTGATGAATGGATTTGAAATATCTTTTTATTAAGCTCTTCCGCAAATGAAGGGATTTTAGCTGCATGATTTGCTCCTGTGGCTATTACTACATGTTTACAATTAATTGTTCCGGATGTAGTAATCAGAGTATAGCCCGATCGTGTTTTATCCAGTCGTGATACACGTGTGTTCAATAGGATGGGTAGTTTTAATTTGGCAGCGTATGATTCAAGATAATCTGCCATGTTGTTTTTAGAGGTACGACCCGAGGTTTCGAATTCATTTAATAATCCCGGAAGTTGATTATGAATTTTAGGAGTAAATAATTTTAACGAATCCCACCTTTTACGCCAGGAGTTGCCTATTTGCTCTTCTCCATCAATAATCAAGAAATCACGTTGTTGTTCTTTCAGATAGTATCCCATGGCTAAGCCAGCCTGTCCGCCCCCAATAACAACCGTATCATATACCATTATCTTGTCTTTCATAAAATCTTCTTACTCTTTTAAATGAACGGGGCAAAATTGTATTAAAATAGAGCAAGCGACAATCACGGAAAATGATGATTTTTAACCGCAATGATGAAAGATGCAGGGAAGTTTGCAGAGAAAGACGGGACCGGATTATGAGATCCTGGCGGTACGACTGATTAGTTCGGCAGAGTTTTTTACTTTTAATTTTTCCAATAAATGCCTGCGATGGGTTTCTACCGTATTATTACTTATAAAAAGCTTATCAGAAATTTGTTTTGATGAAAACCCTTCACCAATACATTTTAAAACTTCTTTTTCTCTTTTGGTCAAAACATCCAGGTCTGGATAATATTGATCAACCAAAGTTTGATCGATACCTGGTTTGTTTTTAGATTCGAGTAATTTGGCCCAGGCTTTTACCATCACATTATCCTGCTCTTTTTTTAGGCGAAATTTTTCCAGACTGGATTGATAATCATTCTTTTGTTGAGTAATATCGGTTAGTTTACCAACGGCTTTAGTTTGGTCAGGCTGTTGTTTATGGGCAATAATTATTTTTGTTTCCCGTACCCATAAATATTCTTGATTTATCATTTTAAACCTAAACTCTAATATTTGTTTATTGCTTTTTTTTCCAGGGGTAATTTGGTGATATTCGTGAATGGCGTGAGTAAAATCAACGTATTCTGCCAGCACTCTTTCTACATCATCGGGATGTATAAGTGATACCCAAAGATCAAAGCCTTTGGCTTTAAATTGATCTTCATTTATACCAATTTCATCTACCAGGGGGCCTTGCATGTAGCAAAGTTTGTTAGTAGGGCAATCGACAACAAAAAATGCGCTTTCACCATCATTAAATTTAGGTTTAAAAAAACTCTGTGGTATCTTGAAACCAGGACCCAGGAAAGCCGGTAATTCTTCTGAAAAATTATTCATAAATAAAACTAAGATTTGATTTTTTCAATTCAGACCATGGATGCTTTATGATCAAATATATTGGTTAACCAAAATTGGCGTTTTATGTTTGCGATACAAAGTTAGGTATTTGGCTGCCAAATTTTATAATCAGTTAACCATAAGGAGGCGATTGAGAGGGGATAAGAATCTGGCTTAAAGCGTATAAATAAAAAGAGCCATCGTTTTAAACGATGGCTCTTTTTATTTATATCACTGGAAATTATCCATGACGCTGATGAGAAATTTGCCTGCTGGCTCTGTTTTGTTGATGATTGATTTGTCTGTGTTGCTGGGCGGTCAATCGTCCGTCATTGGCCCGTCTGTCGGCGTTGATATTGCGATTAATATTTTGTTCACGATTCTCGGTCCTTGCAGCTTGCCTGGCATTCATTTGTCCGTTGCGGATTCCCTGAGCTATTCTTTGTTGTTGATTAGCTCTTCTTTGCCCAACTTCATTGTTTCCATAATTGGCATTGTTAGCATTATGCTTATCTGCATCAATAGCATTGCTTAGTTTGTTTTGCTGGTTATTAACCTGGTTGCGTTCCTGTCCGGTTAAATGCCCACCATTATCGGCTCTGTCTGTGCGAACTTCTTTGTTGAGGTTAGCTTCACGATTCTCGAGATTTTTGGTTTCACCGGCATTTAATTTGCCAGAAGATATACCATTGGCAATGCGGCCTTGTTGATTAAAGCTACGTCCGTTTACTCTGTTCATAGCAGTAGTTGCCGGCGCGCCATGATTAACAGATGCAAACTGATTATGATCACGGCTGGCGGTTTGCTGATGATCCATCTGATTTGACGTAGGCTGTATATGATTTTCATTCATAGCCCTGCGTTCCTGCTCATTTGGATTTGCATTAACTCCCCCAGGTCCATTAAAGCTGGTACGATTATTTATAGTAGTATTATTATTGATCACCGTTTTGTTTACATAAGTATTATGTATCACGGTAGTGTTTACATTAGCTACAGCTGTATTATATCTAAATACATTACCTGCCCAAACACCGCCACCAAAGCCAACACCGCCATATCCAAAACCATAATTAACACCGCCATAAAAGCCTACATGAGGCCCCCAGTAACCCGCATGAAAACCATAAACGCCACCTGCATAGCCCCAATATGCGGGAGTCCATAATACGCCTACGTGAGGTGGCCTAACCCAAACACCGGGTACCCAATAGTAACCATCCGGATCTGCATAAGCCCAATAACCGGGTGTCCAGATGTAGCCATCGCCAGGGCAAACCGGTTGTGTATAAACGGGTAAAGCCGGTGGCGCAATATGTGCTGATATACTAATACCAACACTTACCTGTGCATAAACCTGCGGCATTACAATGGTAAAGGCTGCAAGTAAAACAAAGCTTTTTAATATCTTTTTCATAGTTTGTTTTTTTCATAGAGACGGTTATAGGTTAAGAAGGTTTAATGAATAACCCTTTTTAATTTGGAAGGTAACTCGTGTAAGATTGAAAATCCGTCCGACTATTTTTATCCGCCTGGTCGATCCGGCAGAAACTATTGAAAAAGAATATTATTTAATTTGTTGCCAATAAGAATATTTCCCTGCTGCCGGTAAAAGATTATCAGTACTGTTTGCAAAATAAAGCCACATGATTATAAAATGGGAAATGTTTTTGTAACATATAAATAGTTTTTATCATCTAATTATTAAACCTAACTATGAATTCACAAACTACAACGTCTAACAAATTTCAGGATTTTAAAATCAATACAAGGATTAAGCTATCTGCTTTATGGATCGCCGTAATGTTACTTTACGTTTATGGAGATGTTTTTTCCATGTTTATTCCTGAAAGATTGAAAGGATTACTGGAGGGGGATAGCGGGGCGGGTGCTACTACTCCTGCGGTATTAATGGCCTATACATTGGTGGTTGCAATTCCTATAAGCCTGGTGTTAATATCATTAATACTAAGGCCTGCAATAACGCGTCTGCTTAATATCATCATCGGAATTATATATACATTAATTCAATTGCTTACAGTAACCATGCTCACCCCTTTGAAACCAATGTGGTACTTTTATATATTACTCGGGGTATTGGAAAGTGTAGTTACCATCATGATCATATGGCATGCCTGGCGCTGGCCTGAACAAAATACGGTTGAGCATTAATTTGTTACTAGTATTACAGAATAAGCTAAACGCAGCTGCATTATTACCACAAGGGTAAAAACGATACTGCCAACTTTCTGTCAAACTAAACGCAGCTGCATTATTACCACAAGGGTAAAAACGATACTGCCAACTTTCTGTCAAACCCTAAAATTGGGCTTTGTTTCTTATATTTGGTTGTTGTTTTTTCAAACAAATGCACCCACTTATACAACACATTCAAAAAATCACCTCCGATTCCGGGGTAGACGGAGATGCCATATTACCCTTTTTTGAAACCAAAATATTTAAGAAAAAAGACATTTTACAGGAAGAGGACAAGCGTTGTTTGTGGTATTTTTTTGTAATAAAAGGATGTCTTCGTTTATATTTTACAGATTATAATGGAGTAGAACAAACCATGCAATTTGCATTGGAAAACTGGTGGATGACAGATTTGAACGCTTTTCGGTCCGGGCAGAGATCAGGATATACCATCCAGGCGCTGGAAGCAACGGAGGTGCTGGCCATTACCGCCGCAAACTATGAATTGCTCATGGCAAAGTTTCCCATCACCGAGAGCTATTTCCGATTGATATACGAGCGGGCTTATGCTGCCTCTTTGCTCCGCATCCGGATGATCTCCAGGATGCCTAAGGATGAATTTTATGAGCTGTTTCAATCCAGGTATCCCGAATTTATTCAACGGATCCCACAAAAAGTTTTGGCCTCTTTTTTGGGCTTTACACCTGAATACCTAAGTGAATTACGAAAACATAAAGTAAAGGGAAAAAATAATTCATGACCGAACAATTGTACAAGCATATCCAAAAACTTGTTCCTGTTTTTGCTACAGGGCAGGAAAAAATAGCATCATTCTTCCAAACAAAGCAGGTGAAAAAAGGGGAGTTGCTTTTACACGAAAACGAGATTTGCAACACTATTTATTTTGTTAATGAAGGGTGCTTGTACTTATTTTATGATGATAATGAAGAAAAACAAGTTGTACATTTTGCGCTGGAAAACTGGTGGATAACCGACTATAAAACATTCCCAGATGGCAGACCTGCTGTTTATTCAATTGCAGCGATGGAAGATTCGGAAATTACCATGATAAGCAGGAAAAACTACGAAACACTGTTGTTGCAATATCCCTTACTGGCGTTATATTTCAATAAAATTCATGAGCGGGCCTATGGAGCAGCCTTATTGAAGCAGAAAACATTTGCTACCGTATCCAAAAAAGATTTCTATTGCTATTTCAGAGATACTTATCCGGAATTGATCCAAAGAATACCTGATACCATTTTTGCCAGCTATATGGGTGTTTCGATGAAAGATTTAAAGACTTACCAGGACCTTTATGTTTCTTAAACCAGCTTAAGTTTTCGCGGCAACGCTATTTTCATCTTTGTAATATATAATTAACCTTAAATATTATAGGTCATGAAGATAGTAGTTATCGGCGGTACCGGCCTTATCGGTAGTCAAACAGTTAAACAATTACAACAAAGCGGGCATGAAGTAATTGCCGCTTCACCAAACAACGGTGTCAATACCCTAACCGGCGAAGGCTTAAAAGAAGTGTTACAAGGTGCAAACGTTGTGATAGATGTATCTAACTCACCGTCTTTTGAAGATGTTCCGGTGATGAATTTTTTCAAAACAGCCAACGAAAATCTGTTACCTGCAGAAAAAGCAGCAGGGGTACAGCATCATATCGCCTTATCGGTAGTGGGAACTCAAAAACTACAGGCCAGCGGTTATTTCCGTGCAAAACAAGTACAGGAAGATATGATCAAAGCATCAGGTATCCCTTATACCATTGTGCATGCTACACAGTTTTTTGAATTTGCAGGAGGCATTGTTCAAATGGGTATGGTGAACGGGAAAGTAATACTTCCGGCAGCCAATATCCAGCCTATCGCAAGCAAAGATGTGGCGGCTTTTATGGCCAAAACAGCATTAGAAAAACCCGCCAACAAGATACTGGAAATAGGCGGCCCCGAAAAATATGATATGGCAGCATGGATAAAACAATATCTGCAGGCAACTCATAAAAACAACGAAGTAACATCTGATGCACAAGCTCTGTATTCAGGAGCACCAATTACTGCTGATACCATAGTACCGGAAAACGCTGTTTTCCTGGGCCAAACACATTACGCCGGATGGATAGCAATGCCTGAAAATCAGCGATAAAAACGTAATCTAAATATCAAATGATCAATTTTAAAAAGTTAAAAAATGAATAGTGAACAATTAATTGAATTAACTAAAGAGCTCATTTATGAAGCTACGCATTTTAATGTACCCTACGTAAAGCAAATTTATGCAGATAATTTGCTGATAGTTAAAGTTGATAAAAATGGTGTAGTTGATACGATGAACAAAGAGCAGCTTGTTGGGTTTGTTCAGGGAAATAAGGATTCAAATACATCGCCGCTTTCTACCAAAGCCGAGTTTCATTACGCTGTTTGTGATGAAAATATGGGTATGGTGATCCTCACCCGTGATCTGGAACAGGATGGACCGTCTGGAAGAAAGTACATTACACTGATCTGGGAATATTTGTCAGGAAGATGGCAGGTTGTCAAAGAATCATTCGTGCCGCATAACTAATAGAATGCCCGATACAATTATTGTATCGGGCGTTGCTGCTATTTCTCTGGAGGCATCGTTCTCTTAAATAATTCAGGATAGGCGATCACCATCCCATCGTTGTCGATTTCTATTATAGTTTCAAAGTTCTTCTCCGTTTTCTAAAGAAGTCCGTTTTTCAGATAATGAATGAGTAGCAGTTAAATGCTTTTTGTATCAGGGTAGATTGATTTTAGTGTGTCTCACAATAAAATCATAAAATCATGCCTAAAACGAAATCAATTAGAGTACTAAAAGTACTTGCCTTAGCAGTACTAGCAACCTTAACCATGTGTTGTAAAAAGAACAAAGATGCTACTGCGAATGAGTCATGCGGTATCGGCGCAAACCATCATCCCAACAGCAGTAAGTATCAGCGCATAATTGATAAATTTATGGAAGCTGGTGCATCTGGAGTCAGTGTAACCGTTATTTCACCCCAGGGTACCTGGTCCGGAACCGGTGGTAAGGCCGATGTGCAGAACAATATTAATTTAACACCTTGTAATACCTTGCGTGTTGGTAGTATGTCAAAAATGTTCACTGCGGCAACTGTTTTAAAACTACAGGAAGCAGGTGTTTTAAAAATAACAGATAAAATAAACAAGTATATCCCCAGAAGCATCACCGATCACATTGCCAATGCAAATGATGTAACTATTGAACAGTGTATGGATCATAGATCTGGAATTACAGATTATTTAACGGCAAGTACCATAAGCGCCATACTCAATTTATCAATCGTTAAAAATTCTGCGGAAGATAATCTGAAACTGATTTATGGAAAAAGCGCCGATTTCCCGCCAGGGGAAAATATGGTATATTCCAACTCCAACTATCTCTTGCTTTCTGAAGTAATAAAGTACGCAACGGGTAAAAAAGCCTATGATGTAGTGACAGAAAAGATAATTACTCCACTTCAACTTCAAAATACATTTGCCAGTACCACGGTACCCAATACACTTTCAAAATCATATTATGATGTTGACAATAATGGGATCATGAAAGATGTAACCAATTTAGATAATAACGCCGTGGGCGGAGAAGACGAATTAGATGGAGGGATTATTTCCAATTCATACGATGTAGCTAAATTTTTAGAGGCTTTGCTAACCGGAAAGGTTATTTCACAACAATCATTAGCCCAGATGGAAACATTTTATGATATACCGCCAAGCCAGTTGCCTTTGGATCTGAGGTACTATAAACAGTATGGTTTGGGCTTAATGAAAGCAGAAACCGATCATGGGACTGTGATAGGGCATGATGGCCATGTGTATGGTTTTATAGGAAAAGCATTTTATTTTCCGGAACAAAAAATTACAATGGTTATACTGCTGAATGGATTTTCCAACAAAGTTCAGGCTGTACTTGATGCCAAAGAAACATTTAACTATTTATTTTGATTAGAGACTGGTATTATCGCAGTACTTTATCGTAACCTGTGTTGGATATAAAAACAAAATCCCCGATACGCCAGTATCGGGGATTTGTACTCAGAGCGGGAATCGAACCCGCACTCCGTTTACGGGAACAGGATTTTAAGTCCTGCGTGTCTACCAGTTCCACCATCTGAGCGGATGGGTTTTACTCATTTTTCGTAACTGGTACTCCTTTACGGGAACCCCGATTTAAATCGGGGCGATCTACCAGTTCCACCATCTGAGCAGGTGTTAACCTTTTAAAAATAAAGCCCAACTTTTTGAAGGAAGGGCTTTGAGCGAAAGACGAGATTCGAACTCGCGACCCCGACCTTGGCAAGGTCGTGCTCTACCAACTGAGCTACTTTCGCGTTGGGAGTGCAAATATAGACAGAAAACCATATTACACAAATATAAAAATGAAATTTTTTAAAGTTTTTTATAAGTCGCTGTTTTTCAAAACTTCAGCTATCAGGTCGGCTTCATATCCACGGCTCATGGCATACTGCTGTAGTTTGTAACGGCGTTTAAATTCATTTTTTTCGATTACCATTGTCGCTTTTTTCTCCAGCAAGCGGGTTAGGGCGGTCATATAGTCATCAAGATCAATAGTGAGCAATGCCTTTTTGATCAGCACATCGGGTACACGTTTCAGTTTCAGGCCTTGTTTTATTTTGATTTTGCCCCAGGCTTTCTGACTAAATTTACCTTTCACATAAGCTTTGGCGAAACGATCCTCATTCAAAAAACCACCTTCAATCAGTCGGCTAATGGTTTGTTCCACAGCGTCGGGCCAAAGTCCCCATTCATAAAGCTTATCCCTAACTTCCTGCTGCGAGCGTTCCTGGTACGCGCAAAAATGTTCGGCCTTGGCCAATGCTACTTCCGGGTTGCTTATTTTAATTTTTTTAGGCTCGTCCATCAATGTCAAAATTCGTTAAAAATTCTTCTATTGTTAGATAATATACTCAAATTCGTGGCATGCATAACAATCAATACACCATCACCGAAGTTAAGCAGATCATTAATGCCGAAGGCAATATTGTAAACGACAGTATCGTAAGCACTCTGCTTACCGATAGTCGCCGGATTAGCAACGCGGCCGAAGGATTGTTTTTTGCGTTGAGCGCGCGCCGAAACGGGCACGAGTTTGTGGCCGAGGCCTACGCTGCAGGCGTTCGTAATTTTGTGGTTAAACACGGACCGGAGTTTAACCTGCCAGGAGCTAATTTTTTACGGGTAGAAGACCCTTTGGCTGCTTTACAGGCACTAGCCGCAGCTCATCGGTGCCAGTTTAAATTACAGGTGATTGGTATAACGGGGAGTAACGGTAAAACCATAGTGAAAGAATGGCTTTATCAATTGCTTACTGCTGATAAAAATATTGTACGTAATCCAAAAAGCTATAATTCACAAATTGGTGTGCCGCTATCGGTATGGCAGATCAATAGCCGTAACGATTTGGGGATTTTTGAAGCCGGTATTTCCACTGTAAACGAAATGGAAAAGCTCTGGACTATTATCAGGCCGCAGATAGGTGTGCTCACACATATTGGCTCGGCACATGACGAGGGTTTTACCAATAGGCGCCAAAAGGTGCAGGAAAAGCTTCTGCTCTTTAAAAGGAGTAAAAAATTGATTTATCATTACGATGATCTGTTAGATTATCAGAAAGACATTCCGGTGAAAGAAACTTTTACCTGGAGCCGCAAGTTTAAAGTAGCCGACTTGTATGTTTTTAGCGAGACGGTGATCTCCAAGAAATATTACCTGCGGGCTTACTATCAAAAAAAAGAGATCGAATGTTTGATCCCGTTTTCTGATCAGGCTTCGGTAGAAAATGCCATTACTTGTTGGGCTACTATGCTGGCCCTGGGTTATAGCCCGGCTGAGGTTGATAGACGGATTGAGCGCCTAAACCCGGTGAGCATGCGCCTGGAGTTGAAAAACGGCATCAACAATTGCTCGGTTATTGATGATACCTACAACTCCGATTTGCAATCGCTGGAGATAGCGCTCAATTTCCTGGGACAGCAAAATCAGCACCAAAAAAAAACGCTGATTCTGTCGGATATTTTGCAATCAGGCTTGCAGCAGGATGTGTTGTACTGCCAGGTAGCAACACTTATTGGTACACAAAAGATTGACAGGTTTATTGGTGTGGGCCCAGCGCTTATGAATAACCAAACTTGTTTTGCATTGCCCGAGCAGCATTTTTTTGCCGATACATCGGCGTTGGTGCAACAACTCAAAGCACTCAATTTTAAAGAAGAGACTATCCTGATCAAGGGTTCGCGTAGTTTTGAGTTTGAACGCGTTAGCAGCGCGCTTACACAAAAGGCGCATGAAACCATCATGGAGATCAACCTGAATACCTTATTGGGCAACCTTAACTTTTATCGCTCCAAACTAAAACCAGGCGTAAAAGTGATGGCCATGGTTAAAGCTTTCTCCTACGGCAGCGGCACCTTTGAGGTGGCTAATATGCTGCAATATAACAAGGCCGATTACCTCGCCGTAGCCTATATTGATGAAGGTGTGGCTCTGCGCCAGGCTGGTATCAACCTGCCTCTGGTGGTGCTTAACCCCGAAGCATCGGCATTTGATAAATTGATCGAACATAAACTACAGCCGGTGATTTACAGTTTTGGTTTGTTGGATGATTTTGTATCCTACAGTCGCGATCATGGTTTGTCGGCTTACCCAGTGCACCTCAAAATCGATACAGGCATGCACCGCCTGGGTTTTGAAGGTTTTGAAATAGATATGTTATGTGATATGCTGGAGCAGAACAGGTATATCCGTGTGGAATCGGTATTTTCGCACCTGGCGGCCAGTGAGGCCGCACAGCATGACGAATTTACTAAAACGCAGATCAAGCGTTTTGAAAAAGCTTTTAAAGAGATAGAAAGAACCTTGGGCTATAAGGTGATCAAGCATATTTGTAATACAGCTGGTATCATCCGTTTTCCGGGCGCTCATTATGATATGGTACGATTGGGTATTGGTTTATATGGTATCGATTCATCGGTACCTACCACTGATCAGGCTTTACAACCCGTGGCCCGCTTAAAAACCAGTGTTGCCCAGGTTAAAAAAATAGGGGCAGGCGATACCATTAGTTATGGTCGTAGCGGCAGCCTGTTAAAAGATGGCAAAATAGCCACCGTACGTATTGGCTATGCCGATGGCTACTTGCGTGCATTTGGTAACGGTGTGGGTAAAATGCTGGTAAAAGGTACATTAGTGCCTACAGTAGGCAATATTACAATGGATATGTGTATGCTGGATGTAAGCGGCCTGGATGTAAGCGAAGGCGACGAAGTGATCATCTTTGATGATAAACACCGTATCGAAGAATTAGCCAAACAAATAGGCACTATCCCCTATGAAATATTAACTAATGTTTCACAAAGGGTAAAAAGAGTGTATTTTTATGAATAGAGTATCAAGTAGTTAGTATCAAGTATCAAGACATCTTACTTCTTCAATGTCAAAAGAAAAAAATCGTGATACTTGATACTAACTACTTGATACTAAAAAAGAAGGTATGAACAGATTAGCGGGCGCTTTATTAAGGTATTTTGTAAAAGGGTTATTAGTGGTAGTACCCATAGGCGCGGCATTCTTTTTAATTTACTGGGCGGTATCAACTATTGATAAGGCATTGAATTTAAGCGATGTGCTTTGGGTTGATAAAGAAGGTAAGCACGTATACATTCCCGGTTTAGGTATTTTGAATGTGCTGGTAGTGATCCTGATAGCGGGAATACTGGTTACCAATGTGATCACCGATCCTATAAAACGCTGGTTTAACCGTTGGCTTAACCGCCTACCGCTCATTAAATTCCTGTATTCCTCTATTAAAGATTTGACCGAAGCTATTGTAGGGGAGGAGAAAAAATTCAACGAACCGGTTATTGTCGAAGTCAATGAATTCGGACTAAAGAAAATCGGATTTATTGTTCAAAAAGATCTGGCTTCCCTTGATCTTCCCGGGGAGGTAGCTGTTTATTTCCCGTATTCCTACTCTTTTGCGGGCCAGGTAGTGATCATATCCGCCACAAAAGTAAAGCATCTCGATAAAAACGCTGCCGACATGATGAAGTTTGTCATATCTGGTGGAGTAAGCGGCCTGGATCATTGAGCTTAGAGCTGAAGGCCGAAAGCAGAAAGCCTTCATACTACATAAAGCTGAAAGCCTCAAAACGCTTATTTTATTAATGATGATAAAAGCTTTAGGCTTTTAGCCCTGTTCAAGGCTTTCTTCTTTCGGCTTTAAGCCTTGAGCTTTCTTAAAGCTTCTGATAGCCAAAAATACACTGATCAGCATTAACACGGCGCCCAGGATATAGGGTGCGCCAGGGAAGTAGGCTGTAGTATTGCGATGCGTGAACAGGTGAAACACAGAACTCATTAATAATGGGCCAATAATAACAGCCACGCTGGTTAAGCTGGTTAATGAACCCTGCAGTTCGCCTTGTTCTTTGGGTGATACGGTGCTGGTAATCAACCCCTGCAGGGCGGGTCCGGATATACCACCCAGGCAATAGGGTATCATATACAGATACATGAGCCAGCCGTGGTTTGCAAAGGCTATCAGCGTTAAACCAATGGTGTAAAAGAGCAAACCGGCCACTATGTTTTTTTCTTGCCCGAATTTGGGGATAGTGTACCGAATGAGTCCACCCTGTATAGCCACCAGCACTACACCAATAAAAATACCCAGGGTGCCAATGCTGTTAAGCGTCCAGTTAAATTTTTCTATCAGAAAAAAGGATAAAACATATTCTACCGCTTTTTGGGCTACATAAACAAGTGAAAATGAAGCCACCAATCCAATAAGCGCGGGGTATTTGCCCAGATTACGTAAAGAGCTGATAGGGTTTGACTTTTTCCATTCAAATTTGCGGCGGTTTTTAAGTGCTAATGACTCGGGCAGTACAAAATAACCATAGGCCGCATTGATCAAAGCAAAAGCAGCAGCGGCCATAAATGGATATTTTACGTTAAGATCGCCCAGATACGCTCCCAAACCTATACCAATGATAAAACCAAGTCCCGATGCTGCACCTACTAACCCGAAGTTGGCTGCCCGGTTTTTCCCGGTACTGATGTCGGCAATATAAGCTGTAGCGGTTGAATTGCTGGCGCCGGTAATGCCTGCAATGGTGCGTCCAACAAAAAGCCAACCTATGGTAGGGGCAAAGGCCATAAAAATATAATCGATACCAAAACCAAGCAATGAGCTTAGCAATACCGGTCTGCGCCCATACCGATCGCTTAAATTACCCAGTACCGACGAAAACAGGAACTGCATAGAGGCATAAGTAAATGTAAGATAGCCGCTGTACTGCGTGGCGGTACTTACATCAATATGGCCCAATGTTTCCAGTAATTTAGGCATTACCGGTATAATAACCCCAAGGCCAAGCACATCAACAAATAAGGTAACAAATATAAATCCCAGCGCTGCTGAGTGCTTTTTTTTAGGTTTGGAGGTCATTAAAAGTATAAAGGCTTAAATCAGGTAAAAGTTTTGATACAAGATGTTTTACACTTTTACCCGGCTAATCGTGTTTCAAAAATAGATGATTTTATGGAAGCGACTCTACCTTTATTTCTTCTACCGGATGCTTCTTAACTGTTCTGAAACTTCGTATCACCAATATCGTGCTTAACAGCATCAGTATACCACCCATCATAAAAGGTGCCCCGGCAAATTGTACTGGTGCGCCCTTGCTGGTAAAGTAAGCAAACAGGCTGGTCATCATTGGCGGACCTATAATGGTGGTAGCGCTCATGAGGCTGGTTAAGCCGCCCTGTAATTCACCCTGTTCATTAGGTGGCACTTCCTGGCTAATCAGGCCTTGTAGTGCCGGGCCTGCAATACCGCCCAGGCAATAAGGAACCAGTATGGCAAACATCATCCAGCCTTTGGTAGCAAAGGCAAACAGAAAAAGACCTGCACTATAAAATAATAAACCAATCCAGATACTTTTTTGCTGCCCCAATTTAGGAATAGTGATGCGAATAAGCAAGCCCTGTACCAATGCCGACATCACCCCAACAAAACCCAGTGAATAGCCTACCCAAGCCTCGTTCCAGCTAAATTTTTCCATAGTGAAAAAGGTCCAGGTGCTTTGTACCGCCTGTGCAGCTATATAGATCAGGATCAATGATACTACTAAACCACTGATGGCCGGGTACTTTTTTAACTGCATCAGGGAGCCCACCGGGTTTGCCCTTTTCCATTCAAACTTGCGGCGATGATCCATTGATAATGATTCTGGTAAAATAAAAAAACCATATAGCGCATTAATGAGTGCCAATACTGCTGCGGCAATAAAAGGTAGCTTAGTGCTGTATTGCCCAAGTATACCGCCCAATACCGGGCCGATGATAAAGCCCAAACCAAAGGCTGCGCCGATAAGTCCGAAGTTTTGTGCGCGTTTTTCGGGTGTGCTGATATCGGCTATGTAAGCTGAGGCTGTTGTAAAACTGGCCCCGGTAATACCGGCTATAAGTCTGCCTACAAATAGCCAGCCTATAGATGGTGCAAAGGCCAGAAAGGTATAATCGATGCTAAAGCCCAGTAAAGATGCCAGCAGTACCGGGCGTCGACCATATTTGTCGCTCAGGTTACCCAGCAACGGGGCGCAAATAAACTGCATAAAGGCATAGGCAAAGGCCAGCCAGCCTCCATAGCGCGAAGCATCGCTCAAATTACCATGAATAAGGTGTTGTATCAGTTTGGGTAAAACGGGTATGATGATGCCAAAGCCAATAATATCTATCAATAGGGTAACAAAAATAAATCCTAAGGCGGCCTGGGGTTTAACTTTAGTACTCATAAGTATATGTTTTTGCAAATTGTTTACAGGTTAAATTTACCTCTGCACATTAAAACCTGAAAGGGGCTATTACGACACATTAAGGGGTGCATCGTGACATAATGATATCCTTTAGGCTATTAAGCAATATTGGTAAGTGACTTAAAGATAGAAAAGACTCTCTAGGGCGCTATTTGTTACAGCGAAGATATCCACAATTGTTTTAACTGCCTGGTAGTTAACTAAAATAAGAAATGCCGCTTGTTGAGCGGCATTTCTTAAAATAAAGTTTATCGTTATTAAAAATTCGGTTTTAGTACGTATTTGTTATAGAATCTGGTAATGTGCTCTACGGCTTCTTCTGCAGTATCAACTACCCGGTACAGGTTCAAATCATCGGGGTTAATGTTATGCTGTTCGGCCAGCATTTTTTCTTCTACCCAGTTAAACAGGCCTTTCCAGTACTCTACCCCAACAAAAATAATAGGGAAACGGGCAATTTTACCGGTTTGTATCAGGGTAATAGCCTCAAACGATTCATCCATAGTACCGAAACCTCCAGGCAGGATGATAAAGCCCTGCGAGTATTTCATGAACATTACCTTGCGGATAAAGAAGTAATCAAATTCCAGTATCTTATCCCTGTCGATGTATTTGTTATGAAATTGCTCAAACGGCAGTTCGATATTTAAGCCCACCGATTTACCGCCCGCCTCATAGGCACCCTTATTAGCTGCTTCCATAATACCCGGTCCGCCGCCCGATATTACACCATATCCGTGCTCGGTAAGCAGGCGTGCGGTATCTTCGGCCAGTTTATAGTATCTGTTATCATTATGGGTACGTGCCGATCCGAATATGGATACGCAAGGACCTATTTTGGCCAGTTTTTCAAAACCGTCAACAAATTCGGCCATTATTTTAAATATCTGCCAGGAATCGGTCACTTTAATTTCCTGCCAGTTTTTGTTTTCAAACGCTTGTCTTATTTTTTCTTCGCCTGTCATTATCTTATTCTGATTGTAATTAACTATAACGTTGCCATTTTGGTTTTTGATGTAGAGGTAAGCAGCAACCCCACAAAAGTAATTAATCCGTTTACAATGATCAGCTCATTGCTAAAAACATAACCGCCTAATAATTTGGCCGATTCGGTGCTTAAAAAGTAACATACCGCCGGTGATATTAAACAAATAAAAGGCACCAGCTTATCGCGTACCTGCCGGTTGCTCACAAACAGGCCAAAAGAATAAAGGCCTAGTAGCGGCCCATAGGTATAAGAAGCTACCGCGAATATGGCGCTTACCACGGCATCATTATTAATAGCATTAAATATTACAATGGTTAAAAACATCAATCCCGAAAAGGCGATGTGAACGCCATGCCTGATGCCTACCATCTTTTTGCTGTTGAGATCGCCTTTTTTATTGAAGTTTAAAAAATCAACACAGAATGAGGTGGTGAGGGCTGTAAGGGCTGAATCGGTAGTAGCAAAGGTGGCGGCGGTTAGGCCCAGCATAAATACCATGGCCGGTACTATGCCCAGGTATTTAAGCGCGATGGTTGGGTATAGGTAGTCGGTTTTATCTACATGGATGCCGTATTTGCTGGCATATAACCAAAGCAAAGCACCCACACTTAAAAAGAAGATATTGATCACCACAAACACGCTGGTAAAACTGAACATGTTTTTCTGCGCCTCTTTGATATTTTTAAGGCTCAGGTTCTTTTGCATCAAATCCTGGTCAAGCCCAGTCATGCCCACGGTAATGAACAAACCACCCAGGAAAGCTTTAGTAAAATGGAGCTTACTGCTCAGAAAATCATTAAAGAAAAATATCTTGGAATAGCTGCTATCCTTGATGGCGTTGGCAGCTTCAAATATATTCATGTGCAGGCTTTGGCAAATAAAATATATCGACAGGAATACCGACAGCACCAGGAAAAAAGTTTGCAAGCTATCGGTAATAATGATGGTTTTTAAGCCCCCTTTAAAGGTGTATGACCAGATGAGGAGCAAACAAATCAGTACCGTGACAGCGAAAGGAATATGGTAACTATCGAAAATAAACTTTTGCAATACAATAACCACCAGGTAAAGCCTGAATGCGGAGCCAATAACCCGGCTAATGAGGAATATGCCCGCCGCGGTTTTATAGCTCCAGGTACCCAGTGCGCCTTCTATATAACTATAAATAGAGGTAAGCTTAAGCCGGTAGTACAACGGCAGTAGAACGGTAGCAATGATGATAAAGCCGGCAGCGTTGCCCAATACAAACTGGAAGTAAGAGAATTGATCGCCGGAAGGGGCGCCAACTTTGCCTGGTACCGATATAAAGGTAACACCACTTAGTGCCGTACCGATCATCCCGAATGCTACCAGGTACCATTTAGAATTGCGGTTGGCTACAAAAAAAGTATCATTATCCGATGATTTTTTAGAGGTGAGCCACGATATAACCAGGAGCACCAAAAAGTAACCGATAATAAAAGAAAGCAGTATTCCGGGCGACATATGTTTTAATTAGTCCGGATACCGAGTGTTGAGGATTCCGGAAGTTCAATAGTTTGATTATTCCGAAAGTCGGAAACTTTTTTTACAAAAGGTAATTATTGACCCGGGTTTATTATTTTATTAGAGAGGTGAATGAAAAGCACTAGGCTGTAGGTTTAAATCAGTCGTTTTTTTGAATATGAGAATCACAGGTAACATTATTTACCCGCCGTACTAAAATCAACAAGATAAGGTTTCAGCGGGATGCCATCCTTGTTCCTGAATCCGGGGCCAATCAATATCTGATAATGCTGCCCAGGTTTTAATTCGACTATAAGAGTGATCGACCTGCCGTCTTCTGAAAAACCCTTAAATTCTTTAATTTTAAGCAAGTTGCTTTTGCCTAAGGGGCCAAATTCAAAATTGCGGTAGTGTTTGTTCATCTCTTCAGAGAAAAGCAGCGTTATTTGTGTGCTCGCAGTATCAATGTTTGTGGTGTTGTTTTTAAACTCTTTAATGCCGGTTACTGTAGGCCGGTGCTTTTCATATTCACTTTTGAGTGCTTGAACCGGTTTAGCCAGATAGCCCGACTCATCTACAAAGCGGCTCAATGCCGGCTCATCATTATAATCCAGCTCAATCATATCCTTGATGGCCTGCTTTTTATCTTTTGCCTTGTTGTAATATTTTTCACAGATGGCATAACCCACATAATAGCCCAGGTCGCGTACGCCAAACTCATTCTGCGCATCGCTATATAACCAAAAGCTGTAAGCTGGATTAAACAGTTGTTGGGAAAATACCTCTCTTATCCTTTCATAATGATCTTTGGCATAATATAGGGCAGGCAGGGTAGTAGCCTGCTCAGTCGCTTTCACGGCCACAAACTCCGCCACGCCTTCCAATACACATTGTGCTAATAAATAATTACCCTCGGTTGTTTTTTGCTGCGTGTGCACATATTCATGTATGTTGGTAAAAACTAAAAGATCAATAGGGTAGGTTTTTGCAGGAGTTTTTGTGTCGCTCTGATTTTTAGAAAATTCCTGTTTTACCGTATTTTTATCGGTTAGGGCTATTTCGCTGCCAATGAGGATCATATTGCCTTGCGTTGTTCCGCCAGTTCTGAAAGCGCCTATAGTAAAATAGATCTGTGCCGGTTTTAAATCAGGATAAAGCTTTTTGAGTTTTATTACGTTGACAGCTATTTCATTTGAAAAATCTCTTGCCTTTAGTGTATTTGCCCGGATAGAATTCCAAAACAACGGGTATTGGTTAATGGCATCGATATATGATTTTGGGGTGTATTGCCTGGCCTTCATAATAGCTTTTAAGCCCGGCGTACCCTTTTCAATAAAAAGCTGATTGAGGTAAGCATACTGTTGTGCGCTGTCTTTAGTAGTAACAATTTGATCATAAGCTGTCCAGAAGTTATCGATATCCGAAGTGATAAAGTTTGGATCGGTTTTCTGGGCAAATGCCATTTGAAAAATAAACAGGCAAAAAACAAGAGAGGTAATAAGGTGCTTCATATAAATAAAAGACACCTGAAAAAGTATTGTGTGACAACAATATTGACTAAAGTTATCATACTGTTAAATAAGGGGTTAATAATTTGGTTAATAAACGGGTTAACGATTTTTTTATAGGGTTTAATCATTATTTAAGCATGGGTTCGCCTTATTATTGTTATCAATAATAACCAATTATTAAACCTTAATACCGAAATCTATGAATGTACAAAAAACTTTCTTTTTTGTGATCTGGGGCGCGTGCGCCACTTTGCTGAGTTGTAGTAAAGCCAGGACTATCCCTCCGGATACTGCTAATACCGATGCCATGGGTAAACAACAGCAGATCAACGTAGCCAAGCTGTCCAACTCCAACGATGCCATTGCCGATCTGGCTTATTCGGCTTTTGACACAGCCTGTTTTAACCCCAATACAAATCTATATTACAGCACCACTAACAAGGATGGTATAGCTGCTATATGGACGCAGGCTATTTACTGGGATATGGCCATGGATGTGTATAACCGCACCCATAAACCAGCGCAACTAGCCCGTGTAAACGCCATGTACCAGGGTGGCTTTAACCAGTACGATGGCTATAACTGGAACAATACCACCACCTGGTTTATCTACGATGATATGATGTGGTGGGTAATGGCTCTGGCCCGCGCTCACCAGCTCACCGGTAACGCGGCTTACCTGCAAAATGCCAAGGCTGGTTTCGACCGGGTTTGGGCGGGCTCTTATGATCCGGTTGATGGCGGCATGTTTTGGGATTTTAACCATAGTGGTAAAAACTCCTGTATCAACTTTCCAACCGTTATAGGAGCTATGCGCCTGTACAATATCACCCATGACCAGGCCTATTTAACCAAAGCGCAATCCATTTATACCTGGGCTAAAACCAATCTTACAGATGCCGGCACTGGTGAGGTTTATGATAATAAGATAGGCAGCAACCCTCCGGGCGGACAGGCTTATACGTACAACGCCGGTACCGCCATTGGCGCTGCTTATTTACTTTATAAACAATCGCATGATGCCGCTTACCTGGCCGATGCTAAAAGATATGCTGATTATGTTAAAAATAACCTGTGTACCGATGGCATACTGCCTGCCGAAGGCGATTTTAACGAACAGGGTGTGATGAAAGCCATATTTGCCGATTACATGATGCAATTGGTTAACGAAGGAGGCCAAACCCAGTACCTGGACTGGATCAAACAAAACTTAACCACTGGCTGGCTCAACCGCGACAGGGCCCGCAACCTTACTTATCGAAATTATGCCGTGACTTGTCCGACTGGCTACATCCAATCGTACGAGGCCAGCAGCCTGGTTACCTTTTTGCAGTTGTTCCCCAAAAATGTTTGCCTGTTTCCGCCGGGAGTAACTTTTTATGCCAATACCATGTACGGTGGCGCCGCTACCAAGCCAATTCCTAAAGGGAACTACACTTTAGCACAGCTACAGCAGTATGGTTTTGTGGATAACTGGGCATCTTCGGTAAGCATACCCGAGGGTTGGACGGTAACCATGTACAGCGATGACAACTTCCAAGGTACCTCCTGGCAGCTTAATGCCGATACCCCGCATTTTCCTAACCTTACGCCAACGGCCAATGACGTGGTGTCGTCTGTTAAAATACAATAACCTTTACTTTATTCATGCTCATGAGCCCCCGTTGTACAACGGAGGCTTTTTTAGTTTGGTAAAGGTTTCCGGCTCATGGCAGGCGATGTCGGGGTGAGTCGAATGCTGTATTACTTACAACTGTATTTCATATCCAGCAAGTAGCCGAATTCATGTTTGTCAGTAGTTGTAAATTTAACAATATTGCCTTTGGCATCTTTGTCATAGGTATAATTCTCATAGAAGCCATTGCTATCGGAGCTTTTTAAGGGTAAATTTTTGGAGGCTTTACCAAAATAGGCTTTTAGCGCTTTGTTATAGTGCTGTGGTAACCAATTGACCAGTTGTTCATCGATAAAGTTATTTTGCGCCGCGTCAGTAGTATACTGAATGGTAGCTGTATGATTATAGTCGGGGTTTTTATCGGTATAAGCATCGGATGTAAGGTTGCCATTGGTATAGGTATATTTTGAAGACGAGCCATCGCTTGAAATCTCCTGAATTAAATAGCCATCGGTATTATAGGTATAATTTGTTTCCTTGCGACTATTAGCATAAACTGCCTTTATAATTCTGCCGCCATTATCTAATTTATAGGTAATGATGGCCCCATTGTTTCTTTTTACGGTTATCTGATCATTTGCATAAGTATATTGATCTGCATAGGAGTCATTGGCAGATTCCCATTTTAAAATACTTACCCTTCCTTTATCGTCATAAGTATAGGTGGTTTTGCCAACTTGTCCTGCGCCCGTACGTTTAGCCGTATAGGTGCCTTCGGTTAATAAGCAGCTATTTGCGGTTTTATCGGGTTGTTTGGTATTGTCGTTTTTGTCTTTTTTGCAGGAAGACATGATCAGTAATGAAACTGAAAACAGTAATAAGGTTTTTTTCATTTTGTTTTTAGATTGATAACCGTGTTGCTCAGAGTCAGGAAAGCAACACGGTTATGCAGGTGTATTTATTTGTTTTTCTATAGATAGTGATTAATTACTTTGCGAACTTTTTTGAACCGGCAACACACAGAATTACGCCGATGGTAACAGCTACCATGCCTATGCTTACTTTTTCGTGCAATAAGGAAGCTGCCAGGGCCAGGCCGAAAAAGGGCTGCAGTAGTTGTAACTGACCCACGGCAGCAATGCCTCCCTGGGCTAATCCCCGGTACCAGAATACAAAACCAATGAGCATACTGAATACCGAAACATAAGCCAGACCCACCCATGCAGATGTTCCAACTTCTGAAAATGATGGCGGAAGCAGGAAGAATAGGATAGGTATCATAAAAGGTAACGATAGCACCAGTGCCCAGGAAATCACCTGCCAGCCACCCAGTGTTTTGGAAAGTTTTGCGCCTTCGGCATAGCCCAATCCACATAAAATAATAGACAGTAACATCAGGATATCTCCAATGGGCGACGCAGACAGTCCCTGCACTACGGCAAAGCCTATAACAAATAAGCTCCCCAGTATCGAGAATATCCAGAATGCCCGCTTAGGGCGTTCGCCGCCGCGTATAACACCGAATATGGCTGTGGTAAGCGGTAGCATCCCCAGGAACACAATAGAATGTGCCGAGGTAATGTGCTGTAGGGCCAGGGCTGATAGTAGCGGAAAGCCAATAACACAACCTGCAGCCACAATAGCCAAAGAAAAAATATGCTCTCTTGCCGGGCGCTTCTCCCTAAAGAGCAACAGAACGCAAAGGGCTAGTAAACCCGCGATGGTTGCACGGGCAACGGTTAAAAATAGGGGATTAAAACCCTGTACTGCGGCGCGTGTGGCAGGCATCGAACCGCTGAATATCAATATGCCGATGAACCCATTGATCCAACCACTGTTACTGTTTGCTACTAATTTATGGGGAATTGCTTTACTGCTGATCATGGTATGATGGTTAATTATTATTGGGCAAAAATAAATAAGGGATAATAAAGGTTACAGACTCAGTTTTGTGTATTTTGATGGATACAGTTATATTTGTAACATGAGCAAGGATTTTCTTTACAATGAAATTGCAAATGGAATTGTTATCCAGATTACCGGAGGGGTTTTGCAGCCTGGCGACAAGTTGCCTTCGGTACGGATGCTATGTAAAGAGCATGGCATCAGCATGAATACAGCCAAAAGGGTGTTCCTGGAACTGGAAGCGCAATCATTGATCGACTCCAAACCGCAGTCGGGGTATTTTGTGAGCAGGTTACCGTATCAGAAGCTTCCGCTGCCCGAAGTAAGTCGGCCCTCATCCTTAGCTAACAGTAATGAGCCCAATGAGTTAATTAGTAAAGTATATGGCAATATGGGGAATAGCCGGCTCACACTTTTTTCTATCAGTGCGCCCTCCGGCGATTTGTTACCCCTGGCCAAACTGAAAAAGGAAATAGTGCATGCCACACGCGAACTCCGGGAAGGCGGTACCGCCTATGAGCCTTTACAGGGCAATGTAAAGTTGCGAAGAATGATTGCCGTGCGTTCTTTAGCCTGGGGAGGGAATTTACATGAAAACGATCTGGTGACTACCGGCGGCGCCATGAACGCCGTTGCGCTTTGTTTAATGGCCCTGGTAAAACCGGGTGACACGGTAGCTGTGGAAAGCCCTTGTTATCCTGGCATTCTGCAGCTGGCTATAAGCCTCGGCTGTAAAATACTGGAACTGCCAACACACCCGGTTACCGGCCTGGAGATAGAGGCCTTAAAAGAAGCTATTCCCAGGATTGATATTTGTTTGCTGGTTCCAAACTTCAACACACCGCTGGGCAGCTGTATGCCCGACGAACATAAAAAAGAAGTGGTTGAGCTTTTGTCTGCCCATAACATTCCGCTGATTGAAGATGATATTTATGGCGACCTGTATTTTGGTACACAACGCCCAAAATGCTGCAAAGCATTTGACAAAGAAGGTAATGTTTTATGGTGCGGCTCGGTATCCAAAACTTTAGCGCCGGGTTATCGTGTGGGTTGGGTGGCGCCGGGTAAATACAAAGAGAAATTGCTCAAGCTAAAACTCATTCATTCCATATCTTCTTCGTCTATAGTACAGGAGGCGGTGGCTAATTTTGTGACCACGGGTAAATATGAAAATCATTTGCGCCAGCTTCGCCGTACGGTGGAAGACAATTATCAAAACTATCTGCGGGCTATAGCTCAATATTTTCCGGAGGGCACTAAAACCAGCAGACCCCTGGGCGGGCTTTCGCTTTGGGTTGAATTTGACAAGGGAATTGATACCGCGAAGCTATATGATTTGGCTATTAAACAAGGTATCTGCATTGCTCCGGGGCGGATGTTTACCTTGCAGGATCAATTCGAAAACTGTATGCGACTCTGCATCGGCTTACGCTGGACAGACGAACTGAAATTTAAATTAAAACAATTAGGTAATCTGGCCAGGATGATTTAATTTTTCAATAAATAATTATTGTTTATCGATAAATATTTATCTATAATTGTGTAGTTATTCTTAAAAAACAGAACAGTTATGGAAGTTACTACCAAACGAACGCTGACAGTATTACTCGTCCTTTCCTGGATAATATTTGTGGGTTTATGTATTGAGGCCGGTGGTTTTATAACAAATGCGTTTTTTGCATTGGTGAACCCGGCAGTTGTTAAACATCTTTGGCACGAGGCCGATCTGTCTGCCCTTTATCAGCACAGCATGTGGTATTTTTTTACGGAGATGTTGTTGATGAGTGTTGTCGCCGCATTGAAAGCCTGGTTGTTTTACCTCATCATCAAAATTCTGCACGATAAAAAGTTCAATTTAGCTCAGCCTTTTAACAGGGAGGTAAGGCGTTTTATTTTTAATATAGCGTGTATCACCTTCATGATTGGACTGTTTTCCTGGTGGGGCGTTAAATATACCGGCTGGTTGATTAGACTGGGAATAACCATGCCCGATGTACAATATTTGCGCCTGGGTGGTGCCGATGTGTGGCTGTTTATGAGTGTTACCCTTTTTGTAATCGGTCAGATATTTAAAAGAGGTGTCGAAATTCAGGCAGAAAACGATTTAACTATATAAGCCATGCCAATCATTGTAAATTTAGATGTGATGATGGCTAAACGAAAAATGTCATTAAATGAATTGTCTGAAAAGGTTGATCTTACCCTGGCCAATCTTTCTATCTTAAAAACAGGCAAGGCCAAGGCCATTCGTTTCAGTACGCTGGAGGCCATTTGCCAGGCCTTGGACTGTCAGCCGGGCGATCTGCTGGAGTATTCGAAAGAGTAAAATACTTAAAAAGTATTTTAAAGCCCTCTCCTTTGGAGAGGGTTGGGTGAGGCTCTTATGTTTACGATAGTAAAAAATTTATCGTTCCGAATGCAAGCCGATCATGTTTCCTTCGGTATCCTGAATCAGTGCTATAAAACCAAAACCGTCGGTGCTTAACTTGGGGCGGATAATTTTTCCGCCGGCAGGTTCAACCCGGTTCAGCTCGGCCGTGATCTCTTCGGTAGCGAAATATATTAAGGTGCCGCCAATACCCGGTTTCGCTTCATCAAGCTTAACCAGGGCGCCGTTTATATTAAACTTATTTTCGGTATTCAAAAATGTGGCATAATACATTTGCGAATGCCTGTCGCTATTCATCGGAATATCGTTGAGCTGACATTTAAATACATCACTGTAAAACTTTTTGGCCCTGTTAAAGTCCGAGGTGTAGATCTCAAACCAGTTAATTACATTTTTCATACTAAGCTTTTAAATTGAACTAATGCTTCAAAATTAGCTACCCTGCAGAAAAAGGTACTTGCCATATGGCAAGTAAAACTACGCTGTAAAAATTTCCTTCCTGATCCTGCTCAATGAGGTATCGGTGATGCCTAAATATGAAGCAATGTATTTTAAGGGAGAATGTTGAGCAATGGAAGGCTTTTCTTTGATGAGGTTAAGATACCGGTCTGTTGCGCTCATGGTAAGTGTATCAATAGAGCGCTGTTTTAATTGAAATAATTGACTGGTGGCCCAGGTCCGTCCCCACTCCCTGAAACCTTCAATTTCCTGGAGCAGTTGCTGAAAAGTATCATACCTGATTTTCCATACTACCGTATCGGTTATGGCCTGAAAGTTTTCCTTTGAAGGTATGCGTTGAAATAGGGATAGCGACTCTATCAGTATTTCATTGGGGCAATAAAATGCTGTAGTAGTTTCATTACCGTTATAGTCATATAGAAAAGACCGGAGCAGGCCATTTTCTATGATATAAAATTCACGGGCTGTTTTACCGGTTTCCAAAAGTATGGCGCCTTGTTTAAACTCCATTAGTGTATGCGCTTCGGCTATCTTTTGATAATCACAAACCCGGAGCAGCGGATGGTTATAAATTGCCTGAATAAATTCTGATCCCATTAAACAAATTTACAGCTAACATCCCTTTTTTGCTAATGGGCATAGGAAACTGTGTATTTCTGATAACGATTAGTATGTAAATTACGTCATTGCAATGACGCGTAGTGGAGGATTGTTTTTTGCCATCTTAAGGGTTTCCTTGTGGTTGTCATGATTAGTTAAACCATTCAAGCATCCCACAAGCAGGACGCTTGCGGTAGCGACTGTGTCCATTAAACTTTGCAAAACTGATACTGAGTTAAGCACGAGCGTCAATCTATATTTACTTTATAGTATTTTTTGATAATAAAACCTTTAAGGTATGCATATTGCTATTCTTACATTCGACGGATTTAATGAGCTGGATTCACTCATTGCATTGGGTATTCTTAACCGCGTTAAGAAGCCCGACTGGCGGGTTTCTATTGCCTGCCCTAAGGCTAAGGTTAGCTCTATGAATGGAGTTGTTATTGAGTCTCAAGCCACGCTGGAAGAAGCATGCCAGGCGGATGCAGTTATCTTTGGCAGTGGAAAAAGGACCCGCGAAGTTGTAGAAGATCAGGAAATTATGGCCCGTTTAAAGTTTGATGCAACCCGGCAGTTATTGGCGGCCCAATGTTCCGGCGCGCTTATTTTGGCTAAGCTGGGTTTATTAAATGGCACACCTGCCTGCACCGACCTGAAAACCAAGCCATGGGTTGTAGCTGCCGGTATAGATGTTTTAAATCAGCCCTTTTTTGCCAATGGTAATATAGCTACCGTTGGCGGCTGCCTGGCTTCACATTATCTGGCTGCCTGGATCATAGCACGATTGGAAGGTATTGAGGAAGCCAAAAACGCACTAAGCTACGTAGTACCGGTTGGTGAACAAGAAGAATACATGGAACGGGCCCTACGTAATATCATGCCTTACTTACCCGAGTTAGTAGCTGCGCAAGAATTAAATTAGGCAGTCATTGAGTTTATCCCCTGGTCTCTTTGACGTAAAACACCCTTTTTTTGTCGCGGGTAACCCTGACCTGTATCAGACGCGTCGCTTATTTTTGTAGTATGAGAAAAGTATCATTTGGCATGAACATTAGTCTGGATGGCTATTGCGACCACACCCTGGGCGAACCCAGCGAAGAGCTGATGGAGTATTTTACGGAAATGATGGATGATGTGGATATGCTTTTTTATGGTCGCGTCATGTATCAGCTTATGTTTCCCTACTGGGCCGATGTTGCGAGAGACCGTTCCGGTTCTGCTGCTGAGGTCCGATTTGCGGAAAGGCTTGTGGCCATTGATAAGGTGGTCGTGTCGCGATCCCTGGAAAGCGTGGACGGCAATACAACAATCATCCGAAACGACCCGGCAGCTGAACTACGGAAGCTGAAACAGCAGCCCGGCAAAACGATTTCGATAGACACCGTAAGCATATTGCCGGAACTGATGGCAGCGGGCCTGATTGATGAATTTTATTTAGTGGTGCACCCCGTTATGGCAGGTGGTGGACGGCACTTACTCGATGCCGGCAGCCTCCCAAAGAGCTTTAAGCTGGACCTGGTAGAAACCCGAACCTTCAAAAACGGCTGCGTAGCGCTTAGCTACCGTAAAAGGGAATGATGTTTTTTAAATAAAATACGCATCTGAGCTATCCTTTCAAAAAATCAATAATAGGCGTTGCCTGTCCGAGTACTACATGTCCCATACCCGGTATGATGGCAGATTGAAATAACGGCACATTCAACTCCAGGCGCTTATTGATAGCCATAACAGATCTGATCACATCCTCAGTTCCGCCGATGGAGTAGACAGGCATGGTTAATTGCTGTAGTTCCGCATCGGTAAACAGGTATTCCTTTTCGATGCGCGCTTTGAAATGTTCAGCTATCAGGTCCATCAATTGTTTGATCTCAGGCTGAATGACCTGCGCGCCTACTACCAGTTTATTGATCCGATCTTTACGGCCCAATAAAGAGTAAATGATCGCTTTTAAAATAAAGCCGGGCTTAGTTTTGACGATGCCGCCGGTGGCCAGTAAAGCAATTTTATTTACTTTACCCGGATGCAAAGTAGCAAAGCGCAGCGCTGTCCAACCGCCCTGAGAGATGCCAAGTAGATTTACTTTTTTTAGCTTGAGGTAAATCAAAACATCTTCCAGCCATTCTGCATAACCCGGCCCGTTCCAGGCTAACCTGTTAGGTGCGCTTTTGCCGGCTTCGCCCGGGATATCCAAAATATAAACCCGGAAAGCACTGGCATAAGTCTGGATGTCGTATTTAAAGAATAAGGCGTTTGCCGCTGCTCCATGCAACATGATCAACGAGGGCAAATCAGGATCTCCGCAGGCAATAGCAAACGTATCGCCATGCCTGGTTGGTATCGTTAATTCATCGTAATCAATAGGCCAATTGGCCAGTAATCGATTATAACAGGTCAGTACCTCATTTTTGCCTTCCTCAGTTTTAAATATTAACTTTTTCATGCCTCAAAATTACCTTTGAGGTGTCGGGCCCGATTGTAAATAATGGACATCTGTTAATAATTCTCATTACATTTATCGGCCATTAACGATGCAATCCCAGCTGTACGATATTGCCGAGGAGTTACAACCTTACCTGCAAAGAATCGGTTATACCGATCTTAGCGGCTACCAGGGCTTGCATCCATTTATCCGGTTTTTACCAGATACCTGCGTTGAGCTATTCATCAAACTGGGAAAAAATCCGGTTGCTATTATTAAACAAAATCAGGAGTATCTTATTTTGGATAGTTTTGTGACATACCGTATGAATGAGGTGCTCGATCTCCAGTTTCTACCCGAGGCGGCATGTATCACTATCCAGTTCAAACCGGGTGCGGCACATCACTTTTTTAAGGCACCAATGGAGCAGTTTGCAAATCATATAAGCCAGTTTCAGGCGCTTTGGCCCAATGTGAAAAACGATTTATTTGATCAATTGGATGTTTTACCATTTATTGATCAGAAAGTAAACTTTATTCAAGAGTTTTTGACAATTGAGCTTAGAAGGCATTTTAAAGATAACGAGGATTTCCAGACGGCGCATGCGCAAATCATCACCCAGAGAGGCAATGTTCAAATCAAGTCGCTTGCGGCTGGTGTTAAGATTAGTCAGCGTCAATTGGCCCGTAATTTTCATTATTTTACAGGTTTGTCTCCCAAAGCCTATGCAAGGGTATCCAGGTTTATAACCTCTTTAGCCGAGTTAAAGAACTCGCCCGGAAAAAGCCTCACCGATATCACGTATGAAACCGGTTTTTATGATCAGGCGCATTTTATCAATGATTGTAAAAGCTATACAGGCTATACCCCCGGCGAACTGCTAGATGCCAAATATGTTATTTATTAAGAATCATATATTACACGCTATCCTGAGTCAGGGAGTTTGGATGATTATGCTTCTGCTGCCGCAAGCGGGACGCTTGCGGTAGCGTGTGATTTTTATTCTTCTACAAATCCAATAATATATTCTTGTGATATTTTTTCGAATTTAACCCCACATTTTAATGCTCGAGCTTTTTCCCTGACCAATTTATCAACTACCATTTCAGGAACCACATTAGTTACCTTAATAGTAGATCCAACAACAGCATTATGAAGTTCCTTTTTAAAATCATCTAACAAACGTTCTGATGTTTTTGGAGGATTTGGTGGAAGTGGCATCCAATGCGTTACATTAAAATGTTGACTATTGGTTCCGTACATCTGCCAATATTTTTTAGATTGATCAAGATGCCCCACAAACTGGCCTTCGGACTCGTCAAAGATGAGTACTAATTCAAGTGTTTCAGGGGATGCTTCTTTTGTAGATATCCAATGCATATATAAAGATAATCATAATGTTTCTTCAAAATGCATTTAAGTAAGTTATTCTATTTGTATTTTTAAGAAATGAAACCTTATATCTATAACCTTATCTTAGCTATTTTGGCCGGTACAGCGTTGATTGTACCTTTTACTGGCAAAGTACATGATGCAAGAAATAAATGGTACAGAAAATTTACTTTTAGAGGTTGGATACTATTTTCAGCTGTGGTAGGAAGTGTAATTGTAACTTTTTTAAAAGATGATCATGCTGATAGAATCGAAATAGCCAAGAATAAGTTGGCTGAAACGGAAAAAAGAAAAAATGATTCAATAGCTCGAAAAATAAATAATGAAAGTAACGCATCCATAGTTACGGCATTTACCAATGCGCTTGCAAAGCATGGTCTAAAATATGATTCAGTAGAAAAAGTTATTCAGAAACTCGTAAAAGATTCGATTAATAAAAAAACAATTATAGTTTCTACGATTAAGCCAGATATTGATATAAATGAGACTCGCTATCTTGGTTATAAAAATGATTCTTTAAGTTTCTCTTTTCAGCTTGTTTGTAAAGAGGCTGCCGCTGAGGAGGTCAACATAAAATCGCAAACAATACTAAAAAGAGGAAGTAGTTATGAAAGATTATCCGTTGATAAAGCTTTTTTTCCACCAAATGTAAAGCTTAGTAAAAATTCTGTCTATCTTATTAGAAGACCAGTAGTCGTTAATTTGAGAAAGCTTGATTTAGATTATATATACTTCCATGTAACTGGTTATTATTTTTATGATAATGTTAAGTATCCTATCGATCAATTAATTTACTATAATTTTAAAACGTTAGAGTCTGGGATTCCTGGAAACAAAGAAGAAATTATAAATCTGTTTTTGAAATAAGTCTGCTGCTGACTTTAAATAGTCTGCGTTTTAAATTAAATTTAAACAATATGCTTAATCGATCACTCACGCTGTCCAAAGTCCGAGACTTTGAATGATTATGCTAATGGTTTGCAACTACTGTAATCCTAATTTTTCTTCATCCCACAAAAATTTCGTATCTTTATATAAACACCAGCCCGGTTACCCTGCAAAAAGAGTAACCGGGCTGTTTAGTTAAGAGAAAAACAAGGCCAAAAAATCACTGTTTTTCATGTAGTTATTTGACAATCAATAATTTAATACTTTTTAAAGCTTTTAAAACCCATCAAAAATTTGTTAAAAAGTGTTAAAATGGCGTTAAAATTTAGTTAAAGTGCCCAAAAAGTGAGTGTTTTTGCCCTGTTTTTGATCAGAAAAGTGTTAAAATCCGGGGTTTAAAAAGTCCCCAGAGCTCAATTTTAATAAATTTCATTTATTGACTTTTGTCAAATTGATCACCACTTTGCCGCCGGATATTTGGACAAGGATAAATTAAAACTCCCGGGTAAGGATCGATGAAAAATATTGCACTTGTTTTATGCCTGCTCATGTCCGCCCAAATGGCCCATGCGCAAACCGCTACGGTAAAACTTACCCAAGTGGGCACCACCACCCGCGATTTTGCCGATAGCAGCCGCAGCAACTGGCTGGGCACAGGTCCGCGGCCGCTCCGTACGGTGGTCTGGTACCCGGCCGGCAATAGGGGAGTAGAGGAGCAAGTAGATGATCCACAGCAGTTTGTATCGCCGGTGGCTGTACATCGTAATGCTGCCATAGCGGGTAAGGGGAAATATCCGCTCATCATGATATCGCACGGCGCGCAGGGCAACCCGGTACAAATGCGCTGGCTGGGCTATTACCTGGCGGCCAGGGGCTTTATAGCGGTCATCGTGGCCCATAACGGCACCAACCAGGAGGAGCGCCGCGCAACAGAAAGCGATCGCACCCTGTCTGATTTCTGCATGTGGGAGCGTCCCCGGGATATCTCGGTAGTGCTGGATAAAATACTCATAGATAAAGAGTTTAAAAATAGAATAGATACCAGTAGAATCGCTGTAGCTGGTTTTTCATTGGGTGGAGCAACGGCCATCTGGTTGGCTGGCCCAATATTCAATATGGAGAGCCTGGTAAAAAACGAACCCGAGCCACCCACCCAGATTCGTGCGGCCATTAACCGGCTGACAGCCTTGTCTAAAACAGATCCGGTGATGATCCAATCGGCTAAGCGTCAGGGCGATTCCTTTAGGGATGAGCGTATTAAAGCTGTTTTTGCACTGGGGCCGGCTATAGGGCATGCTTTTAGCATGCAAAGTCTGCATGGTATCACCGTGCCCGTGCAGATAGTAGTCGGAGATGCGGACCTGATAGCTCCGAAGGAACTAAATGCAGCATACTATACAGCAAACATCCCCACGGCCAGAAAACTTATCGTGCTGCCCGGTGAGCGCGGTCACTACACCAAACCGCAACTGGCCCATGAACGTCCGGCTGAATTACAGGAGGTTAGCGAGATAGCCTATCAATTTTTTATAAGCACTTTAAAACCGAATTGAGAATACACCCTGTTTTTCTGAATTGCGGGTTATTCATTAACTTCGTGCTATGAATTTTTCGTCCAAATTGCTGGAGAATGCCGTGGCGGAGTTTGCCAAACTGCCGGGAGTAGGACAAAAAACCGCCCTGCGCCTGGTGCTGCATTTATTGAATCAGGATAAGCAGGAGGTGGAGCAGTTTAGCAAGGCTATCAGTAAGTTACGCAACGAGATACAGTTTTGCAGCGTTTGCCATAACATCTCGGATCAATCGGTATGTGAAATCTGCTCGTCGCACAAACGTGATCATAGCCTCATATGCGTAGTAGAGGATACCCGCGATGTGATGGCTATTGAAAACACCAACCAATACAACGGTGTTTACCACGTTTTGGGCGGCTTGATATCGCCTATGGACGGTGTAGGGCCATCAGATCTGCAGGTGGATACTTTAGTGGAACGACTGAAGGCAAATGAGACCAAAGAGATCATTTTTGCCCTGAGCGCCACTATGGAAGGCGATACTACTTTGTTCTATCTTCATAAAAGAGTAAAAAACTTTAATATTACTATCTCAACTATAGCCCGTGGCATAGCTTTTGGAGGTGAGTTGGAGTACGTTGATGAGATTACCTTAGGTCGATCCATCGCTACACGTGTTCCGTATGAAAACTCACTGACAAAGTAGAAAGATGAAACTATCGGTTATCATTGTTAATCACAATACCTGCAACATGCTCCGCCTGGCGCTTAACTCCGTAGTAAGAGCCGCCCAGGATATTACCAATGAGGTTTTTGTGGTTGATAATGCCTCAACCGACAGGTCGTTGGCCATGATCCAGGAAGAGTTTCCGGAGGTGAATGTGATAGCCAATACCAAAAATGAAGGTATGGCTAAAGCTTATAATCATGCTTTGAAACTGGTTTCGGGAGAGTATATTTTAATGGTCAATGCGGATACTATTACAGGCAAAAAGACTATAGAGAAAGCATTAGAGTTTATGGATATGCACACCGATTCCGGCGGACTTGGGGTGCGTATGATTACACCTGATGGTCGTTTCCTGAAAGAGTCAAAACATGGCTTTACCAGACCCTGGGGCATATTTTTTAAACTGACCGGACTAGCTAAGTATTTTTCAAAATCGCGCCTCACAGATGTACAGCGTAAAGACTGGGTAGAAGAGTTTCAAACCTCCGAAACTGATGTGCTGAACGGCGCTTTCATGCTGTACCGAAAAGAGGCTCTTGATCTGGCCGGTTTGCTGGATGAGCGTTTCCATATTTATGGATATGATATTGATTTGTCATACCGGGTAAGGCTTACCGGGTTTAAAAATTACTATTTTCCAAAAACATATATCATCAATTTCAATACAAGGGGTAAGGCTAAATTTAGCTATGCTTATATCAGGGAATTTTATGGCGCTATGATTATATTCGCCACAAAATACTTGTTTAAGGTGCCCGAAATAAAAGTGGAGGGCTTACCGCAGCTTTACCCTCCATCATATGAAGTTGAATAATAAAATCGTTATCATCACCGGCGCCTCATCGGGCATTGGTAAATCACTGGCCAATGAATGTGCAAAACGTGGGGCAAATGTAGTATTGGCTGCCCGCAAGTATGTTACCCTTTGCGAAATGGCGCAGGATCTGGAAAAACAATATAACATAAAAGCCCTTGCTGTACAATGTGATGTCGCTATCGAACAAGATTGCGAACACCTGGTAAAGCAAACATTGACAACCTTTGGTAAAATTGATATGCTCATCAACAATGCGGGTATCTCCATGCGGGCTTTGTTTCAGGATGCGGATCTGAATGTATTAAAAACTGTAATGGATGTTAATTTCTGGGGAACAGTATACTGTACCAAATATGCCTTGCCCGAAATCCTGAAAACGAAAGGCAGCGTAGTAGGTATCTCCTCCATAGCTGGGTATAAAGGATTGCCGGGTCGCACAGGCTATTCGGCCTCTAAGTTTGCCATGAATGGTTTTTTGGACTCCATACGCGTGGAAAATTTGAAAACAGGTGTTCATGTACTTACGGCTTGCCCGGGTTTTACTACATCAAATATCCGTAACACCGCATTGACGAAAGATGGAAGTCAGCAGAGCGAAAGTTCTATGGACGAGAACAAGATGATGAGCAGCGAAGAAGTAGCCCGAATAATAGCCAATGGTATCGAAAACCGCTCCCGAACCCTCATTATGACCGGACAGGGTAAGCTGACCGTATTGCTTAGTAAGTTTGTACCATCATTTGTAGATAAAATGGCGTATAAAGTATTTTCAAAAGAGAAAAATCCGTTGCTGAAATAGTTTATTGGCGTTGCGTCATTGAGTAATCAAGTCATTTTTTAAAAGTGTCGAAATCATCCGAAAAATGACTTAATGACACAAAGCAAATGATTCAATGACTTAACTTCCTAACACCTCGTGCTCATTGATCTTATCCAAATGTAATACCACGCGCCCATCCTCGTCGCGGTCAAAAGTGGGTTTGAATTTGGCGTTCCAGACCATGTCTTTATAGGTATAGGTAGTACGGGAGTGTATGGTTTGTGAAAAGGTATCGTCGAATATTCTTAGTAGTACCGAGAAAACTACCTGGGCCTTTTCAAAATCTTCCGGCGTAAAATCCTTCAGCGGACTATCATCATCGATGGGATGTACTACCGTCCAGTTGATGGATAATATGCTCACCGCTTTACGCTCCAGCACCAGTGGATAAAATTTGCGTTCTGTTTTGCCATTTACTTCTTCGTTATAGGAGAAATTAACCTCTATGTGTAAGTCAATTAGTACGTTATGTCTGGAATTAGCCAGCCTGAACATAAGCCCGGTCTTATCTCCCTTATAGGGGGCAATGAGTATATTTTCGCTGTATTTGATCTTGGCTGTAGGTTTTGAAAAACGCCCGTAAAGTAAACCAGTTGCCAAAGCAAACGCCAGCAGCCCCATCATAGATTCTAATGCTGCCACGCAGTTGGCTGCCATTCCCTGCGGACTAATATGCCCGTAACCAACTGTAGATATGGTTTGTGCCGAAAAAAAGAAAGCATCCATAAAGTGATCAAAAAAAGTACTGCCGCTTTTACCATCAAGACTATCCGACCCCAGAGCAACATATATACTGGCAAAGATGATGTTGGCTACCATATAACCGCTTAAAACAATCAGCCAGAATTTTGTCCAGCTCATATTAATGAGGGTTTGGTAACTGTTCAGCCGGTTAAAAAAAGGCAGGCCGGTACGTTTTACGTTGATAGATCCATCTTTATTAATTACAGGTTGGCTCTTTATAACCGGCTGTGTGCCAAAGCCAAGATCATCTTCGGGATTTACTTTTCGCGTGTTATGGTTCATTGGAAGTGTAAGCTTTTCGGCTTTTGCGTAAATTTATCATTCTGTTTGCTTTTAGTAAAAACTATTTCCATATTTGTGGCACAAATGAAAATGATAGTATTAAACAATAACTGGTGGTGGCTTAACGATTAATCGTAAGGCAATTCCGTTTTTTGTTTTTTAACATAATATTGAGAAGGGTTGCCATACGGTAGCCCTTTTTTTATTCCCCCCAATCCCCTAAAGGGGGAGCATAAGGGGAAAAGTAAATAACCATTAAAAAATTCCCCCTTTAGGGGGTTAGGGGGCATGAAACAGATACTAAATCATCTTTTTGAACACAAAACCTTTACCAGGGAAGCATCAAAAAATATTTTGATGAATATTGCCCAGGGGCAATACAACAACTCACAAATGGCAGCCTTTATGACGGCATATTGTATGCGCAGCATTACCGTTGACGAACTGGAAGGTTTCCGTGATGCTATGTTGGAGCTTTGTTTGCCTATTGATCTGGAAACCGATCAGCTTATAGATCTTTGCGGTACTGGTGGCGATGGTAAGGATACTTTTAATATATCAACGCTGGCATCGTTTGTGGTAGCTGGTGCGGGTTATAAGGTGGCTAAGCATGGTAACTATGGTGTATCGTCGGGGTGTGGATCATCCAATGTGATAGAATACCTTGGCTATCAGTTTACCAATGATACCGATAAATTGAAAACCAGCATCGATAAGGCTAACATTTGCTTTTTGCATGCACCTTTGTTCCATCCGGCTATGAAAACAGTGGCTCCTATACGACGTGAATTAGGAGTGAAAACGTTTTTTAATATGTTGGGCCCATTAGTTAATCCGGCCAAGCCTGAAAACCAGTTGGTTGGTGTATTTAACCTGGAGCTTGCCCGGGTTTTTGCCTATCTGTATCAAAAGTCAAACACCAAATATACTATAGTAAATGCACTGGAAGGCTATGATGAGGTTTCGCTTACCTGCGATTTCAAAACCTTTTCGGCCGAAGGCGAGAAGATCAATACGGTTGAAGGGCTTGGTTTTGAAAAGTTAGACCCTAAAGAAATTACAGGAGGCGATACTGTAGCTGCTTCGGCGAAGATATTTACCGATGTGCTTAGCGGTCGGGGTACGTTTGCCCAAAATAACGTAGTTCTCTCCAACGCCGCGCTGGCTATTAAAACCATTGGCCCTGAAAAAAGCTTTGCTGATTGTTATTATGAAGCGGAGGAAGCCTTGATAGGTGGAAAGGCCCTGAATAGTTTCCATACTTTATTACAGAATTAATGATGAAGATTAAAGTTTGTGGTTTAAAGTATCCTGAAAATATCCAAGCAGTAGCTGCTTTAAAGCCGAACTATATGGGTTTTATTTGCTATGACCGAACGCCACGTTATATAGATACGTTATCTGCAGATGTGTTGGCAACAATCCCGGCATCCATCCATAAAACAGGCGTTTTTGTAAATGAAACCGCCGAAATTATTACCCAACTGATTGATCAATATGGGTTTGATACCATACAGCTGCATGGACATGAAAGCCCGGAGTTTTGCCATGCCTTTAACGGTAAGGTTACCGTTATTAAAGCCTTTGGAGTTGATAACGACTTTGACTTTAGTAAACTGGATGCGTATGCAGGAGAGGTGGATTATTTCCTGTTCGATACCAAAACTTCTATTTATGGTGGATCTGGAAAAGCGTTTAACTGGAGCATCCTGGATAAATATACCTTGAATATTCCCTTCTTTTTATCAGGAGGAATAAGCCCTGATAATATAGAGGAAGTAAAAAATATAACCCATCCGCAATTTTACGCGGTTGATTTGAACAGCCGGTTTGAGGATGAACCGGGTTTGAAAAACATCCCGAAGTTGGAAAACGCATTTGACATCATCAAAAACAGAACATTACAGATGAAATACGGAGTTAACGAACATGGTTACTATGGCGATTTTGGCGGCGCATACATTCCCGAAATGCTATATCCAAACGTTGAAGAGTTAAGACAACAATACCTCAACATTATTAATGATCCGGATTTTAAAGCGGAATTTAATGATCTGCTCAAAAATTATGTAGGCAGGCCATCACCCTTATATCATGCCAAACGGTATTCGGAAAAATATGGCGCTAATATATTTTTTAAACGGGAGGATTTGAATCATACCGGCTCGCACAAGATCAACAACGCCATAGGGCAAATACTACTGGCCAAACGTTTGGGCAAAAAACGCATCATTGCTGAAACCGGCGCAGGTCAGCATGGTGTAGCAACTGCTACAGTATGTGCCCTGATGGGTATTGAATGTGTAGTTTACATGGGCGAAATTGATATGGCTCGCCAGGCGCCCAACGTATCCCGCATGAAGATGCTGGGTGCTACTGTAAGGCCGGCTTCATCAGGTAGCAAAACGCTGAAAGATGCCACCAATGAAGCCCTGCGTGACTGGATAGCTAATCCCGTTGATACCCATTACATCATTGGCTCGGTGGTTGGCCCTTATCCATATCCCGATATGGTGGCTCGTTTCCAGTCGATCATATCCGAAGAAACAAAAAAACAACTCATAGAACATACTGGTAAAGAATTGCCTGAATATGTACTGGCCTGTGTAGGTGGTGGCAGCAATGCCATGGGGATGTTCTACCATTTTTTAGATAATGAACAGGTAAAGTTAGTAGCTGTGGAAGCTGCCGGTAAAGGTGTTGACAGTGGCCATTCGGCGGCTACAACGTTCCTGGGCAATGAAGGTGTTTTGCATGGCAGCCGTACCATACTGATGCAAACACCCGATGGGCAAGTAGTTGAACCATATTCTATTTCGGCAGGATTGGATTACCCGGGTATTGGTCCGCAGCATGCGCATTTATACAAAATAAACAGGGCCGAATATGTAAGTGTTACTGATGATGAAGCGATGAAGGCAGGCTTGCTTTGTTCGCAAATGGAGGGTATTATTCCGGCCATTGAATCGTCGCATGCGCTGGCACAGCTTGAAAAAATGAAATTTAACTCAACAGATAATGTCGTGATCTGCCTTTCTGGCCGCGGCGATAAAGATCTGGATACATTTATTAAATATTTCGGTTATTAATTAGTTCATGGATAATAGTTCATGGATCATAGTGAAGGCTATGTACATCCGTCAACTATAAAACCGATCAGGGCCATGAACAATGAACCATTAACTATAAGCTACACAATGAACCGATTAAACCAGCTTTTTGCTGCAAAAAAAAATAACCTGTTATCGATATATTATACCGCTGGATATCCTGCCTTGAATACCACAGTAGATATTGCCGAAGCTTTGGAAAAAGCCGGTGCTGATTTTCTGGAAGTAGGTTTCCCGTACTCTGATCCGGTAGCTGATGGGCCAACTATTCAGCATAGTTCTGAACAGGCACTGATCAATGGTATGACACTCGACCATCTTTTCGGAGAGTTAACTGAGCTGCGTAAACGAGTTACCATTCCTATACTGCTCATGGGCTACTTTAACCCGATAGTGCAATATGGGATTGAACGTTTTTGCAAAAAAGCGGCAGAATTGGGTGTAGACGGTGTTATTGTACCCGATTTGCCGATGTATGAGTATGAAGCCCTGTACTCGGCTCATTTTATCAATAATAACCTGAGCAATATATTCCTGGTTACGCCACAAACCTCGCCAGATAGGATTCGCAAGATTGATGAATTGAGTAATAGTTTTATTTACCTGTTATCCTCATCGTCCATAACCGGTGGCAGTCTGCAATTGACCAATAGCATCGAAGATTACTACAAGCGGATCAAAGCCATGGACCTTAAAAATCCAACTATCATTGGTTTTGGAATATCAGATAACGCAACTTTCAAAAAGGCCTGCGAATACGCCAACGGCGCCATTGTTGGCAGCAAGTTTGTAAAATTGCTGGCTGAGCAGGATTATATGAGCAAAATACCTGCGTTTATACAAAGTATAAGATAGATCAAGGATTTTAGGAGCAAGGATCAAGGACTTTCTTTTCATGCGTTTGTCCTTGTTCCAAAAATCTTTGTTCCTTGCTCCAAAAAAGCTACAAATACAGCTCGAGATCTCCTTTTCCTTCGCGGATGATCTCAAAATCGCCTTCTGTACAGTCGACTACAGTTGATGGTATATTATCGCCATAACCGCCATCGATCACGATATCAACCAGATCCTCGTATTTTTCGTGGATCAGTTCCGGATCGGTAGAGTATTCTATAATATCGTCATCATCCCTGATAGAGGTTGAGAGGATGGGGTTACCCAATACGCGCACAATTTCGCGGGCAATATCATTATCGGGTACCCTGATACCCACCGTTTTTTTATTGGAACTCAATAGCTTGGGAACCATATGGCTGGCATTGAATATAAAGGTAAATGGTCCAGGCAAGGCCTTTTTGAGCACCCTAAACGTGGTATTATCGATGGGTTTGATATAGTCTGATATATGGCTCAAATCATAGCATATAAATGAAAAATTTGCCTTTTCGGGTTTAATGTTCCTGATTTTGCAAATGGCCTCGATGGCTTTATGATTGGTGATATCGCAGCCCAAGCCGTAAACAGTATCGGTCGGATATATGATGAGGCCTCCTTTGCGTAACACTTCAACCACCTGCTCTATAGCTTTAGGGTTAGGATTTTCGGGATATATTTTAATAAGCATGATGTATAACAAATATACTCATAAGTTGGTTTACATATGCATGGAAAGAGCCTGGCATCCTAATTTCAATGGGTTTGACATGATAGCCGTATTCAAAAAAATCCAGAAAATCGTTTAATCATATCAAAAAAGGTTCAGAAATCAAAAAAGTCACTTGCCAAAGGCAAATGACTTTCCATCATCATCATTATATTTTAACCTGTTTAAAGTGTTTTAATAAACCGGGTTGCTACCTGGGCAACAACACCGGCTTTTAAATGTTAAAACACAGCAACAGTATTAAAACAATTAAGCTTGTTTGGTCAATTGTAAGTTGATCAGCAATTTAATGTCTTCGCCAACCACAACTGAACCTGCTTCGGTTACGCCATCCCAGGTTAAGCCAAATTCTTTACGGTTTATTTTACCGGTGATTTCAAACCCAGCTTTAGTGTTGCCATAAAAATCGGCTGCTGAACCACCAAATTCGGCGTTAAGGGTTACCGGTTTGGTAACGTCTTTTATAGTCAAATCACCTTTTAATTCATATTCCTCATCATCAGTTTTGGTTAATGAGGTTGATTTGAAGCTGATCTTTGGATATTTTTCAGCGTCAAAAAATTCACCGCCTTTTAAGTGCTCGTCGCGCTGAGTTTGGTTGGTATCAATACTGTCAATGTCTAATGTAAAATCCACTTCGGCATTGTCAAAATCATCTCCTTCGGTAATTACTTCACCGCCAAAGCTTTTGAAAAAACCGCTTACGGTTGAAATAACCAAATGTTTTACCTTAAATTGTACTTCTGAATGCATAGGGTCGATAACCCATTTTGTTGCTGTTTCTGTTGCCATGATTTTTTTATTTTGTTTTGTTAAGTCAAAGATAATAACAAAATACATGTTTAAACATGTATTTTTATTTCATTACAATTCGCCGACAATCAAGTACAAGTTTAACCATACAATTGTGCTAATGTTTAACTTTAAGAGTTATTTTTATATTAAATAATCTATTTATGAAGAAGCTTTTCATTACCTCGTTCATTATTATATTCGCTGCGCTTATCGGGTGGACTATATTATGGAAACCGGCCGCCTGGTCGTTTGTGATCATGGTGCCTATATATGCTATAGGCTTTTATGATCTGGCTCAAAAGAAGCACAGCATTGTACGCAACTACCCGGTATTTGGTCACCTGCGCTTTTTAATGGAAGATCTGCGTCCTAAAATATACCAGTATTTTATTGAAAGCGATACCAACGGTACGCCCTTTAACCGTCAAAACCGTAGCGTGATATACCAACGTGCTAAAAAGGTAGATGATACGCGGCCTTTTGGTACCGAGCTGGATGTGTATGAAAATGGTTATGAATGGCTCAATCACAGTATAGCAGCTGTTGATCATCATCATCTTGATCTGGCGCCAAGAGTAAAAGTTGGCGGCCCCGATTGTAAGCAACCGTATATGGCCAGTGTGTATAATATATCGGCCATGAGCTTTGGTTCGCTGAGCGAGAATGCTATCCTGGCCCTTAACGGCGGCGCCAAACTGGGCAACTTTGCCCATAATACCGGCGAAGGCGGTTTGAGCGATTATCACCTGCAACCCGGTGGTGATATTATCTGGCAGATAGGTACCGGCTATTTCAGCTGTCGTCACCCGGATGGTACTATTGACTATGATGCTTTTACCCAGCGTGCCGTGTTACCACAGGTAAAAATGATTGAGATTAAGCTATCGCAGGGGGCTAAGCCCGGGCACGGCGGGATACTACCTGCGGCCAAGGTTACGCCCGAGATTGCACGTATCAGACTGGTAGAGATGGGGCAGGATGTCGTATCACCACCTTACCATACCGCTTTTAATGATCCTATTGGCTTAACCCAGTTTATCAAAAAATTACGCGAGCTATCAGGTGGTAAACCTATAGGCTTTAAGCTTTGTGTAGGCCATAAGAGCGAATTTTTAGCGATATGCAAGGCTATGGTAAAAACAGGCATCTATCCCGATTTTATTACTGTGGATGGGGGCGAGGGAGGTACCGGAGCTGCTCCGTTAGAGTTTTCTAACTCGGTAGGTATGCCCCTGCGTGAGGCCCTGGCCTTTATTTATGATGCCCTTACAGGTTTCGACATTAAAAAATATATCAAGCTTATCGCATCAGGCAAAGTAGCAACTGGGTTCGACCTGGTGAAGAATTTTGCCTTGGGGGCCGATATGTGTAATAGCGCCCGCGGAATGATGTTTGCCCTTGGCTGTATACAAGCGCTGGAATGTAATATGAATACTTGTCCAACCGGTGTAGCCACACAAGATAAAAGCCTGATGCGTGGTCTGGTGGTCGATGATAAAAAGGTGCGTGTTGCTAATTTTCATAACCAAACGGTAAGCAGTGCTATACAAATGATAGGTGCCGCTGGTCTGGTAAAACCTTGCGATCTGCACCGTATGTTCATCTATCGCCGCATTAACCACAGTCAGATACAAACCTACGGCGAGCTGTTCCCTTATATCCCTAAAGGTAGTTTGCTCAATACACCATATCCATCAAGTTTTGAACTGGACATGGCCATCAGCAACGAGGATAGCTTTGTACCAGATTACAGCAACGTAACCAATATTGATTATAGCAATGTGAATTCGTATATGAGTTAGACCGCTGATTTTTTTGGGGGATTACGTTGATAGCGCTGATAAGCTGTTAAATTTTATATGAGGAAATAGTATAATAGGGCTGTCAGTCTGAGCTTGTCGAAGACTCGCGCGCCGAGGCCTGCTCGCTATGGTTCGACGGGCTCACCATGACACCGTATTTATTCACGCAGTCACTCGGCTGGAGCCGAGCGACTGCGGAATAAGTAATCAGCCATTACAACATCACACCCTTCATAATCATTACAGCGATGCTGAAGTAAATGATAAGTCCGGTAACATCTACCAGGGTTGCCACAAAGGGGGCGGAGGATGTAGCAGGGTCGGCACCTAATTTTTTCAGGATGAGTGGTAACATAGAACCTGCCAGCGATCCCCATAATACAACACCAATCAGGGCACAGCCAACAGTTAAGCCTACCAGTATCCAGTGAGGTCCGTAAATGGGCGAAAACATGGTCCAGATGTAGATACGCATAAATCCTATTAATCCAAGCGTTAGGCCCAGCATTAAGCCCGACAATAGCTCGCGGCGCATTACCCGCCACCAATCGGCAACGGTAACTTCGCCAAGGGCCATGGCCTGTATAATTAAGGTAGAAGCCTGCGAACCGCTGTTACCACCGCTTGATATAATAAGCGGGATGAACAGAGCAAGTACAACAGCTTTTTCAATTGATTTTTCAAAGAATCCCATGGCGGTGGCAGTCAACATTTCGCCCAGGAACAATATAATAAGCCAACCAACCCGCTTTTTAACCAGCAGGAACAGGTTAATATCTAGGTAAGGCTCATCCAATGCTTCGGTACCGCCAATTTTCTGAATATCCTCAGTATACTCTTCGTTGGCTATCCACAAAATATCGTCGACAGTTACAATGCCCAGTAATATGTGCTCATTGTCGACCACGGGCAAAGCCACGCGGTTGTTCATCCTGAATATATTGATGGCTTCTTCCTGCGGATCGCTGGCACTGAGGGATATCAAACGCCCGTCCATCAGGTCGCTTACTTTGGTTTCGGGTTTAACTAATAATATCTCCCGTATCCTGATATCGTCAAGCAATACTCCGTTTTCGTCTATTACATAGATCACATCAATGGTTTCGGAGTTTTTACCATAACGGCGGATGTGGGATAGTACTCGGGTAACATCCCAATTTTTCTTAACTGCGATATAGTCGGGAGTCATCAAACGCCCAACGCTTTCCTCTTCGTAACCTAATAAAGAGAGCGCTTCTTTACGGTCATCCGGCGATAGATGCAGGATGAGTGTTTTAACGGCATCGCCATGTAATTCACTAAAAAGAGCCGTACGGTCGTCGGGAGGTAATGCGTTGATCAGGTCGGCAACTTTTTGGCCGGAAAGCTTTTTAATGATACGCTCCTGGGTAGGAGAATCCAATATGCGGAAAACATTAACAGCCCGGTTGAGCGACAGGGTTTCAATAAATCGGGGGCCATGTTCGGGCAATTCACCAATCAGCTCTTCAACGTCTGATATATTTAGGTTGTTCAAATATTCCTTTAATTGTTTATTGTTTTCCTGCTCCAGCAACAATTCTATTTGTTCAACCATTTCGTTCATAAGTGTCCCCCTGTTGTTTACATGTTATTATTAATCTGTTTTGCCTTGATTTGACGATGGCAAAAGTCGTTTATTTTTTCAAATTATAGGCAAAATTTTGTGTTATCTTTGCGCGAATTTTATCGATAGATAATAGTCGATGGCCGATAGTCCATTGGCCATGATCTATCGACTATCGACAAAAGAATTAATATCTGAAAAATGGGTTTACAATGTGGAATAGTGGGTTTGCCAAATGTAGGTAAATCGACACTTTTTAATTGCTTATCAAATGCCAAAGCACAGGCGGCTAACTTTCCGTTCTGTACTATTGAGCCAAACGTAGGCGTAATTACGGTACCGGATGAGCGTTTAACCAAACTTACCGAAATAGTACAACCAAAAAGCATTGTACCTAATGTTATTGAAATTGTTGATATAGCAGGTTTGGTTAAAGGTGCCAGCAAAGGCGAGGGGCTAGGTAACCAGTTTTTGGGTAACATACGTGCCACCAACGCTATTATACATGTACTGCGCTGCTTTGATAACGATAATGTGATCCACGTTGACGGCTCGGTTGACCCGATACGCGACAAAGAGATCATCGATACCGAGTTACAGCTAAAAGATCTGGAATCGATAGAGAAAAAGATCCAGAAAGTTGAAAAAATGGCTAAAACCGGCGGCGATAAAGAAGCCAAAAAGACCTTTGATGTTTTAACCGTTTACAAAGAACACCTGCTAACTGGTAAATCGGCTCGTACGGCACCGGTTGCTGAGGAGGATAAAGAATATGTTGCCGACCTGTGGTTGCTTACTGCAAAGCCGGTAATGTATGTTTGTAATGTTGACGAAGCCTCGGTAAACACAGGCAACGCTTATGTAGAAAAAGTAAAAGCTGCCGTTAAGGAAGAGAATGCGGAAGTACTGGTGATTTCAGCACAGATAGAATCAGAGATAGCCCAGATGGATACTTATGAAGAACGCCAGATGTTCCTGGATGATCTGGGACTGACAGAATCGGGCGTAAACAAACTGATCAAAGCGGCTTATAAATTGCTTAACCTGGCTACTTACTTTACCGCCGGTGTGCAGGAAGTACGCGCCTGGACAATTACCCAAGGCTTTACAGCACCGCAAGCTGCAGGAGTAATCCATACCGATTTTGAGAAAGGATTTATCCGTGCCGAGGTGATCAAGTACGATGAATTTGTTAAGTTTAACGGTTCAGAAGCGGTTATCAAAGAAAACGGTAAGCTGGCTATTGAAGGAAAAACCTATATTGTACAAGACGGCGACATTATGCACTTCAGATTTAACGTTTAACATTATATTTGTTGAAAACCTAATTTGAAAATCCTTATGAAAAAAACTTTTTTATTAAAAGCCCTGCTTTGCTTTGCAGTAACCTTTATACTCCATATGGAAAAATCTTCAGCTCAAAATTCAAAACTGATTAGTGAAGTAACACAAGCTACCGAGCAATTACGTAAAGCCATGGTTGATGCGGATACGGTTACACTGGAGAAATTGACTTCGGCCGAGTTGAGCTATGGTCATTCATCAGGCAAACTGCAAACTAAAAAAGAATTTATAAGTGATCTTGCTACGGGAGCATCTGATTTTGTATCTATCAGCCTAACCGATCAAGACGTTAAGGTAGTTGGTAATACGGCCGTTGTACGTCATATACTTACCGCGGCTACCAATGATAAAGGTAAAGGCCCTGGTATAACCAAGTTGGGTATATTACTGGTGTGGGTTAAAAATAAAACGCAATGGCAATTGCTGGCCCGCCAGGCCGTAAAAGTACCGTAATAAGCCGGGAGTCCATAGTCGATAGTCCATGAAGTCCGCAAGTAAAAAAGTCCGAAAGTTTGGAGAGTACCACCCTCTAAGCTTTCGGACTTTTCTTTTGATCTTTATGTTGCTGACTTACAGACTTTATCCACTTTATAGTCTATCGACTATAAAACCTCCAGCTTAAACTTTGATTTTTTTCCATCGACCGCGTTTAAATAAAACGTAGGCTCCCAAGGTAAGCCCCACTTCGGCGGCGGGGATAGAAATAAAAACGCCTGTAGGCCCCATTTCAAAGTATTTAGCCAGTAAATAAGCAAAAGGGATCTGAAACACCCAGAAAGTAAAAATATTGATCTTGGTAGGTGTCCAGGTATCGCCGGCACCGTTAAAGGCACTGGTAAAAATCATACCCATACCATAAATAATAAAGCCTCCGCTTAAAATTTGTAAAGAGCGTGTAGCCACTTTTATAACAGCCTTGTCCTCGGTAAAAAAGGAGGCGAATAAATGTCCGCAGGTTAAAAACAAGATGCTTACAATGCCCAGGAACACCATGGTGTATTTAATAGTTTGAAATACTGATTTTTCGGCCCTGTCTATATGTCCTGCACCCAGGTTTTGGCCTACCAGGGTTGCCGCTGCGTTACTTAAGCCCCAGGCAGGTAACAGGAAGAACATCATTAACCGCAAAGAGGTTTGATAGCCTGCAGAACCAGCTTCGCCACCAGTGGTAGCCACCAGTTCGGCCAGAAATATCCAGCTGCAACTGGCTATTATAAATTGTAAAATACCCGGTGCTGCAATTTTAACAATGGCTTTAATCTGTTGCCAGTCGGGCGCGAAATAACTTAACCGTATTTTCAGAATATTTTTACCGTTGAATAAATTGTAAACCTGGTAGCTAACGCCCAGCCCTCTGCCAATAGTAGTAGCAATGGCGGCACCAGTTAAACCAAAAGCAGGGATGGGCCCTAAACCCCTGATAAAAAGAGGGCACAGGATGATATTGGCCATGTTGGCTATCCACAGGCTTCGCATGGCAATGGCGGCGTTGCCAGCCCCTCTGAAAATACCGTTGATCAAAAACAGCATCACGATAATGATACTTCCGCCCATCATAATGCGCACAAAATTGGTTCCGTGATCGGCAGTTTCGGCAGAGGCGCCCATGATCAGCAGAATGTCCCGGGCATGCAGCAGTCCAATAATGCTGATGGTGAGGTTAACAATTACAGCAATAATAATAGTTTGCATACCCGCTTTTGATGCCGCCTCGGGATTTTTTTCGCCGATACGACGGGCTACCACCGCAGTAGCGGCCATGCTCAGGCCTATGGCCAGGGAATAGATGACCATTAACACAGATTCTGTTAAGCCAACTGTTTGAATGGCCAGACTGCTGTTTTTCAAATGACCTACAAAATACAGATCGACCAATGCGAACACCGATTCCATGGCCATCTCCAGCATCATGGGAATGGCTAACAAAATAATGGCTCTTTTAATACTGGTAGAGGTGAGGTCAACTTCGGTACCTTTAAGCGATTGCTTTAAAACAGAGAAAAAAGAGGATAGTTTACTTTTAGGTTTGGGTTGAATTGTCTCTAACATAAATATACAGGATTATAAAGAATAGATGTTTAACCATTTATATGAAACCTTTTGGTTACAAATATACTGAAGCCTTTTAGTTAGTCAAGTATTATTAAAAAAATATAATAATCGTTACGTCGGAAATAGATAAAACGTTACGCCAGTGGTAAAGGCGGACAAACAAATTGGCGATAAATAGGTTTAAAAATATAAGCTTTTTAGCTGTGAAGGCATTTTATTATATAAAATGTTAAAAACACTTTAATTGGTTAAAAAAGTGGAAAAAGTAGCAAATACGCATCTAAAACCGGGTAAAAATCGTTAAATTAACAACACCAATTGATACCTTATTTGTCTTACTATTATGGATACATTAGTCACTTATATGTTCCAGATCACGGTAGCCTTTATGATCATACAGGTATGCATACCTATTGTGATCATTATTAGACACGGGCACAAAAACAAAGAAAAGTATAGCGGCTTAACGCAGCTTGAGGTAGAAGAAATGGAGCATCAGCATTTTCTCCAGGAGGTAGATGCCATTTTAAATATGAATCATATTTCACATTGTGAAGATTGACTGATTTGAATAAAAAAAGCCTCTTGAATTTATTTCAAGAGGCTTTTTTTATTTATTTATGCCCAGCTTCTATTAATTTATTGATCTGTTTTTGTTGATCATCGATTCGCTTGTTTTGTTCTTTTACCTGTTGGTCTTTTTCAATCAGGTAAAGTGTGAGCTCTTCCACTTTTTTCATCAGTAGCTTATTCATTTCACCTACGTCAAGTCCTTTTTTTACCATCTCCTGTTCGGACGGAATCTCAGGTAAGTGCTGGTTTTGATCAATGTATGCTTTTACTTCACTTAATGGCCTTAGCTGGTAATCTTTTTTGAAAACATAATCGTTCCAGCCATTCAAATCAATGTTTACTGCTTTGGAATGAATAGTTCCGTTTACATCCAGTTTGTTTTGGGGATTGGTTATGCCTATGCCAACATTGCCTACTGGGTTGATATAAAGCGGAACGCTATTTAAATCAGCACTATAAAAATAAAAATCATTTTTGCCGGCTAAACTTAAATCATTGCCGATCTCCCAATTACCTTTATAAGCATTGCCGGTGGCATTCATCCCATAAAATGCTATTGCACTGCTTCTGGTGCCGCCAGCAGTAGTTGTGCTATTACCAATGGTTAACCGACTTCGGTCATTTACTCCAAATAAATCTGCAATAGCAGGGCTATTAAGATTTGACATTGTGCCTGTGCCTTGAACACTCAATTTAGTTTTTGGAGTGACTATTCCAATACCCACATTACCTAATGCCGTTCCATCTGTTTTTGTTCCTAAAATAGTATTACCATTCAATGCTTTAATAATATCTAGGTCACCGCCGTCAGCATTACCCAAAACACCGTTTGGGTATTGATATACCCCCCTAAGGGTCCAGTTCATGGCTCCGGTTGCTCCGGAAAGGCCTAACTGCTTAATTGTGGCCACATTTTTTGCTGGGTAATAAGTAGATTCCAGTAAAGTTTTGATATTACCGTTTACTACCAGTTTTTCATCTGCCGTGGTTATGCCAATACCAATGTTGCCTCCGCTTCTGTTTAATATGATATTACCCCAGGTTCCTCCCGAAGCTTGAACGCCTTGAAGAAAAGAATATCCGTTTTGAACGGCAGAGATACCCATTTGCAAACTGGTAAATCCACCTGAGTTAACACTTGGATTTCCGATGGTTATTCCTCCTGTACCTTGAGGGTCTACATTTAATGGTCCGTAGGGATTAGTTGTACCGATACCTACATTCCCAGTTGCGGGGAAGTAGTTTTGAGCATAGCTGTTATAGCCTGTCAGCAGAACAGCAAATAAGATTAGGCTAAAAAGTTTCATAATGATTGGGGCTAAAGATTTAATTAAGAATGTATGTTCCGTATCAATCTGTGTTAGATTGGACTTGGTTATTGTGGACTGAATAAATACTAGTGGATTAAAGCCTTTCGGAAGGCAAAGAGTTGGGGTTTTCTTATTATGATAATCTAATCATATCTTGCAGGTTAGGTGTTTCAAATATAATTATTTATCATTCCAAACAAATGCTGCTTATAAAAAATTACATCTAATATTTCAGTTGTTTCTGCCGAGGATTTTAACAAAAAAACCTTAAAATTTGCTTTAGGAGCCTGACATGTACATGGTAAAGTGATAATTCCAACATCTAAAACAAGGTTAGTTTATAAAAAGTAAAAGCCCAACGCTTGGTTGGGCTGGATTATTTTATTTATCTGGCACCACAAGCGGGACGCTTTCGGTAGCATTATGGTCTTATTTCATAATACCAATTATCGCTAAACTTCTTTGAATTATTAAAAAAATTCAACCAGTATGCGCTCAGTCCAATTCGGTCTTTTAAATAAAAACATTTGGTTTTATCATTAAGTTTAAAAGTAATGAACTGCCCGGATGATGGATTGCCCTCAATCGCGACGCTTTTATTATTGTAAAACGAAGGTGTTCTAATGCTATAATATTCGATCAGTACTCTTTCAACATAGTTAACATAGGAGAGAAATAAATCGGGGTCAGAAGTGCTTTTAAATTTATCCTTTAAATAATCTTTTATGTCGTCGCTACATTTTTTAAAAGCAACTTTCTTTGTGGTATCGTTTGCCCCGCGATTGAATACGGGTATAGTTATATATTGTTTGGTTTTCAAATCATATTCTTCGATGTAGTTAAACGAAAGATCATATTGATTTGCATTTTTATCATATTCACTTTTATACCGTCCGCCTATATTTAAATCGTACAATTCTCGAAATTCATTAGTTTTATTAAGCTTATAAAACTGATAACACAGTTCACTTTGATTATAATGAGGTTGCTCGCAATTTATATTTATAGTCAATGCTAAAAAACATAAGGATAAGATACCAACAGCTTTCATTTACTTATATTTTATTTTTCTCCGAAAAACGATATTTTTACAGATCGCCATTTATATTTAAAATAACCGCCAGCATCATTATATCCTTTTAGAATTGCTCTTTGGTCTGCTACCGCATCGCCTGTCCAGGTTCTATTTTCAAACCATCTAATCAAGCTATTCCGGGAAGTACTTCCTTGCCCGTTACTTGTCTTAGCCGACCACCACGCATTTGCGTTAGATGCAATGGCAGTTAATGAACTTGTGAATCCCATTCTGGCCATCGCATAACCCCAAAGGTAATTTCCTGCGTCATCACCATTATAACCAACACCATTGATTACGTACATTGTCCCCTCGTGATTAATGCCATGCCCGGCTCTAAAATCCAAATTACCACTACCATAAAGATTATTTCCGTTACTTTCTTGTAATGTATAACCCCACCTCGAAAAAAAACCCTGTTTATCTGCGCCACTGTTCTTCATGAAATTTTCAACATCACTCTGCGACAAAATTTTTAATTTCTCTTTTTTTGTTTTGAGATCCCCTTCATCTAACTTGATGTCATTAAACTCAAACGATTGACCACCAGTAAATGTTTCCTTGCCATCCTTATCTCTCGTTGACTCCTGATTAAAACCGGTCATCTCCTTTTTTCCATTATCTACGGTGAATTGATAAACCCCGTTCTTAAACATCATTAAACTATCCCCATGAACATCAATATTAACTATGGGATTTAAACCTCCATAACTGTAAGGACTAATCCCGTCATATCTTTCAGCAAAAGCATCAATGCTGCCCCACCTGGCAATTACTGCGTCATAGAACCTTGCGCCGTAATCGTACTGCCCCAATTCCTCCTGTAATTCCTTCTTATTATAAAGATACTCATTCTTCGGACTTACAACAGTGCCTCTTGATATCTCCATCCCGAATGGATAATAATCATCCTGCTGTTTGATCGCTGTTGCCGAGTTCTGATCAAAGCTTAATCGCGAGTTGCCCAAATGATCCGTCAGGCTGTATTCATACAGGTAACTGCCTCCGCTGTTGATAGCACGCCCCTCCTCGGTTTGGATAAAAATGATATTGCCGTTTTCATACTGGATACCACTGATATAATCAGTTGTCGTGGCCCCGTTGTTCTTCCGTAGCTTTTGGCCTGCTGCATCGTAGGTATAGCTCAGGTTAAAGCCTGTTGCGGTGATACTCTGTGGTAAGTTCAGCAAGTTATAGGTGATGTTCTTTTGGGTGCGGGCATCGAATTTGACGTTGCCATTGGGATCATATTGGTATGTTCCTGTCGTTAAGCCACTTACCGATTGTAGCTGGTTCCCGGTGTAGACATACGTGTACGCGGCACTTTGACGGGTTAAATGCTGGATGTTTCCTGCCAGATCATAATCTATACCTTGTTCGCTATAGCCTTCATTCGAGATACCTGCCGTTAGCCTGTTCAGTGCATCATAGCTATAGTTATACGTTTTATTTGCCCCGTTCTGTACCTGCCAGGTCTGGTTGCTGATATTGCCATTAAATGGAGCAGCATTACCATTATTATAAATTAACTGCATGGCAAACAAGGGGGCACTGTTGCCTGTTAACCAACCCCTCTCGTTATATGTATAAGCGATATTTTGCAGGAATGGCGCTGCTCCTGAGGCCCCGTGCAGATGTTTGGTCTGCACCTGGCCGATTTCGTTATAATCGGTTTGACTTAACAGTATATTCGGGCCTCCTCCAATTTGTTCTTTGATCTGGATCTTACGGCCCATATGATCGTAAACATAGGTATTGCCTATCGTTACGGCTTTTACTGCGGCTGTATTGCCGGCATTTTTAGTATAATGATCCCGTTTGCTGTCTGTCAGTTCACTGGTAATATTATTGTAGGTATTGGTGATCTGGTCATAATTATAGGGGCTGGCTACGCCACCCAGGTAGTGTTGTTTAAACAATTGTGTTTCCCGCCCCTTATCGTCATAATAATGTACCATCCACAGATAATCTGAGGGGTTGTTTAGTACCGCGGTTTTACTTGCTGTTAACAGTCCTTTGGTCATCGTGCTTACGCCGCTGCTTACCAGGTAACCAGCTGGCAGACCCGGCATATTGTTATAGTCATCATAATAATTTACCTGCAGTACCGTTCCCCTGGGGTCTATATTACTATAACCTGTCGGTGTAGTGCCATCCGGGCTTAGCCATAGTGTGGTCTGGGCATTGGCCCAACTGATCAGCCAGTTCTTCAGGGTATGATCTGGTTTGCTTTGGTTAGTGTCCCCATTACTTCCCGAGGCTCCGGCTGAATTCCACAATCCGCTGACCACCACTCGTCCCATCGCGTCATATTGGGTGTAAGTCCATATCTGTGGGGTTTGGTTTCGTTGGTTGGCATCCTGGGTAAAAATCACCTGGTCTAGTTTATTGTATATTATGAACTCCCAACCTTTTCCTGGTAACTTTTTCTCTGTCAGTCGGTTTCGTTCATCGTAACGATATTGATAGCATAGATTATCCAGTGTAGTTTGATTAGCAGTACTGGTAATGCCTGCATCGGCGCCGCTGTTTGGTGGCAGTACAAAGGCTAGGTTACCCCGATCGTCATATATATAATAGGTCGACAATACTTGTACCGTAGTACCCACCTGATTAAATGTTCGTTTTAGCACCACATGTCCTTCTTTATCTTTATATTCTTCAGTGGTTCCGACCTTACCGCTCACCCAGTTCTCATCTTTATTGATGGTCACATACAACTGACCGGTGGTATAGTTTCCATTGGCTCCGGCTGTCCAGTTGAGGGTCCGGCTCTGGTCGCTGTTGATCGTAACTGTATACAGGGCTACCAGGTAGCTGTTGTTTACATCGCTCAGGGCTGTGGTGTTATTGGTTGTATAATCTACTTTATTCGTATGTCCGCTGGTACCGTTGGGTTGCCAAACTGCTCCGGGAGCGCCCTGTTCTACTATCCGGTTCAGGGGTGAAGGTTCAAAGTTCGTAATAGCATACGGCGCCGTATTTATTGATACACCTGAAGTTGATGGAGGGCTATTATAAAAAGTGCCCTGGTCACTGATCGCCGTACTTTTATAACTTCCGTCTGCCGTACCCTGCGCTGCATAAGGCAGGTATTTTTGTACTTCCCGTCCGAACTGGTCATAGACTACGGGTTGTACCATATCTTTATTCGCCGTACTACCTTTTACCTGAACCGTTTGCAAGGGCCTGCCCAATCCATCGAAATATTGTACCGTCTGCATCAGGTCACAGCTGGTCCTGTTTGCAAAATCTCCTGAGTTCGGTGTTGAACCCACCGTTTTCATGCCGCCAACTCTCGGTACACTGGTTACGATATAATTTTGGTCCTGGTTGAAACTGTTCAATAGTGGCTGACAATCCGGGTTGGCTATATACAGGCTCAGGCTGCTGCCTGCTGCTGCGGTAAAACTAAAATTCGGACTCAACGTAATGCCGCTGTAACTGAAGTAAGAACCCGCCGTTGGTGTTCCCGTCATTGGAGCTGTTACCTGGATAGGTGTCTGTGCACCGGCATTTATTACCCCAAGCCATAAACTAAGGGCTATTGTAAGTCTTTTTATAATTTTCATCGTGATAATGTCTTGTAGGTTATCCCTTTTGTTATTGCCCCTGGTAATGATAGTCCATGCGTTTCACGATATTCCCGTCTTTGTCTTTCATATTCATCAACCGTTGGAAATTATCATATTCATAGGTCGTGATTTCTCCTTTCGCATCTGTCATACTCGTCATGCCGACCAATGGGTCATATGTATAGGTCGTCATCTGGGCATTAGCAGGATAAAAACGAATATCATCTATCTGTGCATTTAAGCTGATGGTGTAGGTATTGCCACTTACAGTAATAGGCATTTTTACAAATGACCAGGCACCGGACACTTTCTGCCAATAAGATAAAGTATAGTTCCCGGCGTCTAGTCCGGTCAGAGCCTTGGAATAGGCACTAAGATGACTATAATGCCCAGTCTTACTATCATTCAGTCCACTATTGCCATTACCCTCTTCAAAACTGTCATAAAAAATATTATTATTTTCCGTATTAGTTGCCGCAGCTACGGGATATTGGCCATTATAACCCCACTGATAGGCTAAATGCACGCCATTTGTTTTATACTGACTTAATAAATTACCATAACTATCATAGTTATTTTCTGTTAATCGGGGATTATAATGGGAATCAGGTGTAAAAGTAGTTGGACTTGTATAATTGCCGTATGAATAATTAAACCCGGTTGAATTGATTGGCTGATTGCTTTCCAACATCTGCACCTGATCCAACAATCCTTTTCCACCGGCCTTGTAAGTTTTTATTGTTCCATCTAAAATGGTTTTACTTCCGCTTCCGTCAATTTGGTATTTTACGGCTTCAATCGGGGTTGAAACAATATTGGCAGCGACCATATCATTAATAAATGTCGTGCCCGGAAGATAGTCCTGAGAATAGGTATAGCTGGTACCGAAAGTATTGCCATTGCTTTTTGTCAATTCCGATGCTGTAACATTGCGATGAGCAGGGTTATTATAATAATAGCGATTGTTTGAAATTGTTGCATTTTGGTTCCGGTCATATAAAGTATCTGCTTCAGCAGTTTTTACTACCCAGTAGGACGGCATCTTATAATATCGTAAAAAACTTTTTATGGCAGAGGTCAGCGTAGGGAGATAATCCGTAATACCATACCCTGGAAGAAGAGGGGTTCTTGTTAAACCTGTTAGACTGGTAGTCTGATAGAGTTGAAGTTGATATTGATACCCAGTTTTTTCAATCACCTGGCCAGCGGCGTTATAAATGATTTTTTCTTCCAATTTTCCATTCAACGGATCATGAATAGACGGTACATTCATCATATAATGTGAATCAACTACATCATCAGTGTTGTGGTAGTAATATTCCGTTTTACCATTTTCACCGTTTGCCCCTTCCAATTCTGTTACTTTACTATAGCCAATTACACCGATATTAGAATTTAAGCCAGGCGTTACAAAGGAGTTTGCCAAACGACATAAATAAGCAAAGTCGGGGAGGATAAAATCATACAGCTGTGGAGAGGTTAAACGCCCGGATGAGGTACCATCAGCCTTAGTATATAGAATCTTTTTAAAACTGGCTATGCTGTTGCTATTCTGATAATTGGTAATTGAGCTTATTCGCAAGCCTCCTCCCTTTTGCTTGGCGACAGGCACCTTGTGGTTCCAACTGGCAGAAATAGATGTGGTAACGCCTGTTATATTTCTTACATCCATGGTGTAATGCCCGGGAGTTAGGACAAGCGTTGTCGTTTGCGGGTGGGAATAAAAGGAACCTTGAGGTTGCATTGTAGTTTCAGAAAATTGATAAATCGGGGTGCCGTCTTTATATATATGAGAGTAATCTCCTACATAACTTACATCGCCTTGTTCCTTAAAATTACTTTGGAATATTACCCCCACCGTATCAATAGGTGCAATATCAAAACTAACCGTATAAGTAGAAGTTATGGAATTAGCAATAGCATATTGTGCTTGCAAAGAATATTGATCATCCCCCTTTAAATTCGCATAATCATTAAGTTCATACGTAAAACTGGAACTACCACCGGTAGGATAAGTTATTGATGATAAAATGCCGCATAATAAATCACTGTCTACTGGATCCGGTTTCCGGTTTGCACCAGGAAAGCTTTGAAAAACATTGCCAGAAATAATTACTTTGGGTGGCAGTAATGTAGTATTTGTTGTTTGCCCGTTATAATATCCCCAGTGATCTGTGGCTTTTGAAAATTTATAGGGAATATTATTAGGGTTAAAATAAGTAAGGGAATAAGGCGGCTTTGTTTTTCCATCGTTACCTGTTTCCACAACGGATTGTAAAGCGAGCCTTCTCCGATTGGTATAATCATTAGAGAGTGTTGTTGTTGCAGGGGATAAAAAATCGATATAATTAAGTGTATATTTTTTAATCAGGTTATTCTGGTTGTCATTTATAACAATTTCAGAGAGCTTTTGCGGTTTGCCTGTACCAATATATTCTATATCATCCCTATCGGTTGTGTTAAAAGTAATGCTTCCATTAGCAAAGGTGATTTGCTTTAAATTTACATCCTGAATGACTTGCTGGGATGCCGAGTATTGATGATAGACAGCCTGAGGGTTAGGACCGACGCCAAAAGCATTGACAAAACCAAATAAAGCATTCATGGCATCATATTCTTGCTCAGACTTGCTGATTAAACTTTTACTCTGACTTGGCTTTTGATAGGTAAACTGAACAATTTCGCCAGTAGGTGCAACTATTTGATCAAGGTACCAGGATGTGGTTAAGTTGTTGCTGCTACTGGAATTATCGCCTATTAATAGATCATCAGCACTTTCATAGCCTTTGGAATAGACATTAAAATCCTGTGCTTTTTCCTGAGTACCCAAATAATATTTGTAGCCCATAGGATCTGTAGCTACCCAACTATCCGTGGATTGAACATATACTAATTTTATACCATTCTGTTGATCCAGGTATATCGGCGAGCCGTCTGCCAATTTACCCAGGCAGAATTTTCCGGTATAGTTGCCAAAATTATAATTAAAGACATCCGGATCCGTATCCGTATATCCTTGGTAAAAACTAGAAAAATAAGTTTGATCATAAGAATTCAGCACGTTACCATCTGAACCCAACAGGTCTGTTACGGGTGGTATTGCTCCTGCATTATAATACCCGGTAAAGGAAGACCCTGTTCCAAACAGGTCATCTTTACCTCTGACAGTTTTGGTTATCACTCCGCCACAAGATAAGGACCAGCCGAGTCCTACCCAACTGGCGTTATCCGCAACTTTTACTCCTGTTGAATAATACTGTAGACCAATAGATAAAGCGTTACTACTAGTTTTGATGTCATAAAGGGGAATGGATACTCCAACTGTTCCCGAATAATAATTTACAGGATTGTTGGCATAAGTTCCAAGCGACGCAGCTGTAGGTGATGGGGAAATTACTTTTAATGGGTCATAAGGGTCTTGCCCGTTTGCTGTTGCCGTGATTAAGGATAGAATAAAGCCAAGAAAACAACTGGTAATTTTGTATATTTTTAAAGTATCTTTTTGTTTCATTATTGTTTAATTTTAATAGAATAACAGTATCAGTAGCTCCAATAGATTAGCGCTGTATTATTTGGAATGTTTCTGCAATAATATCTTTACCTGTTTTTCGAGTTCATCTATACGGTTTTCTTGTTGTTTAGCAGTTTGGCCCTGAGTGATTATTTTCTCATTCTGTTCTTTATTTTTTTTATGCTCATCAATTAAATACAGAGTCAACTCCTCCACCTTCTTCATCAATAATTTATTCATTTCGCCCAAGTTCAATCCTTCTTTAGCTATTTGCTGTTCGGAAGGAACTTCTGGTAAATGTTGGTTTTGATCGATGTAAGCTTTTACTTCTTGAAGTGAGGGTAATTGGTAGTCTTTTTTGAAAACATAATCGGGCCATGCTGAATTCAATTTCACTGTCATAGAGGTTGCAACGGCGCTCCCATTAACGGAAAAGCTATAGCCTGGAGGTAAACTTGTTGTTCCTATGCTAATTCCGTTATTAAAAACGGAAGACCCATTTACAGCAAGTCCATTTGTCCCAATTTTAACATCGAATTTTTTCCCAGGTACAGGATCAGCATAGATTCCCGATGAAAAATGGGACTCTGATCCCACTCCAAAAATACCTCCCGATACATCGAGGTTTGTTTGGGGCGAAGAGGTGCCAATACCAACATTTCCAGTATTGATGTTATAGATATTGTTCCCATTAGTTACCCATTGGGCGTGTACTAATGAAGAAAAACTTAAAACTAGAGATAGTGAAAAGAATAATTTTTTCATGGTATAAGGGATCTTAAGTTTGCTCAAGAATATACGTTCAGGATCAATCTATATAGATTAATATTAAGTTGTTATGGAATGAATAAATGCTGTTTGATTGGAGCCTTTCTGAAGGCTAATGACTGATTTTTACTGTGATAATGCGATCATATTGCAGGGTTAAGGTGACTCAAATATAATTATTTATCATTCCAAACAAATAGGCTTATACAAAACTTTCTAAGTATAATCCTCGATGATTGATATAACTATAGATTTATTTATCGAGATCAATAATGCGCTTTTATAGCCGGGCACATACAAAAATACCTGGTTAAAGTTGCTTGGATGGTGGCGCTACTGTGTCAGTAAAGTTTAAGGATTTTGAGCAATCATTATCCTATTTAGAACAAGCGGACGGTTTCGGTCATCTTCAATCGGCTTAAAAGGCAATTGTTTACCGGAAGATGGGTAGGTTAGAAGATACCTTACCGCCTTTAACCTGGCCTGGCCTCAATCCTTCCAGTGACCGGTTATGGAGTTCCAGGTTAGACTCCCGAAGGCTCTGGGAAATCACCCGTTATCCTGAATGATATCTCACAGGCGATACAGCTCGATACCAACCAGCCCATATATTTTGCGACGCTGGCCGAAATTTATGTAGCGATGGGTAGGGATGAGGTGGGCATCGCTCTTTCTAAAAACCTGCCTGTCGGCGCCCTTAATTCTGCTTATGATGTTTACAAAAAATACCTTAACGATCTGCGATTGATCAGCTTATTCAATAAATATTCTATAGATGTTAATGATCTTACCGATGAAGTATTTTATAAAGGCTATGGAACTAGAAGTTAACAGATAATTTGCCGTGGATAGTTTTAGACTTAATAATAGCAAATGCTGCTTTTTGAAAACGAAATAAGAGACATCTCTGAGCATACAGTTTAAAATGGAGTAATAAATTATCAGGTGCCTTAATTACCATAATAACTCTACAAACTTAAATCCGCTCACAAAGCGCTCAGTGTTTTATTATAAATAAAGCCCCTAATTATGATAATTAGGGGCTTTATTGTGCACCCGACGAGATTCGAACTCATATCGATGGTACCGGAAACCATAATTCTATCCGTTGAACTACGGGTGCAGTTGCTGCAAAGATATACATTCAATTGTTTTATTTACGATGGATTGTATAAAAAATAGATGTTGCTATTATGAAAGCCATTGTCCTGTCAGTCCGTCTTTATTATCCCTGTTCTGTACAGATCAAGGGCCTGCTTTAAAATATCACTTATCATATCTACAGGTAAATCTTTATCAGCCTCCAAAAGCATGATTTTCATGCGGGAACGTTTTTCTATGATGAGGCCGGGATGATCAAACCGTTGTCCTTCAACAATACCGATGTAGGGTTGGTGGTGCTTTTTGTGTACCCACAGGTAACAAAACATTTTGCCTTTGTAGCAGAAAAATGGCATGCCGTATTTCCATTCGGCCGATATGTTTTCGTCTTGTTTTAGGATGATGTCTTTAAGCACCAGTAAACATCCACGAATGGGTTCGTCCTTTTGCAGGTAAAAGTTATCCAACTGGGTTAAAGCCATTACCTTTTCTTAACCAGTTTGGAGGCTATAAAGGCAAACAGTCCCTGTACCAATCCTGAGGCCATACCAATTACAACACCAATAACTGCCAGGGCTGCTTGTGGTGGGATATGATAAGGGTTGCCATTATACATGCTGGCTTCCTGCGTGTGACCTGCTTGGTAGTTTTTATAAAAGATAGCATGTGAAGCAATAATCCATACACAATTGACCAAACTAAGGCAAAAGCCATTGGTAAAATACATTTGCGTACAGTTTTTGGCTATGATATAGGCGCAGATAATAAAGATAACCGGCCATATAGCTCCCTCAATGTTACTTGGGATAAAAAATGCGGTAGCCAGTCCCATAGCCAAGCCAAACATCGAGAGTTTAAAGATCAGTTTCCAGTTCATATCAGGTTTTTAGGTTTATGTGTATAAATCTATATAAAAACCAGTGTTTTTAAAACTTAAACCCTTGAAGGCACTATCCCAAAAGCCTTTTTAAAAGTATATGAAAAGTGCGACAGATTTTCGAAACCTACCTCAAGATATACCTCTGATGGTTTCTGCCCCTTTTCCCGGATGAGGTAATAGGCTTCATTTAATCGCTTTTGCTGCAGCCACTGTCCCGGTGCCATGCGAAATACTTTCTCAAAATCACGTTTAAAGCTGGCCAGGCTGCGGCCGGTAAGTTTGGCAAACTGAGTAGCCGGAACATTGAACATGTAATTTTGATTCATGTAGGCCTCCAGATCTATCTTATATGGCTCACTAAAATCAAAAAGGAAATCATAAAAATCCGGATTGAAGTTCAGGAGCAGTTCAACCGCTTCTTTGGTTTTTAGCTCCGCCATGTTATCTGTTGCTCTTTCCGGATGATCAAAATAGGGCTTCAAGGAATCAAAATAGCCTTTAATAAAGGGATCGGGTTGTAATATATGGATATGATCTCCGGTATAAGGTTTCGCAGGTGCAAGTTTATGTTCGGCACTGTATCTGCGCAAAAATTGTTGGTCTATAAATATGTTAATCGCTTTAAATTCACCCCCTGGCTCCGGTACCTTTTCCGACCTTACCAATTGGTTCCGGCGGGCAAGCGCAATTGTGCCGGCACCGAACACCCTGGTGCCCTCGTTGGTTTTTTGATGCGTTTCTCCCGATATCATGTACCCGAAAGCATGTTCGGGTACAAATGATTCGTTGCTGCGTTGTTTTTTATCAACACAGGAGTATAGCAGGTTGTTGAGTAATATGTGGCTTTTGTCTTCCATCATGAATCTAAATATACAATTACTTCAGTTGGGCCAGCAGCATTTTATCAAATGTACGGTCGGGCAGTATTTTTCGCATAAATAATGCAGGGCCGGCCATATAGCCACCGTGGTAGCGGGTTTTTGGCTGTTTGGCGGCTATAGCTTTCCTAACCAGATTAACAATAACTATTGGGTCGGCATTTTTTTCATTAGCTTTTTTGGCAATGGCAGAAAATTGCCCGGCTAAATTGCTATAAGCGGTATGTCCCGAAATTTTGAGCAGGTTATCCATCGCGATGCTGCTCCATTCAGATTTTACGCCGCCGGGTTCAATCACCACTACATCAATACCAAATTGCTTTACCTCGTTACGCAGACTGTCACTCAGGGCTTCTAAAGCAAATTTGCTGGCGTGATACCAACCGCCCAGGGCTGCCGCGAATTTACCACCGATTGATGATATATTAATGATTGTGCCAGAACGCTTGCCGCGCATGTACGGTAACACCAGTTGTGTTAAATGAGCCGCACCAAAAACATTTACTTCCATCTGATAGCGCGCATCGGCAATGGACACATCCTCAATGGCTCCATATGAACCAAAGCCGGCATTATTAATTAACACATCAATACCACCTTCGGTTTTTACTATAGTTTCGATACCGGCAATCATCGAAGCTTCGTCGGTTACATCCATAGCCAATATCTTTACACCAAACGATTTAAGGTCGGCCATTTTCTCCACGCGACGGGCCGCACCATATACAATATGACCATCCTGTGCCAAATGCCTGGCCATTTCTTTACCCATGCCGGCAGAAGCGCCGGTTATTAATATGATCTTTTTCATTTTTTTCTGTTCTGTGAATTACAAAACAAAGATGGCGGTAAAAGCAGCAGCACAGGTTTGTTGAATAGCTCAACTTTGGTTTGGTGAGAAGCTCAAAATAATGTTCATCCTGTTATAAATAAATGATAAAGAATTACAAAAAAAGACGTTTATATTTAAGTAATGACTTTTTGTAATTTCATATAAAACTATCAACCAAACAATGTACAAAAACGCTTATGCATTGATCATAAAAAGCTTGTTGGTTGTAATGCTAACCGGATGCTTTTGTAAAACAAGTTACGCCCAGGTAAATTTTGGCGGGCAAATATTTGAAAATAATACCAAAATCCCGCTCTCCGGAATTAATATAGAAAATTTAAACACACATCTAAAACAAATTTCAGCTTCGGACGGAAGCTTTGCTATTAGCGCGAAGATTGGTGATCTATTATCTTTTTCATCGCCTTATTACCAGCCAGATACAGTTTATATTATCAACTTGAATTATTTGAAGATCTACCTTAATTTAAAAACTAAGACTCTCAAAGAGGTTCAAGTAACATCTGCTGAACTAAAGACAGGATCGTTAAAAATTACGCCAACAAAAGGACCGTTTAACAGTGAAACCGTACTGTATCAAACAGATGCTGCCGGTCGTCCCATAGGAGGAGTCAAAATCATGATACACGATTGGAATAAAGATGAAAATAAAAGAATAATGGAACAGCAATTTCTTCGGGGTGAGGAGGAAAAGGTACAAATTTCAAAAGTTTTCAGTCCCGAAAACATTCAAAACTATTTGCCTATCAGCAACCAGGAACTAAGAAATTTTATTACCCTTTATATTCCCAGTATCAAGACCTATAATAGCAAAGGATTTAATCTGTTAGATTATTTAACCTCCAGTTATAAGGAATTTCTCAAAATCCCGGCTGAGCAACGACAGTCGGAAGATTTTTTAAAGATTAATAAATAGCAAGAGCGGGGATCGGCTAAAAATCGCAATCGGCATGTTCTACGTCATTGCCTGCCTTTAAGAAACAGGTTTTGATAGTATCCGTTATATCAGAAAGATTGAAAGGTTTGGCAATAAAAGCATCGGAGCCATAATTACCTAATGACTCCAATACCCGGGGATAGGCTGATACCATAATTACGGGAATGTGGCATGTTTCGGGCGTGGTTTTAAGCATGTGGCAAAGTTCGCCACCGTTTATCCCAAATAATATATAGTCCAGGATAACAATGTCGGCATTGAAGCTGATAGCTGCCTTACATATGTCATCGGTAAAATTAATTCCCTGAACTTCGTAGCCCTCCATCTCGAGCGCTTCTTTCATCACGTCAAGTACATCCTCGCTATCATCAAGGATTAAGATTTTTTTAGGCATATTGTTAAATTGGTACACTCTATAACGTTGAGTTAACAACTTTTGTTTTTAGCCTGCTAATTATTGCTGTAATAATTAGGTTACACGTTGGTTTTAAGCTGCTTAATGATGGTATCCACTGTTTTTAATACCTTATCCAGATTGGCAGGGGTGTTGGTTACTTTAGCTATCATGATACCTCCTTCGATCAGCGCAATAATAGAAAGTGCCGTTTGGGTAATATCAATTCCTGTTTTAAACTCGCCGGCTGTTATACCCCCTTGTATCAGGTCTTCAATTCTTTTCTTCCAGTTAATAACCACCTGCGCGGCTTTTTCCTTTAATACGGGGTTGGTATCATCGGCATCAACAGCGGTATTCAATATGGGGCAGCCACCTTCCGGGAAACTCACGGCGTTAAACCTATGGTAAACCTGGGCATAAACCATCAGTTTATCATGATAGGTAGATGCCTCATCAATAAAGTGTTTAATTTGCTTGCGTACTTTTGCAGCGTTGTATTCAAACACGGCAACGGCAACTTCTTCTTTATTTTTAAAATTACCGTATATACTACCCTTGGTAAGGCCCGTAGCCTCGGTAAGGTCTGATAAGGAAGTACCAGCATATCCTTTTTTATTAAAGATACCAGCAGTTTTTTCTACAATGAACTGGCGCGTTCTTGCAGCTTTTGATAATTCCGTTTCCATAATACAAATGTACCAATTGGTATTTTAATATTATAATTTTGTTTAGTGACTGTAATATAACTACTTGTAGAATCAATAAAAGCATACCCAACGATATGCTTTTATTCAAGATCATATTCAGGGATAAATTATGATTTACGCGAGTTCATGAAATTTAACGCTTCAGCAGGAGACGACAAGTATAGCTGGTAAAGTTGCTCGGTATTACCTACTCTGATCTCGTAATTATCGGTTTCCAAAGATGCTAAAAATTCATCGGCAACCTGTGACGGTGGAATACCCAAATGACCACCAATTTCGGTTGAAAATTCGGTATCAACCAAAGGAGGCATCAATTCAAATACTTTAACGGTGGTATCTGTGAGGGCAACTCTTAAGGCTTGGGTATAAGAATGTAATGCTGCTTTGCTGGCTGAGTAAGTGGCGGTTAATTTTCCCGGTACAAAAGCTACTATAGATGATACATTTACGATAGCAGCTTCGCTTTGTTTTTTAAGCAGGGGCAGCAGCTTTTCGTTTAGTCTGATAACAGACAGGTAATTGGTCTGCATTTCGGCGCTTGCTTTTTCAAAGGTATCGGTATTGTTTAACAGATCACTTAAAGAAGCAGCACCCGCATTATTGATCACTATGTTAAGGTGCGGGAAATCGCTGAATAATGTGGCTACCAGATTTTCAACGTCGGCAGCGTTAGAGATATCGGCATTGATAGCAGTTACATTTTGTAATTGAGCGGCAGCTTTTTGTAAACGCTCTGGAGTACGGCCAATAATAATAACGTGGTTGTTCTTAGCTGATAATTGTTTGGCTATTTCAAATCCTATGCCGGCGCTTCCACCGGTTATGAGTACAGTGTTCTGTGTGGTTTTCATTTTGATTTATTGTTGATGATTAATTTCAACACGACAAAAATATACCAATCGGTATATTTTTGCAATAGGCAAAACTCATCCTTGTGTCATCATTACTGAAATGAATAATTTTAAGATAGCAGTAACATAAAATAGGGCCTGTTATTTACCAATAACAGGTCTGCGCAGATATTTGTAGGAAGTAAAACGAGCTATGTAAGAATGAATACAGAGAGGCTTCTGGGCCCATGTGCCCCGATTACTAATGATTGTTCGATATCTGCCGTTTTTGAAGGCCCAGAGATGAACGCCCCGTAACCGTAATCGGCGTTGCCTATTTGGGCGTAGGCTTGCGCCATAGTAGGCACAAGGGCATCTTTACTGATCACAACTGCCAGGTGCTGACTGATGAAAGGCAGCACGCGTATATTCATCTGGCTTTCTGTAAGCCATAAGGCGCCGTTCTCAGCAACACCCAGGTTTGATTGTAATATAGTCAGTTCTGTATCAGCAAAGCTGTGTGATGATTCATCGAGTACGCTGCCTGCATAGGTATATTCATCCAGTTCGGGGATGCCGGATATGATCTTTACACCGGGTTTAAATTCTTTGTGCAGTATAGTTTTTATCGCTTTCCAATCCTTTACTTCATAAACAAAACTGCCGCCGGCACTGGCCACACTGGTGTATTGTTGTGTTAAGTTATCCCCGGTTGCTGTCAAGCTGTTTAATATTTCCAGATCGGGCAGTGGAGCATGAGTAAACTGATTTTTTTTAACTGCGGCTAATATTTTTTCCCTGCTCATTGTTTTGCTTCCTTTCTTTTGCTGTACCATTCGCCAAAGGACTCTTCGGGTGTTTTGGGCATTTCGCGGTGTTTGTACCAGGGGTTTAATCCATTATTAACCGCAAACGGGGCATATTTAAATACTATACGACCCATCTTGCCACCTGACCTGTATAAACCAGGAGAGGATAGGGTAAAAGCCATCGCTTTCATGGCTATAGTTTTTGCTGTAGGACTATAGCCTTCTTTTACAATAACTTGCCGCCATTTATAAAGCTGATTGTGGATATCAATTTTCACCGGGCATACATTACTGCATGAGCCGCAAAGGGTAGAGGCAAAGGGCAGATCGGCATATTTTTTCATGTCGAGGTTGGGTGCCAGTATAGAGCCTATAGGTCCTGCAACAGCAGTATGGTAACTATGACCACCGCTTTTGCGATATACCGGACAGGTGTTCATACAGGCGCCACAACGGATGCATTTTAAAGAGTTACGAAAATCCTCACGACCTAACTGTATGCTCCGGCCATTATCTACTATAATGATATGGATGGCTGTGCCTTGTTGCGGTCTTTTGAAATGGCTGGAATAAGTGGTGATAGGCTGACCTGTGGCGCTGCGTGTGAGCAGCCTTAAAAAAACACCCAAATGTTTCCTCTCGGGGATGATCTTTTCTATGCCCATCGAGGCAATGTGTATCTCGGCCAGATGGGCGCCCATGTCGGCATTGCCCTCATTGGTACATATTACAAACTCCCCGGTTTCGGCTATGGCGAAGTTAACGCCGGTAAGCGCTGCACGGCGCGTCAGAAATACTTCACGCAAGTGCTGGCGGGCGGTTTCGGTGAGGATCTTGGGATCTGATTCGCCTTTGGCCGAGCCTAAGTGCTCATGAAAGATATCGCCTATTTCTTCTTTCTTTTTATGGATACAAGGCAGTACGATATGGCTTGGTGGCTCATTGGCCAGTTGGACAATGCGCTCGCCCAGGTCGGAGTCGATCACATCGATGCCTTGTTCTTTCAGATATTCATTCAGGTGGCACTCTTCGGTAAGCATCGATTTGCTCTTAACCATGCGGTTGATGCCGCGTTCCTGTAGTAGCTGATGAACTATCTTGTTATGTTCTTCGGCATCGGCCGCCCAATGCACTATAACACCATTGTTGATCGCGTTGGCTTCAAATTGCTCCAGGTATGTACTCAGGTTTGATAATACATTGTTTTTGATCTGCGATGCGGTTTCCCTTAATAGTTCCCACTCGGGCAGTTTATGCGCCTGGATATCGCGCTTCTGGCGTACCCACCATAGCGTTTCATCATGCCAGTCAACCCGTGGTTCATCCTGGTTAAATATAGCAGCTAGCTGGGGATGGGTTTTTCCGGTAACGTTACTCATGACTGTGATTTAAAATTTCGGCCACATGAATTACTTTGACATCGCTTTTTTGGCGGCGTAAAATGCCTTCCATATGCATGAGGCAGGAGAGATCGGCCGAGGTAATGTATTGGGCGCCATGTTCAATATGATCGTCTACGCGGTCTTTCCCCATTTTGGATGATACCGCTTCTTCTGCCACGCAAAATGTTCCTCCAAAGCCGCAGCAATCATCCTGGCGGGTTAAGGGTACCAGTTCCAATCCCTGTACCATATCCAGTAGTTGTGCGGGCTTGCTGAAAGCCGGAGCAACCAGTTCGCTCATTTGCGATATCTTTAAACCGCGCAATCCGTGACAGCTTTGGTGTAATCCAACTTTATAGGGGAAACGGGCTTTTAAATCTTTTACGTTTAATACATCTACCAAAAATTCGGTAAGCTCATAAACCCGTTTGCGGATATCGGTAGCTTGTTCTTCTTTTTCGGCTGAGTGTAAATGTTCTTTGATATGCAGGGTACAACTGCCGGATGGGCATACGATATAATCATATCCCGAAAAGTTGTCAATAAATAAGCTGTTGCAGCCCTTAGTGAGGTGTTCATAGCCGGAATTGGCCATAGGCTGCCCACAGCAGGTTTGATTTTTAGGATAGTGTACATCAACGCCAAGCTTTTCCAGTAGCTCCAGTGTGGCAATAGCCGCCTTGGGATAAAACTGATCGACATAGCAGGGTACAAATAAAGCTACCTTCATTTTATAGTGTTTACTTTAATTGGTTAAAGCAATGTTAGCAGTTATAAATTGTAAAACTGTCATCAGGTGTCCGCAAGTATCGCGGTAACAGCATAAACAATCATAGCTAGGCAACGAAATTACGTTTATAGCAGGCAACTGTTATCAGCTTTTTTTGCAAATGATTGATGGTAATTAGCTTGAATGTTCATTGCCTCATTAGTTCATTTGTATTGTAATGCGGGCAATGGAGCGGAAGTTTAAATGGTTTCGAGACCAATAAACTAATGAGCCAGTGAACAAATGAACTAATTAATCAGTAATATAAGGCAGTTTGATGTTCTTGTAGGTTGGTTTCTGCAATTGTACTTTCAGCTTTTTGAAGCTTTCTGTTGGGCCCTGGGTAATAAACATATTGAGTAACCAGGCAGGTACGCTACCACCCGCATCCAAATGCAGGGTATATTCAATTTTTACGTGGCTGCTGTCTATCGGTGTAATAATCCATTTACCTACTGAGTGCTCAATACGTACAATACCATCTTTACGTGGTACCATATCTGCCAAACATGGAGCGTCAACGGTAACCACCTTGGTTTTAGGGTCCTGGGTAACTTTGATATGGGCAATAAAATCGCGGTTATGTAAAGGCCAGGGTATGGATACTTCAGAATAATAATATAGTTCTGAAGGGGAAACCTGTTTAATCATGTCAACAGATTTGGTATGATAAACCCAATCTATACTGCCTTTGATATCCAATAATACGGCAACCAATTGAGCTGCCGATGCATTGAACTCACATTCTACCTTAATGGCTTTTACTTTGGAATCTGGCACATGCCTGGTGTAAACTTTAACACCTTCTTTATTAGTACTTAAAGCCCAGGGCTCATCGGCATGGGTGATGTTGATTAACGCGAATGCAAGCAGCAAGACTAATAAAGTGACTTTTTTGTACATGATATAGAGCCGATATAATGTAACAAAAGTATATACAAAATAAGCCGGTTAGTGAACCGGCTTGTCAGCAAAAGGTCATTTGATGTTAAGTTAATGTAAATATGAAATACCTATGGCAATTGAAGTGAAGATTATTTCACCTCAAAAACATAGCTTCCGGCAACCGCCTTGTAAGGGCCTGAATTGGCGATCAGTTTACCACCCAGATAGGTTTTGCCTGTGGGTAAAGTAATGGTAGCGGTTGAATTGGCCGGTACGGTAACCCTGTAAGTTATACCTTGACCGGTACGTTGCCACGAGGATATGATTTTGCCATAGGGGCCATCATGGGTAGCGGTAAATTCGTTGAGCCCGGCCACAAAGTGCGGCTGCAACAGAATGTTTTTAAAACCCGGGTGATCCGGATCGGTGTGGATACCTGCTATACCTTTATATAGCCAGGCGCCTATCTCTCCAAACATAATATGATTTAATGAGATGTCTGATTTGGCGTCTATCTTCCAGTTTTCATACAAGGTAGTGGCCCCGTTTACCATCCACCATCCCCAGGATGGGAAAGTTTCCTGTGATGCTATTTTGTAAGCTACATCGGGATAGCCATTATCGCTTAAAGCGCTTAAAATGGCTTTGGCTCCAAGGATGCCCACGTCCAGGTGGTAATTATCGGCTGCAACACGCTGCGCCAGGTTGGCGGCTACTTTACTTTTCAGGTTTTGCGGTACCACATCCCAATAAAGCGGTACACTCAGTTCTGTTTGCAATCCCTTGCCGTATATGCCGGTTTCGGTGTTCAGATATTTAGTATTGATGGCATTTTTGATCTTATTGGCCAGTGCCGAATATTTTACAAAATCGGCCTGTTTTCCCAATATTTTAGCGGCTTTTGCCAGAATGCAGGCATCGGTATAATAGTATACAGAAGAGGTTAGTTCAACAGGCGATACGGATTTTACCGGCACCCAATCGCCCAGACCCCAGGTGGTTAAGCCTGCTGGGTAAAGCTCATCAATGTGGTTTACATACTTTTCGATGCTGGTATAGCTATCCGCCAGTAGTTTGCTATCGCCATAAAACAAATAAATGTTCCAGGGGATAATGGCGATGGTGCTTGTCCAGTCGGGGCCGTTACCCCATTCGTAACCCCAACCGCCGGTTGGGATAATGGAAGGGAGCACCCCGTTAGGTTGTTGTTCATCGCGATGATCGGCCAGCCATTTTTCATAAATGGTAATGGCGTCAAAATTATATAATCCCGTTTCGCTGGCAATATGGGCGTCACCTGTCCAGCCGTTCTTTTCGCGTTGTGGACAATCAGTAGGATAACCAAACAGATTGCTGAGGTAGGAGTTATTGGTGGCACTCCATATTTGATTGATGGTTTTGTTGGATGAAGTAACTGTGCCGATGGGCGCTACATCGCTATGCATAAAATAAGCTTTCAGGCTTTCTTTGTTTAACGCTACAGGTTTGCTACTGCTCACCTCTACATATTGAAAGCCCTTGTAGTTAAATTTGGGCATAAAGGTTTCTTCGCCTTTGCCGCTCAAAATAAAAATGTCGGTCTGGAAAGGGTCTTTATCATCGGTAGGGCGGTAATGCAGGTCGATATTAGATTGATCGGCATGTCCGTTTTTGTTCAGTCGCTCAGCGTGTTTTAGGCGGATCACCGTGCCCGAATCGCCTTTCACAGTGATCTTACTCACGCCGGAGATATTTCGCCCAATATCAAATACCCATAAGTTATTGTCAATTTTGGTAATGCTTTTGGCAGCTATCTCTTCCACATTACGGATGGGCTGCATGCTCTGTGCTACAATATTTTGTGAAGGAGCCGAACGGTTGATCACCTGTTTCCAGGCAGTATCGATGAAGTTGGACGTATTCCAGCCGGGTTGTTCTTTGCGGGCATCATAATGTTCCGCAGTATAAATGCTGTTAAATACAACAGGACTTAAAGATGTTTTCCATTGCGTATTGGAGCTTACGGTCTCCACCGTACCATCGGTATAAGTAATACGCAGATCCATACAAAATGTTGGTCTGCCACGCCATGGCGCCTGGTGAAAATACCATACCGCCGTGCTTTGGTGATTATACCAGCCGTTACCCAGCAAAACCCCGATGCCGTTTTTGCCGTTTTGCAGTTGCGCGGTAACATCGTAAGTTACATACAAGGTACGCCTGTCAAACCGGGTATACATGGGGTCGAGGCGGTGGTTGCCGATCTTTTGGCCGTTGATATATAATTCATACAAGCCTGCCACGGCAATATAAGCCCTTGCCGAGCGAATTTGTTTAGCAACTTTAAATGTATGCCGAAAATATGGCGCCGGGTTTACCGCTATGCCTTTATTATCACTTATCCATGATCCTTGCCAGTTGCGCATATCCATCATCCCGGTTTCAAAACTGGCTACATCCGATGGCAGGAGCTTTTTACCTGCCTGATCCCACAGCTGCACCCGCCAATAGTATTTGGTGAATGGTTGTAAAGGCTTACCTTGATAGCTTACCAGGCTTGTTGAAGACACAACCTTAGTAGTTTGCCAGATATTGCTTTTACCGTTAATTACACTAATTGAATCGGTACCAACACTAATTTGATAAGCAGTTTGGGCGGCACCTTGTCTTTCATCAACCAATAACCAGCTTAAGCGTGGATACCGGGAATCGATGCCAATAGGATTAGTTAGGTGTTCGCATTGTAAACCTGCCGCTTTGCCGGGTGAACCTGCGAAGCTTGTGTTAGCGATGAAAAAATGAAATAGTAAAGCGATGTAAAGCGCGGGCTTACAGAAAAGTTGTTTCATACGGTGCAATAAAGCGGTTTATAAAGGTAAGCAAGATAATTTAAGGGCTTATAGCAATGTTAAGCCGATATTTTTGCTTGCGCAACCCTCACTGTCCTGAAGGGGTAATAGGTATTACAGGGAGTAGTTTAAACTATAATAACCGCGTTCATTTTTTTATTGTATCAACACCGTGAATGCTGTCCGTTTCAGCATTTTCGGGCCATATCGAGCCTTTCGGTTATCACCTAAAAAAGAATATTGTGTATAGCAATATAACAGCTGTTTTAGAACCTGCTGTTATCTCTGAAATTGTCTCTGAAATTTTGAGTGCGGGCAGCTATTTGCTCTACGGTAAGTTCGCCGTATCTTTTTGCACGATCCATCCATTCAGGCCCATTCTCGGTAAGGTCATCAATGATCGATTTACCATTCGGCCCCTTTTTGGTAACATAGTTTATGCCGTATGCAACCGCTGCACCAACGACAAGAAATTTTAGTAAGCCCATAATTTTAATTTTTATTGTTTGTATGACAATGATGATGCCAGTTTGTTACATGCTCGAGTTAAGAGCCAGAGTATAAGAATCAGGGATCAGGAGCATAGTTAAACAGCAAGCCAGCTAATTGCAAATTAGTAAAAATCATGGTTTACATATTTTATTGATGATTGTTATGTAATTTATTGATTTTAAATAATTTAAATAAGGGTAACCCATGAAAAGTGTAAACCATGTAAACCCACTTTTGTCCACTCTGGACCTCTTGCAGAGGGCTCTGGGTTATAGACTGTCCTTATGTAACTTCCGGAGCCCTTTCCGGAGAACCGGAGGGGACAAAATGATCTCTGTTTTTTCCTGGTTCCTGATTCTTATTATCTTGACTCTAAATTTTAATTACTTTTACGACAAAAGTATACCTGTATATGTTTTTTATCCTGTCGAAAATATTGGCGTTTTTGCTTTTTCCACTGTCATATGTATTTGTTTTATTACTGATGGCGGCTTTTGCAAAGAACATAAAACGTAAACGCAAATATCTGTTATGGGGTATCGGGGTGCTTTATTTTTTTTCTAATTCATTCCTGATCAACCGGCTGGCCCATGCTTGGGACATAGCACCCGTTGAGCTGGAAAAAGGCAAAACATATAGTGCGGCCATTGTGCTTGGAGGTTTTGCATCAGACGATAGTGAAGGTCGTGGTATGTTCGGTCCTGCGGCCGACAGGTTTATACAAGGGGTTCTCTTGCAAAAGACGGGTAGGGTGAAATACGTCTTAATTTCGGGAGGTAACGGCAATTTAAACCCATCTGCTTTTCGGGAAGGAGCCTGGGCTAAATATCAGCTTAAGGCTGCGCAGATCCCGGATAGCTGCATCCTGATAGAAGACCAATCGCGTAATACCTTGGAAAATGCATCTTTAACAAAAGCCCTGCTTCAAAAGCATGCACAGCGGGGGCCGTATTTATTAGTAACTTCTGCTTTTCATATGCGCCGCTCGGTACGGATCTTTAAAAAAATGGGTGTTGATGTATTACCATATCCTTGTAATTATATGGCCGGAACCGGCAATTTTAGTTTAAGCGAGTTTGTGCCCAGTGCCGATTCGCTAAACAAATGGAGCTTTTATATCAAAGAAATAATTGGTCTTGCTGTTAACTATATCTCCGGACGCGGTTAATATGCTTTAGCGTTTGGAGATTAAAATTTATACAAATTAATACTATGGGGATATTACTGGTTGAGGATGAACCCAATGTGGTATCGGTAATAAAGCGCGGACTGGCAGAATTTGGCTACGAAGTAAGCGTTGCAGGAAATGGAGCAACCGGTTTGCAAATGGCGCTTGATCATGATTTTGACCTGGTGATACTAGACGTTATGCTGCCCGTAATGGACGGCATACAAGTGTGTAAGCTCATCAGGCAGCAAAAACAAACAGTGCCTGTTATTATGCTTACTGCGCTTGACTCTACCGAAAATATTGTGAATGGTTTAGATAGTGGTGCCGATGATTATCTGGTAAAACCCTTTAAAATTGCCGAACTGGCGGCACGTTTGCGAACGCTGCTACGTCGTAAAAGCGGCGAGCTACAACCTAAAAATATATTTACCATCAGCGACCTGGAGCTTAACGCCGAATCAAAAATAGCTTACCGTAACCAGGAACCATTAAAACTCACGGCTACAGAGTACCGGCTGCTGGAGTATTTTGTAAAGAATCAGAAAAAAGTACTGTCACGTATCCAGATACTGGAAAGTGTATGGGATATTGATTTTAATATGGGTACCAACGTGGTTGATGTATATGTAAACTATCTGCGCAGAAAATTAGAAAAAGGTGGTGGTTCAAAACTCATACACACAGTTTTTGGTATGGGATATATCATGAAAGAGGGAGAGCCCGATGAAAATACAAAGTAAAATAACCTTACTGTTCCTGTTACTTTCTGGCGTGATATTGTTATTGCTCAATATCACTATTTTTTACCTGGTATACAGGTTTGGTTTCGACGATTTTTTTAAGCGATTGGAAGCCCGTGTAAATATATCGGCCGAGGTGCACCTGTTTCCTGGTGCCAAAAGCCAGGCTTATCAGGAAGTGAGAAACCGTTATCTGGAAAAACTGGAATCAGAAAAAGAACATTTTTTTAGCACGGATACACTTAATAAAATTAATATAAATGGAGGAATTGATGCTAAAAGCAGTTTTATTAAAAATATCTTAAAAGATAGTGCGGCACGCTATAAGGTTGATAATATTTTTTATGCTGGCAGGGTATTTACAAAAGGTAATAGTAAATATATTGTTATTGTTTCGGCCATTGACCCATCCGGTTTTCAGGAATTGAAAGATCTGCAGAGAATATTGGTTTATGGCTTTTTGGCGGCTATGATTCTGGTTTATTTTATAGGTAAAATATTTTCCTTTTATACCTTTCAGCCGGTACGGCGTATCATTAATAATGTTAAAAATATAACGGCCAATAATCTGCATTTTAGGCTGGATGAATTGAGTGGCAAGGACGAGATAGCCGAACTATCTTATACCTTCAATGACATGCTTAACCGCCTGGAAACCGCTTTTGAAACGCAAAACAACTTTGTAAGCAATGCTTCGCACGAGTTGCGTACACCTTTAACCATTATCAGTAGCGAAGCTGAACTGGCCATAAGTAAAACTGATGTAAGCCCGGAGCAGCGAGAGGTATTTGGTATCATCTACTCTGAGGCTGAAAAGCTGGGACAGATACTGAATAGTTTATTGACGCTTGCACAATCGGGCTTTGACGGTAAAAAACAGCGCTGGGAAAGCATCCGGATTGATGAGCTCTTGATGACCGCTTCAGAATCAATCAAAAGGATCAATATCGACAGTAATATACAGATTGATCTGGAAGATATGCCAACCGACGAGCACTTGCTTTATGTAAGCGGTAACAGTAACTTACTGCGCCTGGCCGTTACCAACATTATCAGCAATGCTTGTAAATATTCGGACAACCGTATGGTGAAAATAAGGTTGCTGACCGAAAATAATAAAGTGATTATCTCCATTACAGACCAGGGCATAGGTATACCCGAAAGTGAACTGCAGCATATTTTTGAACCATTTTTCAGGGCCTCCAATACGCACAGCTACGAAGGACATGGGGTAGGCTTACCTCTAACACTTAACATTATTCGTTTGCACAGGGGGAGTATAGGTATTCGTTCAGACGTTGGTAAAGGTACCGAGATCAAGGTGTTTTTACCTGTAGAGGCATCGGCGTAAAACTCTAATCAATTTCTAATAACTTTCTTAGATCATCTTAATTATTGGTGGCTACACTTGTATCAAACAAAACAGTACAAGTTTAACCATTAATAATTACGACTATGAAAACGCTGTTCATCCCCACCGATTTTACCTACCAATCGCTCCAAAGTATACCAACCATAGCTCAGCAATACTATCCGCAAAAAGTAGATATCAGGCTGGTACACATGCTGAAGATTACTGATAACATAGGCGAACTGCTGATGCTGTCGCGTCGTTCAACTGAGTACAGGCAGATCCCTGATAATTTTTATATCCGCTGCCGCGATCTTGAAAAAGACTTCAGTCACCTGATCAACCGTATCCATATCGATATTTTTTATGGCAGTACCGTGGCGGTTTTTAATAACTACCTGGATGCACATAACGTGGATGCCATTGTGCCACCGCACGATAACTATCAGTTACTTTTTAAAAATAGCATTGACCCCGAAGTGCTGATTGAAAAATGCGGCAAACGGGTGCTTGACAACACAGAAACAGATGGCATAATAGTAAACCTCATTGCCAAGGAGCCAGAATTAACAGAACAAGAGTAATTAACCCCTAAATTATTAAATATCATGCTACTAAAAGAAAACATCCCGGTTACCTATGTATTCGGAAAAATAAAAAAAGAACTCATCATGGTGGCCATTTATGCCTCGGCTATTTACCTGGTGCATCAGTACTATGACTTGAGAGAAGTTTCCATCCCCTTAACGGTACCTACCATATTGGGTACTATTATATCCCTGTTACTGGCTTTCCGGTCAAATCAGGCATACGGTCGTTGGTGGGAGGCCCGTATTTTGTGGGGCGGCATTGTGAATGATTGCCGTACGATTACCCGCCAGGTACTCACCTTTGTTGACAGCAGTATTGACGGCGACGAGAAGTGGGCGCTCAAAGAACGGATTGTAAAACGGCAGATAGCCTGGTGCTACAGTTTGAGCCGCCACCTGCGTAAACAAGATGCTAAACAAAACCTGGAGGCGTTTTTAAGCGATGATGATGTCCGGAATATTCGTAATGTAGATCATGTGCCGCTGGCTTTAAATGAGTTACAAGGGCATGATTTGCGCACTTTGTACAAACTGGGTTGGGTTAACGAGTACCAGCAGGTAACTATGGATGGCACCCTGACCAGTTTTATGAACTCCATGGGTGGATGCGAGCGGATCAAGAATACCGTATTCCCGGCTACATATAGCGTGTATATACACTGGCTAGTATTGTTTTTTGTACTACTGTTACCTTTTAGCCTGATGGAGTCTTTTGGCATATTACAGGTGCCGCTGGTGATCGCTATTTCGTCGGCATTTTTCCTGATCGAAAAAATGGCTATCCATTTGCAAGATCCATTTGAAAATATGCCGACAGATACTCCTACCACCGCCATCAGCCGGAAAATTGAGCAGGATCTGAAACAAATGCTGAAAGACGAAATGCCACAAGTGACCGATATGGTGACGAACAACCAGCAGCAAAAACAGGCGGCATTCTATATTTTATAATAAGGTTATAAGTAGTTAATAGTTAATTGATTGCCTACTGAGCGAGTGGTTTTTGGCTCTCCTGTTGCTTTAAATCAAACAGCCCGGCATCCTTAAAAAAGGAGCCGGGCTGTCGTTTGTTATAAGTATATGGAAAGTTGAGGACATGGTTAGTATCTAAGCCTGCTTCCTTTTAGCTGTCAGATATCTGCGTACCGGTATATCATAGATCACCATCACCAGGTAAGCTATTCCAACCAGCAATATGGCCGAAACCGGGATAATTAATCCCAATTGGCCAGGCCCCGGTTTGTGAGCAGCGTAATACTTCCCAAACATCCACATTACCGAGTAATGGGTCATATACAATGGGTATGATATTTTTCCGCAGAATACGCACAATTTCTTTATCCCCTGGGTTAAGGCTGCGCCTGCACCTAAGGCTATTAATAGCGGGAAGTAAAAGAGCACTACCAGGGTTTCGGAAAGCCAGTTCCATTTAGTAGAGAAAGGCATCAGGAAAGCTAAAGCCAGCAGCGCCGCCAGTCCTAAAAAGCCCAGTTTGTTTTTGATGATCCAGTTAAAGCGATATACCAATAAGCCGGCTAAAAACGAATAGCTGATGCGGGCGCCGCCATCCCAAAAGTTGCCCTTACCCCAGCCGCCCATCAGGTTTCCGGAATGAGAAGCCACAAAACAAAGACCTACTGCCGCCAATATCGCTAACACAAGCAATACCCGTTTATTAACACGGCAAAGGACAAAAGCATAAACAATATTGGCTATATACTCCCAAAATAGCGACCATGCCGGAGCGTTAAAGCCGAATTGGTTAAAATAACGATCTGGCATTACCGGGAAGGGAATAAGCAGTATAGACATTAAAAATAACAGGATTAGCCTGCTTGCGCTGTACAGCTCCGGGTGACCGCCAAAAGGATCAAAAAGAAACGCTAACAGGCCCAGTACCGAGCCAAAAATAACTAAAGGGTGCAGTCTGATGATCCGGGATTTAAAAAACTCCATAATGCCCATTTTACCAATACGGTCGTCATAAGCATACCCGATCACAAAACCCGACAGACAAAAGAAAAAATCGACTGCAAGGAAACCATGCCCGATAAAGTTTTGACTGTAATCGGAATAGGCTATTTCCATAAAATGGAAAATTACCACGGCGAAGGCCGCGATACCACGCAAGCCATCAAGAATTTCAAAGTGTTGTTTAGTTTTTAGAATCTCGTTATTGAGTTTGTGTTCGATCATTAGTGTTTGGTTTATACAGGATAAAAGCAGCTGCACCGGGGTTGTGCATAAATTCCAAGAATACCAAATAATAACGATTTAGCCAATTTTTTTCGATTTGAAATTTGGCAGGGAACCGAAGGCTTGCTGTATGCCATGTAGATTATTGGGAATTTATGGCCTTAGAAGCCTTGCCCATCATGGTTCGACGGAGATCACCGAGACATCCATGTTTTATCTTTAATGTTATGTGATTTCACCATCAAAGTCCCTGGATTTTATCTCAGGGCGATAAATAGTATAAAAGTAAGGGAGAAAATTTGACGTCGCGGGCAGATTCGAACTGCCGTAGAAGGTTTTGCAGACCTTAACCTATCCTCTCGGTCACGCGACTTTTTAAAAAAAACTATAAATCACTTATGGAAGATGGAAGGGTAAGATCTTATTTATCTTTCTCCTATGCGGAGCAGGAATTAGCACCTTTTACATTATGCGGATGTACAGGTTGCTAAGACGTCTTTGGGCCTTTCCCTCAGTCTTTCTTGATAAGCGTGATAAAGAACTATTTGTCGTTGTTGACACTGCAAATATAAAATTGTTTTTATATAAATCCTATAGATTTAGTAGAATATTTTATTCTTTTAATGAATTTTGTATTTATCTGTCTTAATTTCAGTAGATTAAAATTAATTGGCAGGAGTTATACGATATACACCATCGGTCCTTACGGATATAATGCTGCCATCTTGTAGCTGATAATCGCTCACCACATACAGATTACCGTTACCGTCGGCCTGAACAAGTTTTACTTCTTTAGTTTTCAAATTTAAGGTATAATACCCGTCTATTTGTACCTGGGTACTGTAGTTGAAGGTTCTGTAAAAAGTTAAGATATCGCCTTTTATATTGGCTATCACCGGAGGGTAAGTTCCGTCTCCATAGGTATAGGCTGATTGATATACAGGGGAACCATCTTTATAAACGCTGAAGGCAGTTAATATATCTTTAGCTGTATTTTCCTTTGCCGAACTCACAAATGCATAGCCCGAAGTATTATCAATATCAATTAAACCGGAATTTTGATCAAGATTCAGCGGGGTAGACATAGAGCCATTGGTAGTGTTAATCAAATTATTAGCATACAGGATATGGTTTGCACTATACTCGTTTATGCGGGTAAAATCAAAATTATCCAATGAATATTTCACTTTTGACAGATCGGCCAGATTAATAAGCGAAGCTGTTTTATCTTCAAATATAGGATTGGTTACCAATACATGGTTATTGACAATACGGGAAATCCGGCCGTAACCCGAAGATACAAAATCAACAAAAGTTGATTGTTGCGTGTTTATATTGTATTTAGCTAACGTAACCCTGTCGCTACCCCGGTCAATAGTTACCGGTGGAACACTGGCTGTATTTTTATCACCGTAAATAAGTAACTCATTATCTGATACAGCTCTTATAAAGGTGGATGGTAATTTATCGCTGATAACATCCACTGCAAAAGTTTTCAATGATATTCTTTTGGTATAAAGCACATTATTCACATCGTCGGTTATAAATAAATAATTTCGGGAAGGTGAGATGTCAAGTGCTTCGGGGCCTAGGCTTTGTTTCAGATCCAATAGTTTTTTATAATTAAAAGCCTGAACAAACTGATGGGTATAATCATTAATACTATATTGACGGATAGTATCTGAAGTCACAACGGTTTGCACTTTGAAATTGTACTTAACGCCGGGTTTAAAAGCGTAATTAATAATTGCCGAGTAGTTATTAGTATTATTTTTAGATACAGTTACAGTCTGTAAGGTATTGGTATCTTGTTTCAGGATGATTTTTGAAGGTGCGGGATTTTGATCATACCGCAGAAAAATTTGCACCTGATTACCGGCCAGGGGTGCAATTTTAAAAGCAATAGTGCCTGCATCCTTTATAACAGCCTTAGCCGGCGGTGGGTAAAACGGCATATCATTTTTCTTTGAACAGCTGTTAAGCAATAAAGCAGCGGCAATAATAAGGTAAATGTTATTTTTCATAGGTAATAAATGATGGTTAAGGTAATGTTTTAATATTAAATAAGATTAAAAGCATTGTAAAATATTGGTAATAATTATGACTTATAAATATTAAAAAGGTTTAATACAGATTTAGGGATTATTCATTTTTTTGGGGTTTATTTCTCCTTAATGTACATATTTGCATCATGAGTAAGTTATGGCAAAAAACTACCAATGTAAATGAACTGGTAGAGAGCTTTACTGTTGGCCGCGACAGGGAATTTGATGAGCAAATGGCCGCCTTTGATGTGTTAGGATCATTGGCCCACACCCGTATGCTGCAAAGCATAGGATTGATGGACGCTGCCGATCTTGACCTGGTACAGCGCGAGCTAAAAGCCATATATGCCGATATTGAAAAAGGTGGCTTCACTATTGAGGATGGGGTAGAGGATGTACACTCGCAGGTGGAGATGCTATTGACTCAACGCATAGGTGATGCCGGAAAAAAAATTCACAGCGGCCGTTCCCGTAACGATCAGGTGCTGGTTGATTTGAAACTATTCTTCCGCAACCAGCTACAGCAGGTAGTTGAAGAAACGGAGGCACTGTTTCGGCAGTTAATCACGCTCAGCGAAAAACATAAAGATGTTTTACTACCCGGCTATACACATTTGCAGGTAGCTATGCCATCGTCATTCGGTTTATGGTTTGGTGCCTATGCCGAAAGCCTGGCTGATGATCTGGAACTTGTTTTGGCGGCTTATCGCATCACCAATAAAAATCCACTGGGCTCGGCAGCGGGTTATGGCTCATCGTTTCCTTTAAACCGCACTTTAACTACCCAATTGCTGGGTTTTGATAGTTTAAATTATAATGTAGTATACGCCCAGATGGGGCGTGGCAAAACCGAGCGGATCATCGCGCAGGCTTTGTCGTCCATTGCAGCTACACTGGCTAAAATGGCTATGGATCAGGCTTTATATCTAAGCCAGAACTTTGCCTTTGTGAGTTATCCGGATACGCTGACTACCGGCAGCAGTATTATGCCGCATAAAAAGAATCCTGATGTTTGGGAAATTATGCGCGGCAAATGTAACCGCCTGCAGGCGCTGCCAACTGATGTAGCCATGATGACCACCAACCTGCCATCGGGTTATCACCGCGAGCTGCAATTGCTGAAAGAGCTGTTGTTCCCGGCTTTTACCGATCTGAAAAGCTGCCTGCATATGGCCACTTTTATGCTGCAGAACATCAGCGTAAATGCCGATATATTAAAAGATCCCAAATATGCTTACCTCTTCAGTGTGGAAGAAGTGAACCGTATGGTATTGAACGGTACCCCTTTCCGTGATGCCTACAAACAAATAGGTCTGGCTATTGAACAGGGCGATTTTAACCCCGACAAAACCGTAAACCATACCCACGAAGGGAGCATAGGCAACCTGGGCAACGAGCAGATTACTGCTGCCTTTGATAAGTTACTGACTAATTTTGATTTTGAAAAGGTTGATACGGCGATAAAAGAGCTGGTGAAATAGGTAACACAATAAATTGGTTATTCTGTTGTTATTGCATAACAGTCAACCGCCTACACCTATGAAAAGCTTGCAAAACTTATTTATTGCATTCCTCTTATTGCTTGTCGCTTTAGTATCATGTAAGCATGACAATAGCATAACTATCACGGGCAATATTAAAGGGTTAAATGCAAAATGGGTATACTTACATCTCAATTATCCGATAGGCTCTCCTGCAATTGATTCCGCAAAAGTTATTGATGGCAAATTTGAGTTTAGCCGTCATCCCGATACCGCGTTCATAGCCGATTTGATTTTGTTGAAGTACCACGATGAAAAAGGGAAAAGTGGTTTTCTGAGCATTAATGACCCTTATACAGTAGATAAAAGCAAGCCATCGGCTTATGCGGCTTTTATTATGGAACCAGGGTTGACAACGCTCACCGGGGATCTGGCAAACAACAAAGGTATAAGCATAATATCAGGTCATCAGAACGAGTTTTATTTCAAAAATTTCGATCTGCCGTTTATCAGGATCAGTAAGGATAGTGTTAAAAGATCGGCTCAGGCTGCACGCATTAAAAAGCTGGTTGAAGATACTCCTGATGCTTACTGGGCACTTTTTGCATTTAATAATTTCAAGTATGATCTAAGCCATCAGCAAAACAAAAGCATTTTTGATGAATTTAACAATGAAATAAAAACATCCTATCAGGGTAAAAATATCAAACAGTTTCTTGATGATCAGCCCCAAAATAAGAACGAATTTCCAAATACCACTTTCGTTGACAGGGATGCCAAGCAGGTAACCCTGATTGATACCACTAGGAAACTGAATATGGTTGTATTTTGGGCCAGTTGGTGCGGCCCTTGCAGACGGGAGATCCCGTCGTTAAAAAGAATAGCTTCTGCCTGTAAAAACGATAATTTAAGATTTGTAAGCGTATCGGTTGATAATCAAAAGACTGAATGGATAAAGGCCGTGAATGAAGAAAATATGCTCTGGCAGCAGTTAATTATACCCGCTAAACAGGTTAATAGGGCTAATGCACAATATAATTTAGGATGGGTACCACAAATTTACCTGGTTAATAGTAAAAGGCAAATAGTAAAAAAAATAGATGGTTTTGATGCCGGAAACGAAGAAGTAGTAAAAACTTTTATAACAAATTACCTGGCAAAAAACTGATATTTGCCATTTATAAATATGAACGGACAAAACAGAAGCGATATATACCCAGGCCTGGAAGTTGATATTATCCTGAAGAAAGACCAGCGTACCGGAACCCTAACCCGTGGTTTTGTAAAAAGACTACTTACCAGCGCCGCTTACCATTCGCGAGGTATCAAAGTGCAGTTGGATGATGGGCAGGTTGGCCGCGTAGCCTGGATAGTGGAAGAGGAGGATTAGGTGAGAGTCAAGAGATAAGAGTCAGGAATCAAGACAGAGCAAAAATTGTTGATCTGATTGCCTTGCAGTTATTTTTTCTTGATTCTTGACTCTTATCTCTTGATTCTTTTTTACATAGTTCATTAATTCTACACAATTCATCGCCATATTTACGGTATAAACTTTTCTTATGCCTGCAAATAAAATAAAATCAAAGGTTTGGTTTAGGTTGGATGCTCATTACCGGATGCTTATTTCGTTGGTGATAAGCGGAATTGTGTTGTTTGTGTCCCTGGGGCATTTTAGTGTGCCGGCAGTAATCCTGGTTACCTGGATTGCTTTTGCATTAGCCATTATTATTATGGATTGGGTGATCATCCTGTCATCTCACCCCATGGAAGTACGTAAGATAGCCCGGATCCAGGATTCCAGTCGTACATTGATATTCCTGTTCGTGATTATAGCTTCATTAGTGAGTACACTGGCTATATTTTTTCTGCTTAAATCATCCAAACACCTGTCGGCCGAGGCGGTAACCGAGCATGTTTTGCTGAGTATGGCATCGGTTATTGTTTCCTGGATTTTGGTGCATACCATATTTACGCTGCGTTATGCGCATATGTATTATACCACTGATACGGACGGCGATAGCAACAAAAAACCAATAGGAGGCCTTGATTTTCCCGGCGATGAAAAACATCCGGATTACCTGGACTTTGTTTATTTTTCCTTTGTAATCGGCATGACCTTCCAGGTATCGGATGTGGAGATATCTTCTCGTCAGATACGTCGCCTGGCCTGGATACATGGCATGATATCCTTTGCGTTCAACACAGCCATCGTAGCTTTGGGCATCAACGTGATATCGGGTCTGGTATCCAGCTAAAATAAACTGCTTTGTGCTTCGATGAATTTAGGGCGAAGTAATTGTGTGTCTAAAGCTTTGTTCAATTTGTCCGTTACATAATCGGCCAGGATGGGCGAGTAGCGTTCATCGTGCTGGTGCATAAAGAACCATACCGATCTCAAACCCTGTTGCTGCCACTGTTTGATGCGGGTAACCCATTCATCCAAACGGGCTTTGTCCGAATCAAAATTGCCATCAACCAATCCGTTACCCACAAAACGAATAAAAGCATGCGGTGTGGGCAAATTCATGTGTACCACATCGCGCCTGCCCGTAGCATCAGTAATTACTGCGCCTATGTTAAGGTCATGCAATAGTTTAAAAACCTTTTCGCTGTTTTCAGGGACGGCAAACCATTCCTTATGTCGCAACTCTACAAAAACAGGAACGTCTTTGGGTAATTGCTCCAGGTATGCTTTTAACTCCGGAAAGCTTTTGGGTGTATAGTTATCACTAAGCTGTAAAAACATGGGCCCCAGTTTATCGCCAAAGGCCATCACGCCTTCGTAATAGCTGGTAGTGATATCTTCTGCATTTTTTAGCCTGCGGATATGACTAATGCTTTGCGAAAATTTGGGACAAAACTTAAAATCCGGATTGCTATCGGCCTTGGCTTTCCATTTGGAAATGGTATCTGGCCCGTAAACATTATAAAAGGTGGCGTTAAGTTCAATACAGTCAAAATGCTTTACGTATTCATCCAAAAAATTGGCCTCCTTGGTTTTAAGGGGGTAGATCTGACCCACCCACTCTTTACGGCCCCATTTGGCGCAACCCACGCGAACCTGCAATGGTTCTTTGCTTTTTGCAGCTGCTAAAGTGCTTAAAGTGAGTTCGGTATCGGGCGGAAGGGTGAAATCTACAGAAGCTAATTCTTGCGGGGTAACGCGGCCAAATTCCATATCGATGTATTATTTTATGCAAGATAGGATTTTGTTAGGACAGCTGGAATTTATGAAAAAAAGGCTGTGCCATAAATCACATTGACTACCCTTGGTGTTGTGTTACCCATGAATTGAAATTTAGCTCATAATATGTATACAAAAGTGGGTTTACATATTTTTCGGGAAAAAATATGTAATTTATTGATTATTAATTACATAAGTCAATGTAAACCCTAAAAAGTGTAAACCATGTAAACCCACTTTTTGTTAATGGAGGCAATCCAATCAATTACAAGAACATACCGCCTGATGCTTCAATACGCTGCGCGTTGATCCAACGGGCTTCTTCGGTACATAAAAAGGCTACTATACCGCCAATATCGTCAGGCATGCCCGGGCGACCTAAAGCGGTAATACTGGATATTCTGTCATGCATACCTTCGTGCGAAAAAGCCTCTTTGGTAAAATCGGTTTCAATAATTCCGGGTGCCACCACATTGGCTGCAATGCCGCGCGGGCCAAGTTCTTTTGCCAGATATTTGGTCAATACCTCGATAGCGCCTTTCATAGAAGCATAAGCCGCATAACCAGGAGTCGAAAAACGAGCTAAACCGGTTGAAAAATTGATGATGCGGCCACCATCGGCAATAACGGGCAGACTTTTTTGGGTTAAAAAGTACACTCCCTTAAAGTGTATGTTCATGAGGTTATCAAAATCTTCCTCGGTAGTTTCAGCAAATTTCGAAGCCGCATCAATACCCGCGTTATTGATCAGGAAATCAAAAGTACTACGTCCCCATTTTTCTTGAAGAGTAGCCTTAAGCTGACTGATAAACCCATCGAAAGATTTAATAATACTGGTATCCAGTTGCAGTGCGGCCGCTTTTTGACCCAATTTTTCAATGGAGGCAACAACCTCTTCTGCCTCTTCTTTTTTACTGCGATAGGTTAGTATCACATCAATACCTTTTTTGGCCAGGTGCTGGGCTGCATTTTTGCCTAAGCCACGGCTGCCGCCGGTAATCAGAGCTATTTTATTTGTACTCATTTTATTTTTGTTTATTGTTTATGATACAAAGTTGCAGCTAAATAGTATGGTAATTATGGTGACTACTTCAGTTTAAATGGTAACTGTTTCCGATTTTTAAGATACCTGATCATATTGCTTTATCAACACTCCCTCACGATACTGTTTGGGTGTAACTCCCTCAAATCGCTTAAAAAATTTGGTAAAATTAGATGGATCAAAGGTAAGCTGTGCGGCAATTTCGGCAACAGGAACAGTACTGCTTCGGAGCATATCTTTAGCTATCCGCATAATCCTTTCTTCAAAAAAATAGCAGGGGGCATGGCCTGTGGTTAGCTTAATGGTATTACTTAAATGGGTAGGATGGATGTGCAGTTGATCGGCAAAATCGCGGATTTCCATCATATCCATTACCTTGTGTTGTAACAGATCATCCAGGTGCTGATCAATGGCTTTCAAAAAGTCGCCGGTTATTTCATGCTGCCTGGCCAGTATCTTTTTAGGAATGGGTGTTGTTGCCATGATTCACAAAGCTACGCAAACAAGTCTGGCTTAAACACAGGCTCGGTTCTTTTTTTCGAGGCTTGTTCGTATGCATAGGCTAGGGTAATGATGTCGGCTTCTTTGTAAGCGGTGCTAAAAAACGAAAGACCCACCGGCAATTCATGTACCTTACCCATAGGCACGGTGATGTGCGGATATCCTGCTTTAGCAGCAGGCCCGGAGAATGAAAAACCATTATCATAATCGCCATTGATGAGGTCAATGCAAATGGAAGGCCCGTTGGTTGGGCCGATGATGGCATCCAGTTTATTATCGGTTAGTATTTTATCGATGGCTTTGCGGGTGCCTTCGTTGGTTTGTTTCAGTGCTTCCAGGTATTCTTTGCTGTTCAAATCTCCTTTGCTTTGAGCAATTTCTAAGGTCTCCTGTTTAAAAAACGGCATGGCTTTGGCCTCGTTCTGTTTATTAAAAGCGATTACATCGGCCAGTGTTTTCATTTTGCTGTTGGCAGTGCTCAGGTATTTATTGACACCATCTTTAAATTCATACAGCAATACAGTAAACTCGCCCCGGCTGATATCTTTCAGGACTTTGTTCAGTTCTACTTCAATAATGATGGCACCTTTATCTTTCAAAGTGTTAATGGCATCATTCAACAAAGCAACCACAGCTGGGTTACCCTCCAGTGCCGATTTTTCGATACCAAGGCGTTTACCTTTCAGTCCGTTTGCGTCCAAAAATTTGGTATAATCAGGGGCGGCTTTTCCTTTACTGGCAAGGGTATAGCTGTCTTGTGCGTCAATATCAGCTAATACACCTAAAACAATAGCGGCATCCTTCACAGTACGGGCCATAGGGCCGGCGGTATCCTGCGTTTTGGATATGGGGATGATACCCGAGCGGCTCCAAAGGCCTACTGTAGGTTTAATGCCTACCAGACCGTTTACCGACGATGGTGATACGATAGATCCATCGGTCTCGGTCCCGATAGCCACGGTGCACAAATTGGCGGCCGTAGCCGATCCTGACCCTGCACTTGAACCACTTGGATTTCTATCCAATATATACGGACATTTGGTTTGCCCTCCGCGACTGCTCCAGGCGCTGGTTGAGTGTGTGGAGCGAAAATTAGCCCATTCGCTTAAATTGGTTTTGCCCAGTATCACTGCACCTGCTTCGCGCAATTTATGTACGATAAAGGCATCCTGTTTGGCAAAATTATCAGCCAGTGCTAATGCTCCGGCGGTAGTGTGCATATTGTCGGCGGTATTGATATTGTCTTTGATGAGCACGGGTATGCCATGTAAAGGGCCGCGAACTTTGCCACTTGCACGTTCCTTATCCATGGCATCGGCTATGTTCAGTGCATCTTTATTGAGCTCGATGACTGAATTAAGCTTTGGGCCGTTTTTGTCTATTTTGTCAATACGTTTCAGGTAAAGTTCGGTAATGAGGCGTGAGGTATATTCTTTAGCCTGCATTTTTTGCTGCAGATAGGAGATGGTAACTTCTGATAGTTCAAAGAGGTCATCCTTATTATTGGCAGCGTCATCGATTTTTTTCTCTTCCGCAGGCTGACTGCATGAGGCGGCTACTAAAGTTGATAAAGTTAAACCTGCTAATGAGCCTGTTTTCAGAAAGTTTCTTCTGTGCATAACCGGTGGGATTTTTAATCTATTACAAGTAACAAAATATTTAGCTAATTAAAAATAGCCATCCCGATTATGTATGTACAAAATTACATCTGCCCCGAAATACAGGGCAGATGTAACAGGTTTGGTTTGTCTTATCTTTTATAATATACAATTAACGATGCTTTGGCTATCACATTTTGATTCAGCATAAAACCGGTTAACGCCGCCGACACTTTATTATCGACACCAAGTTTGGCTGATTTTAAAGCATAAACTGTGATCACATAGCTATGGGCTGCGTCATTTTCCGGCGGGCATGGGCCGCTATATCCGGGAATGAGCGCATCGGTAAGACCTTGTACGCTGCCAGCTGGCGCTATCCCTGCCGAAGGGTTACCGGCTCCCTGTTTCAACTCGTGTACATTGGCGGGGATATCAAAAATAACCCAGTGCCACCAGCCGCTGCCGGTAGGTGCCTGCGGATCATACATGGTTACCGCAAAGCTTTGTGTACCAGCCGGAGCGTTTTGCCACTCCAGTTGCGGCGATTTGTTACCACCGCTGCAGCCGAAGGTGTTAGCAACAAATTGATTGCTGAACTGACCACCTAAATCGGCGCTTTTAAGGGTAAAGGTTTGTGCATTTACGATGGAGCCAAGGCTTATAACAAGTGCAAATGAGATGAATGTTTTCATGATCTTTTGGATAATATTTATTTATTCAAAAGTGCGTCTAATCGGCGCTTCGCGGTTATTGCTGCAGGCTCAAAAACTATTGAAAACAGCTCAGATCAATAACATTGAGGGCATATAGGATAATAAAAAAAACAGGGTGTCATGGTGAGTCCGTCGAACCATGGTGGGGAGGCCTCTGCGCGCGAGTCTTCGACAAGCTCAGACTGACAGCCCTTGATATATTGGAGTTTGATTTTTTATTGCGCGCCGAGCTGATATTGTTTGGGACTTACCCCAAATTTCTTTTTAAAGGCCGACGAAAAATTCGACAGGTTATCATAACCCAGATCAAGGTATAAGGATGTAGCGTTTTTTCCTTGTGATAGCTCCTGCCGGGCTACTTCCAGTTTGCGTTCGCGGATGTATTTGCCAGGGGCAATATGATAAGCTTTTTCAAAGTCGCGCTTAAATGAGGCCAGGCTTTTGTGGGTCAAAAAGGCCAGCTCTTCGAGGGTAAGATTGTTGAAAAGATTGTTCTCTACCACATTTTTTAACAATAGGGCAGGTGAGAGAGCGTTGCATTGCAACAGAGCGATCAATTGCGATCGGTGACTTTGCAATAAAACCAGCAATAGTTCTTCTACCTTGTTCACCGCTAATTCATAGGGCAGGTTTTGCCCTTCATGTATCAAAGCCTGCAGACTTTTAATATAACCCGTAAGGTAATTGGTTTGCCTAAATTTAATATAATCGGGAGTGGCCGAAGCCCTGTTGTTTAGTTGATGTTTATTTAAAAAAGCGATAGCTACACTCGCCGGAAAAAATACCAGTACACTACTATATTGAAACTCATTGAGCGTATGCTCGGCCATGATGGAATTCCCTTCGGGTATCACAATGCCCTCGCCTGTATGTACTATAGTATTATCAGACGGGCGATAAATAGCTTTTTCACCATTGATTACAAAGCTGATGGCATAACAATTAAACACTACCCGGCTATTTTGCAGGCTATCCTGCTCCTGGTAATGCACAAACGAAATATTACCCGCGGTTATCCTTTTTTGATTTTCGGTAGTTTCAGGTATGTATACGTTTGTCATGCGTAGCCAGTGCTATTACTTGTTCTTTTTAAGCAGGATAGTATGCGCCAGTTTATCGGTACCATCTACCTTGCCGGTATATTTGAGCCCTAATATACTTTTTACCAGGTTAAAAACTGCTACGTTTTCAAAAGATGGAATAGTAGTATGCTTTTTAAAGGCAGGCCCCCAGGCCAGGAAGGTGGCGTGCATATCTTTAACCAAAGTAGGGTCATACCCATGCCAGCCCGGGTGTATTTTTCTGTTGGATAAATTAAACACTTTAGGGTAATGGGGTATCAGCAATATGTCGCCAATACGATTGTGCCAGTCATCGGCCTGACCATAATGTAGCCTGGTTGGGACATTGGTTTTAAGATACACGTCATAATCAACTGCTTCCTGTTTTAACTGTTTGTAAGCAGCATTGATATCGGTTTTGTTTTTGGCATATAGTTCCACCAGGATGCCATCGCCTGAAACCAAAAATTTAGAGGTATCGATAGCTGCTGGAATACCGATAGGGTGTTCTTTGTCGACACTGGTCATGCCATGGTCTGATACAAAGATGAAGTTTGCTTTAATACCGGTTGCTTTTACTGCTTTGTTCAGCTCACTAACTGCCGAATCCACAAAATGTACCTCATGGGCTGTTTCCGGTGCATTGGGGCCATACATATGTCCGGCATGATCAACTTGTGGAAAGTAGAAGGTGATCAGGTGCGGACGTTCTGCCGGTGGCAATTTCAACCACTTCACCACTGCATCAATGCGATCATGAATAGCTATTTTTTCGTTATAGGTATAATAATATGTAGGGCGAATGTTTTGTATTGCTGCTTCTGAAGCTACCCAGTAAAAACTGGCCGAAAGCATGCGCTGTTGTTCTGCCAATACCCATAGCGGTGAGCCATAATACCAGGAACCATCCGCTACTTTGGCTTTGGCGCCCATGTAATAGGAATCATGCCGGTCACGGTCATAAAAAGCGTTATTGACCAGGCCCGAATGTGAAGGGTACAAGCCACTTACTAAAGCATAATGATTGGGAAAAGTGACTGAAGGGTAGGAAGGAATCATAGATGTTGCGCTAACGCCTTCTTTACTCAAAGCAAGCAGGTGGGTGGCCTGATATTTTTTAGCGTAATCATATCTAAAACCATCAGCCGAAATAAGGATGACATATGGCTTGTTTTGTTGTTTAAGATTGTTTTTACGCCCCGGAGTAATTTTTTGAATGGTATCTGCCTGGCCAAATGCGATTACAACTTGAAAAAATGTTGTAATAAAGAGAATGAGTTTTTTCATTACGAAACGATATGCGCAAATTTATATAAATAGCATTATCGTTTTGATAAGATTGGGTTAAGGTTACCTCTCTCCTGGCTGAGAGGTAACCGTTATCTTTTTACTTGTATTTTAAAGCCTCGGCAATTGCTTTTTCGGCCAGTGGTTCCATTACTTTGTAACCGGCCAGGTTGGGGTGTACACCATCAGCAGATAAGGATTTGGGTAAACCCTTGCGCTCATCGGCCATAGCAGAAAAATAGTCCAGATATACCATGTGGTTCTTATCAGCAAAATCTTTGATCATAGCATTCAATCGTATCACTTTTTCGGCAGGTTCCATCCCCGGGCGCCAAGGGAAATTAAATGCAGGCAATACCGACGATAGAACAACTTTAATGCCGGCTGCTTTAGCCAGCAAAGCCATGGATTGTATATTACCAAAAACATCTTCCAATTTTATGGGGCCATTGTTTTCGGCAATATCATTAATACCTGCCAGTATCACTACCACACCTGGTTTTAAGTTGACCACATCATCACGGAAACGAACCAGCATCTGAGTTGTAGTTTGTCCGCTGATACCCCGGTCATAGTATGGCTTACCGGCAAAAAACGCAGAGTCGCTCCTGATCCAGAAATCAGTGATCGAATCACCCATGTAAACCACACTTTTAGGGTTAGCTTCCTGTGCGGTTACTTTTTCGTTATCGGTTGCATAGCGTTTAATGTTGGCCCAGTCTTTATGTAGCTGCTCATCATATTTTTTGTGGTTATTCTCCGCTTCTGCCAATTTATCCTGCGGCGATTTAGCCTTCGGATCTATTGGTTTTAAAAAACCTTTCAAACCCAGCCAGTCGTTAAAACGCTCTATCCAGGTATCTGTGGGTATATTTTGTTTACGCATGCCAAAGCCATGGCTGCCCTGTGCATACAAATGCAGCTCGGCGCTGTGTTTTGAAGCTAGCCATTTGGAATATAGATCAACACTATGAGGGGCTAGGTTGAGGTCATCATCTGTGGCAGCTGCCAAAAACAGTGGCGGAGCATCATCCGGAATAGCCGATTGCAATGCCGGGGGAAAATAAGGGTAGATTGGCGCCACAAAATCGGGTCGGTCAGCAGGGGTATATTTATACGCTGTTGCCGCTGCCAGGGTACCGCCAGCCGAGAAACCCATAATGCCTATGCGTGATGGCGACAAACCATATTCGGCCGCATGCTCACGCACGTAACTGATGGCTTGCCTGGCATCGGCAATACAAAGCGGGATTATTTTACTTATTTTTTGTTCAAAATCTTTTTTAGCCATGTTTGTGGCCAGTTCTTTCATTGGGTCATCAGTAAGGCTTTGTGTTAATCGGTATTTTAATACAAAGGCCGCTACACCATGTTGGTTAAGCCATTTGGCCACCTCATTGCCTTCGCTGTCGATAGATAATACCTCGAACCCCCCACCCGGGCAAATAACTACAGCCGTGCCTGTGGCAATTGCAGGATCGGGCAAAAATACCTCCATAGAAGGATATACCACATTGTATACCAACTTTACGTTATATACCTTATTTTCACTTTCACCTTCGGTCCAGTTCCAGTTTTCGGAACCCGGAGCCGCACCAGGGTACAACCGGATAATTTTTTGCTGTGCCTTTGCCATTGTTGTAAAAAGCAACAGCCCTATAAACATTAATTTTAGTTTCATATAATTGGTATGATTGGTAGCTAAATGTAGTGCTTAATTATAATATTATAAAAGCATTTAGCACACATTGATAGTATCTCTACTTAAGTATACTTATTGTGTAATAATCAGGATACGTAAGAGATATCACTACTATAGTAAAAATGTTTTCGTTATATTCATAAAACTGATTTTTAGATGTGATGGTATCCGGTAAAATAAACAAGTTCTTTCCTGCCATACTTCCGTTATTGTTGCTGTCATGCAGCAAACAGCCTAAAGTTTTTGAGAGTAATTGTAATGATGGAATAGATTTTAAGAAGATTGAATTTACAGAATTAGTCAACCATCTTAAAAATTATAATGGTCAGTATGTGGAGGTTACCGGTAAATACGTAGAAGGTATTGAACAATCAGCTTTGTTAAACGATAGCCTTTTTGCCGATCACTCCTTAAAAAAAGCGCTTTGGGTCGATTTTAGTCAGGAGTGCCCATTATACTTAACTGGTACACGGGTAGGTTTATTTGAATACAACAATGGCACATTTACCCAAATCAATAAACGTTTCATTACCATAAAGGGGAAGATTAATGTTCATAATACCGGGCATTTAAATAAGTATAAAGGAGCAATAGAGAAGGTAAGTTTTATTAAGTTGTAGTCAAATTTATATTTAGTTATTTAATTTTTTGATAAACTAATAACTAATTATAAATTTGTAGGTGGCTTTTGTTAAATTATAATTAAAAAACACATCGTTTTACTAAAACATTAGCTAATAGTTATTGTTTTATTGTTAATGATATATAGCAAAGGGGCAATTATTATAAAAGCGGAGGTTAAAAAGAAATATATAATTTATTGTTTTCAACAAAGGTTTTAAGCATATTAACGGTAATATGTTCAGAGTTGTTAGCTAAGTTTAAGTCGGGTGAACTGAGAAACCCTTCAATTTCCTGTAGTGTTTCTGAGTTTACAGAGGCAAAGCCCATTGACCAGTCCGGAAAGTTCCTCTTTTCAATAGTTCCGGAAGCTAGTTTGATGATGTTTTTGTGCCTGAAGATATCCAATTCAATGGCGCTGTAAATCAGGTCGACCGAACTTTCTTCACCTTCCAGAACCTGCATAAAAGTACCTTGGCAATAAAGCAGCATGCCTGTAACGCTATACTTTTTATTTTTAGTGCGAGCAATAGTAAGCAAATCTAAAAGCTCGTCTTCAGTCATCAGCCTTATAGCTGTGCTTACATAAACAATATATTTCATCTAATAGGGGCTTGCTATCCGCAATGTGTACATATTATGTACCCAAACGGATGCCTGCAAATATTGTTTTTTTTTGTGCGAAAATTGTCTTATTTTCTACTTATTTGTAGTAAAATGTTAAACACCAGCGTTGTTAACAGATTTGCTCAGATAATGAGTTTCAAGCCATCATAAGCCAATTCTATATTCTCCGGTAGTTCTTTTGATACATCGAAATGAGTGCCCAAACGATGACTGATATGGGTAAGGTAAGTTTTTTCGGCACCTATTTCATTCGCAAAACTAATAGCCTCATCAAGGGTGAAATGAGATATATGACTTTGCTTTTGCAAGGCGTTAATCACCAGGGTTTTTGTTCCTTTTATCTTTTCTTTTTCCGTTTCCGGTATTGTTTTGGCATCAGTGATGTAAGTAAAATTCTTTATTCTGAAACCTAGTATGGGCAATTTATAATGTAAAACCTCAATCGGGGTAAATATGGTATGGCCAATTGAAAAAGGATGAAGATCAACTGGATGTATGTTTACCTGTGGGAGACCAGGGTAGCCTGTTCCGTCAAAAACGTACGGAAACTCGCGTACCAGAGCCTTTTGTACTCTTAGATCAGCGTAAATGTCAATAGGGCTGTTTTGTTTATAGTTAAATGCCCTGATATCGTCCATGCCGGCAATATGATCCTTGTGTTCGTGGGTAAATACAATGGCATCCAGGTGCTTTACGCCGGCACGTAACATTTGATACCTGAAATCGGGGCCGGAGTCAACCACTATAGTTTTATCTTCAGTCTCTATTAAAATGGAAGTGCGCAGCCGGTTATCACGGCTATCGGTTGATGTACATACCTCACAGCCGCAGGCTATAACAGGCACACCCTGAGAAGTTCCGGTTCCTAAAAATGTTATGGTCACAGCTGCAGTTTAGTTTGTTTGATTTCCTGTAAAAACGCAACCTGTTTTTCGTCGAGCAGTTTGTAATCCACCTCAAGTTCACGTAACATTTCAACAATGGCCAATATTTTACTTTCCAGGTTCGAAAAACGGTTAACAATTACCATACGACTGCTGAGCAACAGGCAGGAACCCGTTTTAAAATTGCCTTTCTCATACCGCACCTTGTATCCAGCCGATTTAAGCAGCATTTCCAGTTTTTCAAGTGTATGATTGGTAGCGGGTAGCATTAATTCCAAAATTAACAAAAGTATGTGTAAATGTGCTTTGAATTTAGGTAATTTTAAAAAGCTGACTTTAGGATTGCCTTGCTAAAATCAAGCAATGCATCATAAATTGGTACAGCTATTCAATGGTCTGCACTACTGTAATTTGCACATCCTCACGTCTATCTAATCATGGCCTGTTGCTGGTTGCTGCACCATACGGTATTTGCCAGATTTGATGAGCTTTTGTTGTTCGGGCGAAAATGACTGGCGCCCGCCAAAATCCTGTACCCAGTAATTCCGGTACATGGCAACGCCTACTTCTCTAAAATCGGGATTCATGAGGTTTTTACAATGACCTTCGCTTTTAAACCAGCCATCCATTACTTCTGCAATGCTTTGTTGCCCGGCGGCTATGTTTTCGCCAATGGCAAAGCTTTTATACCCCTTAAATTTATAGCCGGCAGCAACTATACGATCTTCCATATTGCGGCCATCCTTGCTGGTATGGTCAAAATAGTTTTGCCGGGCCATGTCTTTGGCATGGCCTTCAGCAGCATCCTGTAAATCATCGTTCCAGGTTAAAGGCGGAGCAGGAGCATAATACTTTATCCCACAATTACAGCCTTTTTGTCTTGTTAAGTTTATACGGTATAAAAACTCATTTTTAAATTGCCTGCTTTGTGCATGAGCCGTGCAAAATGTAAGTAATGCAGCAAGAGTAAAAATGGTTTTAACAATCGGTTTCCTCATATTGCACAGTATGACAATTTTCCCGATAAGTGGTTTAATTAAATACCTGGGAGATATTAGCAACGTTATGATCGTGGTTTTCTTATGCGGAACCGCCATTTACCACGTTTGCGATATTTTGAATAAATGATCACAGCTATCGTAATCAGCGCAAGCGATATAATTAATACTATAACGAGGCTATGCGTTTGATTGAGCTTGTTTTGGAGGGCTTCTTCTTGCCGGCGGTAGGCATTTTCTTGCTGGAGGCGAGTACTTTTTTTTTGACGATGATCGAGTCCTGTTTTTTGATCCGGAGAGAATCCTGGGCGTTGATGCGTGCTAAACGATCAATTTCAGCCTGATGCAGACTATCATCAATCTCCTCGTGCCTTTTTATAGCCAGTGATGCTTTATCAAAATCTTTCATTTGCCGGTATAAACCAGCATAGCCTACCTGTACAGCCGATTCGTTTTTAGGGTCTTTATTTTTGATGGAAAGCGCCAGTGCCTCGTTCAGATCATGCATGGCCCATTTGTAATCTTTCATATCGGCCTTTATAGCCGAAAGTTCAATTAATGAGGCAATGATATTTTGTACATCTTTTTTTTGACGGGATATCGCGTTTGATTGTAAAATGAACCACTTGGCCTGCACATATTTATATTGCTGACGATAAATTTTTGCCAGATTATTATAACAGGTGCGTAGACCTAATGAGTCAGATAAATTGGAGAAATTATGCAGGGCCAGCATGGTATAATTTAAGGCTTCGAGCTGGTTGTAATATCTGAAGCGATGACTGCTGATGGTATCATTTTTTAATAGATACTGATTGGCAATCTCCACATATATAGGGCCCTTTAACGAATCTTTGGTGACTTGCAGTCGTTGTTTAAGGCTATCCAGATCATGTGCCTGCGCTGATAATCGCAATCCGGCTAGGAGGATAAAAAGGCAGGTAATCAGTTTCTTCATGTAAGGGTTATCGTATCAACAGTTAATTTTGATGTATCCCTTCAAATAGCGTGCCTGTTTTCTGTATGATAATCTAAATATGTGTGATATTGAGTGATTTGTAACTTTTTATCCCTTAAGGATATTTTTGTAATCGAGCTTATGCTTAAATATTAAGCGGCAAAAGAAATCACCTTTTTGCAAAATGGAGAGGGTATAGTAAATAGTACAGTATTTTATAAAATAACCTGTTCGTATTTATTAATAGACATCTGCAACCATTTTACCCTGTTCATTAAAAGGTTAAATAGTGATATACCTACTGTAGCAGTAGTAATACCTGCCAAAACATCCAGCACGTAATGGTGACTGGCATAAACTGCAGTAAACCAAATACCCAGCATAACTATAGCAAAGAAAATACTGGCAATTTTATACCGGTTTTTTATACCATAATACAAAACAATAACCGGGTAAGAGGAGTGGAGTGATGGCATGGCTGCAAACACATTAGAGCCTTTGGTATAAATGGATTTGAAAATACCTGCATGAAAATAAGCATCAAACTTAGCCAGACCGGCAACATTGCCAGCTGTTAGCGGCGTAAAATGGAAACCATAATATTGAACATACCACGGCGGTGCCGCCGGAAATGTATAATAAATTACAAAGCCAAGCAGGTTCACCAGCACAAAGGTGAGAGAGAAATACAAAAACTGCCGTTTATTTTTGAAGAATAAAAAGGCGGCAAAACCTAAGGGTACGGGTATCCAGCACAGGTAAAATAAACCAGTCACTACGTCTATAAACGTGGTGCCATGAATGCGCCAGTATTCGTTGGGCGTTAGTAGTTTACCATTGTCATGTATCCCGAAAATATGTTTTTCGAAATTATACAGATCGGCTATATGAACGGCTGTGTAATGGTAGTTGGGGAAAGCCTTCATATAATCAAATATGATCCAGTATACAATGAATATGCTGAAGCCTAATATGAATTTGCGGGTAACTCCTGATAGATAAAAGAGCGTGTTAAATATGGCTACCAATACCAGCTCCGAAGAATTATAGCCAATAAGGAAGTAAGAGATGAGTAAATAGCCTATTGAAAGAAGAGAAACAGTAAGTATGCTTTTTGGATTAACTGTTACGCTATGTTGCCCGGTATTATCCACTCTTATTTTTTTAGAAAACCTGAACGGAATATTTTGTCCCATAACGGCGAGCTCACACCGTAGCCTTTTTCAGGATCCTGGTAGTGATGCAGCATGTGGTGTTGTTTTATTTTTTTGAAAAGGCCACTTTTAAAGTTAAAATGGTGCATAGCATAGTGCGATATGTCATAAAACAGATAACCCAATATAAAACCAGGGAAAAAACCGAATATATAATTTACAGGTAACAAAGCTTTAAACAAAAAGTAAAAGCCGGTAGCCAACGGGATGCTTAATGAAGGTGGCAATACTAATCGTTTGGCATCGCTGGGGTAATCATGATGTACGCCATGCATAATAAAATGCAGCCTTTGTGCCCATTTCCAGTTTTCGTTTGGCTGGTAATGGAAAACAAAACGGTGCATAATGTATTCAACAATTGTCCAGATAAATAATCCGGCTAAAAACAGGCCGATATATAGTAAAAAACTAAGGCCTGCTTCAAAAAAAGCCTCATAAGTACATACTAAAATAACGGGTACAAAAATATATAGGGGTACGGTGTAATGTACCTTTGATAAACCTTCTAAAAAGTCACTTTTAAACATTCTCACAGACTCCTGAGAATTGGAGACATAATTCTTTTTCATAGCATATCAGGTTTTAAAATTTTGACGATTTCTCTGCCTGTTATTGTCTTTTTAATAATATATAAGTTAGTAAAACCTAACCGGGTTCAATTTTAATAAAGAATTTACTAATTCGTAAAACCTTTATTTAAAGGTTACGAAGATATGATATTTTAATTATTGAATTACTGAGTTATTGAATTAGTGATTTCTCTGGATTTTAACTAACCTAATCGCTAACGTAGTCACTTGAACGTTTTTTAATTCAGTAACCCGATAATTCAATGATTAGTTGTTTTTCTCAGCCTCAATTAAAGCTCTTTTAGCCTCTCTTAACCTGTTAAACGCAGTAATATTAGTAAGCACGGCCAATATTACCAATGGAATGGTGAATATGGATATGGTTTCAAAAACGTGAAACTTAATACCGGGTATAAATAATTTATAGTTACCGCCAATGTACTGCGCTACTATACCACTTAAAGCTGCACATAAACCAATGGTTACCACACGCTCAGGTCTTTGCATTAAGCCTCCTTTAACCTCTACGCCTAAGCCTTCGGCACGAGCCCGAACATAACTAACCATCATAGAACCTATCAGGGCAATGAAGGCAGCAATAGAACTCACAAAATAATGATGGGCAACCAGATAGTAACAGATACCCAGGAACATAATCAGCTCACTGTAACGATCCAGCACCGAATCATACAAAGCGCCAAAGGTTGATTTCATATTGCCCAGGCGGGCTACCTGCCCGTCGAGCATGTCAAACAAACCTGCGAACAAGATTAAACCTCCGGCCCAGCCCACATAACTCAAATCGCCACGGTTACCCTCTTCGGCGCCTAATATAAATATGGCGGCTACGCCTACATTTAGTACAAAACCAATTGAAGTAACTGCATTTGGGGTTAACCCAACTTTGATAAGAATTTTTACAAAGGGATCAATAACCTTGTAAATACCTAATTGTAGGTTTGTTCTTATTGATGTTTGCTGTTCCATTTTCTTTGTAATTATTTTGCTATACAAAATTAAAAATCAAATTTAACACGTACACGGATACCATCACGCGGTACATCGGGGTGATCCAGATAATTAAATCGCCTTACGTAATCAACCCGTATAAATTTAAATATATTTTCGACACCAACACTACCTTCCACATAAGGTGTTTTACCCAGGGCATAAGTGATTGGTAAGCCATTAGCATCAATCGGTAACTGGTATAATGACGGATGAATGTTTGGATTGTTTTTATCGCTGATGCCACCGTACAATACTTTTGCCGAAAAAGTCTCACGCCATTTTAATTTCCGCAGCAACGGTATTTTATTGAAAAAGAAACCGCTAAAGTGATGATCTATCCGGAAGCTTGCGTATCTGTCACTGGCAAACTCCAAAAAGTTCATCAGGTTATAAGAATCGATATCATAAGCATAAGTCTGGTTGGCCTGGTGGATGGTTAATAACGGGAACGGTACCTGTCCGAATATTTTACCAGCCGAGATATTCAAGTCTGAATAACCCAATTGCGACAGATATAAACGTTTGTCTATCCTGAAATCAAGTTTCTGATAGTTATACTCCCCATTAAACAAACCTTTAACACCCGAGGCATAATCCAATTCAATAGCGGGATAAGGATTAGGAATTGGTACACGGTAAATTTTACCCTGATAAAACTCCTCATGTGGCGCCCAGCGGATACTTCCGGTAAGTTCGGTAGTGGTTAAAGAGTGTACCACATTGGGCTGTCCATCAACAATATTGTTGAAATATAATGAACCGGCCGGCATCTGTTTCCAGTTTTTAAAGCCTCCTGCAAAGGATAAGTGATTCTCCAGCTCGTGCACATAATCCAGGCGATAAAAATCATTATACAGGTATTTATCATTTGTACCCCGTTTAAAGGATAGCAAAAAGTTATCTTCCTGTACAAACTGAAGGTTTGCACCCGGTATTTTAGTGTCTTTCTGATAACTTGCCCTGATGTAATTTTGCGGGAATTTATAAATAGACTTATTGTTAAGCGAATACGTGGCACTTAAAAAGTATTTCCATTGCTTATCCTTAAAACCATAAGCGGCGTAGGTTTCAAAGTAATAGCGCTTGCTTAACTCCGGCGTGGTACGACCACCAAGCCGCAGGCGTAAACCTTCAACCGGGTTAAAGCTATAGAAGGTATTGGCTGGGCCGATCTCAAATTTGCCAAAACCTTTATAACCTGCAAGCAACAGAGTAGCAATATCTACCGTACGCTTATATGATGGCATGTTCCTTAAGCTATCTACATTCTTGTAAACTTTGGATTCTGCCTTTGTTAAAGTATCCAGGCGGTTATGCTCCCAGAATGAGGCTGGTCGGGTTTTAGCTTCGTCTGCCGATTCTTCTGATTGTTTTGTATAAGCCGTATCAGGTAGGGGATGATTCACCACATAATTTCCGTACGTAATGGTTCGCATACCCAGCAATCCGCTTTTACCCTCTTTTTTGGTGGCGCCAAACTCGGCTATGGTATTGCTCCGGCTCAGGTGGTAACGGTTGTCGGGGTTTTGTTCAAAATCCAGGTCAACCTCCATCGAACGTATAAAGTTGATGTTAATGTGTTTGTTAATCTTCAATACCGCTTTTTGTACCGCATAATTACCATCAAGGGTAATATATATCATCCCTTCAAAAAGTACGTCGTTATCGTTTCGGGGAGTAAAGCTTAACTCAACCAATTTCTGGTTCTTGGCATCGGTAATGGTATCGGTAATGAAAAACTTGTAATAATTTGGCGAGTTATTGGATATCGGACTTAAAAACTGACTGGTGATCAAGAATATATCATTGCCATAAATATCAACGTTGTTGTATAGGTGCTTAAAATATTGTTTAACACCTTCATTATCAACTGCCGGACCGAAGTTTACACCACGTTGGCCCAAAATAACTTCGCGTTTCTTTTCGGGGTTTTTGCGGTAGTAATTCTGTGATAATTTTTCATCGAGATAAACCGGCAATATTGATTTTCCAGGTAAGATGGTACTGTCCCGGTTATCGATGATGAATTTATATTTTTTGAAGAACTTCCTGTCTGAAAATGCTGCTGATACGTTGATGAACCCGAACATCATTTTATCATATTCGCGGTATTCTACGTAGTCATAAGCCTCGGGGCGGTTTTTAGGTTTGTTTTCAATAACCTTGCGTATCAACTCTACAGCAGGATTATCTTTGTTACGATATTTAGGTTTTTTTCCCGATTTGATAACCACTTCGTTCAATTGCTTGGCCGAAGGAAAAAGCTTTACATTGATGACCTGCTCTTTGCCCGGCTCCACAGGTAAAAAAGCATCTTTATAACCTAAAAAGGAAATTTTTATTTGCTTAAGTGTAGCGTTTGTGGTCGAAAGTCGGTATTTACCATTATTATCGGTTGCTACACCGGTTGTAGTGCCTGTAAACGAAACCACAACATAGGGGAGTGTTTGTTTATTACTGGCATCTGTAACCGTACCGGTTATAACAGTAGTTTGCGCAAATAATGATGAAGCAGAAAAAAAGAGTATTAAAAGAAATAAACTTTTATAAAAATTTTTAAAATCCATGTACTTTATGCAATTATGCAAATACAAACTCTTTGTTTTATCTCCAATCCCCCTTATTATCTGTGACAAACTATTTGCGTCATTTATGGTGATGCGAACAGCTAATTATTATTTAAAAGCACAAATCGTCGTAACTAATATCAATTAAACCGATATTTCTTTACCTCCTGTATAACGGCAGAAATAGTTTACCAAAAGCTTATTTTGCATTGGCGTAGCTATCCCATTAGCTTGTAATTGCGCTTCAAAGGTAGAAAAATTTATTACAGACTAATGTGGTCAAAAAGTCAAATATTCCCTGCGGAAAGCGTTTAAACCACGTTTATCTGTTAAATATTACCCTTAAATTATATTACACTGAAAACGGCACTATGCCTTATATATTATGAACTGTTGATGAACTGTTTGCTTTATACTTTACCTAAAGTATTGAATTTTAAATTGCTTTGAAACCATCAGGTGTTTTTGTTATCAGATTTAACAAAGTTTAACAACCTGCGAACAAATATTTACATAATCAATAAATCAGAGCTTTATGTATTAGAGATAAATGATCAGTTAACCTGCGACAATTATAAGCAAAAAAATAACCAGTTGTATACAGCTTTGGCCGTAAAACAACCGGTTATATAGGAATTTGTTTAGCTGGTTTTATGCTTCGGCGTAAGCCTCTTCATAATAATCTAAACCCAGATGAGTTATGAGATCTTCACCCATCATGTAACGCAAAGTGTTTTCTAGCTTGATGAGCTGTTTAAATATATCGTTCTCCGGACGAAGGCCTTCGGCTGTTTGAGGCGATTTCAGATAAAACGACAACCATTCCTGGATACCGCTCATATTGGCTCTTTTTGCCAGATCACAGAATAAAGCGAGGTCAAGGGCGATAGGGGCAGCCAGGATAGAATCGCGGCAAAGGAAGTTAATCTTGATTTGCATTTTGTAACCTAACCAACCAAAAATATCAATATTATCCCAGCTTTCTTTGTTATCACCGTGCGGAGGGTAGTAGTTAATACGGATTTTGTGATAGATCTCGCCGTAAAGCTCCTTGTTTTCTTCAGGTTTAAAAATATCTTCCAGAACACCTAATTTAGATACCTCTTTGGTTTTAAAGTTATCCGGATCATCCAGTACCAAACCATCGCGGTTACCTAATATATTGGTGGAAAACCAACCGTGTACGCCCAATGAACGTGCAGCCAGGCCAGGAGCCAGGATAGTTTTCATTAAAGTTTGTCCGGTTTTGAAATCTTTACCGGCAATTGGGGTTTGAGTTTCTTTTGAAAGTTCAATTAACGCGGGGATATCAACTGTTAGGTTAGGAGCTCCATTAGCAAATGGTACACCTAGTTTTAAAGCCGCGTATGCATAGATCATACTCGGCGCAATCAATTTATCATCGTCAAGCAAAGCTTGCTCAAAAGCAGCCAGTGTTTGGTGTATAGCTGATGCCTCATAATAAATTTCGGTAGAACCACACCAAACCAGAACAACTCTGTCCAGCCCGTTTTGCTCTTTGAAGTTTTTGATATCTTCCATAACCTGTTGAGCGAGTTCATAACGGGTACCTTGTTTTACGTGTGTGCCGTTCAGATTTTTAGCGTAGTTTTTATCAAATGCCGCTTTCATTGGTTTAATGGATTCCAACTCAGATTTTACAGAGTTTAGTAATCCCAGCTCCAGAACTTTGGCATTTGCTGCAGCTTCATAAACGTTATCTTCATAAACATCCCATCCGCCAAAAACTACATCTCCCAGATTGGCCAATGGTACAAAATCTTTGATTTTAGGATTACGGTTCTCCGTTCTTTTACCTAAACGAATATGGCCCATTTGGGTAAGTGAACCTATGGGTTGTGAGATACCTTTTTTTACTGCTTCAACACCGGCAATCAGTGTAGTGGCCACAGCTCCTAAACCTGGGATAAGGATACCCAGTTTGCCTTCGGCGGGTGAAATTTTCATTTTCATTGACTTATTTATTATTAATTAGTAGGGTAAGGCATGATTAGCTTAATTCCCTGGTTTTTACTCTTTTTTTATTGTTTTTGGTGTTACTTAAACGTTTAAGTAACACCAAAAGATGTTAATTATTCTTTTATATCTTCCATATCTAAAAATAACTTAAACGTTTAAGTTATAGTATAAAAACAACGGAATTTTTACATTCATTGTTAATAAATTATTTAATTGTTGATATCAAAGCCACTTGTTGGCTTTATACCAGGTTAGTGTTTCGGTTAAACCCGTTTTTAGATTATAAGCCGGATAAAAACCCAGATCTGATTTTGCACTTTCGTTGTCGCAATACCAGTTTACGGCCATAAGCTCATCTATCTTTTCGATATTCACTACGGCTGCTTTATTTCTCAAAGAACTTACTTTTTCTGATATGGCTGCTATTATTTTTACAAAATTTACAGGCAAATGAAATTTAAAGGTAGTTATACGCAAAATCTCTTTGGTCAGGTTGCCTAACTCGTATTTGTCATAAAAGTTCCCGTCGCTCAGGTTATAGGTTTGATGATTACCACCATATAAGGCTTTTATGGCGGCCTTAGCTACATCTTTTACGTAGATAAAACTTAGCTTTTGCTGGGCTTTGCCAATATAGGGTTCAAGTCCCTTTACTACTTGTTTAAAAAAAATAAATATACCAGTATCCCTTGGTCCGTAAACTGCGGTAGGGCGTAGTACAGTATAATTTAAATTTTCAACAGTTCTTAACTGTTCCTCGGCCAATAATTTGCTGCGACCGTAAGCCGTTACCGGGGCGGGGGGAGTGGTTTCGGTTATGATGCCGGTTAATGTATTAAGCGGACCAATGGCAGCCAAACTACCTATCAACACAAACTTTTGTAAGCCAGTACAAACATCGGCTGCTGCCGTTGCCAGGTGGTGTGTATAAGTAGCGTTGATATGATTGTATTCGGCTTGCGAGCGGGCAGAGGTAACGCCAGCTGCATGAATGATGTAATCGGGCTTAATATCGGTAAGCTGCTGTTTTAGCGTAGAAATGTCTTTATAACTGAGCTGTACATAACTGATAGGAAAGTGTTTTAGGTGATCAATATTACTGGTTTTGCGCACTGCTGCATAAACCTCCAAATCATTTTGTAACGCTTCCTCAATTAAGTGATATCCAACAAAACCACTTGCACCGGTTATTAAAACCCGTTGTTTCATATGGCCTTTTCGTATAGCCTGTATTTTTTATACGGGTTGCCATTTATAGCTTCTATGGCACGGTTCACCATATCGTTGTGCTCCAGGGTCCAGCCGGCTTCGGCCTGTTTCATGCCTTTGCGTTTGTATTCTTTGATAATGGTACCATATAAACAGGCTTCAATCCCCATTTTACGATAGCCCTCAATAACGCCGAGCGCGTATATGCGCAAACTCTGTATTTTCTTTCGGCCAAAGAGCAATTTGAAAATGCCTGTTGGCAACAAACGGCCGCGTTTAATTTTCTTAAATATTTCGTTGTAATTGGGCAGAGCCAACCCAAAGGCAACTATTTTTCCTTCCTGTTCAGCAACCAGCACAAAATCCGGATCGAGTATTAGTTTAAGATCCTTTGCTAGGTAATCATATTCATCATCACTTAAAGGAACAAATCCTTCGTTATGATCCCAGGCCGAGTTATAAACTTCACGTAGTTTTACAGCTTCCTCTTTAAACTTTTTCATGTTTAATGTACGGATTACGATATTACTGCGCTTTAAACGCTCTTCTAACGCGTTTAATAAACGTACTGATTTATCGTCGTAACTTTTATCGTCCCAGTGCCAGGCAATCAAATCGGCATTTTTAGTAAAACCAAACCCGTCTATCAAATCAGTATAGTAGGGAGCATTATAGGTTTGCATCAAAAACGGCGGACTGTCAAAGCCTTCTATTAATAAACCGCAGGGTTCGTTGGTTGAAAAATTAACAGGGCCTATCAATTTTTCGGTTACTCCTTTTTGTTTAAGCCAATCGGTAACGGTATTAAAAAGTGTTGTTGCTACCTCTTTGTTATTAATGCAATCAAAAAAGCCAAAAAAACCATCGTTGGTACTATTGAACTTATTGTGTGCATTATTGAGTATAGCTGCAATGCGACCCACAATCTTATCACCATCATAAGCTAAAAAGGTTTGTACCTGATTATGCTTATGAAAAGGGTGTATGGTTAATAAGTCGCGCTGAGCTATGAACAATTCCGGGACGTAGTTTGGATCGTCCTGATACAAATCATGTGGAAAATCAATAAATGAAGCTAATTCTTTTTTCGAATTAACAGTTACAATTTTTATCATGAGTGGTATTTATAAAATTGTTGTGTAAGGCATAAAATATGAAACGCCCGTGTGCAGAAGCTTGTTTTGATAAAAAAGCTATGAGCACACGGACGTTTTTGTTTATTTAGATATTTTCTTTAACAGAAGCTGCAGATACACCAACTTCTTTAAATGCTTTTGAAAGTTTTTCAACGGCTTCGTCAATTTGAGCAAAGGTATGGGTAGCCATTAATGAAAAACGCAGTAATGATGAATCTGAAGGTACAGCTGGCGAAACCACCGGGTTAACAAATACGCCTGCTGCTTGCAGATATTTGGTTACCAGGAAGGTTTTTTCGTTATCACGTACATAGATAGGTAATATCGGGCTTTCTGTAGGGCCAAGATCAAAACCTTCTTCCAGTAAAAGTTTTTGCGCGTAATTGGTATTGTCCCAAAGTTTTTGGATACGCTCAGGCTCAGATTCAATGATATCCAAAGCCGCAATTACACTGGCAACTGAACCCGGAGGCATGCTGGCACTAAACATTAATGAACGTGCACGATGTTTGATATAATCAATAGTATCTTTATCAGCAGCAATAAAACCGCCTAATGATGCCAGCGATTTGCTGAATGTACCCATGATGAGGTCAACATCTTCGGTAAGGTTAAAGTGAGATGCAGTACCGGCACCTTTATGGCCAATAACACCTAAACTGTGCGCGTCGTCAACCATAATGTTGGCGCCAAACTCGTCTGCCAGTTTAACTATCTCCGGCAATTTAACAATGTCGCCCTCCATACTGAATATACCATCAACAGCGATAACCTTCACCGCCTCTTCGGGCAGTATGCTCAATTTACGCTGAAGATCGTCCATATCATTATGGGCGTATTTGATCACTTTTGAAAATGATAATCTGCTACCGTCAATGATAGAAGCATGATCATATTCATCTAATATAATATAATCATTACGGCCTGTAATGCAGGAAAGCACACCCAGATTAACCTGGTAACCAGTGCTGAGCAAAACGGTGGCTTCTTTACCAACATAGTTGGCAAGCCTGTTCTCTAACTCGATATGAATATCAAGTGTACCATTCAAAAAACGTGAGCCGGCACAGCCTGTGCCGTATTTGTCAATTGCCTTCTTCGAAGCTTCTTTAATCTTTGGGTGATTGGTTAGCCCTAAGTAGGAATTGGAACCAAACATTAACACCCTTTTGTTATCTATTATTACTTCAGTGTCCTGAGCAGACTCAATAGGCCTGAAATAAGGATACAATCCCTTCTCCCGGAGCATATTTGCAACCTGGAACTCGGCGATTTTCCCATGTAGTTTTTTAACCATGTATTAACCCTGCTTAAATTTTGTGTAAAAATACCATGAATAAGCATATAACCTATATGGTAAATGTAATTTTTTAAAAAAATGCTTATTCTGATCTCAAAACAACAGGAAGCATTCCAAATTATATCACGGCAAATTAATTAATTTTTTTATTTATTTCGCACCACAATTTTTCATTTTTTTGTAAAAAGCCCAAAAACGTATGATTTTGGCATGTTTTTATAAATTTCACGTAAAATTCTTGTTCTTGATTTTAATTTAGTAATATTAATCACATATTCGCACTTCCCCTGTGCAAATAGACAAAAACTGAATGATTAAATTTTTGTTCTTTTTGCGAACAATGAACGTCACCTATAGCCACCCTATGAAAAAAAATAAGTATCTAGTATTTTTTATCACAATCGCCTTAACATTAATTTTACATTCAACGACCTGGTCACAAACTGTTGCTGATAGTATTAACGGTCCTGTTTCCTTAAAACAATGTGTCGAATTCGCCTTGCGAAACCAACCTGCTGTACGCCAGGCTTCTATTGATGAGCAAATTAACGAAAAAGACATCAGGATCGGACTTTCGGCCTGGTTACCACAAGTTACCGGTACAGGTATATATAACTATTATTTCCAGGGTACTCCGCAGTCCGGGGCATCTGGTGCCAACTTTCCGGGCAGTTCGGGTATCCGAAACCTTTCTACACTGGGGTTACAGTTAAATCAGGTTATTTATAATAATGATGTATTGCTGGCAGCCAAAACAGCTAAATATTCCCGTCAATATTATAAACAAAATACCCTCAGCAGTCAGATCAATGTAGTTTCTGATGTAAGCAAAGCATTTTTTGATGTATTGCTTTCCCAAAAACAGTTGAACATCACCAACGAGGATATCACCCGCTTGCAAAGGAGCCTGAAAGATGCCTATAACAGGTATCAGGCTGGGGTATCTGACAAAACAGATTATAAACAGGCCACCATATCGCTTAACAATTCGTTGGCCACACGCAAACAAACCGAAGAGGCTATCAAAAGTAAAACGGCCTATTTAAAACAGATCATGGGCATCGGCGGATCAAAAGACCTGGCGCTGTCTTATGATTCAACGCGTTATGAACAGGCGGCCGTGATTGACACCAATCAACAGTTAGATGTAAACAATCGTATTGAATACCGTTTGCTGCAAACCAATAAAGTGCTGCAAAATATTAATGTGAATTACTACAGATATGGATTTTTACCATCCTTATCAGCTATAGGTAGCTATAACCGGGCTTATTTTAGTCATGATTTTTCCGATCTGTATAAGCAGGCGTATCCAACAAGTTATGCCGGTCTTACTTTAAACCTTCCTATTTTCCTGGGGACAAAGCGCCTGCAAAATCTGAGCAAGGCAAAATTGCAGGTTGAACGTACCGATCTTGATCTGGAAAACAGTAAAAACACTATCAATACCGAGTACGTGCAGGCATTAGCCAATTACAAGAGCAATTACACCAGTTACCAGCTGATCAGGCAGAATGTTGACCTGGCTAAAGATGTATATAAAGTAGTAAGCCTGCAGTATCGCGAAGGTGTTAAAACTTATCTTGATGTTATTGTATCTCAATCAGACCTGCGAACTGCAGAGTTAAACTATTATAACGCTTTGTTCCAATTGTTATCGAGCAAAATAGATCTGCAAAAAGCTTTGGGAACATTGAATGTTGAATAATTAAAAGATAGGATCACCTTAAAAAAACTAACAACCAACGAATAACTGCGGAGCACTCATGAGTACCGCTAAAAAACAAAGAACCAACGAATAACTGCGGAGCACTCATGAGTACCGCTAAAAAACAAAGAACCAACGAATAACTGCGGAGCACTCATGAGTACCGCTAAAAAACAAAGAACCAACGAATAATCACTACGATGAAAAACAGATATATATACTGGTTAGCCCCTGCGGCCTTATTGGCTTTAGCTTCTTGCAAAGGTAAAAGCGGACAACAAAATGCCCCACTACCACCAACTCCTGTGAATTTAACCGAAGCTAAAAAGGCTGAGGCTATTTATTATGATCAGTTCCAGGGTACGGTTGTTTCTGTGAATACCACCGAGCTCAGAAGTCAGGTGCCTGGTTTTGTAACCGGCATATTTTTTAAAGAAGGTGATGTGGTGCAGAAGGGGAAGGTATTATATGAAATTGATAAACGTAAATACGTAGCGGCTTACCAACAGGCAGAAGCTAATGTATTGAGTGCACAAGCCAACCTGGTTAAAGCACAAAAAGATATCGACCGTTATAATATGCTGTTGAAGAACGATGCGATCGCCCGCCAAACTGTTGATCAGGCTTCTGCAGCTTTTGAAACAAGCAAGGCTGACGTCGCTGTGGCTAAAGCGGCTTTAGCATCAGCACGTACCGATCTTTCTTATGCTACTATTACGGCGCCATTTACCGGTCGTATTGGTATATCACAGGTAAGGCTGGGTTCGCAGGTAACAGCAGGTTCTACCTTATTGAACACCATATCTGCCGAACATCCAATGGGAGTTGATGTAGTGGTGAACGAACAGGATATTCAACGTTTTTATAAATTACAACAAGCTAGTAGTGATACCACTTTTAAGCTGCAGATGTCTGATGGCGTAACCACCTATAATAAACCAGGTAAGGTTTTGGCTATTGACCGTGGTGTTAATAATCAAACCGGTACCATTAAAGTAAGGATCCAGTTTCCAAATGAAGATGGTATATTAAAAGATGGTATGAGCTGTGTGCTTAAAGTACTTAACAATCAATCTGGTGATAGGGTACAGATTCCTTATAAAGCCATTACCGAGCAAATGGGTGAGTTTTTTGTATTTGTAAGTAAGGACACATCTTTTGTAGATACTACTAAAAATAACGAAAAGGTAGAGGCGCTCATTGCCAAACAACATAAAGTTCTTTTAGGTCCGCGTGTGGGTACCGATGTAGTGATCATGAGTGGTATTGAGCCTGGTGATAAAGTGGTTACTGAGGGTTTCCAGCGTTTACGCGATGGTGGCAAAATTGTATTGGGCGATCCGTCTAAAGCGCCTGCCCCGGGTCAGGGAGCACCAGCACAGGGAAAACAACAAGGAAAGTAACCGGTATTTTTATAAAAGACAACAAGAATGATAGCAGATACCTTTATACGAAGACCAGTTACCGCTATAGTTATATCCTTAGTGATAGTAATTGTTGGTATCCTGGCAATAGGTAGCCTGGCCATAGGCCAGTATCCGGAAATTACACCTCCAACCGTAAACATTACCGGTACTTATACCGGCGCCGACGCGTTAACCGTAGAGCAAACCGTGGCTACACCTGTTGAAGTACAGGTGAACGGTACGCCAGGCATGACCTACCTGCAAAGTAACAGTACCAGTAACGGTGCCATGAGCATGACCGTTAACTTTGAGGTGGGTACCGATATTAATATAGCCGCTCTTGACGTGCAAAACCGTGTGGGTATTGCTACCCCAACATTGCCGCAAGAGGTACAGCGTTTGGGTTTAACTGTACGTAAACGTAATCCCAGTATTTTGATGCTGGTAGCTATGTATGCTCCCAAAGGCTCGCATAATGTTACCTTTTTAGATAACTACACCAACGTTTTTGTTCGGGATGCGCTTTTACGGGCCAAAGGTGTGGGCGACGTGTTTACACGTGCCGATGACTTTAGTATGCGTATTTGGCTTAAACCGGATAAGATGGCCGCCTTAGGCATGACCGCCGGTGACGTTACCAGTGCCCTTGCTGAACAAAACGCGCAGGTTGCTGCCGGTTCGGTAGGTTCAACCCCGCAGGAAAACGGACAGCCATTTGAGTATACGGTTTTGGTTAAGGGGCGTTTAACAAGCCAGGCCGAGTTTGAAAATATCATTGTACGTACACAACCGAATAACGGTGCTATTGTGCACCTGAAAGATGTGGCCCGTGTGGAGCTGGGTAAGTTTAACTATGCCGGTAATTCCTTTGTTGACGGTAAGCGAGCTTCTTACCTGTTGGTTTACCAGGCACCAGGTAGTAACGCTATCCAAACGGCAGATAATGTATACTCCACCATGGAGGAACTCAAAAAATCATTCCCTGCCGATGTGGATTATGTAGTACCTTTTGAATCAATAACGGTTGTAAAGGTATCCGTACAGGAAGTAATCGAAACGCTGGTGATAGCGCTGGTGCTGGTTATTGTGGTGGTATTCCTGTTTTTACAAAGCTGGCGTACTACGCTTATCCCGGTATTGGCCATTCCTGTGTCTATCATCGGTACATTCATCTTCTTTATACCACTTGGTTTCACTATCAATACATTGACATTGTTTGGTTTCGTACTGGCCATTGGTATTGTGGTGGATGACGCCATTGTGGTGGTGGAATCGGTGCAGCATTATATGGATGAGGAGGGCATGTCACCCAAGGACGCTACTACACATGCCATGCGTGATATATCCGCGCCGGTTATAGCCATTGCCTTGATATTGGCGGCGGTGTTTGTGCCGGTAGGTTTTGTGCCGGGTATTGTGGGGCGCTTGTATCAACAGTTTGCTATCACCATTGCGATATCGGTATTGATATCGGCTTTTGTGGCGCTTTCATTAACTCCGGCCCTTTGTACATTGATATTGAAACCCCGTAAACTAGACCAGGAATCAAAAGGCCTTGATAAGTTCTTCTTTAAATTCAATGCATGGTTTGATCGGGTAACGGGCAGATACCGTAATGGTGTTGATAAAAGTATCAAAAACTCTAAATTCATTATTATTATATTGGTGTGTATTATTATAGGTACTATCCTGCTATTTAGAGGCAAGCCAAGCGGCTTTATCCCTACAGAGGATGATGGCCGTATTTATATCACTTATGATCTTCCGGAAGCATCATCAACGCAGCGTACTGTACAAGTACTGCATGATATGATGCGCACCCTGGATAGTATCCCTGAGATAGGACACTACGCGGCGTTGGGTGGTTTGAATGCGGTAACTTTCGCAACCAAATCAAACAGTGCAACCATATTTGTGCAGCTAAAGCCATGGGATCAGCGTAAAGGCGAACAGCATAGCATATTTCCGTTGGTAGGTATGTTGCAAAAACGTTTGTCGCGGTTTAAAGAGGCTAGTGTGGTTGTAATTCCGCCGCCGGCAATACCTGGTTTGGGTAATACCGCAGGTTTCTCTTTTATATTAGAAGAGAAACAGGCAGGTGGAGATATCAAGAATTTTGAAAACGTAATGCGTGGCTTTATTGCTGAAGTAGGTAAGCGAAAGGAAATATCCAAAGCGTTCTCCTTCTTCACCGCCCGCACGCCAGCTTATCAGCTCACTATTGACAGGGAAAAAACTAAAAGATTGGGTGTAGCCCTGTCTGATGTGAACGCGGCACTGCAAACCTATATGGGTAGTACTTATATTAATGATTTAACCTTGTACGGCCGTACATTCCGTGTGCTGGCACAGGCCGATACCAATTATCGTACAAATATCCAGAACATAGGTCAGTACTTTGTGCGTAACCAGGCAGGTACTATGGTGCCTTTAAGTACTTTAACAACGTATAAAGTAATTGAAAATGCTCCGTTGATATCGCACTATAACCTGTTCCGTTCGGCGGAGATAGACGGTAACTCTGCACCGGGTTACAGTAGCGGTGATGCACTGAACGCCCTGGAAGAGGTTGCCGCCAAAACTTTACCTCAAGGTTATGGCTACGAGTTTTCTGGTTTGAGCCGTGAGGAAAAACTATCGGGATCAAAAACCATTTACATCTTTATGTTGTCAATTGGTTTCGTATTCCTGTTCCTGGCTGCTTTGTATGAGAGCTGGTCGGTGCCGTTCTCGGTATTGCTTGCCGTACCGCTGGGGGCATTCGGGGCTATTTTATTCCTGTCGTTCCACGCCAAGCTTGATAATAACGTTTATGCGCAGATAGGTTTGATAACCCTGATTGGTTTGGCAGCTAAGAACGCCATCCTGATTGTGGAATTTGCTAAAGAACGTGTGGATAGTGGTATGGAGCTTGAAAAAGCTACATTAGATGCTGTGCGTTTGAGGTTAAGACCAATCATCATGACCTCGTTGGCATTTATATTGGGTGTGGCGCCATTGTTATTTGCAAGTGGTGCAGGTGCGGTAGCCCGTCAAACTATCGGTTGGACAGTATTCGGTGGTATGCTTGCAGCTACATCTTTAGCTATATTCATTGTACCGGTGTTATTCTATATCATTACTAAATTTGCTTATGGTAAAGAAAAACTGGCCGAGCTTGAAAAAAATTATGATCCTCATAAAGGGCACGAACCCGAGGTTTAATATGTTCTATTAAAAACAAAAAAGGAGAGGTAGTAATATCTCTCCTTTTTTGTTTCAGACAATTTGCGATCACTTCTCGTGTAAATATTAGGCAAAACAGAACAAAAATTCATCGTATGCCGACATAAATCTATTAAGGAATACACCTTCTTGTGTTAAAATTTAACCTGTAATTAAGGTTTGTAACTGTTTGTTTTGGTAGAATAGTTGGGAGATGAATGTGTTGATAATCAATACTTAATAGCGTGTGTAGTTGAGCTGCTATGATTTTAACAATGTTAAAACTATAACAGATTGCTATAATGGCAAAGTATTTGTTAAGGAGGTGTTAATACAATAAATATTGTAGAGTATACTAAAAAGCACAATTATGAAAACAATGACAAAAATTATAGCCGGAGCGTTTACTGCCTTAGCTATATTTATCGGAACAAATGTAAAAGCCCAGTCGGTACCAAAAGACGCATTGCGTTTTGGAGTAGGTGTTGAAGGTTTATTACCAACAGGTAACCTGCATAATATCTCAAACATTGGTATAGGCGGTACAGCGCGTTTACAATACGGAATAGCCAATAACCTGGCATTAACACTTACTTCTGGTTACTATAATTTCTTTGGTAAAAAAATTGGAGATGGTACAGATGCTAAATATCCATCTTTAGGTATGGTGCCGGTTAAGGCTGGTATCAAAGCATTTTTTACTGATAACTTATATTTTGGTGCAGAAGTGGGTGCTGGTTTTGAAACCAAAGACTTTTATGCAAACGCCGATGGTTCAAAAAATACCAAACTTATTCTTTCTCCAGGTATAGGGTATGCCTCTAAATCATGGGATGTAGGTGTACGTTATGAAAACTACTCGGGCCAAAGCAATAACTATGGTACCGTTGGTTTACGTATAGCTTACGGATTTGGTCTGTAATTTTACAGGACCATAAATTAAAAAGCCCCTCAGCGTTTTGCTGAGGGGCTTTTTTTGTTGTACTTTTTGTCATTCTGAACGTAGTGAAGAATCTAATTATTGAACTATTCATATCGCAGAATAGATCCTTCGCTGCGCTCAGGATGACAAATTTTATAGCTATACTAATTTACCAAGTGCTTCTTTGATCCTGCGTACAGCTTCAATCAGTTTATCTTCAGCAGCGGCGTAAGAGATGCGGATAGATGAAGGATCACCGAAAGAGTCGCCGCCTACGGTGGCTACATGACCTTCTTCCAACAGGTAAATACTCAGATCGTCGGCATCTTTAATGGTACGGCCATTATAGCTTTTGCCAAAGAAAGAAGTAACGTTCGGGAAAAAGTAAAACGCGCCATCGGGCAGGTTAACTTTAACGCCTTCTACTTCACTCAATAATTTATAAACAATGTCCCGGCGTTTTTTGAATGCAGCACGCATCTCCAGTACGCTTTCTAACCCACCTTCATAAGCTGCCACACCGGCACGCTGGGTGATGGAGCAGGTTCCTGAAGTGATCTGACCCTGCATTTTATCACAGGCAGCAGCAATTTCAGAATTTGAAGCAGTATAGCCAATTCTCCAACCGGTCATAGCGAAAGCTTTTGACCATCCGTTGATGATCACTACACGGTCTTTAATATAATCAAACTGGGCTATCGACTCATGTTTATCAATAAAGTTGATGTGCTCGTAGATCTCATCGCTCAGGATATATACATTCGGATGTTTTTCAAATACTTTAGCTAATCCCTCCAGTTCCTCTTTGCTGTAAACACTACCTGTAGGGTTACAAGGTGAGGAGAACATGAACAGCTTGGTTTTTGGCGTAATAGCCGCTTCCAGTTGTTCTGGTGTTATTTTAAAGTTTTGTTCAACAGTAGTATTAATGAATACGCTTTTACCTTCGGCCAGTTTTACTACTTCTGAGTATGATACCCAATATGGAGTAGGGATAATCACCTCTTCGCCTGGGTTTACCAAACACAATACAGCGTTGGCAATAGCCTGCTTGGCACCGGTTGATACCACAATCTGGCTGAAATCATAATCAAGGTTGTTCTCGTTCTTCAGCTTGGCAACTACAGCCTTGCGCAGGTCCGGATAACCGGATACCGGGGTGTAGTAGGTAAAGTTTTTATCCATGGCCTGCTTCGCTGCCTCCTTGATGTGCTCAGGGGTATGAAAGTCAGGTTCGCCAAAGCTAAGGCTGATCACGTCGACACCTTTAGCGGCAAGTTCACGGCCTAATTTGGCCATCTTAATTGTTGCAGATTCGGACAAGTTATTGATCCGGGTACTTAATGCGCTCATATAAATTATGTTATCGCGGCAAATATAGAAAATAACTTTACTGCTACTTACGCTTGTTATTTATAAATTTGTCGCTTAATAAAGAATGCCTTGAAAGAGCAAAAAAGAATCATATTAATTTCGCTGATTACGGGCATTGTGCTCATGCTGGCGAAGTTTGGAGCATATTTTTTAACAGCGTCCAATTTTGTACTGACCGATGCCGCCGAAAGCATTGTAAACGTAATTGCCAGCGCTTTCGCCTTTTTTAGCATCTATCTTTCATCACAACCCAGGGATGAAAATCATCCTTACGGACACGGCAAAGTGGAGTTCTTCTCCGTTTTTATTGAAGGCTCGTTGATCGGTATTGCCGGTGTTATCATTATCGTTAAATCTGTTTATAGTTTATTTTATCCCAACGCCATTCACGATTTGCTTACGGGTGCTGCTATTATCGGCGTAACCGGACTTGTGAACGGTGCGCTGGGCTACTATATGATCCAAAGGGGTAAGGCATTACGCTCCATCACCCTGGATGCCGACGGCCGTCACCTGATTGCCGATATGGTAACCAGCATTGGCCTGGTAGCCGGTTTATTGCTCATCAGGTTTACCGGCATTGAATGGCTCGATAGTGGTTTATCCATATTGGTAGCATTGTATATTATATATAGTGCTTATAAACTCATCCGTAAATCGGTTGCGGGTTTAATGGACGAAGCCGATTTTCAGGTAGTAACGGATATTATTAATGTACTGAGCGAGAAACGCCGTGAGTCTTGGATAGATGTACACAACCTGCGTGCCCAGAAGTATGGTAACGAACTGCATATCGATTGCCATATGACCCTACCCAGTTACTTCGACCTGAATAAAGCCCATGCCGAAGTATCGTTGGTTGATAAACTGATCAACAAAGAGGTAGGCATCAAAACCGAATTGTTTATTCACTCGGATCCCTGCGTACCCGATTGCTGCCACTATTGCAGCATGCCCGATTGCCCCATCCGCTCCGAACCGCAAACAGAAACCATTGCCTGGACGATGGATAAGGTAGTACGCAACAAAAAACACTTTGAATAATGGAATACTTTAATGTAAGGGTGTATGGCCTGCTGCTTAATGATAATGACGAGTTACTGATTAGTGATGAACAGGAGTATGGCATGCGTTTTTCAAAGTTCCCGGGTGGCGGTCTTGAGCTTGGCGAGGGTCTGATTGAGGGGCTTAAACGCGAATTTATGGAAGAGTGCAATCTGGAGATAGAAATTGTTAGTCATTTTTATACAACGGATTTTGCCGTAAAATCGGCCTTTAATAATTCGCAAATTATCAGTGTATACTATATGGTGAAAAATACTACGCCGGTTAATCTTAATATAAAAACTGTTGCCTTTGATTTTGACGGAGATGGAGAAGTGTTGCAAGCTTTCAGGTGGCTGCCGATTACTGCATTGAGTGTAGCCGACTTTGAATTTCCGACAGATAAACGTGTGGTTGAACTTTTACAGAACGAACTATGAACCTTACCGAACGCGACCTTAAAGTAATATGGCATCCCTATACCCAAATGAAAACCGCTGCACCGCCGATAGGCATTGTACGCGGAGAGGGGGCCGGTTTATTTGATGAACAAGGCAAAAAATATATCGACGCGGTATCGTCCTGGTGGGTAAATATCCACGGGCATGCACACCCTTATATCGCTAAAAAAGTATCCGAGCAACTACATAAACTGGAGCATGTAATATTTGCAGGCTTTACCCATGAAGGAGCCGTTGAGTTGGCCGAGAGGTTACTCGCTATTTTACCTGATAACCAGCAAAAAGCATTTTACTCAGATAACGGTTCTACCGCTATTGAGGTGGCTATCAAAATGTGTCTGCAATATTGGCTCAACAAAGGCGATCAGCGTACCAAAATAATGGCTTTCAAAAATGCCTACCACGGCGACACCTTTGGGGCCATGGCTGTAAGTGGCCGCAGCGCGTTCACCGCAGCATTTGACAGCCTGCTGTTTGAAGTAGAATTTATCGATATCCCGAACAAGGATAACATAGAAGATCTCAAATCTCAAATCTCAAATCTCAAATCTGAACTGGCTTGCTTTATCTTCGAGCCCCTGATACAAGGATCTGCCGGGATGATCATGTACGAGGCCGAATACCTGAACCAACTGATGGCCCATTGCAAACAGGAAAATGTGCTGATGATTGATGATGAAGTATTTACCGGTTTTGGTCGCACAGGCAAGCGTTTTGCGTGCGATCATGTGCAGGTTCAGCCGGATATTATGTGTTTCTCCAAAGGACTTACAGGAGGTACTATGGCATTGGGTTTAACCACCTGCACCCAGCAGATCTATGATGCTTTTTTATCTGAGGATAAATTGAAAACCCTTTTCCATGGGCATTCCTTTACTGCCAATCCGGTGGCCATAGCCTCTGCACTGGCCAGCCTGGATCTTTTCCTGGAACCGGCTATGGCGGCTAACATGCAGCGCATTCAAACATCTCACGCCGCTTTTGCCTCCAAAATAAAGCATCACCCTAAAATAAAAACGGTGCGGCAAACGGGTACCATTATTGCCATGGAATGGGAAACCGGCGATAATACCTCGTATTTTAGTTCCCTGCGCGATAAATTGTATCAGTATTTTTTGGCCGAAGGTATTATATTGCGCCCGCTGGGTAACGTGATATATATTTTACCTCCATATTGCATTACTGATGCCGAACTCGGTTATGTTTACAGCAAAATTGAGCAGGCACTTGAAGAAATATAATTATGCTAAACACACTACTACCTCAAATAATTGCCGATAACGAATTGCACTCCCGCTGGTTAAACACGCTATCGCTGATGGAAAATACCGGCGCGCGTAAAATATCGGCCAGCGAAGACCCGCATACCGTTACCTATATCATACTCAAACACGCGGCTGAAGAGCATCGCCACGCTTTCTATCTGAAAAAACAGCTGGAAAAGACAGGTGTGGAATTGCCAACCTATGCTGCCGAATACCTGCTGGCTCCCGGTTCAAGTAAATACTACCTGAACCAACTGGATGTGGACGTTTGCCGCTACCTGAAAAAGGAATTAAACTTAAGCGGCAGCGAATTGCGTTTTGCAGCCTACCTGCTGGTTACCTATGCTATTGAGGTTCGTGCCGATGAACTGTATCCTATTTATCAGGACGCGCTTGACGAAGCCGGCAGCAAGGTAAACGTAAAATCAATCATCCTGGAAGAAGAAGGTCATCTGGAAGAAATGTTGAACCAATTGCACCAATTTTCGCCCGATTGGGAGCGCCACGCCAACAAAGCTGTGGAGTTTGAAACCAAACTGTTTAACCAATGGGTGGAGCAGTTGGGAAAGTCGCTGAATAATTAAGAAATACAGCCTGTCAGTCTGAGCTTGTCGAAGACTCGTGTGCAGAGGCCTGCCCACCATGCTTCGACAGGCTCAGCATGACACCATTTTTTGAATCAGAAAAAATCAGCGTAATCACCCTAATCAGCCCAATCAACGGTCAAAAGGCCATATACTCCGTATAAACCAATTGCAGGAAAGCCTTGCCATATAGCAGCGTTTTATCTGTAACCGCCTCGTCCGCGTTCTTATTCCCTTTATAAACTATCCTCCGGCCAGAGTTATCATAGGAGATGCTTTGCTGTGGCGTCATAAACCCGAAACCATTATCCCAGGTAAAAAAGGCAAAGTCCTTACTGGCCGGATCAAGCAGGTTTTTCGACCAGGCAAATTGGTTATGCGGTAAACCCAGTTGGGTTAACAATGTGGCGGCAATATCGGTTTGTCCCCCTAGTTTATTGATCTTTTTACCACGGTATTCCGGTTTAATTACATCGCCAAAAAACAATAGGGGGATACGGTATTTGACCGGATCATATGCTTCGGCAATATTGCGCGGTAAACGGTGCCCATGATCGGCCACCAATATAAATAAGGTGTTTTTATACCAGGCTTGTTTTTTGGCCTGCTCAAAATACGCGTTGAGGCAGGAGTCGGTAAAGTAAGCGGTACTCCTGAATTGATTGCTGGCATCGCCATCTTCATCAGCCGGGAAATGCGCTTTTACGGGCAACACAAAAGGCTCATGATTGGTTGATGTTTGCAGGTACGAGAAGAAGGGTTGTTTTTGTTGCTGCGCAAACTGCAGGTGCTTGTTTAACAATACATTATCATAAACACCCCATTTGGTTTGCACCTGTGCGGGAGCAAAAGCATGCTCATCGGTAATCTGGTCAATGTCATGACTGTTCATGAAGGTATTAAAACTCATGTAGCTGCTTTTGCCACCATAAAAATAAGAGGTATGGTACCCCGCGTTTTTAAATACGACAGATAGCGCAGGCAGTTTTCGCTGTTTCAAGGTATCGGCAATAATGGTGCGGATAGCTTGTGAAGGGAAACCGCTCATAATAGATATGATGCCTTTATCGGTACGATCGGCCGAGGAATAAATATTATTAAACAGGAGACCCTGCTGAATAAATTTTTCAAAGTTAGGCGCTACTCCTTTATCGCCGCCTAAGGATTCAATGATACTTGCCGTATAGCTTTCCAGCTGGATGATCACTACGTTGGGCCTATCGGTGGTTAATATTTTTAATGAGGAATCAGATTGAACACGATACGAATCATGTATCAGTTTTTCCGCATCGGCGGGCTCCATAAACACGTAGGGATTATAGGGCTTACGAAAATTCTCAAATATATTATTAAACAGGTTCCACTCGGTATTCAATGCCGATTGATTCAGGATCTCCTTATCAGCAAAATAGGCCGCGTTTTGATTAATGGGTTCTGTTTGCAAACCACCCCGCATAAACAGGAAATTTACAAACACCAGCAAACAGATCATCGCTATTTTAAGACCGGGTTTGGCAGCGGGTTTCTTGAAATTATAATCAATAACATAATAAGATAATAAAGCGCCAGAGCTCAGTAACAGTACCCCAATCAGGATACACTTACCCACCGGCGATGAACCCGATGATGCGAGCGCCTCGGAAGGAGCATGATAAAACGAGCTAAATACCCTGAAAGTAACTTTAGTTCCCCATTCCCTGAAAATATTAAAGTTAAGAATAGTGTTTAAGGAAATACAAAACAGGATGATACCCACATAAATTTTAAGCCAGATGGGTTTGATGCGGCAGGAAGGGATGCACCAGTTAATAATGAACACCAGCAAAGGAATAGTACAGATATAGGCCGTAGCCGAAGCATCCAGGCGAAAACCGTAAAAAAATGTCTGTAAAATATCTCCGAAGCTGGCGCCACGGATTTTATAAAAGAAGTATAATTCAAACGTGAGCCGTGTGATCACGAAGAACAGCAGCCAGAATATAAAGAATCTGATTATACTAAAAAGGTTTCTTAACATAAAGGTGACAAAAGTAGTACTTTATGTTAAGAAACCTTTAATGAATTGTTAGTAAAGGATGGCGTGTAGTAAGTATCAAGTAGCTAGTATCAAGTATCAAAATTTTTTGTTGACTTGATTATAAGATCACTTTTAGAGGTCTTGATACTTGATACTAGCTACTTGATACTAATTTTTATCTGCCTCCGCTCATTGCTTTCAGATCATCCAGGGATATCTTTTCAAAATCAGCCGGGATGCCGAATGTACCTGCCGGAGCTTTTTCCTCAACAATGCTTTTAACAGTTACATCGGTGCTCTGGCCCTGGCTAAATGAAGTGTATTGTACCGGGAAACCACCTATTTCCCTGTAATACTTCGCGATACCGGTTATCGGAACAACTACATCGTTAGTAACCCAGATATCATAAGTTTTTTTAGTTTTTGCATCTGTAGCTACTACTTTTTTGCAGTTAAAACCCGAAATCTGTTTGGTTTCGGTTGATGGTGCAAAAGTAAAGGTTGGCATATCTGCCTGAGCCTGATCTACTTCATCTGGTGTAGCGATAGCTGCTTTTTTAATGCTGGCAACAGGTACATCAACCAATATGGCCATTGATTTGCCGCTGGCATCAGTTAAAATTTTAATCGTAGCAGGACCTGCAGTAAAGGCAAATGCATTAGAGTCGGCACGGAAATATCCTTTTGCATTAACTTCCTGACCTCTCATATTAGTAGTTAAGTTAATGGTACCTTCGGTGTATTTTTTCTGCGCACTGGCGCTCATGGCTGTTGCGGTAAGAGCCAGGCCCAGGGCAACATTAAAAAATTTAATATTCATAGTGTTAGTTTGATTTATACCAATTTACCTGTTTTTGATTAAAAGACAAATTTATTAGTACTTGGTTTAATTTTTTCAGTTAGATACGGCAATTAACGAAATGTTACGCTTTAATATACTATAATTTATACGCTTTTTCTTTGCTTGCTGTTCCAGCTGTTCAATAAGCCTGGTACTGTTGCTGCCATCCACTACAAGTGTTTGATAATCATAATTCTTGTTGATCAGGTCCAGGTTGATGTATGGGTTACCGGTGATATATAAATAATCGGTTTTTAATTTTTCGGATAGCTGTAAATTGGGCATTTGTTTGTCAAATACCAGGATCTTTTGATGATTGAACTGGATAAAACCGCCCTGTTTCCTGATGAAATTTTTGCTGATGCCCCGGTTAAGGGTATACAATTCCGCATGACTTATTTTGCAGCTATCCAGGTATGGCTGTATCGAATATTTGTAGTTTTTATCGGTATCGGCCAGGTTAGTGAGCACAACCGCCTTATCTCCATTTTTAAAAACGATACCGGTGTTTTTGCGCAGGTTTAAAAAAGCAACGGAGCTACTGGTATCAGCACGGTACCTTTTTACACTAATACTTACACATAGTAAAAACAAGCAACCGATACCAAATTTAAGTACCCAGGTTTTTTTATCATACAAAAAATAAAACAGGCTGATGATCAACGCATAAGTAAGCAGGTATTCGGTCGTTGTGAACCATATTTTATTAATGCTGGCAAAAGGGGTATGCTCAATGATGCTTAGCGCTTTGTTCATGAGCAGTATTGATTTTTCCAGTATCCATGCCAGCGCGTTTGAAAGCCAGGGTACCCAGGCCAGCAGCAGATAGGCTATACCGCTATACATAATAACCATGGTAGGGATAATGATGAGCAGGTTGCTGAGTAAGAAATAAACCGGGAACTGGTGAAAGTAATAAGCGCTTAAGGGAAAAGTTATTACCTGTGCCGCTATAGACACCGAACACAGCGCCCACAGTTTATCGGCCCATTTGTTTTTGAATTGGAACCACCCGTAAACCACCGGCTGCAATACAATCAAACCTACTACAGAAAGATATGAAAGCTGAAAACCCACATCGGTTATAAAAAATGGATTGTACAACAGCAGCAACAGGGCCGATATAGCCAGGATATTGAGCATATTGATGTGCCGCACAAAAGTGTTGCCGATAATAACCATACTGATCATGACCGCAGCACGGCAAACGGCCGGTGAAAAGCCGGTCAGCATAGCGTAATAGCTTATCAGCAGTATCATGATGGCCATTTTTAAAAGGCGGCCATATTTGTAGCGGTTCAAAAAGCTTAGCATCCACTGCATTAAAAGGTAAATGATAGCCACATGCGCGCCCGATACCGATAGCACATGGATGGTTCCTGTTTTGGAATAGGCTTGCAAAACATCATTACTCAGATCGGCTTTATAGCCCAGGATAAGGGTGGAGGCTACGGCTATAGCGTTTGGATCATGTAGTTTTTGCCTGAATAACACCACCATTTGCTGTCGCAGCTTTAAGGCATAGGCAATAAAGGGATTGCCTGTATCGTGCTTTAATAATTTGTATTGGCCCGGGAATAAAAATAACTGGTAATAGATATTCTGATGGACGAGGTATTTTTTATAATTAAACTCGGCCGGATTAAAAGGCGGATCGACAGGCGTATAGCTGGCTGGTATCAACAATTCATCGCCATATTGCAGGGCTATGGCATCGCTGTCTTTCAGTGTTAAAAGTAATGTGCCATTGGCATCAGCGGTTTGACGGTTGTTAATGCTTTGCCTGATTGTGGCCGTAAATCGTACCAGTCCGTTTTTAAACTGTGGTTCGTTATTGATGCTTACGGCCAGGTATTGCGCTTGTGTTTTCGAAAAATGATGTCTGTTATTCAGCTCGTTATAACTGATCACACTGATCCAGCCTGCCGAAAATAAAATAGCACCCATCAACAAACCGCCAATCCATCGGGCCTTATAAATAACCAGGCGTTGGTAATTTAAATTCAGCACAACGAATACAAGAGCCAGGCAAACAAAGGCAATAGCCAAAACGGGTAAATAAGCCGCCGACATCAACTGCATCCCGATAGCCAATCCCAATAAAAAAGGTATAAGCAGAATAACAACGGGGATTTCGCCTTTATGGGTCACGATGGTTTAAGAGTCAAGATTTAAGAGTCAAGAACCAAGATAGAAGAAAAAATCAAGCAACAATAAAATAATGATTTCTCTTATTAAGATTTCCATGAGTTAAGTTCCTAAGTCTTGATTCTTGGCTCTTATCTCTTGATTCTATTCCCTATAGTTCGTCTCTAACTTCGAGCAGGAATTTTTTGATATTTTCGAGTGAATCGATCACGCGCTGGTTCTCTTTGGTGTCGCTCATATTATGTTTAAGATGCTCTTTGGCGCCATTAAGCGTATAACCTTTATTGCGGATGAGGTGAAAGATGATCTTGAAATTTTCGATGTCTTCGGGGGTGAAATAGCGGTTGCCCTTTTTGTTTTTTTTGGGCTGCAATACATCAAACTCCTTTTCATAAAAACGAATAAGCGATTGGTTCACATCAAACATGGCCGATACTTCGCCCATGGTGTAATACATCTTGCTTATTTCGCGGTCTTTATAAGGCATACGCAAAGATAAATTTTATTTTGGATTTGCGATTTTAGAAAATTGCAACCTTGACGAAAATTTTATGCGAATTATCAATAATTTATTAAGTTTGACAACATTTAAATCTAATCCTTATGATCAATAAAACACTTTTAGCCGTAGCGGTAGTCCTTGCGTTATCATCATGTGGTAACTCTCAAAAAAAAGAAAACGAAGAAAAATCAGGTCTCGGTCAATTAGTAGAGGGCGCCAGTAACTTAAATAAATTCGCAAAGTCGGGCGAGAAATTAAAAGAGCAGACAGAGAAACTTAAAAAGCTAACACCGGCAACTACTGAGGAGCTGAAAGCGGTTGTACCCGAAAATGTGGGCGATTTCAAAAGAAAGAGCTATAGCGCAGGCGGTACCGTAGCCGATATTGTTGCTGCGGATGCGGAATATGCAAAAGAAGATAACAAAACTATCCATGTAAGTATTTTAGATGGTGCCGGCGAATCGGGCAGCGCTGTGGTTAGTTTATTGGCCATGGGGTTGAGTATGCAAACGGAATCAGAATCAAACGGTACGGTAAGCAAAAATATCGATGTAGATGGCGTGCGTTATTCTACAGAGGATACCAAAAATGGTACTACAGTAAGCTCTTCTCTGAAGTTTATATACAAAGAACGTTATGCCGTTACCTTACAGGGCGAAGGCTATAGCCTTTCAGATCTGCAAGATTTTTTAAAGAAATTAGATCTGAGTTCATTAAAATAAGCCGATTGTTGGAGCAGGTATTCTGTCCGATATTTCGTATATTTGTATATACCACAGCCCGGTTTTCCTGATTAAAAAGGAAAGCCGGGCTGTTTTGTTAAGGAGAAAAACAGAACAAAAATCAACTGTTTTGTATGTAGTTATTTGAAAATCAATTATTTAATACTTTTTAAAGTTTTAAAAACCGCTCAAAACCATGCTGGAATTTGTTAAAAAGTGTTAAAATGAGGTTTTTTTGAATGATTTTGAGCTGTTTTTATCCCGTTTTTGAACAGAAAAGTGTTAAAATTCAAGGTTTAAAAAGTTTTTTGGAGGTAGTAGCCTGTCAGTCTGAGCTTGTCGAAGACCGTGCGGAGAGGCTCGCCCACTATACATTGGAAGGCCCGGCATGACTATCACATTTTGTAAAATAAAAAATACATGGTACAAAATTTTTTACATCAAAAATTCACACTTTTGCACACTATACTGGTTTTGATAATAAAGCAATTATAAATGACAGCTACCGAAATACGACAGGCTTTTCTTGATTTTTTTGTTTCCAAAGGGCATATCATTGTTCCTTCTGCACCCATCGTCATAAAAAACGACCCCACCCTCATGTTCACCAACGCGGGGATGAACCAGTTTAAAGATATATTTTTAGGCGAAGCACCCGCCAAAGCGCCTCGTGCGGCTGATACACAGCGTTGTTTGCGGGTAAGTGGCAAACATAACGACCTGGAAGAGGTGGGTATCGATACCTATCACCATACCATGTTCGAGATGCTGGGCAACTGGAGTTTTGGCGACTACTTTAAAAAAGAAGCCATTGCCTGGGGCTGGGAGTTGCTCACCGAAGTTTATAAACTGCCTAAAGACCGCTTGTACGTAACCTATTTTGAAGGCGACGACAAAGAAGGCCTGGAAAAAGATACCGAGAGCTACGAGCTGTGGAAGCAATATGTGGACGAAGCTCACATACTACCCGGTAATAAAAAAGATAATTTCTGGGAAATGGGCGAAACAGGTCCATGCGGCCCATGTTCCGAGATCCATTATGACAGCCGCCCGGATAGCGAGCGTGCTGAAGTTAATGGTGCAACCCTCGTCAATGCCGATCATGATCAGGTAATTGAGATCTGGAATATTGTATTCATGCAGTTTAACCGCTTAAAAGACGGTGCCTTACAGCCATTACCAGCTAAGCACGTGGATACCGGTATGGGCTTTGAGCGCCTGGTGCGTGTGCTGCAAGGTAAAACATCTAATTATGATAGTGATGTTTTCCAGCCGATGATTCAATTTATCGCCGAAAAAAGCGGTAAAACCTATAACAGTAAAGCCAAACCCGGCGACGCCGATTGGAGCGAAGCTGTAGCCATGCGCGTACTTGCCGATCACATCCGTGCAGTTAGTTTTGCTATCGCCGATGGCCAGTTGCCGTCAAATAACAAAGCTGGTTATGTAATCCGTCGTATTTTACGTAGAGCAGTAAGATACAGCTATCAAACATTAGAGTTTAAAGATCCATTTTTGAATCAATTGGTACCATTATTGGCCGAGCAGTTTAAAGGAGTGTTTGATAATTTGTATAATCAGAAGGATTTTGTGCAAAAGGTAGTTTTGGAGGAGGAAAATTCTTTTCTGAAGACACTTGATAAAGGGATACAATATCTGAAGAATAACATTGTAGGTGAATCTGTTTGGGGCGATGATAAAAGAATCTTACCGGGAAAACTTGCTTTTGAGCTTTCTGATACATATGGATTCCCTATTGATTTAACTGAGTTAATGGCGAGAGAAATGGGCTGGGGGGTAGACTTGGATGGTTTCAATAAAGCCCTTCAAGAACAGAAATCCCGTTCCCGTGCTGCAACCGCTATTGATACCGGCGATTGGGTTGTTCTGAAAGATAATGATAGCGTGGAGTTTACTGGTTACGACGAAACCGAAACGGTTGCCCACGTAGTAAAATACCGTAAGGTAACGGCAAAAGGTAAAGAGCAATACCAGATTGTTTTGGATAAAACGCCTTTCTATGCCGAAAGCGGTGGCCAGGTAGGCGATAGGGGTGAGCTGGTTTTCCCGGATGGCGAGATTGTCAAAGTAACTGATACCAAAAAGGAGAACGGCCTCATTGTGCATTTTGTAGACAAACTGCCCGAGGATATTGATGATGCCTTAACCGCTATTGTTGATCCTGCATTGCGTAGCCAAACCAATAATAACCACTCGGCTACGCACCTGCTGCATGCGGCTATGAAACAGGTTTTGGGTAGCCACGTAAACCAGAAAGGCTCATTGGTCAACGCCGATTACCTACGTTTTGACTTTTCGCATTTTGCCAAAGTAACCGATGAGGAACTGGCGCAGATAGAAGCTATCGTAAACCAAAAAGTACGCGAAAATATCCCACTGAAGGAAGAACGCAGTGTATTATATGCCGAAGCTATTACTAGCGGCGTAACCGCCCTGTTTGGTGAAAAATACGGAGAATATGTACGCGTGATCACTTTTGATGATACCTTTAGTAAGGAGCTTTGCGGCGGTACGCATGTAAAAGCAACCGGCCAGATCGGTTTCTTTAAAATTGTTGCCGAAAGCGCTGTAGCTGCCGGTGTACGTCGTATTGAGGCTATTACAGGAGTTGCTGCCGAGGTATATATCACCAACCAAAATCAGCTGATTGACCAGTTAAAAGAGTTGCTCAAAAATCCAAAGGACCTGGCCAAAAGCGTAGAGAACCTGTTGGATGAGAATGCCAAACTGAAAAAAGAGATCGAGAAATCGATCCTGGAGAAATCATCAGGCTTAAAAAATGAGCTGGCACAAAAGGTAGAGGTTATTAATGGCATTAATTTCATCGCTCAAAAGGTAGCCCTGCCCAATGCCGAAGCGGTTAAAAACCTGGCTTACCAGCTAAAAGATATCGTAACAGATCTGTTCCTGGTACTGGCTGCCGATTTTGATGGCAAACCAAGCCTGACCGTTATGATAGCCGAAAATCTGGTCAAAGAAAAAGGTTTGAATGCCGGTAACATAGTACGCGAACTGGCCAAAGAGATCAAAGGTGGTGGCGGTGGTCAGCCTTTCTTTGCAACCGCCGGTGGCAGTGATGCCAGTGGCCTGGATGCTGCTTTAGCGAAGGCAAAGAGCTTTATTGGATAAAAATATTAAAGAGACACATGTAATGTATCTCTACAGGAAATAAATGTAGAGACGCATCACATGCGTCTCTCTTATGAAAATCAACCCCAAAAAAAAGACCGCGTAATAGACGGCCTTTTAATTGTTAATATATATTGGGGATATAAATGCTTATTTGTATAGGTAGACGAGCCAATATCCAAAAGGTTTAAAAGCGGTAAAATATTTTATTTAATAACGGTGTAGCAGAGGGTTAAACGTGCTGATAAAACCATACCAACCGGGTAGCTTGTTTAAACTATACAAAATCAATAGTTTTAATTGGGTTGTTGGGCTCATTATAGCTATAAGTGCTGCTTTAATATAAATTTTATGCGTTGTTTAATAGTTAAATAGTAATTATACTGTATTAACTTTTATATATTTGACCTTACAATCAGTAAAATTTATAGCTGAAGTTTTATTTTATGACAGTTCTCGCAAACGGGATAAGTGACAAGTACGAGTTGGTTGTAGGCCTCGAGGTACATGCACAGTTATCCACTTTAAGTAAGGCATTCTCGGCCGATTCTGCCGCCTTTGGTGCCGAACCTAACCATCACATCAGTGCCGTATCATTGGGGCATCCGGGCACTTTACCGTTCCTGAATAAAAGGGCGGTAGATTATGCCGTAAAAATGGGACTTGCCTGTAATTGCACTATCAATTTAAATAACAGCTTTGCCCGTAAAAACTACTTTTATGCCGATTTGCCCAAAGGCTACCAGATCACACAGGATCAGGCACCTGTTTGTTTGGGTGGATATGTGCCCGTAAGATTAGCCGAGGGTAAACAGAAAGATATCGCCATCCATCACATTCATATGGAAGAGGATGCCGGTAAAAGTATGCACGACCAGCACCATGCTGATTCTCTGATCGATTTGAACAGGGCTGGTGTACCCTTGATAGAGATTGTAACACAGCCTGATATCCGCAGCGCTGAAGAGGCCGGCCAGTTTTTGACCGAAACCCGTAAAATACTTCGCTACCTGGATATTTGCGATGGTAATATGGAAGAAGGCAGCATGCGCTGCGACGCCAATATATCGGTAAGGCTGCATGGCGCAACCGAGTATGGTAACCGTTGCGAAGTAAAAAACCTGAACTCTATACGTAACGTACAGCGTGCCATTGAGCATGAATTTGTGCGCCAGGTAAACATCATTGAACAAGGTGGTCATATCGACCAAAATACCTTGAATTTTAATGCGGATACCGGCGAAACATCTGTTCTGCGATCAAAGGAAATGGCCAATGATTACCGCTATTTTCCCGAACCTGATCTGCCACCACTAAGGCTCACCGAACAATACCTGGAAACTATCCGGAAGAGTTTACCGGCATTGCCCAATCAGTTGTATCATAAATATACTGAAGAATTAGGTCTTTCGGCCTATGACGCCTCAGTAATAACGGCCGAACGTGACCTCGCCTTGTATTTTGAAGAATTAATTAAACATACCGATCATTACAAAGCCGCGGCAAACTGGCTTATGGGTGCCGTAAAATCGTATTTAAATGATCATGATGTAGCTATCATTAATTTTGGAGTTTCGGCGAAACATCTGGCAGACCTGATTAAACTTGTTGACAGTGGCGTGATAAATAATTCTGTAGCTTCGCACAAGTTATTCCCCGCCATGATCAAAGAACCGGGTAAAACACCCGATGATCTGGCTAAGGAACTTAACCTGTTGATCAGTACGGATACCGACGATGTGAGTCGTTTTATACGCGATGCCATTGCCAAGTACCCGGATAAAGTTAAGGAATACCAGAAAGGGAAAAAAGGCGTTTTAGGCTTGTTTATGGGCGAGATCATGAAAAGCTCCAAAGGCAAGATCGATCCGCAGAAAACAAATCAGCTGTTGATAAAAGAATTAGAATCAAAATAAAATGAAGAATCGCATTATTGCATCAGGTGTATTTTTACTGGCCGTTTTCTTGTTTTCATGTAAGGATAAAACATCATTTACTATTTCGGGAGCTATCAAAAACCCCGCTGCCCTGAAAATGGTTTACCTGTTAGAAGCCGACAGCTCGCAGGTAAAAGTGATCGATTCGACCACCTTAAGCGAAAACGGTAAATTTCAGTTCAAGCACCAAACACTATATGCTAACTTGTATAAACTGCGGGTAGGTGATGCTATTTATGACCTGATTGCTAAAAATGGTGACGATATCGATTTCAGTACTGATCTGAAAGATAACACCCATTCTTATGTGATTACCGGATCTGATGATTCTGACAAGATTAAGGAATTCAATAAAATCAGTAATTTTTACGGCGATAAAAATAATAAGGTGGTGGCCGAGTACCAGGAAAAATCACAAGCCCTGGGTAAACAATCAGATTCGCTGCTTAAAGTATATATGCCCATATTTCAAAAAAACATGGGCGAGTATGGCACTGCAGTACTCAAATTTGTGAATGATAACAAAAAATCGCTGGCTGGTTTTTATGCGGCTACTTCATTGGATGTATTTAAATACGAACCTCAGTTGGTAGCTTATGCCGATGAAATTAAAGGCAGTTTCCAGGATAATCCAGGGGTTCAGCAATTCATTAAACAAATGGAAAAGGTAAAGCCTGTTTCTATTGGTCATAAAGCACCCGATTTTACGACTGGTGGTATTGATGGCAAGCCTGTAAAGTTATCTGATTATAAAGGCAAATATGTAATGATCGATTTTTGGGCCTCATGGTGTATGCCTTGCCGCCAGGAAAACCCTAATGTGGTAAAACAGTATAATACCTTTAAATCCAAAGGATTTAACATCCTGGGTATATCGTTAGATAAAGAGACCGGAGCCTGGAAAAAAGCTGTTAATGATGATAAATTAACCTGGGCACACGGATCTGATCTGAAAGGTTTTGAGGGCCCAACAGAAACTCTGTATCATATTGAAGCTATACCGTCAAATTTTATTATTGATCCTCAGGGAAATATAGTGGCTAAGAACATCACAGGCGCCGATCTTGAAGCTTTTTTAAACAAAACATTTAGTAAGCCTCAATAAATCGTTAATATAAGGTAACCTTTAACAATTTGTTAATATTGACTTAACTTTTAGCTTTTGTAAAGCGTATACTTTTATACAAAAAATTTAACGTGCCATGAGCAACTCCTCAAAACAGAAAATACTTATTGTTGATGATGAACCGGACATTTTAGAGCTGATTGAATATAATCTGAAAAAAGAAGGTTATCAGGTGTTTTTGGCCCGTAACGGACAGGAAGCCGTTGCAGAAGCAAAGAAGTCACTGCCTGATCTTATCGTATTGGATATTATGATGCCAAAAATGGATGGCATTGAGGCTTGCCGTATTATGCGTACCATGCCCGAATTTAAAAACACCTTTATGGTGTTTTTAACTGCCCGCAGCGAAGAGTATTCTGAAATTGCCGGTTTTAACGTAGGGGCCGATGATTATATAGCCAAGCCTATAAAACCCCGCGCCCTGGTTAGTCGCATCAATGCTATTCTGCGCCGCAATGCTCCTGCCGAAGATACGCCCGATAATAAATTGGAAATTGGTAACCTGGTTATCGATCGCGAAGCATATTTGGTTTATAAAGATGGAGTTAAGGTAGTATTAGCCAAAAAAGAATTTGAATTGCTTTATCTATTGGCCTCAAAACCCGGTAAGGTATACACCCGTGAAGTGATCCTGAAAAATATTTGGGAAGATTCTGTAGTGGTTACTAACCGTACCATAGATGTGCACATTCGTAAGTTGCGTGAAAAATTAGGCGATGATTGCGTAGCTACAGTAAAAGGTGTAGGTTATAAGTTTGAAGCTTAAATTAACGCACTCTAATAAAATAAAAAAAGCGACAGGACTTTTTCCTGTCGCTTTTTTTATGAAATGAAGTCATTTTTAGCCGGTAATTTTACCTGTTACATCCTTTATTTTGTCGGAAGCTTTTGTTTCCAGATCGTCTACAATACCTTTTATTTTGTCGCCCGAAAATTCTGATGCTTTTTCTTTTAGCTCGTCTATTTCATCTCCAATTTTATCTTTGGCGTTTTCCCACAATTCGCCGGCAGATTCTTTGATCTTATCAAAAAAACCTTGCTCTTCTGGTTCGTTCGGTGTAGTGCTCATGATGTTTTCCCTTGATTATGAATAATTGATTTATTTAGGTATTTACAATTAAAGTTAAAATTTATTTTGCAATCTATTTAGTGAATTGCGGTTTATATTTTGATGTAATTTTAACTGTATCAACAACATAAAAAAAGCGGTGGAGTTGATACTTCACCGCTTTACCAAAACCTATAATAAAGGTTTATTTGGCCGCATTAGCCTTTTTCTTTACTTCTGTAGCCACTTTGGCCGTTTTTGTAGCTGCTGCTTTTTTCGCGTCGGCAACCTTAGTTTTTGCAGCATCGGCAACTTCTTTAGCCTTGGCAGTAGTTTTGGCTTTAACAGTAGCAGCCGCCTTTTTTACAGTAGCAGCTTCGTCTTTAGCTTTTGCGGTTACGGCTTTAGCTTTTGTATCGGCTTTAGCTTTCACATTTGAGGTCGCTGTTTTTACTTTATCGGCAATGTTATCGGCTTTTTTAGTAATGTTAGTTTTAGCCGCTGTGGTTTTTTTAGCCACAATTGCTTTTTCATTGGCAGCTTTTTCTTTTAAGGCATCTATTTTGTCTTCGGCTTTATCTTTTAATTCTTCGGCTTTGTCTTTTGTGCTGTCCCAAAACTCTTCAATTGTTTCTTTAACCTTTTCAAAAAATCCTTTCTCTTCGGGTTTTGTTGCTTTGTTACTCATGATTGTTTTTTTAGATAGATATATGTTAATTGATGTATTTAACCATTATGATTAACCTTTGTTTTACAACGAATTAACAAATGGTATTTTATGATCACCAAACCTGACTGCTGTTTTAAATTATAAACCGTATTTTTGCCGGCTATATTTAAAGTATGAAGTTTCCGAAATTTGCCGACCTGATATTGTTTGAGAATGATGACGTGATTGTGGTAAACAAACCGCCTTTTTTGAGTTCGTTGGATGAACGGGAAGGAGGGGAGGTTAATTTGCTGCGATTGGCAAAAGCTTACTCAGATGATGCACAGATATGTCACCGCCTGGATAAAGAAACTTCAGGGGCGCTTATTATCGCCAAAAATCCCGAAGCTTATCGCTTTGTATCCATGCAGTTTGAAAAACGTCAGGTTAAAAAAGTTTACCATGCTATTATTGATGGTACGCATACGTTTGATAATCTATTGGTTGATTTGCCTATTTTAAATGTGGGTAAAGGTAACGTAACTATAAGCAGGCAGGATGGTAAAAGGGCCGAAACCTGGTTTCAGTCGTTAAAATACTTTAAACATTACACCCTGGTAGAGTGCAGGCCGGTTACCGGTCGTATGCACCAAATTCGCATACATTTGGCCACCCAAAGGGCATCCATCGCCGGCGACGAGATGTATAAAGGCGAACCGGTTTTCCTATCAAAAATAAAACGTAAATACCATTTGGGTAAAGATCAGGAAGAGCTTCCAATTATGAAGCGTTTTGCCCTGCATGCTTACGAGGTTACCTTTAAAATAAACCCCGAAACAGAAGTTACCATACATGCCCCGTATCCTAAAGACTTTGAAACGCTTTTAAAACAGCTGGAAAAGTTTGACAGTTAGTTTTAGTATAATATATACTTGGTTTTACCCCACATCAAGCTTAAATTTATGCTAAACTATCGTTGCATGTTTAAAGTGCCTTGCTTATGCCTGTTTTTTTTATTTGTCTGCTGTAGTTTTAATGTAGCCTATTCGTATCCGCATGTTCAAAATACGAGCTATGAGGCTCAAAAAGATAGTCTGGAGGATTACCTCAGCATAAAAGATCAGGGTGAACGGGAGCATAAAGTGACCAAATTTATTCAGACTGTATTTAGAAATATACCCATTTCTGAGATCGGTGCAAAGAGACAGGCAATCATTAAGGCCTTTTCTGGTTTCCAATTTGAAAATAAACAATCCATACTGTTATTTTTAGAGGGAGTGTATCAGGAACGGTTACAAAAAAGTCAAAATTCAGAAAAGGCACTTCGTGCAGCCATTAATGAGGTTCGGAAAACCAATGATCATTATCTGCTTTACCTGTATTTTTCGCGTCTGGCATTTTTGCAAATAGATGGGGGCGATTTAATTGATGCTGTTTATAGTTACGGCGTGGCTAAGAGTGCATTAAGAAAAATGAATGACCAATATCTGGAAATATTGCTTAACGTTAATTTATCAGACGCATATTATAGAAGTGGTTTATACATTCAATCTGTATCTTGTCTTAATGAGGCGCAGAGTATAAATAATACCAATAAATTGAGCCATCGTAATATTCAAAGTGTCATTAACTATAATAAGGCCGAGAACTTTTTTAAGATGCATAATTATGATTCGCTAAAAGTGTATCATGATAAACTTTTTGGCCCCGATAATGAGGGACGTAAACTGTATAGCTATCAAAAACGTACCGGCTATTATATGCAGCTGTTAAAAAACGATTATGCAGGTGCAATAAAACTCATTAATGGGTTGATAAAAGATAGTCTTTACGTTAAGAACGATCAGGAGCAACGGAGCCTGGCAGATGCCTATTTCAACAATGGACAAATAGATTCGGCTGTTAGCAAAATCAATGCTTTACTGACCATGCCATCCTTAAATAATAGCTCTGAAGTAAAATATCATTTATATGAAATGCTGGGGCAAATAGCACAGCAAAAAAATAATTACAATTTAGCTACCTACAATTTTAAGCTGGCCCTGGAGCAATCAAGGCAAAATATCAATAATCTTACCCAGGTAGGCAATTTATCGTCAAAAATAAAAATAGATGATGTACAAGGGCTGTACTATGCAAATTTATTAAGATACCAACGCGAACGCTTGATATTAATATTGGTTATTGTAATTGCTGTTTTAATGGTTGTGGTTATTGCTATTCTTTATCGCAGTAACAGGCAAAAAAGGCATTACGAAAAATTATTACATACTGCTCAAAAGCAGGAACTTGCTTTTATCAATTCCCATGAGATACGTAAGCATGTAGCTAATATCATGGGCTTGCTCGATCTGATGAAAGATGTTACCGATGCTGAGTTTTTGAAGTCGAAAAAGTACTTATTGTATTCTACCGAACAGCTGGATGCAGCTATCAGAGATGTTTCTCAAAAATTAAGCGCTTAAAATCAGGCTTATTGTCTTTGCTTGCTTTGTTTTATTTTATTAATAAAATAGTTTTATAATTAGTTATATTATATGGGTCTTTTACCCTTATTTGTACTGAGATTAGAGATCCTGGATATTCTGTTTTTGTGTTTTTTGCATTTTTGTTAAAAAACGCACCGTTTGATATTCTAAAAATGCAAAAATGATAAAATGTATTTTTGTTGCATTGCTTTTTTGCGTATTTGGCCTGTTAAAATGTAGTTTGTTGAAAAAATTTATAAAAAATTCACAATTTTATAATGATTTTTATAAAAATAATTTAAATTCGCCTTCATAATTAGTCGGAATAACAGATAAAACTATTATTAGAACCATAAATTTTACAAACTAACTTAAAAATGGCAACTAAACTCGAGTACATTTGGCTTGATGGGTACAAACCAACACAAAGCCTGCGCAGCAAAACTAAAATTGTTAAAAGCTTCAGCGGTAAAGTTGAAGATTTAGATAACTGGAGCTTTGATGGTTCATCAACTGAACAAGCACCGGGTGGCTCATCTGATTGTATCCTGAAACCGGTTTTCACAGTTCCAGATCCACAAAGAAAAGATGCGTACCTGGTAATGTGCGAGGTGTTAGATTCAACTGGTAAACCACACGAGTCAAATGGTCGTGCACTTATACAAGATGATGATAACGATTTCTGGTTTGGTTTTGAGCAGGAGTATTTTTTATGGGATCCTAAAACCGACAAGCCTCTTGGTTTCCCGCAAGGTGGTTACCCAGCTCCACAAGGTCCGTACTATTGTTCGGTAGGAGCAAACAACGCTTTCGGTCGCGAAATTGTTGAAGAGCACTTAGACGTTTGTTTAGAAGCTGGTCTGAATGTTGAAGGTATCAACGCTGAAGTAGCTGCCGGTCAGTGGGAATTCCAGATTTTCGCAAAAGGTGCTAAAGAAGCTGGTGATCAGATCTGGGTTGCCCGTTATTTATTAGAAAGAATTGGCGAAAGCTATGGTGTTGCTATCAACTGGCATTGCAAACCATTGGGTCAGTTAGACTGGAATGGTTCTGGTATGCACGCTAACTTCTCCAACACATTATTACGTACAGCAAACAGCAAAGAGAAATTTGAAGCAGTTTGCGAAGCGTTCCGTCCGGCAGTGAAAGAATGTATTGCTGTTTATGGTGCCGATAACGATCAGCGTTTAACCGGTAAACACGAAACCGCTTCCATCCATGACTTTAGCTATGGCGTATCAGATCGTGGTGCTTCTATCCGTATCCCACTTTACGCTGTTGATCACAACTGGAGTGGTTACCTGGAAGATCGTCGCCCTAACTCAGCTGCCGATCCATACAAAGTAGCAGCGGTGATTATCAAAACAGTAAAATCTGCAAAAGTTTAAGCCCCTCTTAAATATTTTTACTTATTCGATCCCCGGGCTCAAAAAGCCTGGGGATTTTTTTGTCTTTATTTTAGATATCGCCCAGACTGTATTTGCGGTAAATTGTTAACCGGCAAATTATACAGATAAATCCAGCAGTGAACTGTGTCTATATCCGTTTCAATAGTTGTTAACTCCCGGATAAACAAATTGGGCTGCTCCTGATCATTGCCAAAACCTTCATATTCATCAATAAAAGCTAATATTTTCTCCGGTTCATCCATTAAGTAAATGCTGCCATGTACTTGTTGATCGGTACTTTCGTGAGCAATGGCACCGGGATATTCGCCTATATCATAAAGCTTTCCTTTAAACTTACCGGTTTTTAGTAAGATGCAATGTTGCTGCAAGTATGCTCCATAGCTGTTGGCACTATCTAATAAAGTGCCGTAAATAAATAAATGCGGACAAACAGGTTTCATACTGCAAACAAAGGTAAGGGCAAATTCGTATCAAATTGTGTAAACACACTGGGCATTTTTTTATGTTTACATCATTAATGGTTATCTTGCTAGGGTAACCTGCCTTTACAATTTATATCATGAACCAGGAACAGATCAAAGCATATATAGAAGAAAATAATATACAGAAGATAAAATTCGCTTTTGCCGATATTGATGGCATTTTGCGGGGCAAAGTAATTCATACTAAAAAATTTGTTGACGGGTTGCAAAGCGGCTATGGCTTTTGCGATGTGGTTTTTGGCTGGGATAGCAGTGATGTTTGTTATGATAATGTACAGCTGACCGGCTGGCATACCGGTTATCCCGACAAGCTTTGCCGTATAGATCTTTCCACTTTACGCAATATCCCCTGGCAGGATAATATCCCTTTTTTCCTGGCCGATTACAGTAATCCAAAAGGCAATGACCTGCCCGCCTGTCCGCGCAGTTTGCTGAAACATGTTGTTAAACAATGTGTAGATATGGGCTACCATGCCGAGTTTGCCCAGGAGTTTGAATGGTTCAACTTCAGGGAAACGCCGCAGTCTATTAACGATAAAAACTTCACCAATATCAATACGCTTACACCGGGTATGTTTGGCTACTCTATCCTGCGCACATCAGAGAACAGTGATTTTTACTATGATCTGTTTAATCTGCTTACCCAGTTCAATATACCCATTGAAGGTCTGCATACCGAAACAGGGCCGGGCGTGTACGAGGCCGCTATTGCACATGACGAGGTTTTAAGTGCTGCCGATAAAGCCACGCTGTTTAAAACCGCGGTGAAAGAAATTGCCTACAAGCATGGAATCATGGCTTCGTTTATGGCCAAATGGAATGAAAATTTGCCCGGTTGCAGTGGTCATATCCATCAAAGCCTGTGGACAAAAGATAAAAGTGAGAATCTTTTCCACGATGCCGCGGATGAACATAAAATGAGTGAATTGCATAAACAGTACCTTGCCGGACAATTGCATTGCCTGCCTCATATACTGCCCATGTACGCACCAACCATCAATAGCTACAAACGCCTGGTTGAGGGTGCCTGGGCGCCTACTACGGTTACCTGGGGAGTGGAGAACCGCACTACAGCGCTTCGGGTGATCAATACTACACCGGCCTATACCCGTCTGGAAACCCGTATTCCCGGGTCTGATACTAATCCGTACCTGGCTATGACGGCTGCACTGGCCTCAGGTTTATACGGTATCAAAAACAAACTGAAGCTAGATATTCCCCAAACCATTGGCAACGGTTATCAGGATAAAAAGAACGGGGTGCTAGCAGCCAACCTGCATGATGCATCAGTAATGATGCAAAATTCACCTATAGCCAAAGCGCTTTTTGGCGAAGGTTTTGTTGAGCATTTTACGCAAACCCGCCTGTGGGAGCACCGCCAGTATATTAAACATGTAACCGATTGGGAATTGAAAAGGTACTTTGAGATTATATAAGTCCGTTTGATCTCATATAAAAGATGATACAATTTGTTTAATATTGCACCCGCAAATTCCAAATATAAACCATCAGAATGGACTTCTCTTTAATTGTACGCAAAGCCTGGGAAGGCTATGATTCTTCAAAAACTATTAAGGTTATTGAAGATATCAGTGCCATGGTATCCACCAACCACGTTTATCGCATCACTTTTGATGATGATGATATTATTATTGCCAAGCTATCCTACTTTGGCAAATTCGAGCATTTTAAAGAAGATCACCGTATTATTCAAACCCTGGCCAATAATCTGCTTTACCCGTTCGAGAATCTGTTGGCCCGTTCATTACTGAAAAACAACCGGGTTTATATTTATCATTACAAACATGGTAAAACAGACGCCTGGGTAGTGTTTTATAACCCAACCCGCATATTACAGCGTTTGCCGCGCCGCCTGGATGAAAGCCACATCAAAAAACTGGGCCAGCAGGTGGGTAAGTTCCATAAGGCTTGCTCCAGGGTGAAAAACGTATTGCCCAAATCATCAAAAACACTGCGTACGGATATATCTTCGCTATTAACCCAGCTTAATACGGACGAAAAGCAGTTTGGCTCCGCTATGCAGGCCGATTTTTTAAAATATCACTGCGAAACCTTCCTCAAAAACCGCTCTAAATATAACATGAGCTCGTTCGAGATCATACCGGTATTTATTGACTGGAATATCGGGAACTTCTCGGTTACCCCGAACCTGGAATTATACTCCCGTTGGGATTACGACTGGTTCAGGATGAGTTACCGCGTGCTCGATTTTTATTTTTTTAGCCGTGTAGTATCTGATATTGGCGATCGTACGGTATTTAGCTATGTGATCAATACCATGATGGAAGACCGTTTTATCATCTTTCTGAAAGAATATCATAAAGTAAACCCGCTTACCGCTGATGAGATCAGGTTTATGAAGGAAGCTTACCGCTTTTTTATCCTGAATTATGTAATTAAGGATGGCAAACACTTTTTTAGCGAGCAATATGCCGAAAAATTACAAGCCGAAGCATTTAATGTTTATCTTCCGTCCGTTGACAGGGATTTTGATGCCGAAAAAATCATCGAAGCATTAAAACTGAAATAAATAGATAGTATCAAGTATCAAGACCTTTTTCATAAAGGTTTTTAAAATTGTGATACTTGATAAATCACTAATTCACTAAATCAATAATTCAATAATTAAGCAGGTGCATGAACAGAATAGACAACTTTAAATCCATCATTGACCGGTACAAAGTTGTTTTTTTTGATGCTTTTGGCGTACTGAAAAACTATAATGGTTTGCTTCCTGGTATTGAGCGAACATTTGCTTACCTGGAAGAGCAGCAAAAGGAATACTATATAGTTACCAATGATGCTTCGCGAAGTCCTGCACAACTGGCCGAATCCTACCAGATCAAGGGGCTGCATTCGATTACCCCTGATCATATTATATCTTCGGGAATGCTGACCAAGGATTATCTTGATCTGAAGGTAAATGATGGGATAGTAGCCTATCTGGGTACGCCAGATTCGGCGCATTATATCGATAGTTCGGGTTTGCATACCCTGCCTGTAAGCCAGATAAATGCTGATAATATTGAAAAGGTAAATGCCTTGATATTTTTGGACGACGAGGGTTTTAACTGGTTTGAAGATCTGAATAAAACCGTCAATATACTGCGCAAGCGCCCCATTCCTGTCATAGTAGCCAATACCGATAAGGCTTACCCGGTAACCAAGCACGATGTATCTATTGCTATAGGCGGTTTGGCCAGCATGGTAGAAAAAATTGTAGGTAAGGAGTTTATCCGTTTTGGTAAACCCGACTCGCAGATGTTTATGTTTGCGTACGATCTGTTGCGCGAGCAGGGGCCCATCAGCAAAAAAGATATTGTGATGGTTGGCGATACCTTGCAAACCGATATCCTGGGAGGTAATAAATTTGGCTTGGATACGGTGCTGGTGCTCTCTGGTAATACCCAGGCAGCGGACGCTGATAACCGCATTAATGCTACTGGTATAGTGCCTACCTACATCTGCGACTCGGCAGTGGTAGAGTTTGGTGAACTTGGGTTTTAATTCCTAAATCCGTAATAAAGTGGGTTTACATGGTTTACACTTTTTACAGGTTAAATTGATTTAATTTATTGATAATCAAATTTTTAGTTGAGTTTTTTGATGAATTTATGTAAACCGACTTTTTGATCATTTAAGCATTCTTTAGCGTCAGACTTGCGTGAGCGGTGGAGTGAATAGAAAAGGGGCTCAGCATGACATCCTTTCTTTAATAGCAGTGGTCTTTTCATAGGTAATTACTCTTCCAACGATGAGGGAACTAATACTCTTTAATACTAAAAATGTCTATCTGACAAATAAATTTTATTTTAAATGTAAACTTAACATTTGTTTTTTTACTTTTGGTTTAACAAGGGCATTTAACCCCATGCCTACGGGCGCGTCAGCACCCTAAAACCTGAATTAATTAAACGTGATGAACAACGAAAACTTTGATTTGAAAGAACACCCGCACAGTCGTTTAAATATTTTAACCGGCGACTGGATACTAGTATCGCCACACCGTACCAAGCGGCCCTGGCAGGGTAAGGTAGAGGCTGCCCAGGCCGATCAGCGGCCACCATATGACCCCAATTGTTATTTATGTCCCGGAAACAAAAGGGCTGATGGCAGCGAAAACCCGGAGTACAAAGCCAGCTATGTTTTTACCAATGACTACTCGTCGTTACTGCTAAACACACCGGAGGGCGGATTGAATGATGATGAACTGCTGGTAGCCAACAGTCAACGAGGAATATGCCGGGTGATCAGCTTTTCGCCAAGACATGACCTCACATTGCCCGAGATGGAAACCGCCGATATCAGGAAGGTAGTGGATGTTTGGCAGACCGAATACCAGGACCTGGCTACTTATCCATGGATAAAACACATCCAGATATTTGAAAATAAAGGAGATATCATGGGGTGCAGCAATCCGCATCCGCATGGGCAGATCTGGGCACAAAATAGTATCCCGGTTGAGGTGGCTAAGGAAACCCAACAGCAAAAAGTTTATTTTGAGCAAAAAGGCCGCAGCTTGCTGGGCGATTACCTGCAGCTGGAACTCAAAAAACAGGAGCGCATTATTTTTGAGAACGAACATTTTGTGGTGCTGGTTCCTTTTTGGGCGGTTTGGCCTTATGAAGCCATGATTGTAAGCAAGAGACATATCACCAGTTTACTTTATTTTACAGATGAGGAAAAAACAGCTCTTGCTGATGCCATTAAGCGCCTTACGGTACGCTATGATAATATGTTCGAGACTTCGTTTCCATACTCTGCAGGTATGCACCAATCGCCGGTAAACATGGGCGATCATCCGTACTGGCATTGGCATATGCATTTTTATCCACCGCTGTTACGATCGGCCACGGTTAAAAAATTTATGGTGGGGTATGAGATGCTGGCCAATCCGCAAAGAGATATTACTGCCGAATTTGCAGCCGACAGGTTACGGAATTTAAGCGAAGTACATTATAAAACTAAGGGATAAGCAAAAAATACTAATTTAGGCCAACCAAACTAAACGATATCAACCAACTATTTACAAAACTATGAGACATTTATCTAAAAACCTCCTACTAATAATGTTACCGGCATGTGTATCTTTAGCGGCCTGTAATCAATCATCTGACAAGAAAAAAACAAACATGACGGATAGCACCCAAACACCCGCTTCTGCTTTCGAAAAAACAATCGATGGAAAGCAAACGCATTTATACACCCTTAAAAATAAAAATGGTATCACAGCTACGTTTACCAATTACGGTGGCCGTATAGTGAGCCTGTTGGTTCCGGATAAAAATGGTAAGCTAACCGATGTGGTGCTGGGCTTTGAAAGCGTAGAGGGTTTTGAAAAATCAACCGAGCCTTATTATGGCGCTACTATTGGCAGGTATGGTAACCGTATAGCCAAAGGCAAGTTTAAAATTGATGGTAAAGAATACCAATCGTCTATAAATAATCCGCCAAATACGCTGCATGGCGGTAAAAATGGCTATCAGAGCGTAGTTTGGGATGGTAAACAAGTTGATTCATCTACCGTGGAGTTTACCTATCTGTCAAAAGATATGGAAGAAGGTTTTCCTGGTAACCTCAACGTAAAAGTTACTTATAGCTTAACGGATAACAATGAGTTTAAAGCAGTTTACGAAGCTACAACCGATAAAAATACCGTTGTTAACTTAACCAATCATGCCTTTTTTAACCTGAATGGCGAAGGCAGCGGAACCATCCTTGACCATTTGGTACAGATTGATGCTGATAACTATGTTCCGGTTGATTCGACTTTGATCCCTTTAGGTAAGATTGAGAGCGTAAAAGGTACCCCGTTTGATTTCACCAAGCCCGAAACCATTGGTAAACGTATCAATGATAATAATGTGCAACTAAAAGACGGCAAAGGATACGATCATAATTTTGTGCTGAACAAGCATGATATCAAAACGCCGATAGCCACCGTAATTGGCGACAAAAGCGGTATAAAAATGGAGGTATTTACCGAAGAGCCTGGTTTACAATTCTACAGCGGTAACTTTATGCAGGCCAAAAATGTAATGAAACGTGGTTTAAAAGACGAGTTCCGCACTTCATTCGCCATGGAAACACAACATTATCCAGATTCACCCAATCAACCTCAGTTCCCATCAACAGAACTTAAGCCAGGGCAGACTTATAAAACACAGTCGTTATATAAATTTTCGGTAGTTAAGTAAGCCGAAAAGATATACCACTTTTCTTCACGCGTCATTGCGAGGCACGAAGCAATCCCAAACTATACAGAGTCGCTCTGCAAATCGGGGATTGCTTCGTGACTCACAATGACGCGTTTATAATTATAATATAGCTGAATTAAAACCAGATATTATCTCAATGCCCGTGTAACTGTTCATAATCCTCGATAGTATCAATATCAATGGCTCCGAGCGGAAACGCAATCTGAGCAACATCATTGGGGAAAATTTTGATTAGTTTTTTGGCTCCTTCCTTACCTTGCAGCATTAATAATTGGGGAAAGTAGGAGGCATCAAACAATACTGGCACTCCGAGCGTATCCCGGTAGGCGCAGGCAATGATGCCAAAATCAGTTTCTGCTTTTTTTTCGGTGAGCTGATATATCAGCAAGGGATCAACAAAGGGCTGGTCGCAGAGCATTAATATAGCGCCGGTTATTAAAGGTTGCAGGCTCAGTAATTCGGTAATACCCAATCGTATAGATGACGCCATACCCTCCTGCCAAAGGGTATTATAGGCAATATGCACCAGCTGATCTGATATGCCTGGGCGTATTATCCCTTCATTAGCACCCAGCACCACCACCACGTTTTCATGACATACCGAAGTCAGTGCCGTTTGAATAGCGCGCTGCAGCAGCGTTTGTCCCTGGTAAACCAGGTTTTGTTTGGGGCTGCCCAAGCGGCTTGATGAGCCTGCTGCTAATATGATCAATCCGGTCATAAGAGTTATTGCATCGTTTGCGTAATAATTTGCTCCGGGTGGCGGCTATGGATCGCGTTTTTATATCGCAGGGATGTACCAATCCTGTTTTTTAATACCGCCTGCATTTCGGCAATAATGGATAAAGCAATCTCGTCGGCATTCTCAGATCCTATGTCCAAACCGGCCGGTCCGTAAATGCTGGCTAAATGTTCATCTGTTATTTCCATACCCTCACTTTTGAGTTCATCCAACATACGGTGTAAGCGTTTTTTTGGCCCCAGGGCCCCTACGTAAGGTAACTGTAAAGGCAGTAATTGTTTTAATACGGCCAGATCATAATTATAGTTGTGTGTCATCAGGATAATGACGGTGCGGTCATCAATATCTATCTGTGACAGGGCATTTTCTGGTTTAGTTGTAATGATCTTTTTGGCTAGTGGAAATCGCTCAGGTATAGCATAGTTAGAGCGCCCATCCACTATATAAATATGCCAGCCCAGTACCGAAGCCAACTGCACTAAAGGTATAGCATCATTCCCGGCCCCGAATATGATGAGCGATACGGTGGGTTGTAACAGCTCAATAAAACAGGTGAATTTATCGCCGTAAATATAGGTTTTGGTAACAGAATTGCCGTTGATGAGCACATCATTAGCATCGGCCAGTAATACATCTTTTATCGTTTCATCGGGGAAAATACCCTTGATGGCTCTTTCTTGTGTTAATAACAAACAAGTGCCGGGTTGCGGAGCCTGTTTATCATTCATCGTGAAAATAGTGATGAGCACCACCGGTTCGCGCTGGCTTAAAAACAACTTAAAAAACTGTATGGGATTATTGGGTTTAGTTGCAGATATCGGTTCGATCAGGATATGGATAATACCATTGCAACCCAGGCCAACGCCAAATTTGGCATCGTCATCATCAGTGGTATCGTAAGTTACCAGCATGGGCTTGTTCTGCGCCATTACCAGGCGGGCTTTGCGCAGGGCATCGCCTTCCAGGCAGCCACCGCTGATAGCGCCTGTAAGCTGCCCATCCTCGGTGATGAGCATGCGGGCACCTGCACGGCGGTATGATGAGCCTTCTACATGCACTACCGTAGCCAGGGCTGTTTGCTTAGCTGCTTGGTGGGCCCGGTCAAAAGCCTGTACAATGTCCTGTAGTTCTTTCACAATTGGTTTTAACTTTATTTCTTCTTAACGGGTTTCCAATTATCAGGCTCCCAAATATCTAAACGGGTAATTTTCTCAATGCTGCCACTGTTCATTCCCATATGCCCGGTCATTTCACTATTGTAAGTGCCTTCCATAATTACATAATGATTGCTATATTGTTTCAGGTTGCTGACCTCCGGATGTTTTGGTCCAATACTAACCCAAATTGAATTTTTACTTATAGCATGGTCATAATCATCTTTATGGAGATATAATCCATTACCTTCAAATTCGAGATGTAAGTAGCCTATCACCCTGATTTTTTTTCCATTATATTTATCTGGGTTGGCTATTAAACTGACTAATGAAACATCGGGCCCCTGATTTAAGGCAACATGATCGGCTATAATTATATTGTTGTTTAATTTATGTTTACAGGAATAAATAGTAAGCAATAACAAACAAGCAGCAATCTTCATAACTCAGGTAATATAAGTAAGGTAAATATAACTCAAAGTTATTAATATCGATAGAATGCGATCATTGTTCAATTAGACAATCAAAAAGTACATTTAAAAAACATAACAGCAGTTTGTAATATTTACTTTTACAATAGGTAACCTGCGGGGATACTTTTACATATGAATGGTTCATTGCTCATAGATAATCACGGCCGGAAGATTAATTACCTGCGCCTTGCGGTAACGGATAAATGCAATTTGCGGTGTTTTTATTGCATGCCCGAAGATGGTTTGCATTGGCTTTCGCGTACGGAATTGATGAGCTATGAAGAAATGTTGCGTGGCTGTAGTCTGCTGGTAAAAATGGGTATCGAAAAGATTCGTATTACCGGTGGTGAACCTTTTGTTCGTAAGGATATTATGCCATTGCTCACTGCCGTATCGCAGTTGGATGGACTGAAAGAGCTGAGCCTCACCACTAATGGTGTATTGACCGCGCCGCATATTCCGGAATTGAAAGAAATCGGTGTACGGTCGGTAAACCTGAGTCTGGATACGCTGGATGCGAACCGCTTTTTTGCCATTACCCGCCGGGATGAATTTGCCCATGTGATGAACACTCTGGAAGTTTTGCTCAAATACGGCATCGAAGTAAAAATAAATGCGGTGGTGATGGATGGTAAAAATACGCAGGATATTATCCCCTTAGTACGGATGACCAAAGAGCTGCCGGTAAGTGTACGTTTTATAGAAGAAATGCCTTTTAATGGTGATGGGCATATTTACACGGGTTTGCAATGGGATCATGTACGGATACTGGAAGAGATCAAAAGTCAATATCCACGGATACAGAAACTATCCGATCCGCCATATTCAACTTCGTATAACTATCAGATACCGGGTCACCAGGGTTCAATAGGTATTATAGCGGCTTATTCGCGTACGTTTTGTGGCACCTGTAACCGCATCAGGATAACTCCACAGGGCGAACTGAAAACTTGTTTGTATGATGATGGCGGATTGAATATGAAAGGTATAATGCGTGCCGGTACAGGTGATGACGAACTGCAGGCGATATTGCTAAATGCTATTAATCATCGGGCTAAAGATGGCTGGGAGGCCGAGCGTACACGGATAGTGCATCCGGGCATACATGAATCTATGGCTACTATTGGGGGATAATTCACAGTATCAAGTAGCTAGTATCAAGTATCAAGATTTTTGAATGTTTTATAAAATAAATGCAGCTGTCTTGATACTTGATACTAGCTACTTGATACTAAAAAAATATATATGACCACTGTTGAAGAAGCTGAAAAGCTGATACTGGAGCAATTAAGAGATTATGGTACAGAAAGTTTGCCATTTGAGCAGACCGTTGGTCGTGTGTTGGCCGAAGTCATTAAAGCCGACCGTGACCTGCCTCCCTTTAACCGGGTAACGATGGATGGTATAGCTGTTCATTATCAGTCTATTGTAAGTGGTATCCTTACGTTTAATATCAAAGCTACCCAGGCAGCCGGTGATGAGCCTGTTGCTATTACCCATCCTGAGGAGTGTATCGAGATCATGACTGGGGCAGTGTTGCCGGTTTCTGCAGATACGGTGATCCGTTATGAGGATGTGGAAATCGTCAGTGGCCGGGCTTTGGTAAAAGTGCAGGATATCAAAAAAGGTCAAAATCTGCATTTGAAGGGTGCAGATAAAAGGGAAGGAGAGGTATTAGCGTCGATTGGGCAAATGATTACGCCTGCCATTATTGGTTTGGCAGCATCTGTTGGTAAAACGCACTTGTTGGTTAAAAAATTACCGCGCGTGGTGATCATATCCTCAGGCGACGAATTGGTGGAGGTTGATCAAGCTCCTGCGCCATACCAGATCCGGAGATCAAACGGTTATACCATAAAAGCGGTATTACAGAAACAGGGTTTGCAACCGGATATGATCCATATCCCCGACGATCCTGAAATTACCCGGCAACAAATACAGCATTGTCTACAAAATTATGATGTATTGCTGTTGAGTGGCGGTATATCTATGGGTAAGTTTGATTACATACCCCAGGCACTTGAAGATTCGGCAGTGAAGAAAATATTTCATAAAGTGGCCCAGCGTCCCGGTAAACCTTTTTGGTTTGGTGTGCACGGAAATGGAAGCCTTGTATTCGCTTTCCCTGGTAACCCAGTGGCTACCTTTATGTGCCTGCACAAATATTTTTTAAACTGGTTAAGGGATACTTTAGGTTTGGCAGAACAATCATCCGTTTATGCGATTTTAGCAAAAGATTTTCAGTTTCAGCCGACTTTACAGTACTTTTTACAGGTAAGGCTGCAAAGCAATCCGCAAGGGCAACTCATAGCCTTGCCAATTGAAGGAAATGGTTCAGGTGATTTTGCTAACTTAGCAGATACCGATGCCTTTTTAGAATTACCCCTGGAAAGGACTGATTTTAAAGCCGGAGAGGTGTTCAGGGTATTAAGATTCATCTGAACCATGATTTTTAGTATTAGGGGATTATCTTGATTCTAATCTGATAAGAAAAATCCTTAAATCCCATAATCAGGTAAATCAAGGTTCAGACAAAAGAAAATTATATAATGTTAAGCCATTTAGATAAACAAGGCAACCCATTAATGGTTGATGTAAGTGAGAAGCAGGTTACCCACCGCACAGCCACGGCGCGCAGTGTGGTTGTTTTGCCTGCTGAAGTATTGCAACATTTAACCAATGGCGATCTAGTGAGCAAGAAAGGTCCGGTTTTTCAAACGGCTATCATTGCCGGTATTATGGCCGCTAAAAAAACCGGCGACCTGATACCGCTTTGCCATCCCCTGGGTATGGATAACTGTAACATCGTTATACAGGTTAATGAACAGCAGGAGATTGTGATTGATTGTACCGCCAGCATCACCGCTAAAACTGGTATTGAGATGGAGGCTCTGGTTGGTGCATCTATAGCAGCACTCACTATTTATGACATGTGCAAGGCCATGAGCCATGATATTGTAATTAAAGAAACCAAACTGATAGCAAAAACAGGAGGTAAACGTGACTTTAAACGAGCATAAAAAACACGCTAAACTGGCCAAACCAACTTCTGGTAACTTCGGTCGTAACGAATGGTCTATTGTAGGTGGGCCATGTACAGTCATCAAATTGCTGGCGCACGATGTGATCGGGGCACTATCTACTGTGTACAAATGTGCCTATGCCGATACATCGCATAATGATGATATTACCCTGGTGCCCGGCAGACTAACCAACGGAGCTATGCTGGATTATACCGATCAGATCAATTATCAGCAGTTTAATTTTCAGAACCCCATTTGGCCTTATCAGCTTAAGCAGCAATTTGCCAATGCCGATCTGGTGCTGGTCAATGGCAACCATCAATTGGCCAAAGCGCAGGTAGTGATCATTGATATCAATAAAAAGGCTTCATTACAAAGAAGGGTGGAGCAGTTAACTAACGTACAATTGTTTTTGCTGGCCGATAACAGCGAGGAGATATTTGATTTTATACAGGAAGCCATCCCTCATTGGCAGGATATACCTGTTTACCGGCTATCAGACAGGGAACGGATCATCAGTTTTTTTGATACCAACCTAAAGCTGTCACGTCCGGTTTTAAACGGGCTAGTGTTGGCCGGCGGTAAAAGCGAGCGAATGGGCTTTGACAAGGGTAATGTGAACTGGCATGGTAAGCCTCAACGGTTCTACATGGCCGATATGCTGAAGTCATTTTGCAACGAGGTTTTTATTTCCCGCAGGCCCGGGCAACATAATAATGAAGCCGACGTCGAATATCCCGTTTTGGAAGATACTTTTACCGGTCTTGGTCCATTTGGGGCTATTTTGTCGGCCTTTCGCGAAAGACCCGATAATGCCTGGCTGGTGATAGCCTGCGACTTGCCATTGATGGATGAAGCCACCCTGCGTAACCTTGCTGCCTGGCGAAACAGCTCGTCAGTGGCAACAGCTTATCATAGCCCGGTAACTAATTTTCCCGAACCATTGGTTGCCATATGGGAACCTAAAAGTTACCCGGTGCTACTGTCATTTTTAGCGCAGGGATATTCGTGCCCGCGCAAGGTGCTCATCAATAGCGAGATCAATTTGCTCAATGCACCAGATCCCGAAGCGTTGACTAATGTAAATACTCCTGATGAGCTGGAAAAAGTAAAAAGGGTCCTTCACCAAAAAACAGCTACAAACTAATGACTCCTGATATTTTAAGATACAGTTGCCAAATGGCCCTGCCCGGTTTTAGTGAGCAGACACAAATACTATTGCAACAAGCCCGGGTACTGATAGTAGGTGCCGGCGGTTTGGGCTGCCCGGCTGCCCAATACTTAACTTCAAGTGGGGTAGGTACTTTAGGTATTGCAGATTATGACGTGGTATCTGCCAGTAACCTGCACCGGCAAATACTGTATTCACCATCTGATATTGGCCAAAATAAGGTAGCTGTTGCCGTAAAGCGCTTGCAGGAACAAAATCCGGACACAAAACTGGTTCCTCATACCGAAAAGATCAATTCAGATAACGTTCTGGGTATTATACAGCATTATGATATTGTAATTGATGGTACGGATAACTTTGAAACCCGCTATTTGCTGAATGACGCCTGCGTAATGACCGGCAAGCCCCTGGTTTATGGCGCCATTTATCAGTTTGAAGGACAAGTAGCTGTTTGGAACCTGGTTTATGATGAAAATACCCGGTCGCCCAATTACCGCGACCTTTTCCCCAAGGTTGATCCTACCCAGATCCCTAATTGCACCGAAGGTGGTGTAATACCCACGCTGGCTGGTATCATCGGTTGTATGCAGGCCAATGAAGTGATCAAATACATCACCAGAACCGGCGACCTGCTGGTTGGTAAAATATTGATATTCGATGCGCAAAGTATGCAGAGCCGTATCATCAAAATTGGTGCTACATCAAAAACACCGGTGCGAAGCCTGGCTGCAACGATAACTATTCCCCTGATATCGGCACTGGAATTGAAAGAACATATGGATGATGATTCTATCGACCTGGTCGACGTACGTACCGAACAGGAACGTGATGCATTTGATATCGGAGGTACGCATATCCCTCTTGATGAATTGGAGGGCTACCTGGCCTACTTTACCGATCCCAAAACCAAAGTACTCTACTGTGCAACCGGTAACCGGAGCGAGGAAGCAGTAAAACTGATCCTGAAACGCATTCCTGATGCTAATATTTTTTCATTGGAGGGGGGGGTGAGAGCATATCTGGGGAAGTGATTTTTTGATTTGGGAATTCGGATGTTCGATTTCGGATTTTGTCTGAAGCATGAATTTATCATTTGTCATTCTGAGCGAAGCGAAGGATCTATTCTTAAAACTTGCACAACGCATAATAGATTCTTCGCTTCGCTCAGAATGACAGACTTTTATTAAATAAATCGAACATCCGAAATCCCAAATCCTCAGGGATGTGCCGCCACCCAAACCTCTCCATCTTCAAATGCTTCTTTTTTCCAGATGGGTACGGTTTGTTTCAGGGTATCGATGATATGCCGACAGGCTTCAAAAGCGGCATCTCGATGGGCTGCCGATACGGCAATGATCACCGGTACTTCGCCAACCTGTAAAGTACCTGTACGGTGATGGATCAATATCCTTTGTACCGGCCATTTTTCAAAGGCTTGTCGGGCTATCTTTTCCATTTCGCTGATGGCCATGGGCTCATAAGCCTCAAAATCAAGCTTCAGTACCGGTTTGCCTTTGGTGGCATTACGCACTGTTCCAATAAACACATCTATTCCCCCGGATTCCGGCGACATGATCCAATCAATACAGGATTGAATGTTCAGTGTTTCGGCCGAAAGCAGGATCTGGGTGTTACTCATGATGCAGCATTTTTACAAAATATTTTGGAGATTCAGTATAACCCTGGCGTTCATAGAAACGATGGGCATCAACCCTGCGCGAATGACAATGAACTTCTATCCGGTCACACTTTCTTTCGGTAGCTAATTGAGTAAAATGCTCTTCGAGCGCATTGCCTATGCCCTTGCTGCGTATGTTTTCATCAACAGCAAAACAGCTTATCCGGGCATAATCACCACGGGTGGTTAGCTGTGGGATAAAATCAAAAGCGATAAATCCGGCCACTGCACCATCCAGTTCATAAACCAGTACTGTTGATAACGATTGACTGAGCATCACCTCCAGGTTCTGTGGTAAATAACTCTCGGTTCCCGGGTAGCCTAGTTGTTCCAATAATTTAGATATCGCCGGATGATCGGCTAAGGTGGCTTTCCTGATAGACATGTTTTTATTTGATTAAAGATTTTTTGTTGAGTAAGGATAAAAGGAGCAAAGAGTAAGGACTTTTTTGATCAAGGATTTTTGGATAAAAGAAAAAAGACTTTTTGTCCACGCGTATTTTTATTTTTCAATCCTTAATCCTTGTTCCAAAAAACTTTATTCTAAAAGTCCCCAAAATCATCCTCCGCTTACCGGTGGTATAATGGCAATTTCGTCACGTTCATGTATGGTATCGCCAGGTAGGGCATATTCGTTGTTTACTGCCACCATGTATGATGCCAGCTGCTTCAATCGCGGATATTGCTGTTCCAGCAGGTATTTTAAATTATAAATAGTGGCATCGTTTGTCAATTCCAGGCTAACCTGCGAATTTCCAAATATCTCCTTTGCCACGCCAAATGCCAGCACATTGATCTTCATACTCAAAATTAAGGCAAAATAGTTAACAAAGGAAATAGGGTAGTGTCTCAGTTTGAATTTTTATTTCTTCTATTTACGAATAATAAAAATCTGTTTGTGATTTTATAACAGGGGTATAAAGAACCTATAAACAAGAGCGACCCAATAATAATAACAGGGACGGTTTTTAATTCCAGAAGGTCTACATCTGAAATGAGTTTAATAACAAAATTAATGGAATATATTATTAGGCACGATAAATTGTAGGCAAGTATTAAATTCAATATGATAAAAAAAGTTCTTTGGGTTTTGGGTGAAAGTGCCATAATTCTTAAATCAAAAATGCCACTCTTTAGGCGACTTAAATATATGAATAAGTTAGACTCTACTCTGCTAACCTTAGGAAGTAAGGGCTTTTTGGATTAGGGATTTGGGAAGCAAAGATCTTTGAATTTGAGAATTTGGGAACAGGCAGCTCTTTGATTAAGGATAAAAGGCGCAAGTAACAAGGATTGCTTATCAACTCATATTTATTTTTCGTTCTGTCCTTGCTCCAAAGATCCTTGTTCCTTGTTCCAAAAGTCCTTGTTCCGAAAATCCAAAAAGAAACAAAGCCGCCGCGTAAATTGTATATTTGATGTATGGCTGCCAATTCTACACATAAAACCCGGGTTATTAAGGTAAATGCTGCCGAAGTAGCTTCTGCTGTCGATGTGCTGGCCATTGAAGAACCCCTGGAGATCAGGCTGGAGCATGGGCCAGAGGGACAAAGGCGGGTGCAGAATATCTCGGTTACCATGCGTACCCCCGGTCATGATGCCGAGCTGGCCAACGGTTTTTTATTTACCGAGGGTATCATTAAAAATCCGGAGGATATTGCGCAAACGGAGCATTGTTTTATTGCCTGTGCCGAAAATAAGGAGAATGTGATACAGGTAAGCCTGGTGGCCGGCGTGGTACCCCATTTGCAGAATACCGAACGAAACTTTTATACTACCTCCAGCTGCGGAGTTTGCGGAAAAGGTTCTATTGATGCCATCCGCACGGTAAGCAGCTTTGCTATTGAGTCCGGGGATAGCGATACTATACAATCCCCTGTTTTATACCAGCTGCCCGTAATACTTCGCAAACACCAGCGGATATTTGAAGATACCGGCGGATTGCATGCTTCGGCCTTATTTACTACTATGGGCGAGTTATTGTTATTGCGCGAAGATGTTGGCCGGCATAATGCATTGGATAAACTTATTGGTGCGGCATTAAACTATAACTGGCTGCCGCTGCGGCAAACCATATTATTGTTAAGTGGCCGGGCAAGTTTTGAATTGATACAAAAAGCAGCCATGGCAGGCATCAACATTATTGCGTCGGTTGGCGCACCATCAAGCCTGGCCGTGCAGCTGGCCCAGGAATTTAACATCACCCTCATTGGCTTTTTGCGCGATGAGCGTTTTAATGTATATACCGCGGCACACCGCGTACAGATACCCCGTTATGAAGATACGTATTAAAGGCAATTCATTAAGATACAGGCTTACACGCACTGATACTTCCAGGCTTGCAGAAAAAGGTTACCTACAAGAGGCGGTTGATTTTGGCAGTAAACAGCTGCTTTACGCCTTACGGGTAGTGGATGACGAACAGCTATCTGCCACTTTTAGGGATGATGCCATCACCATATATGTGCCTAAAGCACTGATACAGGAGTTTGCCGATACCGACAAAGTAGGTTTTGAAGGCACACATGGAAATCTGTATCTGCTGGTTGAAAAAGATTTTACCTGTTTGGATGATGTAGCCGAAGATCAGAGCGATAATTATCCCAATCCTTTAGCGGTAAAAAAGATATGAGCAAGAAAGAGCAGGAACAACCGGCAGCCGAAAATCCTGAGAAACTGCTGGATCTGAAAATTACCGAACAAAAACATTGGGCGGCGGGTATCCCTGCGGTAAAAGTCGCCATGGTTGATATTATACAGGAAGCTGGTTTTGTACGCGGTATGGAAGGCTTGTTTAAAATGAACAAGAAAGACGGTTTTGACTGCTCTGGCTGCGCCTGGCCCGACCCTGATGATGACCGCTCGCCGGTTGCAGAATATTGCGAGAACGGCGCCAAAGCCCTGGCCGAGGAAGCTACTACTAAAAAGCTGACTGCCGATTTCTTTGCTCAAAACTCCGTTTTCGATCTGGCTAAATTGAATGATTATGAAATAGGAAAGAAGGGACGCATCGCCCAACCTGTTTATCTGCCCAAAGGCGCTACTCATTATCAGCCCATCAGCTGGGATGATGCCTTTAAAAAGATAGGCGACAAGCTCAATAGCCTGGCATCGCCCAATGAGGCGGCATTTTATACTTCTGGCCGCACCAGTAACGAGGCCTCCTTTACCTACCAGTTGTTTGTGCGTGAGTATGGTACCAATAACCTGCCCGATTGTTCCAACATGTGTCATGAATCAAGCGGAGTGGCTCTTACCGAAACCATTGGGATAGGGAAAGGAACCGTTACCCTGGATGATTTTTACGATACCGATGTGATCATTATTATGGGGCAAAATCCGGGAACCAATCACCCGAGGATGCTCAGCGCTTTACAAAAAGGTAAAAGGAGAGGAGCAAAGATCATCGCCATAAACCCACTACACGAGGCTGGGTTGATGGGTTTTAAAAACCCGCAAACCGTTAAAGGCATCTTGGGGATCGATTCGCACCTGGCCGATCTTTACCTGCAGGTAAAAATAAACGGCGATATGGCCTTGCTCAAAGCTATAGAGAAGTTGCTGTATCAAGCCGAGCTGGAAAACCCGGGCAGGGTATTTGATCATGAATTCATCCAAAATAGCACCGAAGGCTATGGGGCTTTTTTAACCAATTTAAGCCAGTACGATCTGGATGAACTGGCGCTTGAAGCCGGTGTGCCTTTAACCCAGATTAAGCAGGCTGCGGATATGCTCAAAGATAAAAGCCGCGTTATTGTATGCTGGGCCATGGGGATCACTCAGCATAAAAACGGCGTGGATACCATTAAAGAGATCGTTAACCTATGCGCGTTAAAAGGCGCCATCGGCAAACCCGGTGCAGGCCTGTGTCCGGTAAGAGGGCATAGCAATGTACAGGGCAACCGTACCATGCTGATATATGATAAACCATCGCCCAAACAACTGGATAAACTGAAAGAAGTTTTTGGCTTTGAGTCGCCGCGCGAACATGGTTATGATGTGGTGGAATCGATACAGGCCATGCACGAAGGTAAGTTAAAAGTGTTTTTTGCCATGGGCGGTAACTTTCTTTCGGCTACGCCGGATACGCTTTATACTGCCGAGGCTATGCGCAAGCTGGAAATGTCGGTACATGTATCTACTAAGCTTAATCGCAGTCACCTGGTACATGGCGAAGAGGCTTTGATATTACCTACACTCGCGCGCAGTGATAAAGATGAGATCAACGGCGAAGCACAATTCATCACCTGCGAAAATTCGATGGGCGTGGTACAAATGTCAAAAGGGATGCTGAAACCCATATCAGACAATCTGATGAATGAAAACCAGATTGTTTGTAACCTGGCTAAGGCTACCTTAGGCAATCGCTCTGTGGTTGATTGGGACAAATACGCCGGGAGCTATGATGCGGTGCGCGATGCTATTGCCAAAGTAATACCCGGTTTTGAAGATTATAATCAGCGTGTACGTATCCCGGCAGGCTTTTACCTGCCCAATGCCCCACGCACAGGTAAATTTGAAAATAAAACCAATGGAACCAGGATAGGCTTTGCTATCACAGAGCTACCACAACATGATATTGCCGCTGATGAGTATCGTATGGGTACCATCCGCAGTCACGACCAGTTTAATACCACTTTATATGGTCTTGACGATCGTTATCGCGGCATCCATAACGAGCGCCGGGTAATATTCATGAACGAGCAGGATATGCGCAAAGCTGGCTTTAAATCGGGCGAGAAGGTTGATCTGTTTAACTATCATGGAGGTGTAGAGCGAGTAGCCCATCTGTTTGTGGTAGTTCCCTACAATATCCCCGAAAGAAACACGGCAACCTACTACCCCGAAGCCAATGTGCTGATACCCATAGACAGTGTAGCTGAGAAAAGCAATACGCCCACCTCAAAGCTGGTGTTTATTAAGATTAAAAAACACGAGGCTGGGTGAATAAGATAATCGCAATTTATCATTTCGACAAGGTGCGAGGAGAAGCTACCTCTTGAGCGCAGCGAAAAATCTTTTACGTGAGGACACTGCTCGTATAAGATTTCTCTCTCCGTTCGAAATGACAAGTGTTGGTTATTATTTACCGAAATAATATGATTTTAATTATATTGCTCTCAATCTAAAACTTAAAGCAATATAGCTATGAAAACAGATCTGTATACCAAAATTGTATTAACCATTATTGCGGTAGCTTTAACCGTAAATTTGTTAAAAGGAAGTGCAACTCCTGCACAGGCCGATGGTAAACATTACGTTAGCGTACCACTTAATCCAGATGGCAGTCTGAACGTTACCATCAAAAATACCCAGGATGTTATGAAAGTAAGCATCAGCGATATCGATCCATATGCTTTCAGGAATGTAACACCTTTGGAAGTTAAAGTCAGAAATTAAGGGCAATCAGTACCAACTACGGTAACGCTTTGCGCGACACATAAATCACGGCAGAAGTATTATCTCCGTTGTAGATAAAGTCACCTTTTTCCTGGTTGTAAATATTACCGGATGCGGCTACGTACAGGCGATCGTTACTATCCATATACAAGTTTTCGATCCGGACTTGAAACGGAAGGTTGATACTTTGGCCATCCTTTAATATGGTTGTTGGCCCATGGACATAAGCATTGCTATTAGCCGAAGCAGGCTTGGTATTATATTTCAGCTCGTAGGTTACTTTGTTTTGCGCCGACTGCACAATACCAATGGGTTTGCTGATCTTTTGTGCCCGTTGGTAATCTAAATAACGGTTCCAGCTTTTGCCCATATCAAGGGTATAGAATTGTGCTATCGAAGCTTTCAGGGTACCTTCCAATTCCAGCCCGCCGGTAGCTAATAGTGCCAATACGGTATCCTTGCTGGCATATAAACCTTGTATAGGGCCGTTGAAGTTTTTCGATTCCTGCCAGGTTTTGCCCTGGTCTGTAGTAAAATAAGCTTTGGCTTTGGTAGTAACCAACAGAGTGCCGTCAATATTGCCGGCAACAGCATAAGCTGCATTACCATTAGGTATTTCCAGTTTGATCCAGTTAGGATCTTCCTGGGTTTTTACGACTGAAGAACTATTGTCTTTTTTACAGGATACAATAATAAAGGCAATAGCAGTGATGATAAGGACTAATTTTTTCATAAGCAGGGTTTATAAATAATAATACCATACTATAGCAGTAATATGGTATTATTGGTATGACCTGCAATTTATAATTTGGTTTAATAATAAAAAATTAATCAGCCAGTTTTAAACGCCACGATGCACGGATTCGCCCCACGCGGCGCATATTTTCCAATTGTTCCTGGGTGGCGTTTGCCAGAAGATATTTTAGCGCGCCGGAGTTTTGGTGCTCTGCTTCAGCCTCTTTGTCGATGATGAAACCTTCTGATGTAAAGAAAGCTTCGGCTTCTTCAAAACTGTTGAATTTGTTTTCCTCAATACGGTGCTCCCGGAAAAACTCCTGTAGTTTATCGTTCATCTGAAGGTCTGGAAGCCGGTTTGGGGATTTAACATAGATATCTGCCGTGATCCAGTAACCGCCACGTTGCCGGAGTACCTTGCGGATGTTGCTGCATAGTTTTCTTTTTTCGTCGGTGTCCAAGTAAACCAGCAACCCCTCGTTTACAATTACCAGTTCGCCTTTTGGGAAATGATTGGTTATGGATGTAAAGGCAGCTTCATCGAGCGCATTGAGGGCTAAAGTCTCCAGTTCGCCACGGGGGATGGCATCATGGGGCAGCAGATCGTCCAGCAGACCTAACTTGGTAGTAATTACCTCCGGCAGATCGGTATCAATATAATAAAGCTCCTTATTTAATACCGAGCTTAATCCGCGGAACGAAAACCCGGAAGATATCTCCAAAATATTCTGAACCAGCAAATTCGTCAATAATTGGTTAATGCTTTTATACCTTGATTCAAAGTGTAATAATCGCGCCCAAAAGGTAAGATCCTTGATACTGAAATCGGGCCTGTAATGATTGGGCCGACTGATCAATTTTGCAGCCTCCAAGGCAAAAGGAATATCCGTAAAGCCTTTCAGCAATAATAATGATCGTGCCGATGGGCTAATACTGCTGTAATCTCTATCTTTTGAAATGTTGTTCATAGTTAAATAGCCTGTTGAATAATAATACAAACGGTTGTTTCGTCGAGCACGGCAAATTCTTTTAAACCCCAGGGCTGATTTTTGATTACCTTTAAATTGGGGTGCAATATTTCCGGATGTTTGGAGCTTACCTCGGCATAAAATCCTTCAATATCGTCGGTAACTATCCTCATTTCCGGGCGGTCATGTACATAGAAATCTTCTTCACTGGCTACTAAATAAATGGTAACGCCATCGCGGACCATAATGTAAAATCCTTCTTCAGAATATTTGGTTTCAAAGCCAAGTGCCAGGAAAAGGTTTACGCCGGTCTGCACATCTTTATAAATGATCTTGGGGATTATTTTTACTAAACTCATGATTTAAACTATTTAACATGTTAAAATTCAGAAGTTTTTTTGGTGTATCATTTAACAAAAGATAAATAATACCAGGTCACTTAATTTTATTACGGATACGGCTCAGGGACACCTGCGTAATACCGAGATAAGAGGCTATGTGCTGCAAAGGAACGCGTTTGATCACCTCGGGTTTTTGCCGTAACAGGTTTTCGTAGCGCTGGGTAGGACTATCTTTTAAGTACGAGAAAAAATGCTGCATAAACTCAGCTTGCTTATCGCCGGCTTGTTCAATGATGAATTGGTATAGTACAGGGTCTTTTCGTACCTTTTCCATGTCGGCCGCATCCAGCCAGCGTATGGTGCAAGGTTCCAGTGTTTCGATACTGAACGGACTTGGGATATGTTTACGCATGCTTTGCGGAGATGAAACTACATCGCCCTCAAAAAAGAATTGGAAACTGATTTCTTTACCGTCATGATAAAACCAGGTGCGGACACAGCCCTTTTCAATTAAAAAGGCTTTACGACTTATATCGCCTTCTTTTAAAAGCAGTTGTTTGGCCGGTACCTCTGCTGCCTTCCATAAATGCCGGTATTTTTTCCAGGCCAATCTGATGGCGGGCTGCGCTATTAATGGTTCTTCCTGTTTCATGAGCAATGACCTTAATTGCAATTTATTCGTTAGTAGATTCCCTTATCCATTTATCGCCAATAAATTTTCTTGTAGCACTTTGCCCGGTAGGCATATCGAAAAGTTCATTTACACTAGGGTCAAGCTGTGTGATTTGGCTTAGGGCAACCACCTTTGAGTCATCCATGGAAAGCTCATCACCGGTTAAAAATTGCCAGGAACCATCATCTTCGTCGTGAACAACATACAGTATTGGTTTTTCTCCATTAACAATCTGCTTTACTGTAAAGGTGCAAACATTGCGGGGTTCAAAAAATTTAAAATCCAGCTTTTGGTATAACAGGGGCTGGCTAAATTCAAAAGCTTTACTATAGCCATTCTGCCAAGGATAAATGCTCTGTTTATCTGGCCAGAATAACTGAATGACCGGGAAATCTTTATAGTCATAATACCATCGTGCATAGCCCAGGTAATCCCGAATGTTTTCCGTTTCCACAGTTTTAAACATTACGGGGTAGTTATCTAAATAATTAAGATCATCTACATCCAATATTATTGAACCTTCCTTTTTGATTGCCTCTCCTGCATCATTTAATAGTTCGTGCATGGTGCTGGTTGACAAGCCAAAACAAATGATTTCTGGCTGACGGTATTTTTTCCATAGCCCAATAGTGTAAGCAAAGGCAGGTGTGGCAGTATCGGCCTCTAATAAAGCTACAAACCATCCATATTTATCGATAGCCTGTTGAATATCCTCTTTGGTTTTTTTGTCGTGCTCCTCGTGACTCATTAATGTTATATTTTAATGGCTACCTGAATTTAAAAGTCGTACAATTTAATCATGTTCATCGGGTGTATCAACAGCAATAAGGGTATCCTGGTTTAATCTGTATCCTTTCTAAATATCGTTATATCGAAACAAATGCGATATGCCAAGCCTTTTAAAATAAAAAAATATTATGTCATTTGATCAATATCACGAACCAGCCAATGAATTATCCGCCGAAACCAGGACTTTTGCGCGGATGATCGTATCCTTAACCGAAGAGGCCGAAGCCATCAACTGGTACGAGCAACGGATTTCTGTTGAAACCGACAAGGCGGCAAAAGCCATTATGCAAAATGCTCAACAGGAAGAGTTTAAACATTTTGGTATGGATCTGGAATTCCTACTGCGCAAAAAGCCGGTGTGGCGTACCACCCTGCAAGCCATCTTATTTCAAAAAGGCGATATCGTAAAGCTGGGTACCAAAGGCGAAGAAGCGGCAGAGTAGTATATTTGCACCATGAATAATAGCCGTATTACACTGATCAAGGGTGATATTACTAAGGTTAAATCAGACGCTATAGTAAATGCAGCTAACACCTCTTTATTAGGCGGCGGCGGCGTTGACGGTGCTATACATCGTGTCGGGGGAAAAGCTATATTGGAAGAGTGTGTTCAGATCCGAAACAGGCAGGGTGGTTGCAAAACTGGCGAAGCTGTAATCACAACAGCCGGGAATTTACCGGCCACATATGTGATCCATACCGTTGGGCCTGTTTATAATAAGGGGAATAGCGGCGAGGAAGAACTGTTGGCATCGGCTTACTTAAACAGTCTGAATCTGGCAGTACAAAACAATGTCGCAACTATTGCTTTCCCTAATATCAGTACCGGAATTTATCATTTTCCCAAGCAAAAGGCAGCAGAAATAGCTGTCAATACTGTAAAGCAATTTTTAGCCGGGAATGATGGTATCCAATTGGTAACATTTGTTTGTTTTGACGACGAGAATTACGCTATATACCAGGATTTATTACGTTAATAAAAAAAGCGTGTTATTGATCAATAATATGCTTTTTTTATTCTTTATCCTTTAATTACTTACTCGCGCTATTGTTCAAAAAAGGCTCCAAATTGGCCACTTGCGTGGTTTGCAATGTTGAATTTCTGAAAGCTTTAAAACGGGTTAGGCCACCAAAAATAAACAGGTAATTATTATACACTGCCGATGCTGTGGCCCGGCGCCGCTCCATGTTCGATTTGAGTTTTACAAACTGATTGGTTTTGGTGTCATAGTACCCTATAAAATCTTCATCGTCATAACCTCCAATTACAAATATCTTATCGCCGCAGGCCGAAACACTATTGGCCGACAAAAACTCAGGCAGTTTACCCATTTTTTTCCAGGTATTGCTTTTAATATCATAAGCATTGATACTATAGGATTGACGGCCTATAAAGGCATCAAAACCACCAAAGGTATATATCACGCCATCAACTACCGCTCCGGCGGCTTGCAGGCTCTCGGGCATACCGGCCAACTGTGTGAATTTTGCAGTCAGCGGGTCAAACTCATACAGGGAATTTAAGGTATGCTTTTTATCCATGGTTCCACCAAAAAGGTATATTTTGTTGTTCCATTCAACCGCGCTGCCATAGGTACTGGCCATTGGGTTTAAAATATGCAGGTTTTCTACCTTCCCGGTTTTAACATCTACGGTTTGTATCCCTTGAAATATCTGACTTGCAATACGTGATCCACCTAAACCGCTAATGCCACCCATAATGTAAATTTTCCCGGTAGCCGGCACGTAAGCAGCAGAGGTTTGTATTTTAGTGCCACCTATATCTGCCAGTACAGACCATTTGTTTAATTGAGGGTCGTACTTTAACACTTCGGATGAAAAACTACCTAGCCCTCTATAGCCCGATATGGTATAAATATAGGTGCCATCGGTAACGCTGGTAGTCCAGGTAAGTGGATAAGGTAAGTTGGCCGCGCTTTTAAAGGTAATAGAAGCAGGTTGTTTGGTTTGTGCCTGGCTTTTATTCATACCGAGACCGGCAATTACCATAAACGCGCAAAGGAGATTCAGGATTTTCATTGGGTAATAAGTTTAAGTGAGTTTATTTATTTAGACGGATATAATAATAAATAGTTTAATGATGTTCTGATAATTACAATTGCTTAACAATTAGACTAATAGGTTTTTAATTTCTCTCGCTTAAACCACACTTGAGCAGCAAATAAATAATGCTTATGTTAGCCTAATGCACCCCGCGTTACAAAAACAAATCGAAGGAAAAATCATCCTTACTGCCGAACAGGAACAACTCGTAAATCGCTGTTATAAACCCAGGCTGGCCAAACGTGGGGAGATACTGCTTGAAAAAGGGAACGTTGCCCGGTATTTGTTTTTTGTAGTGAAGGGTTGTCTCCGCGTTTTTTTAACCAAGGATGATGGTAGCGAGTGGACGCGGTTTTTGATATTTGAAGATCACTTCGGTACAGCCTTCCCCAGTTTTGTACAGCAAAAGCCATCGGTAGCGGCTATACAGAGCATGGAAGCTTCGGAGTTATTCATGATCAGCCGACAGGATTCGCAGATGCTAATGAGGGAAATACCCGGCTGGGAAACCATGATCCGCCTGGGCCTGGAGCAGGATTATATAGCCTCTATAGAGCGTATTGAAAGCCTGATAACCCTGGATGCCAAGGATCGCTACAACATCCTGATGCAAACACAACCCGGACTGATACAAAGATTGCCAGGCAAAATTATTGCCGATTACCTGGGCATATCGCAGGAAACACTGAGCCGTCTCAAATCAAAAAAATGATTTATTGACTATTGTCAATTTTTTTGCAATGGTTATTAGCTTGCTTTGTTTCTAAATCATATAACCGTATGCACCGCTCCATTTATATTACGCTCATCATTGCCCTGTTTCATCATACCATTTGCGCGCAAACACGTATAGGTGAGCGCACCCTTCATTTTAAGGACGAAAAACGTAACCGCCCCTTAACCACCGAAATTTGGTACCCCACAATAGATACTTTAAAACAAAGCGACAAGGCATTTTCGCCATTTACGCGTGTTCAAACCGTACGTGATGGGAAACTCCCGACAGGTAAACTCCCGCTCATCATGATCTCGCATGGCACAGGAGGTAGCCGTCTTTCGCTGGAATGGCTGGCTGATGCTTTGGTACAAATGGGTTTCATAGTGGCTGCCGTTGATCATTGGGGCAACACCTATGATCATAAGATCCCGCTTGAGTTTTTAAAGCCCTGGGAACGCCCGCAGGATATCAGCTTTGTCATCAGTTGTTTGCTTAATCAACCGGATTTGAAGGCTGTGATCAATCCCGATAAAATTGGGATGGCTGGCTTTTCATTCGGTGGTTATACGGCTATGGCATTGGCTGGAGGAAAGTTTGATTTTCTGTCGTTGCTCAATTATTATAAAACCATCGGAAGAAACGAAATTAACGTACCTGAATTTCCCGGTATAAACAAATAGCTGGACGATAAAGATCTGCTGGCCGTAGCCAAAAATCCTCCACCCTTGTATGATAAGCGGATCAAGGCTTTCTTCGCCATTTCACCGGCATTAGGTCCGGGTTTTGTTTCTGATCGTGACATCGCTGGGCCTGTTTATATCGTAGGCTCGCAAGGTGACAGCATTGCCCCGGTAAAAACCAATGCCCTGCGCTACCATCAGCTTATCAAAGGTTCTCAATACTATGTAAACCCAGGCAAAACCGGCCATTATGTAATGTTGCAGGAGGCCATTGACGATGTGAAGAAACAAGCCCCAACTTATTTTACGGATGACACAAGCGTAAACAGACATCAGGTGCATTTGAAAGTTGATAGTTTGGCAGTGGGGTTTTTTACGAAGTATTTGAAGCGATAATCGACTCACCCTGGCATTGCTTCGCTTGCCATCCCTCTCTTCGCCTGCGGCGGAAAGAGGGGATGGGAAAATATTTTGTCATGCTGAACGGAGTGAAGCATCTGTTATTAAACTTTTCAATTGTAGAATAGATCCTTCGTTCCTCAGGATGACAAAATTAAGTCTCCTCTTTCCGCCGCAGGCGAAGAGAGGGGCGGCCAGCAAAGCGTAGACGGGGTGAGTCAATTAGCGCACTGACCTGTCCTGTGTCATACTGAGCCCCGTCGAAGTATGGTGGGCAGGGCCTTTGCGCACGTCCTTCGACAAGCTCAGGATGACAGGCCATTTATGATAAATATCCCCCCTCCGCAATCGTTTTCGTAATTTCTATAACAGGCGTTTAAGCCAACCAGGTTCTTAAAACATATATTTGGAGTACTAACCGCAATTATTATATCTGCATGAGAAAAAAGTACTCCCTGCCACGCGCAAGCATGGCTTCGGCGCTGATAGTAGGACTGGCGCTATCCGCATCGGCACAAGAAAAAAATATTTACCACAAAGGTTGGGTTGATTTTAACAAGAACGGCAAAATGGACGTTTTTGAAGACCCGTCGCAAACTGTTGATAAGCGTGTAGCCGACCTGCTAAGCCAGATGACCGTTGAAGAAAAAACCTGCCAGATGGCCACTTTATATGGCTACAAACGGGTTTTAAAGGAAGAGATGCCCGCCGCATCATGGAAAAATGAAGTTTGGAAGGATGGTATCGCCAACATTGATGAGGAACTGAACAATTTGGTTTCCACCACGGATAGGGCATACACGCAATACTCGTTCCCTTACAGCAAACACGCTTCGGCTATCAATACCATCCAGAAATGGTTTGTAGAAGAAACCCGTTTGGGTATCCCGGTTGATTTTACCAACGAGGGCATTCACGGACTGAATCACGATCGTGCTACGTCTTTACCAGCCCCCATATCTATCGGCAGTACTTTTGATAAACAACTGGTGCGTCGTGCCGGACAGACTGTTGGCCGCGAAGCCAAAGCTTTAGGATATACCAATGTTTACGCTCCCATCCTTGATCCTGCGCGCGACCAGCGCTGGGGCCGTGTAGTGGAGTGCTATGGCGAAAACCCTTTCCACATTGCCGAACTGGGCAAACAAATGGTGCTGGGTATCCAGGAAGAGGGCGTAGCATCAACCCTAAAACATTTCGCGGTGTATAGCGTACCTAAAGGTGGTCGTGATGGCAGCGCCCGTACCGATCCGCATGTGGCCCCGCGCGAGATGTACCAGATCTACTTATATCCATTTCGCCGGGTAATTCAGGAAGCACATCCTATGGGCGTGATGAGCAGTTATAACGATTGGGATGGTGTGCCCATTACCGGCAGCTATTATTTTTTAACCGAGCTGTTGCGCCAAAAATTTGGCTTCAATGGCTATGTTGTATCTGATAGCGAGGCTGTAGAATACCTGTATTCCAAACACCACGTAGCCGGCGATTATAAGGAGGCTGTAAGACAAGCAGTAGAGGCCGGATTGAATGTGCGTACCAACTTCACCATGCCGCAAACTTATATTATGCCTTTGCGGGAGCTGATCAAGGAGAACAAACTATCTATGAAAGTAGTTGATTTAAGAGTAAGCGATGTATTACGTGTAAAATTCCGCCTGGGTTTGTTTGATGATCCATATGTAAAAGATCCAAAATCGGCTGATAAAAAAGTACATACCCCGGCCGATGATGCCATGTCATTGCAAATGAATCGGGAGTCGATGGTGTTGCTGAAAAACCAGGGAGATCTGTTGCCTTTGGATAAAAGCAAACTGAAAAATATACTGGTAACTGGTCCGCTGGCTGCCGAAAAAAATTATGCTACCAGCCGTTACGGTCCGTCGCATAACCCGGTTACCAATGTGCTGGATGGTATTAAAAACTATGTAGGTAAGGATGTTAATGTTACTTACGCCAAAGGTTGTAATGTGGTTGATGCTACCTGGCCCGAAAGTGAGATTATCGAAACGCCCCTTACCACGCAGGAGCAAGCTAGTATTGATTCCGCAGTAACACAGGCTAAACAGGCCGATGTAGTGATAGCTGTGGTTGGTGAAGATTTTGAAAGGGTGGGTGAAAGTCTTTCGCGCACGGGTTTAAATTTGCCTGGCCGTCAGTTAAAACTGATCCAGGCGCTACAGGCTACCGGCAAACCGGTGGTGATGGTGATGATTAACGGGCAACCGCTTACTGTTAACTGGGAAAACAAATTTGTACCGGCTATACTCGAAGCCTGGTTCCCGGGCCCCGAAAGCGGTCGTGTAGTGGCCGAAACCCTGTTTGGTGATAATAATCCCGGCGGCAGGCTACCGATTACATTTCCCAAAACTACAGGACAAATTGAGTTTAACTTTCCGTTTAAGCCAGCATCGCAGGCCAGCCAGGGCGGCGAAAACAGCTGGGGTAAAACCAGCGTGAACGGCGCATTGTATCCTTATGGTTACGGTTTAAGCTATACCAAGTTTGAGTACAGTAACCTGCAGGTATCGCCAGAGAAAGAAAACTCACAGGGCGATGTTCAGGTAAGTGTGGATGTAACCAACACCGGCAGCCGCAAAGGCGATGAGGTGGTACAATTATACCTTAAAGATGAAGTGAGCAGCGTAACTACCTATGAGTATGACTTGCGCGGTTTTGAGCGTATAAACCTGGCACCAGGCGAAAAGAAAACGGTACAGTTTACCCTGCACCCTGACGACCTGGCCCTACTGGATAAAAACATGAACTGGACGGTTGAGCCTGGTAAATTCATGGTCATGATCGGCAGCTCGTCGGTTGATATTAAGCTGAAGAAGGAGTTTGAAGTGGAGTAAAGCTTAAAGCCTAAGGTAGAAAGTGAAAATATTAATAGTGCCCTTTGAAGTTTAGTTTCAAAGGGCTTTTTTTATTAGGTTTGAGATATAGGTTTTATAACGATGAAAAAAGTATATGGATTAGAAAATTGGGTTTTAGATAGCAACGTTAAAAATGATAAGCGCCTGGTGAATCTAAAGATTATGCTTTCATACCCCTATCCAGATCAAAGAGTACTGATCGACCTTACACCTAAGGAAAGGTTGAAAAAGATAGACGAAGGTTTTAAAACTGCATTTAAAAAACTGAGCGATTTAAATTGGTTTGAGTATGATGAGCTTATCGGAACAAAAAAACGCCCAACAGGGCTTAAAACAAAAGTGAAATATACCGCTTTAAGTAAGCTCGATAAACTTGATCTCGTTAGATCAATATGGATCGAATCTGTTGAGCATGCCACGAAAATTGAAGCCGAAAGTAAAATACAAGATAAGTTTTTCTGCGTGAAAATGACCGTGGTTATTGAAATTGAAGGGTTGTCACGTAAAAAGCAGGAGATAGAAAAAAGACTGGTGCTCATCAAGGCACGGTCGGCCGAGGATGCCTACCAAAAACTGAGAGATCAAAAGGACGAATATGCCAAACCGTATTTAAATCCGGGAGGAAGATTTGTTAGGTGGCGGATTGATAGTTTTGATGATTGTTTTGAAACTGATATGAATTCAATAGAAGAGATGAATGATGCTGCAGGGGTAGAGGTTTATTCTAAACTTAAATCGCGGAAAAATGAGGAAAAAGCTATTTGGGATGGCAAGTTTTGATATCTAACATTTCCCTAATTCATTTTTGCTTCCCGTTAATTTTCGGTATATTTACAATAAAGCAGCCCTGTATTCTTCTTAAGAGAATATAGGGCTGTCCTGTTAAGAGGCTAGCAGGTTCAAAAAATCTATCATTTGGTATGTTGCCATTTGCAAATCAATATATTAGTACTTTTTAAACTCTTCAAAACAGGCCTAAAATTTGTTAAAAAGTGTTAAAATGGCGTTAAAAATCTGTTAAAACTGCCGAAAGCGAGGCCTTTTTGCCTTGTTTTTGACTGAAAAAGTGTTAAAATAAAAGGTTTAAAAAGTTTTTTACGATGAAAATCCCCACCATAAACGGAATTATCGACCGTCGAATACTGGTTAACTTTGCCATTGATCCGGATGTAGCACAGACCATGGTGCCTCCGCCCTTTACCCCTAAAATTGTAAGAGGCAAAGCTATCGCCGGGATATGCCTCATAAGGCTTAAGCAGGTGCGGCCAAAAGGTTTACCCGCTTTTGTGGGTGTTGGTTCCGAGAACGGAGCCCACCGCATAGCTGTGGAGTGGCAGGAGGGGGGCCAAACCATGGAGGGCGTATACATACCACGACGGGATACCTCGTCTTTGTTCAATACACTCGCCGGTGGCCGGATGTTCCCGGGAAAACATCATAGGGCCCGGTTTGATGTTGATGAGCATGATGGTAATTATCATGTAGCCTTTGAAAGCTCGGATGGAGCCTTTATTAGCATAGATGCCACGTTATCGGATACTTTTAACCCGGATTCTGTTTTTGATAATCTTGCAACAGCATCGGATTTTTTTAAAGCGGGTTCTACCGGGTATTCTCCAAATGGAAACAAATATGAAGGTTTGCTGCTTGAAACTGATCAATGGGAGGTAAAGGCCCTGGAAGTAAAACAGGTAAGATCAAGCTATTTTGAGGATGAATCAATATTCCCGAAAGGTTCGGTAAGGTTTGACAACGCACTGCTTATGACCAATGTACAGCATGAATGGTCGTCAAAACCGAATAAAGCCATTGTGAAGTAGAATGATTTCGGAAGGTTTTGAGCAATCAGAATAGAGACTATAAAGAATATCTTTTTTTACATACTGTAGGCAATTGTTTCATTAATTTTGTCAATTATACAGGTATCCGCTAAGTGTAATAATAACAGTTGTGGTTAAATACTTTATTTTTATTTTTATACAATTCAAAACACTAAGGCATTGCCTGTTATAAACCCAATTATAAATTATTGAATGGAACTGGAGAACAAAGGTATAAAGGGCAGTAGGCTAAAAAATATGATCATTAAAACGCTTTACTTTAATAAAGCGATGTCATGTGCAGGGTTGAGCGAGTTGTTTGATAAAAGCATACCGTCAATAGCCAAAGCTGTAAATGAATTAATGGATGAGGGTTTTGTTGTGGAGGATGGTTATGCTCCTTCAAGCGGGGGGCGCCGCCCGCTCATGTACTCGGTAAAGGCCAATACGATGTATATTCTGGCTATAGCACTTGACCAGCTTACGGCTCGCATACAGCTTTTTGATCTGCTTAACAATGCTGTGGCAGAGATGGTTACTTTTGAACTTAAGTTGCTCAACAATTCCGATGCCCTTGGTAAACTGACTGCAGAGATCAATAGTTATATTAAAAACTCAGGTATTGCGAAAGAAAAAATAGCTGGTATGGGTATTGGTATGCCAGGCTTTATAAACGTTACCGAAGGTATCAATTACACTTATCTTGATGCTGGCGGTGAAAGCCTTACAGCTTATCTGACCGCGAAAACCGGTATTACCACCTATATTGATAACGACTCGAGTCTGATTGCTTTGGCCGAGCAAAAATTTGGGATAGCCAAATCGCAAAATGAGGTTATGGTGATTAACCTGGGCTGGGGCATTGGCTTAGGGATGATTGTGAATGGTAAACTATTTCGCGGATATAATGGTTTTGCCGGTGAGTTGAGCCATATCCCTTTATCAGAGGATGGCGCACTTTGCGAATGCGGCAAACGCGGTTGCCTGGAAGCAGAGGCCTCCATGCTGGTTGTGGCCCGAAAAGCCATTGCAGGTATTCAGCAGGGGCGTATTACCAGTTTAAAATACAACAGTAATGATAACGATCACTCTAAATTGATGGGTGATGCTGTATTAGAAGCTGCCAATAATGGTGATCAATTTGCCATTGAGCTACTGTCTGATGCAGGTTATAAAATAGGGAAGGCTCTGGCCATTCTTATCCACATCATGAACCCGGCAAATATTGTACTAAGCGGAAGAGGAGCAAAAGTAGCCAAAATACTGATGGCACCTATACAACAGGCCCTGCACAAATACTGTATTCCTAGATTGGCCGGCGGCACCGAATTATTGGTATCTGAGCTTGGTTTTGACGCCGAGCTGATTGGTGCAGCGGTACTGGTAATGGAAAATTTTGATAAAAACGTAAAAACAAAAATGAGCAAAACAGTTAAAGCTGTGGCTTAGCTAATATGCAGATGTGCTGATTCTGGATGTGCAAATGATATCCTTATACTGTTCATCTGCGCATCTGAAATTTAAAATTTGCACATTTACCCAAATACTTTTCCAGAATAATCCATCGCTTCCTGAAATTTGTTCAAATCAAGCTCCAGGAGCTCGTTTTGTGATTGGAGATATCTAATTAGGTTTTCGGAAGCGATATTGCCTGTAAGGTCATCTGAGGCCATCGGGCAGCCTCCATAACCTTTTAATGCTACGTCGAAACGTTTACAGCCACTTTTATAGGCCGCCTCTATCTTGGGTTGCCAGGTATCAGGTGTGGAATGGAGGTGGATACCAAATTCTGTTTCCGGGAATTTACGACATAAATCGGGATAAATACCGCTAATCTGTTCAGCCCCGGCAATACCAATCGTATCAGCAAGCGCTATGTTTTTTATGTCTAATTCAATCAGTTTTTCTGTCCATTGTTCAATAATACCGGTGTTCCAATCATCGCCATATGGATTGCCAAAACCCATAGACAGGTAAACCAGCAATTTTTTACCACTTGTATGGCATAATTCATTGATCTTTTTTACATTATCAAATGCCTGAGGCAGTGTAGTATTGGTATTTCGAAGCTGAAAAGTCTCGGATATAGAAAATGGATAACCGAGGTAGGTGATCTCTTCATGTTTAACCGCATCCTCTGCACCTCGATAGTTGGCAATAATAGCCAGTAGTTTTGACCGTGTATTGCCCATATCCAGCTTTTTTAATACCTCGGCAGTGTCCTGTAGTTGAGGTATAGCTTTGGCAGATACAAAGCTACCAAAGTCGATGGTATCAAAACCTACCTGTAACAGAAGGTTGATATAAACCGCTTTGATGTCGGTAGGTATAAAATCATGCAAGCCCTGCATGGCATCGCGAGGGCACTCGGTTATTTTTATGCTCATTTCTGATACTAAATCTGAGGTTTATAGTCCAAAGTTAGTTTTTAAGTCTGAAGTTTTTGAATTTTTAAACCTGATCTAAAGGCTTTATGACTTTCGGCTTAAGACTCAGAAATTAATCAACCGTTTTGGGCAAATGTTCATCCTCAGTAAGTCCCTCTCGTTCAAACTTACGGATAATAAGCCTTGTACCACCGTTATACGTAATATAGCTGGATACCCAATTGATGAACACGATCACCTTGTTACGACCTCCTAAAAGCGATATCAGGTGGACGAATAGCCACACCAGCCAGGCAAAAAATCCCTGAAATTTTATTTTACCCAAATCGGCAACGGCTTTATTTCGACCGATAGTGGCTAATGAACCCTTGTCGAAATAATTGAAAGGCTCTGTAGGCTCATGATTGATTAATTGGGCAATGGTTTTAGCCACATGCTGCCCCATTTGTATGGCTACTTGTGCCACACCGGGATGACCTTTTGGGGTTTCATCGGTTATCATAGCTGCCACATCGCCAATGGCAAATATATTGCTGGTGCCTACTACGCGGCAAACGCTATCCGTCCTGATCCTGTTGCCACGTTCGATAAAATTGGGATCGATGCCTTCAGGTATAACCCCCATAACACCGGCACTCCAGATCACGGTTTTGGTGCGGATGGTTTTGCCTCCTTCAAATTTGATTTCGTCACCATCATAACTATCTACTTTTACACCTAAAAGCACTTCGACGCCCATTTTGGTCAGAAAATCCTTAGTAGCGGCGGATGCTTCTTCAGAAAAAGGGCCTAATACCTTCGGAAGAAAATCGACCAGGTATACTTTCATGTCCTCTTTTTTGAGTTCGGGATAATCTTTGGCGAGGATATGGTTGCGTAATTCGGCCAATGCGCCTGATAGCTCTACTCCGGTTGGGCCAGCACCTACCAATACGAAGGTCAAATAAGGCGCCCGCTCTTCCGGAGTAGGTTTTAGTAATGCTTCCTCAATATTTTGCAAAATAGAATATCGCAGGTTAAGCGCCTCCGGGATAGATTTCATCGGCATCGAAAACTTTTCGATATCCTTGTTACCAAAAAAGTTGGTTGTCGATCCTGTGGCTATCACCAGGTAATCATAAGCTATTTCGCCAATGGTAGTATCAATAGTGTTTTTTGCGGCATTTACTTTGGTTACCTCGGCAATCCTGAACCTGAAGTTCTTTTGATTGGAAAAGTTCTTACGCAGCGAAAACGCAATGGATTCCGACTCGAGACTGCCCGTGGCCACCTGGTACAAAAGCGGCTGAAAGGTGTGGTAATTATGCTTATCGAGCATTAAAACCTCCACGGGTTTATCCTTCAAGTGCTTGGCTACCTGGAGGCCACCAAAGCCCCCGCCTACAATAACTACCAGTGGAAATTTTGAGCTGTCTGTTAAGTTCATAGCACAGGTGTTTTATTTTATACAATGATGCAACAAATGTATCTTTTTTGAACAGTTTGGATATTAATAGAAACAAAAAAGGCCCCAAAAGTTCTTTGGGGCCTTATAAATAAATTTATGGAGTTTATCTCAGGTCTTTTTTACCAAAGTCAACAATAACCGGTGTAGCTACGCAGATAGATGAGTATGTTCCGAAGATCACACCAATCAATAAAGCGAACGAGAATCCTTTGATCACGTCGCCACCAAATATGAACAACACGATCAATACGAATACCACAGTTAAAGCAGTAATGATAGTACGGCTCAACGTACTGTTGATTGCCTGGTTAATTACTTCTTCCGGGTTGTCAGTTTTAGCATGGTGTAGTTCCAGGAACTCGCGGATCCTGTCAAATACAACCACGGTATCATTGATAGAGTAACCAATTACAGTTAATATCGCTGCGATAAACGCTTGGTCAATATCCAGCGAGAATGGAAGTATATCCTTGAATATGGAGAAGAACGATAATACCAGTAAGGCGTCATGCGCGGTTGCAACCATCGCACCTAAACTGAACTGCCATTTGCGGAAACGGATCAGGATGTAAGCCGAGATCACAAATATGGCGAACAATACGGTATAGATAGCTGATGTTTTTAATTCATCAGCAACAGTAGCGCTTACTTTTGAAAAACCTACTATATCCTTATCGGTTATACGGGTTGCCTCTTTGGTACTCAGTGCCTGTACCAATATGTTCCTTACTTTAGCGTCTGCTGCAGCATTGTTATCCTTGATCATTAAGTTGGTAGTGATGCTAATCTTGTCGGCGCCAAATGTTTTAACCTCGGTACCACGACCCAATGTAGCATCAACAGCATCATGAATAGCTTCGGTAGTGACGCCTTTATTAGGGAAAGAAATGACATAGTTACGACCGCCTTCAAAATCCACACCGTAGTTAAATCCACGGGTGAAGATAGAAATTAAACCCAGGGCGATAAATGAGCCCGAAAGGATATAAAATTTAATACGATTCTTTACAAACTTGAAGTTGGCGTTTTTGAAAGTATGCGAGCTCCATGGGTTTGAGAATTTGATATCCCAACCTTTATCCAACATCCACTCAAATATAACTCTTGAGATTAGCAAAGAGCAGAATAATGAAGTAACGATACCAATCATCAGAGTGGTCGCAAAACCCTGTATCGGACCTGAACCAAACACAAACAGGATCACACCAGTTAAGAATGTACTGATCTGCGAATCGAGGATAGATGGTAAAGCGTGTTTGAAACCATCTGCTACGGCTATTCTTAATGATTTACCTAAACCCAGCTCTTCACGAACGCGTTCGTAAACCAATACGTTGGCATCAACCGCAATACCCAATGTGAGCACGATACCGGCAATACCTGGTAAAGTTAATACAGCACCTAAGCTGGTTAATACGCCCATCAGGAAAAATATGTTGATGATAACCGCTACTACCGCTACGGTACCCGCACGGTTGTAATAAGCAATCATGAATATCAATACTACAACCAAGCCTAATATGCTTGATGTAACACCAGCACTAATAGCTTCCTGGCCTAATGACGGACCTACTACCGATTCTGATATAATGTGAGCCGGAGCAGGTAAACGACCCGCTTTTAATACGTTGGCCAAATCCCTGGTATCTTCAATAGTAAAGTTTCCGGAGATAGAAGATACACCACCTGAGATTTCATTCTGTACGTTTGGTGCAGAGTAAACATTATCGTCCAATACAATGGCTACTGCTTTTTTGTTAGTGCCTGATGATGCCTCGGCAGTAATGGTACGCCATTTCTGGGCACCTTCTGAGTTCATGATCATCACAACCTCCGGATTTCCCTTAGGATCATTATCGGCACGAGCGTCATTGATCACATCGCCAGATAATACCGGGCCGTTGTCGGCACCTGTTAATTTGATAGCGTATAATGCAAATGCTTTGTCCTTGTTGTTTTTTAGTGGTTTTACTTCCCAAAGAAATTTCAGGTTGCGTGGTATTACCGCTTGTACATCGGCACTATGCAGGTAAGAGTTAACTTTAGCAGTGTCTCTTAGTGGAGCATAGCCTACAACAGGGCCCTGGCCTAATTGCTGCTGACCGCTTGCATCCTGACCAATGTTTGGAGACAACACTGAAAACAGTGGGTGCAATGCTGTAAATTGCGTTTTGTTAGCTAATGCCGCTGCAGATGTATCTTTAGCAGCATTTTTTTGAACTTTACTCAATAATGAACCTGCTTTAGCAGCAGTATCAGTTTTAGCGGCAGCAGTTGTTGTAGCAGCTTTGGCTTTTGATGAATCTGCTTTTGCTGTTTTATTTTTTGCAGCCAGCAAATTGTCAATATTGATCAGGTATTGATAAGCCTCGGCATTATCATAGGTTTCATAGAACTCTAACTTGGCAGAACCTTGTAACAATTTGCGAACACGTTCTGGTTCTTTTACACCCGGCAGCTCAACCAAAATACGATTTGAACTTTGCTCTAATTGAATGTTAGGCTGCGTAACACCAAACTGGTTGATACGGGTGTTCAAAACAGTATACGATTGTTTTACCGCTGTGTTAGCCTGATCTTTCAGATAAGCAGTAACTTCGCTGTTAGAGGCGTTAAACTTTAAGTGATCCTGGTTGTCTTTTGTTGAAAAGATAGCAGCCAGTTTACCGTTTGGATTCAGCTTCTCATACTCACTAACAAAAAGTGTGATGTAATCCTTTTGAGTGGTTTGCGCGTTTGCCTGTAATTTGTCGGCATTAGCCAAAGCCTGGTTGAACACCACATCAGGATTGTTGTTGGCAATTTTCCTCACCAATTCGTCGAGCGAAATTTGCATAGTAACATTCATCCCCCCCTTAAGGTCGAGGCCCAATGCTAATTCTCTTTGCTTAACGTATTGATAATTGTGTTTGAACAACGGATATACCGGTTGTGTAGACATAGAATCCAGATACGCTTTTTCTCTCTCAGGGTTACCCTTTGAATATACTTTGGCATCACTTTCAACTTTGCGCGCCACCCACGTGAAAGATAGCTGGTATAAGCATACTACAGCCAGCAGAATGGCGAAAAATTTAATAACCCCTTTACCTTGCATCGAATTATAATATGTAATTAATTAGTTTATAAGCTTTTTTTAAATAAGACGGCAAATCTAATAAAATTTCGCAAGCATGAAATTTTAAATTAAAACAATTTGATGACAGAAAATGTTACCTGCGTTCCAACGTGATGAAGGAGTAGGTGTACTTGTTTTTTTCGTCGGGTTCAAAGTTTTCCCTTTCTGTCTCTTTCCATTCCTGTGGATCTAATTCAGGGAAAAAAGTGTCGCCATCAAAATCCTGGTCGATCACGGTTAAGTAAACCCGGTCGGTAAGTGAAATGGCTTGCCGGTAAATTTGGGCGCCACCAACGATAAATACTTCCTCCTCGCCAATGCAAAGCTCCAGGGCGTCTTCTATAGAACCTGCAACTTCACAGCCCTCAATAGCGATGGACTGCTGGGTTACTACTATGTTACGACGTTTGGGTAATGGTTTGCCAACCGACTCATAGGTTTTACGCCCCATGATTACGGTGTGTCCGGTGGTGACATCCTTAAAATGTTTCAGATCGTTAGGTAAGTACCAGAGTAATTTATTGTCTTTGCCTATAGCGTGGTTTTTGGCTGTAGCAACTATGATAGATGTGGTCATTGGTTTATTAGTGTTATTGGTTCAGTAGTTAATTAGTCTTGGTAGCTTAATTTATTTGCTTAACTTTTTCAGCCAGCCATAATTTTATACCATCAAAATTTAATTCTCCTTTACTTGCTGATATTGTCATATCATATTTTTCATCTTCAGTGGCATAGATATCAAGTTCAAAATCAAGAAGTGTCAGTCTGAGTAAAGCATAGGCAGTTCTTTTGTTACCATCAAGAAAGGGATGATTAATGATAATACTTTCAAAGATAGCGGCAGCTTTGTCAATGGCTTCTGGGTACAGATCCAGTCCGTCAAAGGTTGCATTGGGGCGGGCTATAGCAGCTTCTAACCCTCCCTGGTCTCTTATACCTTTAACGCCACCAAACTTTTCAATTAAAATATTGTGGATTAAAAGAGTTGTTTGAAAGTCGATCATTGAGCAAGTCTTTGCAATAAGCCTTTATCTTCAGAAAGGATTTTTCTTAAATTATTAGCAAGCTTGATTTGCTCGGGTGATTGTGTTTGTAATTCTTTTACAAAATCTAAAATATCCTGTAATACAGTTTCAGGTACCTGGTCAAGTACTTTTTGTATTTCGTTTTTTATTTGAACCGAAGTCATATTCAAATTTACAAATTTTTAAAGTAATGGCAAGCAATGACCCAATCTACACCGCCACCTCGGCCTTAATGTGCGGCCATGGGTCATAGTTCTCCAAAGTGAAATCTTCAAACTTAAAGGCGAAGATGTCTTTCACTTCAGGATTAATCTTCATGGTTGGCAGGGGACGAGGCTCACGGCTTAATTGCAGATGGGCCTGATCCATGTGGTTATTGTACAGGTGAGCATCGCCAAAGGTATGAATGAAGTCGCCATAATCCAGATCACAAACCTGTGCCATCATCATCGTGAGCAGAGCATAAGATGCGATGTTAAATGGTACACCCAAAAATATATCGGCGCTTCGTTGATACAATTGACAAGACAGTTTGCCTTTTGTTTCGCCTTTGCCCAGGTTTGGGGGCTCCACATAAAACTGAAACAAACTATGACAAGGCGGCAAGGCCATCTGATTAACGTCGGCCACGTTCCATGCCGATACAATCATGCGGCGCGAATCGGGATTGTTTTTAATTTGATTGACCACCTGGGTTATCTGGTCGATGTGACCTCCGTCGGGTTTTGGCCACGAACGCCACTGATAACCATACACCGGCCCGAGGTTGCCTTCGGCATCGGCCCACTCATCCCAAATGCGAACGCCGTTTTCTTTCAGGTAGCTGATATTGGTATCGCCGCTCAAAAACCAGATCAGCTCGTGGATGATGGATTTAAGGTGCAGCTTTTTGGTGGTTACCATCGGGAAGCCATCTTTGAGGTTGAAACGCATCTGGTAGCCAAACACACTTACCGTACCGGTTCCTGTCCTGTCGTGCTTCTGCGCGCCGGTTTCCATTACATGGCTCATCAAATCGAGATACTGTTTCATTTTGTAGATTGTGATTAAGTTGATTGGGTAAATGGTTGGATTGAGTTGATTAAGTTTTGAAGGCTTAATGAACTCATGAACCGGTAAACCAATGAACAATTTTAAAAGGCAAAGAAAAATAATCTAATTTTGACATCCTAACCGATGTGTAAAAATACACGCGGTGTTAGTCTTTTTTCTATGATCCTTTTTCCCAACGCAAAAATAAACATTGGCCTCAACATTACCGAACGCCGGCCCGATGGTTATCATAATCTGGAAACCATTTTTTATCCCATCAACATCAAGGACGCGCTTGAGGTTGTAGAGAGTGATCAATTGAGTTTTGAATCCTCCGGTTTGGATATCCCCGGGAGGGCGGAGGATAATCTTTGTATCAAAGGATATCACCTTTTGAAAAATGATTATGACCTGCCGCCGGTGAGTATTCATCTGCATAAGAATATTCCTATAGGAGCCGGGCTTGGTGGAGGATCTGCTGATGCCGCTTATTTTATCAGGCTGATGAATCAACAGTTTGAATTGGGGTTATCCGTGGAGGAAATGACGGGTTATGCCCGCAAGCTTGGTGCCGACTGCGCTTTTTTTATCGAGAATAAACCTGTATTCGCTTTTGAGAAGGGCGACGAGTTTGAATCGATCAGGTTGGATCTGTCCAACTATAAAATTGCTTTGGTGATGCCCGATGTTCACATATCAACTGCCGAAGCTTACAGAGGGGTGAAGCCTGCACTGGTAAAAGAATCATTATTTGATCTCATCGCAGAGCAGCCCATCACTGAATGGAAAAGGTATATTAAAAATGATTTCGAGCTATCGATTTTCAAGAACCACGCGGAGATACGGGGCGTTAAAGCATCCTTGTACGAAGCCGGTGCTATCTACGCCAGCATGAGCGGGAGTGGAGCCTCGGTGTTTGGCATATTTGAGCAAACACCAGATCTGCGGCACCTGGAAGCAGAGAATGAAGTGTTTTACGATGTGTAGTTAGATTTCGGATTTCGGATGTTCGATTTAGGATTTGAAAGCTTGCCGATTTGAAAACTCAATGTCTTTAAATCCATAATTACCAAATCCGAAATCGAACATCCGAAATCCGAAATAAAAAATCACACTCCTGCATCTTCACTTACGCCACGTCCAATAGCCTCTATCCAATCAGTCTCGCCCCAGCCTTTTGCTACGGCGCTCAATAAGCGGCTGTGTAGAGTGTTCACCAGTGGCATGGGTGTCTGGCTTGTCTGGGATAGTTTAAATGCAAGACGCGCGTCCTTATAGCCTAATTTCGACTTGAAACCTACCGGCTCATATTGTTTGTTGGCGATGGCCCGGCCATAGTTTTGAAAAATGGGGACGTTGAACAGCGTCGATCCGAAAAAGTTGGCTACCTGTGCCCTGTCCAGTCCGTTCTTCTCTGCGAGTGTATAAGCTTCCGCCATCATCTCCATCGAAGCCATGATCATAAAGTTGCCTGCAATTTTTACCACATTCGCTCCACCTGCCGATTCGCCAAAATCAATCACTCCCTGACCAAGGCAATCCAGTATCGGCCTGGCAGTATCTTTGGCGTGTTGGTTGCCGGATACACAGATCCAGAGTTTGCGGGCTGCTGCTGCTTCGGCCCGGCCAAATACCGGAGCTGCCAGATAATGGTTGCCGGCTTCTTCATGAAGCAAGGTAAGCTGTTCAGACGTTTCGGGCGAAACAGTGCTCATGGAAATGTGCAGCGCGTGCTCAGGTAATTTTTCCAATATGCCCTGATCACCCAAAGTTATTTCCTTCAGAACATCATCGTCAGAAAGTACGGTGATCACGATGTGGGCTCCTTCGGATGCATCGGCAGGCGTTTGGCATTTGGTGACGTATGCCTGATCGAGCTCATCGGTTTTTGAATGGGTGCGATTATAAACCTGTAAGTGATAGCCCGACTTGATAAGATTTTGAGCCATAGGCATGCCTATGTTACCAAGGCCGATAAAGCCGATTTTCTTTTCCATAATTGTTGTGTAGCTGTTAGCTGATGTATTCTCTGTCTTCGTCGCTTAGTGTATTGGGGTCTTCTTTCTTGCGGATGTTGTCGTGATAGCCTTCAATGTCAAATTTTGCTTTCTTGGGTCGGCCGACAAGCCAGCCTAAAATAAAAGCTACTACGGCTACCACTGCCATCATCATCAATTTTGAAACATAAAAATTCGCGAATAAAAAAGCGAACGGAACCCTATCTGTGTTTTGCGCCAGCGCGGCTGTGAGCAAAATGGTGATGACTATTATGGTGATTGTTTTAATGCTCATGATGATTTGATTTAACAGTTTATACAATATCCGGTTTTTAAATCTTTATTAAAAATCATTTTCATCCGGCGCTTTGTGAAAATTCAAAAACATGGAGGGAAGGGTGTGTTTGAAATGGAAGCACCTGGGAAAATGATTTTCAGTTTTTATGAAGAAAGCGAAATGGATTTTGGATAGGGGAGAATTTAAATCCAGGTGAAAAAATCAACCAAGGAAAAACTGCCAGTTTAAAAAAATATGAGCGCCAAATGAAGACCCTGTTCCATGATTTCTGCTCTTCTGTTTTTTGACCTTTTCTGCCTCTTGGATTGCCAGACGTAGAGTCGGAAATAAGCTCTTGCTCCTTCGCTGAGAGTTCGAAAAATTTCACAGGATTTAATTTTTTGTATACAACTGGGAAGGATGTATCCTTTTTATTTCATTCTGAATTTTTAGGTTCATAACACTATCCTTAAGCTTTTATCCTAAATCCTTAATCTGTATTTTTTATTTATATAATGTTATATATTTATCTGAATATAAATTATATAAATAGATTATTTAAGTATATAAATTTTATTTGCTAATATTTTTAGTTTTTTGATATTTTACTTAGGTCTTCTTTGTTTAACTTTTACTTTTGATTAATCAAATAAATATTTGATTATTAAATTATTATAAAATTTAATTAATCTATGTTTTTAATTTTTTTTGATAAAATTTAAGGTATAAAAATGGTAGAACTAAAGATTTCATAAAATTGATTGAGTTTTTATTTAGTACACTAACTTAAAAATGAATTTTGCGACTGTTGTGTGAAAGAATGTTTAAACGGTGCTAAACCTGTCAAAAAATAATAATGGCTTACAGGGCTTAAAAATGGCCTTTAAAATCGGGTGCTTTCTATCCCCTATCGGGATAGGTCGGCGTCAAAAACAGAAGGAGTTGGTCTGCTTTTTGTCTCCATGCAGAGGGTTACCTGGGGGATAAATAGCCCGGGTATTTGCAGGGAAAAGTACAGGCTAAGGGAGTCGAAAAAGAAAAATTAAGACCTTACTTTTCGTTTGGCGATTTGCTTTTGAGCTACGGGATATAGGAATATTGTAGACAAAATAATGACCGCTCCCACCCAGAAACCTATCGTCATTTTATTCATATCACCGAAAAAAATGAACGACATCAGGATACCATAGACCGGCTCAAGGTTAGTGATGAGGGCTACTTTAAAAGCCGAAAGTTCGCGCATTACGGATACTCCGGCAACGTAGGCAAGTGATGTACATATGGTGCCAAGCAGTAGCAGATAGCCGATATCTTTTGGGTTTAGAATGAGCGAGCTGTTAAATCCAATGGTCAATAAGAGATATATGGATATCCAAAAAAATGCTCCTGTCAGCTCATAAAAAGCAATGATAGGTGCTTCGTTTTTCTTTACAAGTTTTGAATTGATGATCGAAAAAAGACTTGCGCAAACGGCGCTTACGAGTCCGGTAATGATGCCCTTAGTGTAATGTGATTCAAATTTAAATATTAAAACAATGCCGGTTATGATTAGCAAACCTGCCATGATCTCTAGTTTTGAGATCTTTGTTTTATTCAATAAAGGTTCAAATATTGCCGTAAATAAAGTGATGCTGGAGAGGCAAACCAGCGTTACCGGAACCGTAGATAGCTTGATGGAAGCAAAGAAAAGCACCCAATGACCGCCAACTAAGGCGCCCGTAAAAGCCATTTTTAGGAACGTTTTTCTGTCAACTTTGATACTTGTTTTGTTAAAATTGAAGTATAAAAACAAAGATATAACGGCAATAAGCACCCTGTACCATACCAATTGTACTGCAGAAATGGTTATCAAATTACCCAAAATACCAGTAAATCCCCAGATAAAAACAGTGAAATGGAGGATGATCAGGTTCTTGTTAAGGCTCTCCTTATTGCTTTTTGTGACCACTATTTTGGCGCTTTTAAGAGTAAATAATAGCCCAGCAAACCAAATGTAGTATTAGGAATCATGACGGTAAAAATAGGAGGTACACCACCTTTTATGGAGAATACGATAGAAAATCTCTCTACAATAATGTAAGTAAAACAAAGTAAAATACCAATTCCGAGAGGTAAACCAACACCTCCCCGCACCTTTCTTGACGATAAAGCTACACCCACAATAGTTAAAACATAAGCAGATAAAGGGTATATAAAACGATGGTATTTTTCGTAATAGAGGTTATTTAAAACCTCCGGACGGCGCAGTTTTTCCTTGTCAATATTCTTATTTAAATCCTTTAAAGACATGGCAGCATATACATTATCATATACCACAAAGTCACTTGGGTGCATATCAAGCGTGGTATCTTTGGGCACAGAGCTGTTGATATATTGCTCTTTTAGGCCATTTATATACTTAACAGTGTAGTTTTTTAGCGACCAAATCCGTTTAACGGAGTCGTAGGTAACCTGGTTGGCAATCAATTTTTCACGGAGGGTATCGCCATTGAATTTTTCCATAATAAACTGATAGCCAGTATGCACAGTAGGGTCGTAATTTTGCAGATATACAAAGGTATGTTTATCTATCTGCATATGTACCTCAATTTTGGTTGGGTCATTATCAGTTATGCCATTGGCATTCTCAAAGTCGTTTTTTAAGTGATTGGTGAACGGAATGAGGTATACATTGGCAAAAAATGATACGATAAATATGATGGTTGAGGCTATAAAATATGGTCTTAAAAAGCGGTTAAAACTGGCTTTTCCACTCAAAATAGGCACAATTTCTGTTTGATTAGCCATCTTAGCTGTAAAGAATATTACCGCCAAAAAGTTAATCAGGGGCGATAGCATATTCAGGTAAAAGGGTATAAACCCGGCGTAATACTGAAATACGATATCATGAAGCGATGCGTGTTTATTGGTAAAATTATCTAGCTTTTCAGACACATCAAACACCACAGATACCGCAGCAAAAATACACATGGTAAACACAAAAGTGCCCAGGTATTTGCCCATGATAAACCTGTCAATAACCTTCAGATACCGGTGAATAAAAGCCTTCATTTTTTATTTATTAGTTCATTGGCCCATTGGTTCATTGGTTTCATTCGAGCGGTTATTAACATTGTAAAGGACTAATAAACTGACGAACCAATGAACTAATGAACGGCTATAATCGTTGGCCAAGTTGCTTAACCATGACGTTTTTCCAGTTATAAAATTCGCCGGATATGATCTTTTTGCGCGCTTCTTTAACCAGCCAAAGATAGAAATGCAGGTTATGCAAGGTAGCAATCTGGGCTCCAAGCATCTCACCCGAGTGTATCAAATGACGTAAATATGCTTTCGTGTAATTCTTATCTGCAAATAAATCACTGTCATCTTCAATAGCAGAGAAATCATTTTTCCACTTCTCATTTTTGATATTGATGATGCCATTTTTAGTAAAAAGCATGCCATTACGGGCATTACGGGTTGGCATAACGCAATCAAACATATCAATTCCTAAAGCTATGTTTTCCAATATATTAATAGGTGTTCCTACACCCATTAAGTAACGTGGTTTTTGCTCCGGTAATATATTGCAAACGATTTCGGTCATGGCATACATTTCTTCAGCGGGTTCGCCAACGGAAAGTCCGCCTATGGCATTGCCTTCACGCTCGTAAGAGGCGATAACTTCTGCCGATTTTACCCGCAGATCTTTATATACAGAGCCTTGTACTATAGGAAAAAGAGTTTGATTGTAACCGTATTTAGCCTCGGTACTGTCAAAGCGATCGCAACAACGCTTAAGCCAGCGATGGGTCATATCGATAGAGCGCCTGGCGTAATGATAATCGCATGGATAGGGGGTGCACTCGTCAAAAGCCATGATGATATCGGCACCTATAATGCGTTGGATATCCATTACATTTTCGGGTGTGAACAGGTGTTTTGAACCATCAATATGCGAACGGAAAGTAACGCCTTCCTCCTTAATTTTGCGGACTTCGGTAAGGGAATACACCTGGTAACCGCCGCTATCCGTTAAAATAGGGCCATCCCAACCATTAAATTTATGTAATCCCCCGGCCTGTTCAAGCGTATTAAGCCCTGGTCTGAGGTATAAATGATAGGTGTTTCCTAAAATAATTTGCGCTTCTATATCATTTTTAAGCTCATGCTGGTGTACTGCTTTTACAGTGCCGGCGGTACCAACGGGCATAAATATAGGAGTTTGTATAGTGCCGTGATCAGTGGTAACTTCACCTGCGCGGGCTTTTGAAAGCGGGTCTTGTGCTGTTAAATTAAATTTCATTTTGAGGTTGCAAAATTAGCAAATAAAGCGGATAAAGGACGAAAGGATAAAGGAACAAGGATTAAGAAACAAAAGATAAAAATTCGACAGGTTTACTTTTATGCAGGTTATCTTTTCTCATCGTTTATAATCTTTAATCCTTGTTCCTTTATCCTTACCCCGCCCAGTGTGGAAAAAAACAGGTCAGTGTGTGTAATAATCATGAAATAAACCCATGTTGGCCACTTTTATTCCGGCGATTTTTAACAAATTTGCCTGATATTATAACTGATTGGAAACTTATATACATAACGCGCTCTTCATTCTTTTTCAGCTGTGTTTTATCGTTCAGCTGTATTACCTGATAAGTAACCATAGCCGCCTTTCCCGGTATAAACCCGCGGAAGAATTACCGGAGGTATTGATACCTGTTTCGGTAATTATAAGCGCGCGCAACGAAGCCAAAAATTTGCAGGAAAACCTACCTTTTATACTGCAGCAAAACTATCCCGATTTTGAGGTGGTAGTGATTAATGATTGTTCATATGATTCATCAAATGATGTTTTGGATGATATGCAACGCGAATACCCGCATTTAAAGGTGGTTACCATAACCGAACATGACCGCTTTAAAACCGGGAAAAAATTTGCCCTTACCCTGGGAATAAAGGCCGCGAAAAATGAATACATGCTGTTTACAGATGCCGATTGCAAACCGGCTTCGCTAAACTGGATAACGCGTATGGCGGTTAATTTTAGTACTAAAGCTCAAATTATTTTAGGTTATTCACCTTATTATAAAACCCGTAACTTCTTGAATCCGTTTGTACGTTTTGAGACTATAAAAACGGCCATAAACTATTTGTCCAGTGCACTTAATGGAGACCCATATATGGGTATTGGTCGTAATTTGGGGTATACCAAAACGTTATTTTTTAGTCAAAAAGGCTTTGCTTCGCATATGCATGTGATATCCGGTGATGATGATCTGTTCGTAAACCAGCATGCTACCGCCGATAATACCATTATTGAAATACACCCAGAAACGTTTACTTATACCAGCGCAAAAACAACTTTATCCTCCTGGTACAGACAAAAAAAACGACATATGGGGGTTGGTAAATTGTATAAAAATAAACACAGGCGAATGCTCAGCTTTGACGCTATGAGTGGTTTTTTATTTTATATTTTGCTCATAATAGCACTCGTTTTTAAATATGAACCCTGGCTGGCATTAGGTTTGTTTGCTTTCAGGCTGATATTACAGTTTGTTATATACAGTAAGATATTTAAAAAGCTCGACGGTAAAGATTTGATATGGTATTTGCCATTTTTTGATATTATATATTATATGTACTTAAATGTTTTTGGGCTGATCGGGACATTTTTAAAAACAACCCAATGGAAATAAACGCCAATTTTACCGATAATGCAAAGAATGACTTTCACCTGGTAGTAAGGGCTCGTGAAGGGGATCAAAAGGCCTATGCCGATCTGATGCACAGGTATAAAGATTCTATTTATTTTATGGTTTTAAAAATGGTTAACAACAAGGAAGATGCGATGGATCTTACTGTTGAAACTTTTGCCAAAGCCTTTGAAAAACTGGATAAATACCAACCCGATTATGCTTTTAGTACCTGGCTGTTTAGGGTGGCTACTAATAATTGTATCGATTTTATCCGTAAAAAGAAGCTCAATACCCAATCTATTCATGGAATGACCGATGATGACGGGGACGAAAAACCATTACAAATAAGGGCAGATGTTTTGAATCCCGAAGAAACATCAATCAAAAAACAACAAACACAGGAGCTTAAATTATTGATTGAAAGCTTACCTCACCGGTACAGAAACCTGATTACGCTACGCTATTTTGATGAGTTATCATATGAAGAAATAGCCCAGCAGCTTGATTTGCCATTGGGTACAGTTAAGGCACAATTGTTTAGAGCCAGATATTTACTGGGTAATATCATTAATCGTTTTAACAGGGATGACATCTGATATCATATTTAAATACTTTCCGGATCTGACCGTAAAACAGCGTTCTCAAATTGAACAATTGCCTGAGTTGTATAACTTATGGAACAGTCAAATCAATGTGATTTCCCGCAAAGATATCGACCTTTTGTATGAGCGTCATGTGCTTCACTCTATTGGAATTGCTCAAGTAATGTCCTTTTTACCGGGTGAAAGTGTGCTGGATGTAGGTACGGGAGGTGGTTTTCCGGGTATTCCGCTGGCCATTTTATTTCCGGAAACCCGGTTCCATTTGGTTGATTCTATCGGTAAAAAAATAAAAGTAGTACAGGAAGTAGCTAAAGCTTTAGGCTTAACTAATGTAAAAGCCTCCCATCTTAGGGCCGAACAGCTGGATGAAAAGTTTGATTTTGTGGTATCGAGGGCGGTTACCCAACTCAAAGATTTTTATCCCTGGGTACGCGGTAAGTTCAGTAAGGACTCCAAAAATACTTTACCTAACGGAATTTTGTATCTAAAGGGCGGCGATCTGGAGCAGGAAATAAAAGAATCTGGCCTGAAAGTGCAACAATATCACCTTAAAGACTATTTCTCAGAAGAGTTTTTTGAAACCAAGCAGGTGATCTACGTGAAGGGATAGGCTGATAATGCCTTTACATGGAAAAATGCCGAAGCGGTTTTAGCCGTTCAGCAGTTTTAAAAACGGCCTCTTTTACCACTTGGTGGATTGAAAAGGGCGTTTTATTTATGATTATTCAATGTGTCAGATTTTGTCCTAATTGTCACCCCGATTTTAGCCGGTCTATCCTTAACATCTTTGACTACTTTTGGAGGGGCTTTTGAAACAACTGGCGACTCATCTATTTGTATTTCTTCCACCGGTTTTGAAGGTGCTGGAGGATCTTTTACAATTTTAGGTGGCATAAATTTTATAGCAGCTGCCTTATTTTTTTTGGTTGGTGGTACAGGCGGGGGTGGCGGAGGAGGCTGAGGCTTTGTTACCTTTACCTTTGGCGGTGGAAATTTCACAACGGTTATCTGGGATTTTTTTGCAGGAGGGGTTGGCGGCGGTGGCGGAACCTTCCCGCGTTTTGCCTTAATAATAGTGTCTAGGTGTTGCGGCACCAGATCAACCAGTGCATAAGTTTTACTGAAACCCAGCGTGGAGGCACAAAGGGCGCCGGCACAAATGGGTACAGCTACAAGGTATTTTAGCCTGGCTAAATTCCCTGAGCGTTTTTGATTTAACATAATTATCCTCTTTTTTAGTAAGTTATAATTGAAAAACGAAGGTGCAATCGATGAGCCACTAAGGCCGTACGCATTGTTTACCAAAAACGAAGAATAGGCCAGGATGTCGCTTTCAAAGGCGGCGGTTTGCTCATCGGCGATGTATTCATGCACAGTTTTAAGGCTGTTTTGCAGCAGGTAAACAATAGGATTAAACCAGTTAATGATCTTGATAAACTCCAGGAATAGCACATCTAAAGTGTGTTTTTGGCGAATGTGTACCATTTCGTGCCGGATAATGGTATTGGTGCCCGCTGTTTTTGAGCCGATAAATAGGTAATTGAAGAAAGAGAATGCCGTATTAGAGTCTTCAAGCACTACAATTTTGTATCTATTGTCAGTCGTTTTGCTGGTAGTTTGGGTGATTTTTACCAATTTGAACACCTTAAATAACAATAGGCCAAGCAATATCGTGCTTCCTAACAAGTAAGTATAAAAGAGGATATATTGTATACTGATATCTTGGTTTGTGGGCGATGTAAGATATCCTGCGTTTATTGTTTCATGCACGGTTGGTTTTAAAATTCCCACCTGTACAAGTGGTAACAGAAAGGATATAAGGCAACTGAGTAAAAGGTAAATCCTGTTTAGTGTATAATAGGTCTCCCTATTTAAAAACAGGCAATATCCGGCATAAAACACAGCAAGATAGATGTTTGCTTCGAGCAGATAATGCAGCCAGTTCATGATTTTTTGGTTTTAAGCTGATCAATTAAGGAGGTTAATTCATCTAATTCTTTTACGCCTAGCTTTTTTTCATCAACAATAAACGATACCAGGCTTTGATAAGAATTGCTGAAATAGTTTTTCATCATCTTATCAAATGTGAACTTTTTGTACTGATCGTCAGTAATGAGCGGGTAGTAAACATGCGAATTACCATATGCCTTATGGTCAATAAAACCCTTACCTTCCAACACTCGCACCACGGTCGATACTGTGTTATAAGCCGGTTTTGGATCGGGCATTTGTTCAATAATATCTTTTACAATAGCCTCTTTAAGTTGCCAAAGTATTTGCATTATTTGCTCTTCGGCCTTGGTTAATTCTTTTAAGTTCATGGTAAACTATTTTTATAGTTGGGTTAAATAAAGGTATAAACTATTTATATAGTTTGCAAACTATTTTTATAGTTTTTTTATTTGTGCTAATATTTTTAGGAATTTTTATATTTTTAGATGTGAATAAATTGGCAGGTTTCTAACAATTATCTGCATATCTGAGAGCTGAAATTTGCACCCTTATTAATATGTCATTACTACATAGAGTTGCGTTATCGTTTGTTAAAAACTTAGGTCCTGTATCGGCTAAATCATTGATTGCTTATTTGGGTTCTGAGGAAGAGGTATTCAGATCTTCCACGGTAAAAATGACCAGGATACCCGGCATCGGTGATAAAAAAGTGGCTCAATGGGACTTTGATGATGCCCTTAGAAAAGCCGAAAAGGAGTTGTTATATATTGAAAAACATCATATAGACCCCATATTTTACACAGATAGCAGGTACCCGAAACGGTTAAAGAATTGCGGTGACTCACCTATACTATTGTATGCAAGGGGCAATATGGATCTGAACCCGAAGCATGTGATCAGTATTGTTGGTACCCGCAACGCTACCGATTATGGTCGGTTATTATGTAAACAGTTGATTGAAGAATTGCAACAGTATAATATTTTAATAGTAAGCGGCTTAGCTTTAGGTATTGATGTAGCTGCCCACAAAGAATGTCTGAAGCACAATATACCCACAGTTGGTGTATTAGGACATGGGCTCGATAGGTTGTATCCCAGTCAAAATAGGGCCACGGCCGATAAAATGCTGGAAAACGGTGGTTTGCTGAGTGAATATCCATCGGGAACGATACCCGATCGGGAGAATTTTCCTCAGCGTAACCGTATCGTAGCCGGCATTGCCGATGCTACTGTGGTGGTGGAAGCCGGTATAAAAGGAGGGGCACTGATCACTGCCGAAATTGCTAATTCCTATAACCGTGATGTATTTGCTTTCCCCGGTCGTTTGGATGATAAATATTCTGAAGGATGTAACTTCCTGATACGTAATAATAAAGCAGGCTTATTGACTTGTGTTGCCGATCTGGCCTTTAGTTTGGGTTGGGAAAAAGCTGATAAGGCTAAGCCGGTTGATCAGTTTATTTTGCCTATTGACCTTTCGAAAGATGAACGTTTGATATTTGATATTTTACAACAGCACCCATCGCCTTTAGCTATTGATGATTTAACTATAAAAGCTAATATGCCTATGAGCATGCTGGCGATGAATCTGCTCAATATGGAAATGCAGGGTTATATTCAGTCATTACCGGGGAAAACTTATAAAGTGAGCTAGTGCCGTGTCATTTAGGAATTGATGGCTGGTCAATAATATTTATACCGAAAACATGGTTTACACTTTTTTAAAGAAATAAAATTTAAATAGTTTTTTATCAATTTGTTAAGTGTGTTTTAGCCATGAAAAGTGTAAACCATGTAAACCCACTTTTTGTTAACTGAGTCAACCCGATTCAAGACATACGTTAATTTGTGGTTGACATACCACCAAGTTGTACGTTAGATATTTCACTAATAGTTAGTTGATGAAATTACATACAACTTAAAACATATCATGTACAACAACTATCCCTTTGGTGAATCATAAAAGGATAAATGCCCATCTTCATTACTGATAGAACGCCAATCATCATTATCAAAACTAATCAATGCCATGGCGCAGGTGGGTACATCACGCAGCTGACCCGTGAGGTAATGTAGTAGCTGACTTATACCCGGATTATGACCAACCAGGCCAATATATCCATACTCATTAGGCAGGTTGTTGATCACGTTTACCAGAGTATTTTCGCTGGCCTCATATATTTTCATATTGGTTTGTGAGGGTGGCAATTGCAGGTGCTCTGTAAATATTTGAGCCGTAGTCAGCGTACGTAAAGCAGGGCTTGTTACTACTATTTCCGGAACAATAGCCCGATCTTTTAAAACGTCGGCCATCATTAACGCATCCTGCATCCCGGATTGTTTTAAGGGACGGTCAAAATCGGCATAACCGCTTTCATGAGTTGCCTTGGCATGGCGAATTAAAATTAGCTTCTTCATAGATTGGTAGTGTGTGTTTAGGATGTCAACTGATTACAATATAAGTGTAACAGTCTTAACTTTTATTAAGTTTTTAAGAATAATTTACTTGTTTGTGAACTGAACAATGTCATCTTCGGGCATATCATTCATGCACTTAAAGTGTCCTAAGGGGCATTTTTCTAACCCGAATTTGGAGCATGGACGGCAGGATAATTCAATGCCGGCAACCAGTACATCTTTAACCATATAAGGTTGTACTCCCAAAAGATCGGGTTCTGTGCCTCCCCAAACAGATACGATGGGCCTGTTAAATGCTTCGGCAATATGCGTAAGTCCCGTATCAAAACCGATGATACTTTTAGCTTCAGATACCAGGAAAACTGATTCATCAAGTGAGGTAATGCCGCAGGCATTATAAACTTTTGTGCCGATTTCGCCGGCTATGATGTCACCATTAGCTTTTACATCATTACCTCCCAATAATACCACAGGGTTATTTAGTTGCCGGCAAATATTGATGATCTTATCATTGGGCATACGTTTGGTAAAGTGTGTGGCGCCGATTACAAAAGCCACGTATCCGGTCTGATGCGATTCCGGTAACAGTTTGTTTAACTGATGATCAGCCTTAATATAGTAATCAATAGGTTGTCCGTCATTAATCACGCCTAAAAATTTAACCGCTTTAAGATATCGATTCACCAGGTGAGTGGGAGGGATTAGTTTTAACCTGAATTTAAGGCTGAGCCATTTTTTTACAGGCTGTTTTTTATAAGTTGATGACCGGATACCTGTGCGCAATTTGATAATGGCGGTACGCAGATTATTGTGAAGATCTATGATATAATCATATCCTTCGGCTTTTATTTCATCGATAGTTGCTGATAATGCAGGCTTTAATAACAGTAATTTATCCAAATACGGGTTGTTATCATAAATGTACTGGAAAGCAGGTTTGGTTAAAAAATGAATTTCAGCGCCAGGAATTTGCTTTTTGAGACAACGCACAACCGGTGTGGTATAAATAATATCCCCCATAGAACTAAAGCGGATCACCAGTATCTTCATTTAATTTTGAATTAGTGAGTTAGTGAATTAGTGAATGGTGAGCAGTGAATTTTTGATTTTTTGACTTTCCCCGCTCACTTTCCTAGCTCTATTTTACTGTCGCTCTCTTCTTTTCAAATACCTTGGTGATCTCTGGTAATGATAGAGCGTTGAGGCACATTTCTTTATACAAACCACCTTTGCGTGCAGCTAAAACACCGAAGCGCATATCTAAGAAACCCTCCACACGGTGAGCATCGGGGTTGATGGACAGCCAGACACCTTTTTCCAAAGCATATTGGTGCCAGCGCCAGTCGAGGTCGAGCCTTAGTGGATTGGCATTAATTTCGATCACCACATTGTTGGCCGCACAGGCATCGATCACTTTTTTATAGTTGATAGGATATCCACCACGGCTTAATAATAAGCGGCCGGTAGGGTGACCCAATATAGTGGTATATGGATTTTCAATAGCCGTTATCAATCTTGAGGTGGCTTTTTCCTCGTCCATTTTGAGTATGGAGTGAACGGATGCTACTATAAAATCAAATTTTTGAAGTATTTCGTCCGGATAGTCAAGCGAGCCATCATACAAAATGTCCGACTCAATACCTTTAAATATATGGAAGCCATCAAGCTTTTTATTCAAATGGTCAATCTCTTCTTGCTGTTGTAAAACTTGCTCAATACTCAATCCTTTGGCATAAAACGCGCTTTTGCTATGGTCGCACATGCCCAGGTATTCCAGTTTTAAGTTGTCGCGGCAATACAATGCCATCTCCTCCACAGTATTTACCCCGTCGCTCCAGGTACTGTGATTGTGCAGGCTGCCTTTCAAATCATGTGTAATGATCAGTGTAGGCAACTCATTTTTCTCGGCTTTTTCAATAAAGATACTACCCTCACGCAGTTCGGGCTGTATCCAGGCTAAACCGGCTTTGGTATAAATAATCTCTTCAGATTCGGGTTGTTCCAGCGGTACGTTAATGCGCTCTAACACGGCCTGAACATGATCATCGGTACCTGTATTGATGAATAATTCTTTAAAATAATCAGCTTTGTCAACACAGATAATATCAACTAATAGGCCATTTTGCAGTTCGCCCGCTATGTGGTTTTCATTCAAGGAAACATTATTCAGGATTTTTGAACCAAGCAGGGCATTATAGGCTATCTCGTGGTTTATACTACCAATAACAATCACGATTTCGGTAATGATTTCATTTAACCGGCGAAATTCGCCCGCAAAATGTTTCAGCGCATCTGGAAAAATGGCTTTTATCTCATCCATTAACTCATTGGCTTCCTGTTCTACCTGGGCAAACAGGAATTTGCCGTTACTGGCCATCCTGAATTCGATGGCTTTACGTATTTCTTCCTGGGTTTTAAAACCAAAGCCCTTTGCTTCTATCAGGCGATTTTCATTACAGGCATAATAGAGTTCGCCGGTATTTTCAATGCCTAATTCTTTCCAGATAATGGCCACTTTTTTTGGGCCTATACCCTTAATGCCCATCATTTCAACCACCCCTGCAGGCGTATTATCCAGTAATTCCTGCATTTCGGCAATAGTGCCGGTTTCAAACAGTTCAATGATCTTGGATGCAATGCTTTTGCCTATACCATCTACTTTTTCCAGTTGCTCCAGTGTTTTACCGGCAATAGGGAAAGGCAGCTTATCAACTTTAAAGGCGGCATTGGCTACCGATTTTATTTTAAATGGATTACCCTCATGCAGTTCCATGAGTTGCGATAGTAAACGAAGCGTGCGGGCTACGGGTTTGTTTTCCATAATAATATTGAGGTAGTAAAAATACAAAAAGCCATTTGTTTTTTAGGGTTCATTGGCTCATTAGTTCAGGGGTTAATTAGTAATTTATTCAACACCGATCTTGTGTAAGTGCCAATGACCAAATGAGCCAGTAATCAATGTTTCAAACTTTTTAAACCATAAATTTTAACACTTTTCTGTTCAAAAACAGGGTAAAAAAGCATCACTTTTGGTCATTTTAACAAAGTTTTAACGCCATTTTAACACTTTTTAACAAATTTTTGATGGGTTTTGAAAGGTTTAAAAAGTATTGAAATATTGATAATTAATTTAAAAGCAGTCTGTTTTTATCTCTTTTTTCCACTTAGCAAAACAGCCCGGTTTTCTCAAAAAAGAAAACCGAGCTGTCGTGTATTTAAAAATACGAAATATTAAGGAGGACACCTATTACACCTAAGAATAAAAAAAGCTGCCCATACAAGCAGCTTTAATCAAAATATAAACTGAAAACTTTATTTAATTTCTATACTGTAAGGCATGCGGGCTTGTGGGGTTCGCATCATTTGGGTAACGCTTTTAATTTGCTCGTAAACTTTGTAATTATCACCCAGTTCCGATTGTAATATCCGGCAGCGCGCCTCTGCGGTTACATCACCGCTGAGTTGGTTAAAGAAGCTTTTTTGCTCGGGATAGGCTACCAGGTTGTAGTTTTTAATATTGGCCTTTTTAGCGGCAGAGGCTATGGCATCGTTAATATTGCCCAGGCGGTCAACCAGTCCGTTTTTTAAAGCTTGTTCGCCTGTCCAAACACGGCCTTGGCCAATGCTGTTAATGTAGGCCTGGGTTTTGTGGCGACCCTCGGCAACGGCTTTGGTAAAGTCGTCATAGCCCCGGTTTACGTTATTTTGAAGTATTAGTTTTTCTTCGGGAGTTAATGGGCGACTAATATCACCCAGATCAGCATATTTCCCGGTTTTTACGCCATCAAAGGTAACGCCCAGTTTATCGTTAAAAAGCTTTTGCATGTTAGGCAAAATGGCAAAAATACCTATTGAACCGGTGATGGTATTGGGTTGAGCGATGATAGAATCGGCAGCACATGAAATATAATAGCCTCCGGATGCCGCTAAATCGCCCATCGAAACGATGATAGGTTTTACTTTTTTGGTTAGCATAACCTCACGCCAGATCACGTCTGAAGCCAGCGAACTTCCGCCGGGAGAGTTTACACGAAGTACCACCGCTTTTACTTTATTATCGAGCCTTACTTTACGCAGGGCTTTTGATATTCTTTCTGATCCGATGGTATTGTCATCGCCTTCACCACCAGAAATTTCGCCCGAGGCATAAACAACGGCTATACGATTTTTTGACGATGAATCATCTTTGTTATCACCATCAGCATTGCTCTTGGTATAATCGGCAAGTTCAACACTGTTCAGGTCGTTTTTACTTGGGGTTCCTGTGCGTGTTTTTAAATCATCCAGTATTTCATCTTTATATTTTAAGCCGTCAATCAGCTTTAACTTAACAGCATCTTCGGGTTGTTGTACCCGGCCATCATTGGCATAATTAAATAAAGAATCTTTGTTGATACCCCGGCTTTTACTGATACCTGTTAAAAAATGATCATATAACGACCCCAGGTAGGAGGTAACCTGTAAACGGTTGGCATCGCTCATTTTGGTAAGAAACAAGGGTTCAACAGCGCTTTTGAAAGTACCCACTTTAATGATCTGCACTTCGATACCTAATTTATCAAGCGCTCCCTTTAAAAAAGTAACCTGTGAATTAAAACCCTTAAGCTCAAAGATGCCTTTAGGGTTCATATAAACTTTATCGGCAACTGATGCCAGGTAATAAAATCCCTGGGTATATATTTCTGAATATGCTACGATGAACTTCCCTGATTTTTTAAAATCGATTAAGGCATTGCGGATCTCTTCGGTAGTAGCCTGGCCTGATACCATGTAGCTCTCATCCAGATATATGCCTTTGATGTTATTATCGGTTTTTGCCTTTTTTATGTTGGCCAGTATATCATTTAGCCCGGTTGATTTATCTTTATCCAATCCTAAAATTCCTAAGCCAGCCAGTGGATTATTGGGTGTGCGTTCGGTAATAGGATTTGTAAAAGCTATGTGCAATACTGAATTGGGCTCAACTTCAATTGTTTTATCGCCACTGGCCGAAATTATCCCTATCACAACTAAAACCAAAACAACGGTGATTAAAACTACACCAACAATGGTGGCCAGAACGAATTTGAAGAATTGTTTCATTAATGTTATAAATCTTTTTATCTATGCAAACTTAGTAATTAGGTACCGATAATGGTAAGAGCCGTTTCTATAATATTTGTTACAACATGAATGACATTTTTTTGCTTTTAGGCAGTAACCTTGGCGATAGGAAATTGTTTCTGAAACAGGCAATTGACTATATTGAAGCTGATATTGCCCCTGTTGTACAGCTATCATCGGTATTTGAAACTCAATCATGGGGAAAAACCGATGCTCCCGATTACCTGAACCAGGTAGTACACCTGCATACCTTGTTACCGGCAAGGGTATTATTGGAGAAAATACTGGCCATAGAAATTTTGCTGGGGCGTGAGCGTAAAGAAAAGTGGGGTTCGCGCACTATTGACATTGATATTTTGTTTTACGGCGATGAATTTATTGAGGAACCAGACTTGAAAGTTCCCCACCCCGAGCTCCATAAACGAAGGTTTACGTTGGAGCCTTTGGCCGAAATAGCAGCTGCTTTTGTTCATCCAGTGCTACATAAGAATATTTTGCAGCTTAAAAATGAACTTACAGACAACTTGATTGTAAAAAAAGTATAAATTAGTTGAGTGGTTGATAAGTGAATGGTTGATGGAGTGAATAGTTAGTCAAACCTGGTATAACTAATTTAATTAATCAACCACTCACTTAATCAACAGAATCAACTTTTAATGAATATGGCCGATATTTCACCGGATCAGGATCTTGATCTTTCTTTTTTATACGAAATTGCCGATGGCAGTACGGAATTTATTGTGGAATCGATAGCTATGTTTCTGCAGCAAACCCCAGAATTGCTTGGCGATATTGACAGTGCCCTTGCCAGTAAAAACTGGGCCGCAGCCGGACAAGCCGCGCATAAATTAAAACCCAATCTGGGATTTTTTGGCATGCCCATAAGCCAGGAAATTATACAAGAAGTGGAAATAGCCTGCAAGGATGGGGTAGCGGATGTTGAAGAGATTATGAAGAAATTTAACCAGGTAAAAACATTGGTAAACGCAAACCTGATTACCCTCCAACAAATAAAAGCCGAGAAAGAAGGGGAGCTTTGAAGGGAGGCGAAAGGTAAAGGGTGAAGGGCAAAAGGTTATTTGAATGCTTAATAGCAAGCTAAAAAGATAAAGGTGAAGGGTAAAAGGTCTATTTTAAAGATATCGAATTCAAAATAAAAAGTTAGTTAGTCGGCCTAGTGCAGATCAAAAAACCTTTAGCCTTTTACCTTTCAGCTTTAACCTAATAATTATACTGCTTGTACAGTAAAAGTATAGCTTTCCATGATGAGGTTAGCTAATAGATTTTTGCAGGCCTGATCTACTTTAGCGTGTGCGGTTTCGGCGCTGTCGGCTTCTATTTCAAGCGTAATGTGTTTGCCAATGCGAACGTTTTGTATTTCGGCTAAACCAAGGTTTTTCATGCTTCCGGTTACTGCTTTTCCTTGAGGATCAAGTATTTCTTTTTTGGGCATTACGTCTATTTCAGCCTGGAACTTTGTCATTTGTGAATTTTAATTGAATTAAAGATAAAGTGATGTATATAAATATCACCACCGGAACTGCCACAAATTTAAAAAATAGAATCAGTATTGCCGAAAACAAGAGCAGTAAATAGCGGAAAATGTTTTTATTAAAGTCGCGATTCTTGAATTTAAGGGACATCAGCGGTATTTCTGATACCAGCAGCACACACATCACCACTACTAAACCAGTGAGTACATAGGGGTTTAAGATATAGGTATCTAAGCCCTCATATTGCTGCATAATTAAAGGTAATGATGCGATAAGAATAGCATTGGCGGGTGTAGGCAAGCCGATAAAACTATCAGACTGGCGGGTATCATTGTTAAACTTGGCCAGTCTTAAAGCTGAAAATACCGGGATGAGGAAGGCCACAAAATTTAAGAAGTGACCGATATTGTCAATCTGATGTGATTTTAAAAACAGCTCGTAAATGATGACCGAGGGCAACACGCCGAAACTAACCATATCTGCAAGCGAATCCAGATCTTTACCTATAAAAGAATATGAATTGAGTACTCTGGAGGCTAATCCGTCGAAAAAGTCAAATATGGATGAAAGAAAGATGGCGTAGGCAGCTATGATCAAGTTGTCCTGAAAAGCAAATACTATTCCTATACAGCCGCTAAACAGGTTGGCACAGGTAATGGCATTGGGTAGATGTTTCTTAACGCGCTTCTTCATTTATCAGGCCATGAAGTTATCAGGATTTTATTAAGTATTTATGAAGTTACAGATAAAAATTTATTTAACGATAACCAGGTATCAAGTAGTTAGTATCAAGTATCAAGATTTTTTGAAGATCATTTTCGCTGTTTACGAAAAGGTCTTGATACTTGATACTAGCTACTCGATACTCATTTTATCAATAACTTCATAAATACTAAAATATTACGAATTCATTGAAATCAAAAATTCTTCGTTGGTTTTTGTGCCTTTTATCTGGGCTTGTAAAAACTCCATTGATTCTTGCGAATTCATATCGGCAAGGTGGTTACGTAGTATCCAGATGCGTTGCAGGGTTTCGCGGTCAAGCAGTAAATCGTCGCGACGGGTACTTGATGCAGTGATATCAATAGCAGGGAATATACGTTTGTTGGAAAGTTTACGATCCAGTTGTAACTCCATGTTACCTGTACCTTTAAACTCTTCAAAAATAACCTCATCCATTTTGGATCCGGTTTCGGTAAGGGCTGTAGCAATAATGGTTAATGAACCGCCATCCTCAATGTTACGGGCGGCACCAAAAAAGCGTTTTGGTTTGTGCAAGGCGTTAGCATCAACACCACCTGATAATATTTTACCGGATGCCGGAGCAACGGTGTTATAAGCACGGGCCAAACGGGTGATAGAATCCAGCAGGATTACTACATCATGACCGCACTCTACCATGCGTTTTGCTTTTTCCAAAACGATGTTGGCAATTTTTACGTGACGCTCTGCAGGCTCATCAAAGGTTGATGATACTACTTCGGCACGTACGCTGCGGGCCATATCGGTAACCTCTTCCGGGCGCTCATCAATCAGTAATATGATCAGGTAAACTTCCGGGTGATTTTTGGCTATAGCATTGGCCACGTCTTTTAACAACATGGTTTTACCTGTTTTGGGCTGGGCCACAATTAAACCACGCTGACCTTTACCAATTGGTGAAAACAGGTCCATGATACGGGTTGAATAATTACCCGGATCGGTAAACAGGCTCAGTTTTTCTGATGGGAAAAGCGGTGTAAGGTGATCAAATGGTACACGGTCACGCACTTCGGCCGGGATACGACCATTAATAGCTTCTACACGTACCAGCGGAAAATATTTTTCGCCCTCTTTTGGCGGACGGATGCTACCACGAACGGTATCACCGGTTTTAAGACCAAACAATTTTATTTGTGATTGCGATACATAAATATCGTCGGGCGAGGTAAGGTAGTTATAATCTGAAGAGCGTAAAAAGCCATAACCATCGGGCATAATCTCCAGCACACCTTCATTAACAATTACATTATCAAAATCAAGGTTAATGGCAGGTTCCTGGTTTTTTTGCTGGGTTTGATTGCCATTACCATTGGCATTGGCGCGCCTGTCAAATTTTTGCGGACGACCCTCGGTTGCTGGTTCTTCGCTTCTTACGGCAGTTTCACCTTGTTGAACCGCAGGGGTTTCATCGGTAACTGCTACCGCAGGTATTTCGTTTTCGGTTTCTTCAGTTGGTTCTTCGTCCTGTATATCAAACAGGTTGGTATCATCTAAAGGTACTTCAACGCGTGGTTGTGTTTTGGGTTTTAATACACGGGTTCTTTTGCGTGCTTTGTCTCCTGCTTCGGCCACCGGGGCGTTGGTAGGAGTATAGTTTGACTCAACAATGTTTTGTTGGGCGCGGGCAGCCTCAATAAGCTGTTGTTGTTCAATGATGCGGGATATTAGCTGCGGCTTTCTGAGTTCGTCGGCCTCGGCAATACCTAAATTTTTTGCAATTTCGCGCAACTCAGAAACGAGTTTGTCGTTCAATTCTATTTTATCAGACATGATATGAATTATAGTTCAATGGGATTTTTAATGTTGTAATTTGTTTTCTTGACGGTAATAAAGCCCCATGTGAATTTTGGTGGTTAAACATGAAGAATTATTAAAAGAAATTGATCTTGAAACTTTGTATAAGTAAACATCCAAATCCAGGTAAATATTATTGTAATAAATAACGTGGGGTTTTAAATTGTTTCTTTAGTGCAAGAAAAATTCAAAGGAAAACGCTGCAATTGTAATCAAATAATTTATAATTTCAAATTAATTAAATAAATATCTCATAATTGATCGCATATAAGCTAATTTTTTAGTTTTTTTGACATTCAAAATATTTAAGCATTAATGATTTCACGCGCCAGGCTAATTGAACAGATCAAACAGAAAAAATCATTTTTATGTGTTGGTTTAGATACTGATATTAATAAAATCCCCGAATTTTTAAAAGATTACCCCGATCCGATACTCGAATTTAATAAAAGGATCATTGATGCCACTAAAGATCTTTGTATATCCTATAAACCCAACGCTGCATTTTATGAGGCCTATGGGATAAAAGGTTTGCAAAGTCTTATTGATACCTGGAAATATTTACCTACTGATACCTTAAATATAATAGATGCCAAAAGAGGCGATATAGGTAATACTTCTGATAAATATGCGCAGGCTTTTTTTGACGAAAAAGCATCGGGTATGAGCTTTGACGCCATTACTATTACCCCTTATATGGGTAACGACAGCGTGACCCCGTACCTGGCTTATGAGGATAAGTGGATTATTTTACTGGCCCTTACCTCCTCAGTAGGCAGTAAAGACTTTCAATACCTGCAAACAGACAATGGGTATTTGTACGAAACTGTGATACAAAAGGCCAATACCTGGGCTGGTGCCGACAGGATCATGTATGTGGTAGGTGCCACCAAAAGCACCGAATTTACCAACATCCGTAAATACGCCCCGGATAACTTTTTATTGGTTCCCGGTGTTGGTGCACAGGGTGGAAGTTTGGAAGAGGTGTGCCGGTATGGTATCACCAAAGACTGCGGCCTTATTGTGAATGCATCGCGCTCTATTATCTATGCCAGCAATGGAAAAGACTTTGCCGATGCTGCCCGCGCCGAAGCACAACGCATGCAACAACAAATGCAGGTGGAGTTGGAAAAGGCTGGAGTGATATAAGGTTGTCTGAACTCGAATTTGTTGAATTTTTGAATTGCTGGAATTTTTTACCGTTTATTCTATATGTATTCAAATTCTGTTAATTCAAAAATTCGATAAATTCCGGTTCAGACAAATTAGGCTTAGTCAAAATCGTGTAAATCCTTTGATTGTACGAATCATGGTTCAGACAAAGTTTGCAGCATAATTGCTAAATTACATCACTATTTACCTTATACTGCATGAAAAGAGCTTTACCTTTGCTTGTTGCCTTATCGTTTTCCTGTTTCGCATCAGCCCAGGAAAAAAAGCTGCTTAAGCCCATTGATCTTTACCGGATACCCGCAGTGAGCGATCCGCAGCTTGCCCCGGATGGTAAGTGGGTGGCTTATAGCGTATCAACGGTTGATACAGCTAAGGATAAACGCGTATCGCATCTCTGGATGCAAAGCTGGGATGGTAAAGAGTCGATAGAGTTGACGCATGGCGATGAAGCTGCTTCTACACCCAGGTGGAGCCCAGATGGCAAATACCTGGCGTTTCTTTCTTCGCGTGATTCCAAAAATGGCTCGCAGATCTGGCTGATAGACCGTCGGGGAGGTGAGGGTTTTAAGCTGACTGACGTAAAAGGCAACCTGAGTGAATATGCCTGGTCGCCTGATAGTAAAAAATTAGCGCTGGTTATTGGCGATCCTGAAAACAAGGGCAAGGAAGAACCGAAAACACCCAAACCTATTGTGATTGACCGCTATCACTTTAAACAAGATGTAGAAGGGTATCTGCAGCAGTTGCATGATCATTTGTATCTGTTTGATATAAATACTAAAAAACTGGATACGCTTACCAAAGGCGACAAGGATGAAAACTCCCCTGTATGGTCGCCGGATAGCAGGACTATTGCCTTTGTAAGCAACCGTACTGTTGATCCGGATAAAAATCAGAATAAGGATATTTTTACTATTGATGCGCACCCCAATTCTACCATGTTGCAGTTAACTGACTGGAAAGGGCGCGACAGCAACCCACAATGGAGCCCCGATGGTCGTTATATCTCTTATCTGCGCAGCACCAGTGATGCTGATTATATGATGTATGATCAGAATGTATTATGTATTATGGATGCAGTCGGTTCCAACAACAGGGTATTGACGGCACAGCTCGACAGGCCGGTTTCGGCACAAACCTGGGCAAGGGACAATAAAAATATATCATTTTTAGTAACCGACGATCGCCAGCGTTACCTGGCCAGTATCAATATTAACAATGGCAAAACATCTACTGTAAGCAAGGGGATGTTCGGTATTACCGATATTAATACCAACTTATCCGGTAACTGGGTGGTATCCAAAAGTGATCCATATACCCCTGCGGAGATATTTGCTTTGGAAGGCGAAAAGCTTCGTCGCCTAACCTTTCATCATCAGAATTGGCTAAATACAGTAAAGCTGGCTCATGTGTCTGGCTTTCAATCACGTAGTGCTGATGGTACGCAGGTATCAGGGATATTGTTTACGCCGGATAGCGTTTCTGGTAAAAAATGGCCGTTCATTTTATTTATACACGGTGGCCCGGTGGGGCAGGATGAATACACCTTTGATGCTACCCGACAAATGCTTGCCGCAGCCGGATATGCTGTAGCCGGAGTAAACTACCGTGGTAGCAATGGCCGCGGACTTGATTATTGTAAAGCCATATATGCCGATTGGGGTAATAAAGAAGTAAAAGATTTATTAGGTGCTATTGATCATCTGGAAAGAATGGGGGTTGCTGATCCTGATCATTTAGGTATTGGTGGCTGGAGTTATGGTGGTATCCTCACCGATTATACCATTGCATCAGATACGCGTTTTAAGGCGGCTGCCAGTGGTGCGGGCAGTGCCTTGCAGCTATCTGTTTATGGAAGCGATCAGTATGTATTACAGTACGAGAATGAAATTGGTCTACCCTGGAAAACCGCCGATAAATGGGTACAATTATCTTATCCCTTCTTCCATGCCGATAAAATAAAAACACCGGTAATGTTCATGTCGGGCTTGCGCGATTTTAATGTACCCACCGTTGGGAGCGAGCAAATGTATCAGGCGCTTCGATCGCAAGGGGTACCAACAGAATTGATATTATACCCCAACCAGTTTCACGGCCTTACCAAGCCAAGTTACCTGGTGGATAGGCTACAGCGCTATGTAGATTGGTATAATAAATACTTAAAATAAACCCGAACTGTTTTTATAATCCGATAGCTAACTTCATCAACGCCGGTTCTCTTGTAGTGCGATGATGAAATCATAAGAATAGATCACATGAACAAAAATATATTATTAATTATAGCTGTATTTATTTGTAGCAGTGCTTTGGCGCAAACGGTTAAAAGGCCGTTTAAGCCAACCGATTTTTATCATATTCCAACACTGGACGATCCACAGCTTTCGCCGGATGGTAAGTGGATAGCCTATAGTTTGGCCGAGGTTGATTCGGCTAAGGATAAAAGGATATCACATATCTGGATGCAGAGTTATGACGGTAAACAGTCCATCCAGCTTACTTTTGATGACGAGCCGTCTTCAACACCAAAATGGAGCCCGGATGGTAAATATTTATCTTTCCTATCTGAAAAAGATTCTAAAAATGGCGGACAGGTTTGGTTGATGGATCGCAGGGGAGGCGAAGGGCATAAATTAACCGATATAAAAGGGGAGTTACAGGATTACGCCTGGGCCCCAAACAGTAAAAAACTGGCGCTGATCATCAAAGATCCGGAAAATGGCGGTAAACCTGAACCTAAAACCGTCGCCCCTATAAAAATTGACCGGTATCATTTTAAGCAGGATATTGAAGGTTATCTGCAGCATCGGCACTCACACTTGTATGTTTACGATGTGGATGCCAAAAAGCTGGATACTTTAACAATGGGAGATATGGATGATGATTCGCCGGTTTGGAGTCCGGATGGTAAAACCATCGCCTTTGTAAGTAACCATACTGATGATCCCGACAAAAACGAAAATTCGGACATTTTTACCATTGAAGCTAAAAGCGGAGCCGAAGCCCAGCAATTAACCACTTTTACAGGTCATGATATTAAGCCGCTTTGGAGTCCGGATGGTAAATATATCGCTTACCTACGGTCAACCAGCGATGCTGATTACTTTATTTATCAGCACGATGTACTTTGCCTCATGGATGCGGATGGTAAAAACAATAAGGTACTGACCGATCAACTAGACAGGCCTGTGAGTAACCATGCCTGGAGTAAAGATGGGAAGAACATTGTTTACCTGGTAAGTAATGACCGTATCAGGTACGTGGCCCAGTATAATTTGCTGCTTCGTAAATCTACCGTAATTAATAAGGGTACGCAGTGCAGTTTTGAAACCCTGATAGCCCATTCGCCGGGCAACTGGATAGCAATGATGAGCAATCCGTATATGCCACACGAATTGGTGGCTATTGAAAATGGAAAAATCCGCCGGCTTACCTTTCATCAGGATAAATGGCTGAGTAAAGTTAAACTAGCCTACGTAAAAGGTTTTCAGTCGTTTAGCAGCGATGGTACGCTGGTATCGGGGATATTATATACTCCGGATAGTCTTGTAACTCAGAAACTACCTTTTATCTTATATATCCATGGCGGCCCAACAGATCAGGATGAATTTGAATTTGATGCTACCCGGCAGGTACTGGCAAGTGCCGGCTATGCTGTTGCTGCGGTTAACTACCGGGGTAGTACCGGCCGTGGATTAGAATTTACCAAAGCCATTTATGCCGATTGGGGTAATAAAGAGGTAAAAGATTTGTTAGGCGCGGTTGATGAATTGGTGAAAACCGGTGTTGCCGATCCGCAGCGACTGGGTATAGGCGGTTGGAGTTATGGAGGCATATTAACAGATTATACTATAGCTACAGATCCCCGTTTTAAAGCTGCGGCGAGCGGAGCCGGTAGCGCGTTGCAATTATCTATCTATGGCAGCGATCAGTGGGTGGTTCAGTATGATAATGAGTTAGGTGTTCCGTGGAAGAACGCTGATAAGTATATGAAACTTTCCTATCCGTTTTTTCATGCCGATAAGATCAAAACGCCAACGTTATTTATGTCGGGCTTAAAGGATTTTAACGTACCAACCGCAGGTGGCGAGCAAATGTATCAGGCACTCAGGTCACAAGGTATTCCAACACAGCTGGTGCTTTATCCGGGGCAGTACCATATGATCAGTATACCCAGTTACCAGGTTGACAGGGTACAACGCTATATCGATTGGTTCGGGAAATATTTAGCCCCCCAGCCCCGGTTTTAGATATCTGCACATCTACCCATTGTTAATATGTTAAAAATATCCATATTAAATAACTATCGTTTAAGTATAATTTTACTTCATGACTAAACATCGCCACCTGCTTTACCTGTTTGCCGTGTTTTTTGTGCCGTTGGTGCTAACTTCCTGCCATTCGCGTAAAGCGGCGATGAAAGGACAACCAGGTGAAATTGTGAAACCAAAGACCGAAATGGCCGACAGGTATTCGCAAATTATGGGAGTGGATAGGAGCGATATCCAGAATGGCCGTTTATATGCATTCATTGACCAATGGATGGGGGTTCCTTATAAATTTGGCGGTTTGGATCAGAATGGGGTTGATTGTTCAGGTCTTGCTTTTTTATTGGAACAGCAGGTTTATGGTATTACCATCCCGAGAATGACCAGCAAGCAGATCACCGTGATCAAGCGTAAATACGAGGAGGATCTGAAAGAAGGTGATCTTGTTTTCTTTGATTTTGATGGTAAGCAGTTTAGTCATGTGGGTGTATATCTGCAAAATGGATACGTAGTACATGCCAGCTCCAGACGTGGCGTGATCATTGTTCGCCTGCGCGACCCTTCTATGTATAAATACTTTTCACGAGCAGGTTCCATCATTGCTGATACCAGCGTTACAGACGCCAGTGCGGGTAAATAATCAGTCGATCTAAGATTTTCTTTTTGTTGTGCTTTTCTTCTTAACCGGTTGTGCCGCGGTTTTTCTGCGGGATCTGAGGAGCCGGAAGAGTATGGGGGCAGAGTTGTTTTGATCCGGATAGTATTTCCTGTTTAACCCCGCTACCAGTATACCATACACACCCACAAAGTACAGTAATATTTGCGAATCTAATTTAAGCCAGATTATGAGTGCCATACAAATAAAACCCAGCGGCACAATAATAAAATTCAGACGTTGTACCTTCCATCTCAGTACGGTTTCCATACTAGCGGTATTTAAGCATAATGAGGTTTTATTTATAATGAGATAATAACCAATCAAAGTTTGCGAGAGATTCACCAGGAATATAATGCCGATATAGGAAAATAGCCCCCAGCTATACTTTATAATGTCAAAGCCTGCGGTTACAAAAGTTACTGCAAATGGAAACATGGAGACACAGAAGAGAAAGAGAAGATTCAGAATGATCAGGTTAAGATTGTAATCTTTCAGAAAACTGAATAGCTGTAAGTGCCCGTACCAATAATTACCGATTAAAGCAAAACTAAAAGCGTATCCTAAAAATTTAGGTACAAGCTCTTTAAAAGCATCGTTTATTTGTTGAGCGTTTGCATGGTGCAGACCTTCGGGGAGTTTTATCTCCAATACCATAATGGTGATGATGATAGCGAATACGGCATCACTAAAAAGGATAACCCGCTCCAGTTGAAATTCCTTTTTTATTTCGTCTTCATTTACCATATCTGTCTCCGGTAATTTTAATTTAATTGGTAATTTTGCTGTATTATGTCAGATCAAAAAGAGAATTACTCCTTCTGGACTAAATATAAGCGTTTTGCTGGAAACGAGATATTACTTTACCTGGTCATGATCATTGGCATTATACTTGGCATTGTGATATTTAGTTACCTTTAGCCAGGGTGATATTGTTGTCGTCGCTTTCTACAATAGCCTGAAAAAAATCAATCAGATCCTGATAAATATCCTTACTGTAAGTGCCATCAACCAGTTGCACATGACGTTTGTAAACAAGCTCATTCCCTTTTACCATAATGGTAGCCGAAAATTTGCCGAATGGTTTATTAATGGAAACATCTGTTGGTCGCAAATCAACATGATAGCCTGCCGGTAACGTATAAGCAATCTCATCCTCATCGGTATAGCCCCGGTTAATATACACTTCCTGGCGCCGGTTACGTATTTCGCGCGGAACGCTGTGGCTTCTGTTAGTAGCATTGGCCAGGAAAATTATTTTTCCGTCATTTACAGACCCGTATTCTCCGGCATTGAGTTTAATGGTTTCGGTAATTACAGGTAGCAGAGTCTTATTTTGTTTAAAGTCTGCTTTTTCAATATTCATATTGTTAATGGCGTATTCTTTTTGTAAGGCTTTGATACGTTCTTTAGGTGCCTCTTCAATTATTCCTTCACGGTTATCATATTGAATACCCTTAAAAATAGTTTGCATTTGGCCCGATAAATTGCCCTGCGCATCTAAAACGAAAGTGGCTTTGCGCTGTTGCAGGTTATTAGAGGCGGTATATTTGGGTGTGTGCAGCAATTTACCGCCTTCGGGCGTACAGGCTAATACGGTGCGGTCGTCTGTAAAATTACTCAAAAACCCGAATGGTATTTTCTGACTGGTGCATTCTAAAAAAGTAGTATCATTTTTAAAAGGCAGGCATAAAATAACATGATGAAACTGATTCATGCTGGCAAAATCACTTAACGGGCTTTGTTTACGGCTACCGGATTCCACAATACAATAATAGGAGTCGATACTCACAGCTTTGAGCAAGGCTTGCGTATAGTTTACCAATGCTTTGCAATCGCCATAATTTTGCTGATCTACATCGGCAGCTAAAAATGGCTGATAGCCCCCAATGCCTATCTGTACACCTATATAGTGAGTTTTACCCTGCATATATTCATATATCTTTTTGGCTTTTAATTTGGGATTTGTGATGCTATCAGTTAGTTGTTTCATGTAGGATGCTGTAGCGACTGATATCTGCGTACGGCTAACCAGTAGCTTGTCGTATATCCATTTTCCCATCTCCTTCCAATTGCTGAATGATCCGGTAATGCCCTCGTAACTAAATTTTTCGGGTGCTATTTTAACGCTGCTCAGGTATTTATCTTCATTAGGGCTATAGGGTTCATCTTTAACAGCTTTCATATTAGTAACCTGCCAGGTATAAGTTTTATAGCCATCTTTATTGGTGCCGATAATTACTTTAGCAGGCATATTGATCTCTTTGTACCGGATGTTAAAATCGGGTTTACAGCTAAAGATGTACGAACTTTTTTCAACGGCTTGCCCAGTAGTGGAGTTAGGGTCCCAGTCGTCGAAATTAAGCGATTGTTTTGATTTTACCTCGTATTCATAAACAATGGTATAGGGATAATCAGTTACCGCAGGATTGTAATGTTTTACCTTTAAGTCCTGAAATAAGGAAAAACCATCCTGTGCGTTCACATCCTCAAAATCGCTTTCTGAAAACTTATTAACCGGCTTGCCAAATTGATTGTAAACTACGCCTTTAATACTTTTTATCACACGGCTTTTATTATGCCAAACCACTATATCTGCTATATTATTGCCGTTTTTGTTTAAAATGGTAACCGCGTTTTTAATATGGTAAAGCGTATTGTCATAGTCTTTCACTTCAACACTTACTTCTTTATTGCGTACTACAGCGCTGGCATAAGGCAGCAGATCTTTGGAGATAAGGGATACATCATAGTTTTCCTGTGCACTGGTACTGAGGCTGATGATGGATAAAAAAAACAGTAATAAACAATATTTCATTATTTTTTCTTGAAGACCATATCCGTTTTTTCTGTCAGGACGATCTTGTTATATAATTCTTTAAGATAAGGATATTCTTCTGGGGTATAAATAGCTTTGGTAAACCGGGTCATGTTTGAAAAAGAAAACTCGTTATCGTGGCTGTCAAAATTGGTAACAAACATACCTCCGTTATTAGGTAAAGAAAAAGCCACTACCTGGGGCGGGGTTTCAATAGTGTATTGCGCAGGCAGGTGCATGGTTAATACAAGCCTGTTGTCGCTCGCCATGCCCCAGTCAACCGGGTAGTCACGTTCGGCCAATTTAAAGGGGTTAGTGGTTCTTTTTTCCCAAAAGAAAGGATTAAATACCAGGCGGGCCTTGTTCATATTATCATAGGCATCTATTTCTACTTCAAATATTTCTCCCAGGGGTTGGTTAAGACTATCCAGGTTGTTGATGTCTGATTTTAATATCTTTATTTTAGGTAGCTTTCCGTCAAGGTCCTCTACATATTCATCAACGGAGTTGAATTTTTTGATCGCTTTGCGTTTCAGATAAGCATCGTAGCCGTTATAATAATTGGTGATGGTGCCTTTGATCTTTCCGTTATTAAGCAAGGTAAGGTCAAACGAGTGGGTTTCGCTGGTTTTTTGTAAGGTACTTAGCTCAACCCAGTAGGAGGGTTTATCCAAACTTATTACACGGCCTTTATCATTCAGGCATTTAAGCGGGAGCAAGCCAAATGGTAACAAAGGATCACTTGCGTCCAGATAATAGGGTTTTCCATCAATGTTTGTTTTGGCCACTACATAATTGAAATCGCTGATCACCGGATACAGCGTATTAATGTTGCCGTGATCACGTGTTGATAGCAATACGGCTTCGGTGTTAATACCTGCCGCATTTAACGCGGTAATTAAAGTAAGATTGATATCGGCAATGCTGCCGGTGTGGGCGTCCATGGCGCGTTTAATACCATCGGAGCTCGATATGCCAATATAATCATTCCATTTATACCACTTTTGCAGGTAAGCATAAATGGCTTTTGCTTTATCCATTTCAGTGGTTTTACCTGCTATAACTGGTGTCATGCGTTCTTTCATCAAATCCTTTCGCTTCAATTGCGACCCAAACCCCTCCTCAATTTTAAGCTGTCGGTCTATATCTTTCCACTCCTTGGTTTCAAGGGTTTTAGCACCGGTGTAGGGGTTAGTCCATTCCACAAGTTCAAAATATATGGCCGATAAAAAGTTCTTTGGGGAGGTCATATAGTCTTCCTCCACAAAAGCCGGGATATCTTTCATACCATAAACCAGGTGCGAGCAATCGCTTTTTGATCCATGAGAAGTAAAGCATTCCCGCTCCAGTTCGGAGGAATTTTTTGCGAGTTTGTACGGCCCTCTTAATGTGGCGTTAAACGTCCAGAAGCCTGGTATATGAACCTCGTATTGAGAATAGATCTTGGGTATATCGTCTTGAAACTCCCATTTACGAAAGTTGTCCCAAAAAGGGGAGGTGAGCCTGTACCGGAACTCAATAACGCAACCCGGGCGCAGGCCTGGCAGTGCAAATTTAACTGTGCTTTGATATTTGTAATCTTTTACCTTGAATATCTTTTTGGGGTCCAGATCTATTTTTTGCATCAGGCCGTTATCATCCTTATAGTAAGTAGTGCCGCTTATGTCGGTAACTTCCTCGCTTACATTGTCGCTATTATGTACAGGTATTTCGATAGTGCCGCTGGAAAAACCTTTATTATCGAATATTTTTATTTTAGCATGGTAGTTATAAATGAGCCCGACGCGATCGTCGGCGGTTACATCCATCCTCGAATTGCCAAATTCATTTAAAAATACAGCGTGGGCAGCAGTATCTTTATCGTATCTTTTCATATCCACCTCCTCCTGCACAAAACCTTCTTTAAAGTCTTGTGCGGTTGCAAGATGTTGTAAACCAATAGATAAAAGAGAAATAAGTAAAAGTTTCTTCATGTAATATTGTGATAAAATAGGAAGGTATTAAATTAAAAATAAAACGTTTATATTAAATAAATTAAAAAATTTATTCTGCTGATTCTTTTTAGGACATTTGCGACCTTTGTACCATCTACTATTGATACTTTTAAAATGAAATTAAATTTAAAACGCCCTCTTGCTTTTTTCGACCTCGAAACAACCGGTACCAATATTGGTTCGGATCGGATAGTTGAAATTTCTGTAATAAAACTAAATCCGGATGGTAGCGAGGAGGTAAAAACCTGGCGTGTTAATCCGGGTATGCCTATTCCTTTAGAGTCATCATTGGTGCATGGTATCTATGATGAACATATCAAGGATGAGTTGCTGTTTAAAGAGATAGGGCAGGCGGTAGCAGAATTTATTGGCGAAAGCGATTTGGCCGGTTACAATTCTAACAAGTTTGATATACCCATGCTCATGGAGGAGTTTTTGCGCGCGGGAGTATCATTTAACCTGGACGAACGTCATTTTGTGGATGTACAAAATATATTTCACCAGATGGAGCAGCGTACATTGAAAGCAGCTTATCAGTTTTACTGTCATAAGACTATTGAAAATGCTCATTCTGCCGAAGCAGATACCCGTGCCACCATGGAGGTATTATTGGCACAAATAGAGCGTTACGAAAATGTACAATGGGAAGATAAAAAAGGAAATATCAGCATCCCTGTTGTGGGTGATGTAGAGGCGCTTCATAACTTTACCAATTTGAGCAAACCGGTTGATTTTGCCGGTCGTATGGTTTTTAACGAACAAGGCGAAGAACTGATTAACTTTGGTAAACATAAAGGCAAGCGAGTGGAGGATGTATTTAATGTAGAACCAAGCTACTACTCCTGGATGATGCAGGGTGATTTTCCGCTATATACCAAACGTAAACTGGAAGAAATATACACCCGTTGGAATAGTAAAAAAGCAGCGGAGCGTCAGGCTAAAGCAGCTTCACAGCCCAAGCCAGAACAACAAAGCCCCAAAACGGATGCTCCAAAAGCAGATTACCCCAAGAAAGAATTTACCAAACCCGATCATACCCGGACACAATATCCGCCCAAACCTTTTAAAAAGAAGGAAGAGCCCGCAAAGCCGGTTGATAACGATATGTTGCAACAATTAGCTTTGAAGTTTAAAAAGGGGTAGATTGGATTTGAGATACTAGATCTGAGATTTGAGACTGCTTGAAAAATCTCATATAAAGAATATTAAAAAAGCATAGATACAAAAAAGGAATAGCTCGCTGTTCCTTTTTTTGTATCTCATATCTTCTTCAGAAACTCAATATTTCGTTTAAGACCGCTGAATTTGGTGCGTTTTACAGCGGAGTTTTTAAATACTTTTTGAAAAACATCCTGTGTTATTTCCTGCCAGTCATCCGCTTTTAGATGAAGCAGTTCGGGGTGTGGTTCAAAGGCCGGCTCGTTGTTCAGTATCGAGAACCGGTTCCAGGGACATACATCCTGGCAAACATCACAGCCAAACATCCAGTTATCCATCTTGCCCTTGAACTCTGCGGGGATTTCATTTTTGAGCTCAATAGTAAGGTAGGAGATACAACGACTGCCATCAACCACGTATGGGCCAACAATGGCATCAGTAGGGCAGGCATCAATACAATTGGTACAGGTGCCGCAATGATCCATCGTGGGAGCTATGTCGTACTCCAGCTCCAGATCAATAATCAATTCAGCCAGAAAAAAGAAGGAGCCTGCTTTTTTATTTAACAGGTTGGAGTTTTTACCTATCCAGCCCATACCTGCCTTTTTTGCCCATGCCTTGTCTAAAACTGGTGCCGAATCAACAAATACACGACCGCCAACTTCGCCTATTTTTTCGTTAATGATCTGTAAAAGCTGTCTTAATTTATCTTTTATGATGGTATGATAATCAACTCCGTAGGCATATTTTGATATTTTAGGGGCGTTAGGGTCGTTCTGTTTATCATTAGTATAGTAATTAATACCTAATGATATAACCGATTTGGCGCCATCAACCAGTAAGCGGGGGTCAAGCCGTTTATCAAAATGATTTTCCATGTATTGCATTTCGCCATGCATGTTCTTTTTTAGCCACCACTCTAGCCGGGGAGCTTCATCTTCCAAAAAATCGGCTTTAGAGATGCCACAAAACAGGAAACCAAGCTTCTGAGCCTCGTTTTTGATCAATTGGCTATATGTTGTCCTGTTTTGCACCATTGATGCAAAGATAGTACAAAATAAAAATTCATAGATCAGGGCTGTTTAGTAATCTGTTATTAATAAAAAAGCTTTTAGCTATAATATTTTAATAAAAATACTATGTTTTTAATTATTGGTGTGGTATTTGTAACTATTGCTTTAAATATTTAAAGATGCTTGAACACATGAATTATTTGCCTACACATGTGTTAGGTATGCATGCAGTTGGTGAGGTAACCATTAACGATTATGAGAAAGCCCTTTTGCCGTTGCTTCAGGAGCAGGTAAAAAAAACAGGGAAGATCAATTTTTTATTAGTTTTAGAAACTAATATTCAAAACTTTACGGCAGGGGCCTGGTGCGGAAACATCGAAATTGGCCTGAAATACTTTCTGCGATGGCACAAACTGGCTATTGTAACCGACCAAAAAGGTGTGCGGGAATTTAGTCACCTGTTTAAATATATTATTCCGGGCCAGTATAAAGGCTATCCACTAGAACAGCTGGATGAGGCTGTAAAATGGGTTACCGGAAAGTAGGTTAAAAATCTCGCTGAATATTACTTAATAAATTTTTTGCGTTCCAATGCCCGCTGTCGATGATTCTTCTGATGGTCATGAGCGGATCGGCAGGGTAACGTTTGGTAGATAACTGAAAAGCTGCCTTGAAACCTCTTTTATGTAATTCCGGCAATCCTTCTTTATTCCATAAACCAAAAGGGTACGCAAAATATTGAACAGGCTTGCCTGTTATTTCTTCCAGTTTTTTAGTGGGTTTATCTAATTGAATTTCCCAATCCTTACCGCTAAGTTTGGTAAATGGGTGATGATCCCAGGTATGGCTGCCTATAATATTGCCTTCGTCGGATAGTTGTTTGATCTGTGCTTTGTTCATATAATGCGGCCGACCGATAGATACCGTCATGATGAAATAAACAGCTTTAAAATTGTACTTTTTTAACTCCGGAGCTGCAATGGTAAACTGATCCAGATCAGTATCATCAAAAGTAAACATGACGGGTTTTGACGGCAGCGGAGCGCCCGTAGTAAGGTAGTCATATAACTGATCGGGCAGGATACTGTGGTATCCCTGATCTGCCAGCATTTTAATATGCTCCTTAAATGCTGCTATTTGTACAATATCATCCTTGGCGCTTTTGGAATCTGTGGAACGCCAGTCACGTATCTGGTGATAGCACAAAACTGGTATCTGTTTCCGCTTCATGATAGCAGCAGTATCAACAGGCGATGTGCTTGTTGATACTGCTGGTTTTGTAGCCGGTTGTGGGACGGCAACGGCTTTATGTATTGAATTTGACTGGCATGCTATAATACCAGAAGCAAGCAGCAAAAACAGAGATTTTAACATGTAGATAAGGTTTGATCAATAAACTAACCCTTTAAGAGGCAGGAGGGTTAAAAGCTATTCCTTACGCTGTTACCAAATGTTTTGGTGCTCCAGTAACCACTATCTAATATCCTTCTAACGGTCATCAACGGATAATCCGGATCGCGTTTATCAGCCAATTGGAAAGCGATTTTGAAACCTCTTTTTTGGAATTCCGGTAATACAGGCTTTTTCCAGATACCAAACGGATAGGCGAAATAGTCTATCTTTTTACCGGTAATTTCTTCCAGTTTTTTGGTTGGTTTGTCTATTTGGGTAACCCAGTCATCAACCGGGCGGGTGGTTATTTTACCATTTTTGCCGATGATCTTTAACTCAGAATTATGCGAATATTTATCAACCCGGTGATGATCCCAGGTATGAGAACCAATCACATTACCTTCGTCTGATAGTTTTTTAACCATATCGGCGGTCATATAATGCGGGCGGCCTATAGATACGGTCATCACAAAATAAACAGCTTTAAAGCCGTATTTTTTAAGTGTTGGGTTAGCAATGGTGAACTGATCAAGATCGGTATCATCAAAGGTTAACATGATCGGCTTCTTAGGCAAAGGAGCTCCCGTTGTCAGATAAGCGTATAATTGATCGGGCAAGATGGTATGATAACCACTGTCGGCCAGCATTTTGATATGATCCTTAAAAGCGGCTATTTGTATAATGTAATCTTTGGCATTTTTTGAGTCGGTAGCTTTCCAGTCACGTATCTGGTGATAGCAAACTACAGGTACCTGTTTACGCGCCATAATAGCGGCATTATCAATTTTACCGCCGGGTGTTGCGACAGGAGTTTCCGCATTTTTATCAGCAGCGGTAGTTGTTTTATCAGTAGGTTTAGATTGGCAGGACATTGCGCCTAATGCACAAACAGTTAACCACACAAAAGCTTTTTTTAACATAAGATAGCAATGATTATAGATGAATTATTAACGGCGAAATTAATATTATAAATGTGCAGGTTTACAATTATATTAACAAATATTCAACCTGAAGTTATAAAACTATCCTTTTACCTTCTTTAATGGATCTTTTGGCAGCATCCAATATCTGCATTACGATCATGTTGTATTTTAGGGATGACCGGTCATTACGTACTTTGATCGGGTTTTTAAGAGCCGCGGTAAAATAGGGTACAGGGGCGCTTTCTATCACCGAAAGTGGTGGCGCTTTAAACTCTTTTACGTCATTGTTAATACGTATCTGGACCTTATCCTGATCAAAAGTATGGATATAGCCCTTGGCCCCGAATATTTCCATATCCTTGATGCTGAAAGGCCAGTTCCACGATGCCTCGATCATCCCGGTAGCGTTAGGATATTCTACTATGATAGTAGCATCATCCTCTACCTTAGAATATACCGATGGTTTGTAATGGCGGGCAATAGCCGTTACCGCAATAGGGCGTTGGCCCTGCATCAGCCAGGTCATCATATCGGCACCGTAGCAGCCAAAATCATTTAAGGCTCCGGCTCCATTCAACTCAGGGTCTGTAAGCCAGCTTAAAAAATCCTCACTGCAGCCAATTTCCCGTGGCCCCTGATGGCCATCATGAAAAACCATTTTGCGGATCACGCCAATACTATCAGTTTTTACCGTATTGTAGGCGCTTTGTACCGACGGGTACCAGGTGGTTTCGTAATTGGTTAGCAGGTTAATATAGTATTTAAGCGCCAAAAATTCCATACGTTTAGCCTGATCGAGCGTGGCTGCTAAAGGTTTTTCGACCATTACGGATATACCTAGGGGCGCGCAGGTCTCCACAATATCAATATGTTTTCCTACTGCATTATAACCCAGTACAATGGTGGGTTTGCGTTTAAGGCACATGGTTTTCAGATCCTCAAAAAATAGGGAATCGGGCAGGTTATATATTTTACCAAATTTTTGCCACAGCTTTTTATCGGGTTCGGCTATGCCCACAATATTCACGTTTCCGTGGCGGTACTCATTCAATATCAGGTGTATATGATCATGGTTTAACCCGGCAATACCTACCTTGGTACCGGTAGCCAGGCGACGGGCAGTCAAACTATCTGCCTGGATTTTAGCAAGGGAATCAGCCTGAGTAGTTTGTGCCCGTGTATTAACCTGATAGATCGTGAAAATAGCAGCAATAGCTAAAAGCATTTTGCTATAAAACCCGAAACTTTGTTTGGTTGGTGTTCTCATGGTTTACTATGGTAGATTTGTTGGTTTGCTAAAATAGGGATGGATTGCCACCTAGTTTTATTTTACCCAAATGTTTATAAGCGCTTTCTGTAGCCTCGCGCCCGCGGGCGGTGCGCATCAAAAAGCCCTCCTGTATCAAAAAGGGTTCGTATACTTCCTCAATAGTACCTTCATCTTCGCCAACCGCGGTAGCAATAGTTTTTAAACCTACCGGGCCTCCTTTAAACTTATCAATAATGGTAACCAATATCTTATTATCCATCTCATCCAAACCGTGTTCATCCACATTGAGTGCATTCAGGGCGTATTGAGCTATGTCGGTATCAATGTTGCCGGTTCCTTTAATCTGGGCAAAATCGCGTGTTCTGCGTAGCAAAGCATTGGCAATACGAGGGGTACCGCGGCTGCGGCGGGCAATTTCATAAGCACCTTCATCCGTAATCGGTGTTTTTAATATAGATGCGGAGCGCAGCACGATGGTAGTAAGCAGTTTGGCATCATAGTATTCCAGACGCGAATTAATGCCAAACCTGGCCCGTAGTGGCGCCGTAAGCAAGCCTGAACGGGTAGTGGCACCCACCAGGGTAAACGGATTAAGCGATATCTGAACGGAACGGGCATTTGGGCCACTCTCCAGCATAATATCTATCTTAAAGTCCTCCATGGCCGAGTATAAATATTCCTCCACCAGCGGACTTAAACGGTGTATCTCATCAATAAATAGGATGTCGCCGGTTTCCAGATTGGTCAACAGTCCGGCAAGGTCGCCGGGTTTGTCCAGTACAGGGCCCGAGGTGATCTTGATGCCCACACTCATTTCGTTAGCGATGATGTGCGATAGGGTAGTTTTACCCAATCCCGGGGGGCCATGTAGTAATACGTGGTCAAGCGCCTCGCCACGCTGGCGGGCTGCCTGTACAAAAACTTTTAAATTGGCTAATATTTTATGCTGACCGGTAAAATCCTCAAATTGCTGCGGACGCAATACCCGCTCAATATCGCGCTCGGTATTGGTCAATCTTTCTGCTCCGGGGTCAAGATGCTCGTTCATTGCCAACGAAATTAGTATTTTTAATTAGATATGAGATGTGAGATATGAGATATGGGACAGATTTTTTACAAAAAACTCAAAATCAATAGTACATCTTTTATCTATATCTAAAAGGAGATCTGCCGGCAATTATCATTTTGTCTCAAATCTCACATCTAATATCTCACATCTATCCTTCTGGGTACTTCCTGAAAATACTGTTAATCTTCATTTGGATCACCCCAAAAAACGCTTCTTTGAATATACCTGTCGACATTTTGGAAGTGCCCGCTGTTCTATCGGTAAAGATGATGGGAACTTCAACCAGTTTAAAGCCATGTTTAATACTGGTATATTTCATTTCTATCTGGAAGGCATAGCCTACAAATTTGATCTTATCAAGGCGTACGGTTTCCAGCACTTTACGTTTATAACACATAAAACCGGCTGTAGAATCGCGCACATCAATTCCGGTAATAAACCTTACATATACCGATGCAAAATAGCTCATCAGCACGCGGCTCATGGGCCAGTTTACCACGTTTACACCATTACTATACCGTGAACCAATGGCAGCATCGGCACCATCAATACAAGCCTGGCGAAGTTTGAGCAGATCTTCGGGATTATGCGAAAAATCGGCATCCATTTCAAAAATATAATCGTAATGACGCGCGATGGCCCATTTAAAGCCATGTATGTAGGCCGTGCCCAGGCCTTGTTTACCTGCCCGCTCTTCTATGAAAAGGCGTTCCGGGTAAGCGTTCATCAATTCTTTAACGATGAGATTAGTGCCATCAGGCGATCCATCATCAATGATGAGTAAATGAAAATCATGAGGCAGCGAAAATACTTTGCGAATCATCCGCTCAATATTTTCCTTTTCATTATAGGTGGGTATTATAACAATGCTATCCGGCACTTAAAAAATATCAGGTAAACAAAAGGCAAAAATAATTGATTTAAACCCGGTTTTAAAATAAATAAAGCAGTTAAATAATATTGTTACTTAACTGCTTTATTGTATGGTTGAACTTTATAAGTTAGTACTATCTGCAATAACTTGGTTATCTATATAAGGATCAGTAATATAGTTGCGCTCTTTTAAGCGTGGTGCAACAAAAAGAAACACCAGGATAAATACACCAATAAAAATAACAAAGAACCATTCATAATTTGCACCTTTAAGATTACGTGTCCACCAGCCACCGTCTTCTATCAGGCCATTAACAAGCGCGGTAATCAAATTACCGAACGATACAACCAGGAACCAGATACCGGTCATGGTACTTTTCATTGATTTTGGTGAGTGTGTATAAGCGTATTCCAGACCAGTGATAGATACGAGCACTTCGGCTGCTGAAAGTATCATAAACGCAAACACTTGCCACCAGATGGTAGGTTTACCGCCATGATCCAGATTGGTGTGTATTATGCCGATTACCACGAATGATAAAGCTGTTAAAATCAGGCCGACACCAAGTCTTCTCAGCGGGGTTGTTTTTAGACCAATTTTGTCAAACCATGGATATACTATGTAGTTAAAAAATGGAATGAATAGAAGAAGGAATACCGTATTAACAGTTGATAACTGACCAGGCAGCACTGTGAACGAGGTAAAACCGAGGTTAATTACACGATCCATTCTATCGGCATATAAGGTCCACTCAGACAAACATTGGTCCCAAACAGCCCAAAATGCCAGTGCAAAAAAGAATACCGCCATAACCCGGTATACTGCCTTCACGCCTTCAACGCGTTCGGGATCATACGGGCCTTTGGCAACATCAAGTAGGGATTGCCCCGGTTTGCGTTGACTTGAATGCGTTAAGGCATACCAGGTTATAAATACGAGATTATTGCGATTAACGCCTTGTGGAGGAACTTTTACGTATTTTTTACGGCCCGAAAAAAATATGATGGTAGCCAGCGCCATCAGCAAGCCGGGGATACCAAAAGCCCATCTGGGCCCAAAGTGTTCATAAGTCCATGGAATAGCAACGGTTGAAATCATTGAGCCGGCATTGATACTGAAATAGAACCAGCCGTAAACCTTTGAAAGCAGGTCCTGGTTGGTAGCATCAAACTGATCGCCCACATTAGCAGATACGCATGATTTAATACCGCCGGCGCCAATTGCAACCACAAGTAAGCCTAATTCAAAGCCTCCAAGACCACCATCGAACATGGCCAGCATTAAATGCCCTAAACAATAGATCATCGATACGTATAATATCAGTTTATATTTGCCGGTAAACCAGTCGGCTATCATGCCGCCTACAAATGGTAAAGCATAGGCCACCATCACAAATAGGTGATGTAGCTTATTGGCTTTAGCGTTAGCCACATCGTTTAAGGTGTCGATATGATTGGGATTAAAAAACTGGTTTACCAGAAAAAGTGTCAATACGGAACGCATGCCATAGAAGCTGAAACGTTCTGCGGCTTCGTTGCCGATAATATATGGAACGCTCCTGGGGAATCTGGATTTTGTGGTAGCCTTTGCGGCTGGGCTTTCTTGCATTATTAAATTTTGTTAAAAATAGTATAATTCTTGTAATTCAGTGTCTTATACCAAAGGTGTTACAAATTATAAGTTTATTATTTTGATGTATTAATTATTTGCAGGGTGAATATTTTAATTGGAATGTATTAAACTCTTGTCTTTAGCGGCTTGTTTTTTGGGGTCCACGTATTCTGCATCGCTATTACTGGGGATGTTACGCATATCCAGGTTTTCTACATATACCCAACGACCATTCTTTAGCTTATAACCATCGTAGGTTAAATCGGGGCCAAATGTTTCGGGTTGATCCTTCATTTTTTTATCCGGCGGAGCCAGGTGATCAAATACAATCAGATTTTGATCCGATACATAGCGCAGCAGCATAGATACCTGCCGGGTGTATTCAAATATGACGCGCTTGCGGCTTTTACCGTTGCCATCAAAAACAGGCATGCCGAACGTAGGCTTATCGCCATTGTTGAATGACAATATCTCCAATACTTTCTTAGTCGATTTTACGGTGTTACCCTTCCAGCCCAGCAACACATAATATGGCTTCTGCGCATAAACCGGGATGATCTTATAATACTGTGCGCCATACCATTTACGGTTGTCGGTCACCGAATCCTCCGGGTTTTTGAGCAGGGGAGAATAATCTTCCAATGGGAACATTTTAAGTGGCCCACCACTATTGAGTTGAATGGTGCCGTAAAAGCGGTAACTGCCATCCTGGTTCATTACGTGCCAGCTCATGATCCGGAAACGGTTATCGGGCGAGTTCAAAATGCTGATGTTTTTAACCGAATCAAAAGGAAAAAGGAACGAATTGTTGATTTTTAAGGCGCTCACCAATGTTTTAATAAACTGATAGTTTGCGTTTTTACGTTCCAAGTCATTCTCATCATTCACTATTTTTTTTCCTAGCGAGGCAAGGCTATCCTGGTAAATATTTAATTGTTTTATGCGTGAGCTCTCGTCTGAGTGCTGACCAAAAGTCTGGCTGCAAATAAACAGGGAGATTACGAACAGAAACAAGCGCCTGGCTACCATACCGGGTATTTAAAAATTAACATGATGTTGCCGCTAAATTAATAATTTATCCTAATAGCCGTTGTAACTTGTAGTTCAGCAGCCAGTTTATTTAATTTAACGTAAATTTTCAATAACCATTGCGCTGGCACCGCCACCTCCATTACAAATTCCGGCGGCGCCGTATTTGCCTTTATTTTGCTGTAAAACAGAGAGTAAGGTAACTATGATGCGCGCTCCCGAAGCACCCAGCGGGTGACCTAATGAAACAGCGCCTCCGTTAACATTTACCTTAGCTGGATCGAGTTTTAAAAGTTGATTGTTAGCAATCGATACTACGGAAAATGCTTCGTTGATTTCAAAAAAGTCGATCTGATCTGCTGATAAGCCCGCGCGGTGCAACGCCAGTGGGATGGCTTTGGATGGGGCAGTAGTGAACCATTCAGGAGCCTGCTGTGCATCGGCATGGGCTACTATTTTGGCTAATGGTTTAATGCCCAGCTCGTCTGCTTTTTCTTTGCTCATGAGCACTAAAGCGGCCGCGCCATCATTTAAGGTAGATGCATTGGCGGCCGTTACGGTACCGTCCTTTTTAAATACAGGTTTTAGTGAAGGTATTTTCTCAAACTTTACGGCTTTGGGTTCTTCATCCTCGGCAAATAAAGTGGTATCGCCTTTTTTATCTTTAAGCTCAACGGGGGTTATTTCGTCTTTGAATTTGCCTTCGGTCTGGGCTTTTTGAGCACGGTTGTAAGACTCTATAGCAAAAGCATCCTGCTCTTCGCGACTAATATGACAGTCGGTAGCGCATAATTCGGCTGCTGAGCCCATGTGATAGTCATTATAAACATCCCAGAGACCATCTTTTATCAATCCGTCGGTGATTTGGCCGTTGCCCAGGCGATAGCCATTGCGGGCTTTATCCAGGTAATAGGGCACATTGCTCATACTTTCCATGCCGCCCGCAACTACAATATCATTTTGACCTATGGCGATGCTTTGCGCAGCCAGCATAATAGCTTTCATGCCTGATGCGCATACTTTATTTACTGTGGTAGCAGGTAAATAGGGTAGACCGGCAAATATAGCTGCCTGGGTAGCAGGTGCCTGGCCTAAATTGGCCGATAGCACATTGCCCATATAAACTTCCTGTATCTGGTCGGGTTTCAGTCCCGATTTTTCGATTGCTGATTTGATGGCTAAAGCACCCAGTTGTGTGGCGTTTAAGGTGGCTAAGCTGCCCCCAAAGCTGCCAATGGGCGTGCGTGTGGCAGCCACTATTACTACTTCTTTCATGTGTCCCTCATTAAATTGGTGTGGCAAATTTAGTTATTTTGATGAAAGGAAAAAGCTATGCATGCATAATAATTTACAATCGGTCAGGATAACGATTTTTAGTTTTATTTTTTTCTCCATACCATTTGACAGGTGGGCAGCAGGTGCGCCTTTGCCGGGCTGTGTATACCCCAAAAAACTTTTTAAACCTTAAATTTTAACAAATTTCTACTCAAAATGGGGCGAAAATCGATCAAAAATGGCTTGGAAAAACCTCATTTTAACACTTTTTAACAAATTTTAACACGGTTTTGAGTGCTTTTTTAAACTTTAAAAAGTATTAAATAATTTGTAATCAAATATTTGAATGTTTAATAGTCGATTTTTGGCCTTGTTTTATCTCTAATAAAACAGCCCGGATTTCTCAAGAAAAGAAACCCGGGCTATGGTGATTATAAAAATACGAAATATTAGTGAGACTTTTGGAGTAAAGATTTAGGGAACAAAGAGCAAGGATTTTCTTGTCTTGCTATTAAGTTAAATTATCACCTCATTTTGAATTTTGAATTCTTGATTTTTCGAAAAGCTTTACCCATCCTTTTTTGCCTATCGAGAGTGTAGTGAGTATATAACGTTTATTGTCCGGATCGGGATGGATTTCGAAAAAAAGACTATTTTCACCCAGCAGATTATTCCGAAGCGGAACTATGGTAGTTTTACCTAAGGTTACTTCATTGTCTTTAAAACTGTCATACAAGCCTAGTACGTATTTGTAAAAATCCGATTCTTCCTGAACGGATGGGAATTCGAGCCTTTTAACAAAATTAGTAGTTGTATGATACTCCAGAAATTCTGAATTATCTTCCTCTATATGAAACAGACCAAATGTTACTGTTAATGCTACGCGCTTAGCGCCAATAAGTACAGGCGTTTTTTTTGCCTCGTCGGCCTTTACCTGATCTTGCGTTTTGCCGACCTTAAATTGAGAAAATCCTTGTAATGAAAAAAACGTAAGAACCAGTGCTAAAGATAAGTTTTTCATGTCATGAAGTTTTAGATAAATTACCTAAAGCTAGATATAGTTTTTCAATTAAAAGATACCGATTGTTAGGTATATATCGGGCTTCCTGATATATACCTAATATCAATTTTTAACTGAATTTATGCCGCTGGTTTTAAATGATGTAATCTACAATATACTCAATCTTGCAGATGGCTTATCAACTAGGACACAGGCAACGGGGGAACTAAAGTCCTTACTCTTGCTCCCCAAACCCTTACTCCAAAGAGCCCTTTTTCTTCTTTGTGTTTTTTTTGCGCGCAAGCAACGCCTGTTGCATCAGGTATTCGATCTGACCATTAGTGCTCCGGAATTCCTCGGCGGCCCAGGTCTCTAGCTCCTTCAGCATATCCGGGTTAACACGCAATATAAATGCTTTCTTTTCGGCCATATTACCCTCCTGTTCTTCTCAACGTGGCGAAATTTGTTAGCTCATCCATTATTAATGATATAAAGTTCCGGTATTTACTACAGGGTTAACGGCTTTGTCGCCGCATAATACCACCAGCAGGTTGCTTACCATGGCGGCTTTACGTTCTTCGTCCAGTTCCACAATATTTTTTTCGGATAGTTTGTTCAATGCCATCTCTACCATACCTACAGCGCCCTCCACAATCAGCTTACGGGCGGCTATAATGGCCGATGCCTGCTGAACCTGCAGCATAGAGTGTGCTATCTCTGGTGCGTAAGCGAGGTGCGATATGCGGGCTTCCAGTACTTCAATACCGGCACGGGCAAGGCGTTCGTTTAATTCCTGCTCCAGCATCTGGCTTACTTGTTCGGCGCCGCCACGCAGGGTAATGGTTGCGTTTTCATCTTCCAGGTTATCATAAGGGAAGGAGTTAGCCAGGTGACGTACCGCTGCCTCGCTCTGGATATTTACATATTGGATATAATTTTCTACCGCAAACACAGCAGCGGCAGTATCCTTGATCTGCCATACAATCACGGCGGCAATTTCAATGGGGTTACCTATACTATCATTTACCTTGAGCTGCTGCCCGTTAAGGTTAAAAGCCCTTAATGATACTTTCTTTTTTGCAGTGAAAGGATTCACCCAAAAATAGCCGTCTTTTTTTACGGTACCAATGTACTGACCAAAAAGCGTGAGTACTTTTGATTCATTGGGGTTTACAATGATTAAACCAGGTAGTATAAACACTGTACCAACAAATAACAGAATACCCGAGAGTGCAGGGATTGACACCAGGTAAAAAGCAGCAACAATTATGAATACCACGAATAGCACCAGTGCAAAGAAGCCTGATGGCGGGTTGATAATTTTTTCAGATTTCATGATAATATGATTTTAAATTGATATCATAAAGATATCAAAATTAAATTGATAAAAGCAAATTTAGTATCAAGTAGTTAGTATCAAGTATCAAGATTTTGCAATGCCGGATGCCGTGTTTGAGTTGTCGTGATACTTGATACTAGCTACTTGATACTATAGATAACAGAAACTTATATTATTTTTGAGCGGTTATTTAATTAAATGGCAAAACTATCCACTTCGCGCCAAAAGGCTTTATTGCGTAAATACTCGCGCAACGTTAAGTTTTTAATGATGCTGCTGAGCATAAGCATCATTGTGTTTTTTTTACCCAAGCAGGCTAAATTTGGCTATGAATATGAAAAAGGACGCATCTGGAACCAGAAGGATCTGATATCACCCTATAACTTCGCCATCCTGAAAACCCAGCAGGAGATTAAAAACGACCAGAAAACAGCCAAGGAAAGTATAACCCCCATTTATCAGCTGGATGCCGCGATCGAAAATCAACAGCTGGAAGGTTTTAAAAGTGATATCGAGATTAAATGGCATAATGCCGGTATTAACGACAGGCTAAAGCCCAAATTTATTTCAACCGGTACCGATCTGCTGCAGGAAATATATGAAACCGGTATTTTAAAGCTGAACCCCCAATACCAGGTAAATTCCGAAAATTATCCCATCACCGTTTTAAATAAAAACGTAGCCACTCCCAAAAATACCAACGAACTGTTTACCAAAGAAAAGGCCCTGGCTTATTGCGACAAGATCCTGAGCAAACATACCGATCTGGATAAGGCATTTTTACTGGATATGCTGCAAAACAGGCTGCAAACCAATTTAAGCTATGATAATAACCTTACCTCGCGGCTCATTAATGAGGCTATTGATGGTTTATCCATCACCCGTGGTATGGTGCAGAAAGGGGAGGTAATTGTTTACAAAGGTTCGGTTATTAATGATGATGTTTATCAAAAGCTGGAATCATATAAACAGGCTTTTGAAGATAATGCCCGCACCAATGGTAACCGCAAACTGGTACTGTTAGGGCAGTTTTTCCTGGTAGGTATAGCGATATCGCTGCTGATGATATTCCTGCACCTTTTCCGTAAGGATATTTATGCCGATAACCGCCTGGTAAGTTTAATATTACTGGTGATGACGGCCATGCTGGCCACTTTATCATTGGCTATTAAGCTGCAGTTTCCCACCAACCTGTATTATATACCGTACTGTATAGTACCTATCATTATCCGTATTTTGTTTGATACGCGTTTGGCGCTTAACATCCATTTGCTGGTAGTGCTCATTGCGGGCTTTTTTGTGCCCAACAGTTTTGAGTTTGCCTATTATGAGATTACGGCCGGTATGGTATCCATCTACAGTATCAAAAACCTTATCCGGCGCGAGCAGTTCCTGATCTCGGCGGTCATCATTATCTTTACCTATTTTGTTGCCTTTTTGGGTATCACCTTTATCCGTGAAGGTACTTTCCTGGATATCGACTGGATGGATTTTCTGCCTTTTGTGGTGAGCGTACTGCTTACCCTGCTGGCTTATCCGCTCATTTATATTTTTGAAAAGATATTTGCCATCACCTCCGATATCACCCTTATTGAGCTTACCAATACCAACGCACCTTTGCTGCGTGAGCTGGCCTTTAATGCGCCGGGAACCTTTCAGCATTCATTGCAGGTAGCCAACCTGGCCGAGAACGCTATATACACCATTGGCGGCAACGCTTTGCTGGTAAGGGCAGGGGCATTGTACCATGATATTGGTAAAATGGAAAACCCGCTGTTTTTTATCGAAAACCAGAGCTCGGGTTTTAATCCGCATGATAAGCTACCGTATGAAGAGAGCGCCCAGATCATCATCAGACACGTAAGCAAGGGTATTGAAATGGCGCGCAAGGCCAACCTGCCCGAGGTGATCATTGATTTTATACGAACCCACCATGGCAATACCCGGGTGGATTATTTTTACCAGTCGTCATTAAAAAACTTTCCCGAAAAATTCATCAACGAGAACATTTTCAGATACCCGGGACCCATTCCTTTCACCAAAGAAGCGGGTGTTTTGATGCTGGCCGACTCGGTTGAGGCTGCTTCACGTTCGCTGAAAGAGCCCGATGAAGAGTCGATCAGTATTTTGGTTGACCGGATAGTGAAGTATAAGTTGGATCAGAACCAGTTGAAAGACAGTAATATAACTTTAAAAGATATCGAAACCATCAAAACTATTTTTAAGCGGATGCTCATGAGTATTTATCATGTGCGGATAGATTATTAAAAATATAACTTTTTTTTTGACGGGAAACTTGAATTACTATATTTGCAATCCCGAAAAACGGGGAACATATTGAAAAGAACACGGTGAGGTGCCTGAGAGGCCGAAAGGATCAGTTTGCTAAACTGACGTACGGGAAACTGTACCGAGGGTTCGAATCCCTCCCTCACCGCTGAATGTGAAAAGAGCCTGGCAATCGCCGGGCTTTTTTCGTTTGGGGTTGGTTGGTGATAACAGCGGGTATGGGCTAATCCCTCACCGCAGGAAAAATAAAAAGAAGAATTATCACTAGTTCTTCTTTTTTTGTGTCCGTAAAGTTGCACCTTTGAAAAAATGGAAGCAGTGATCTTTTGCGGAATTCAGGCAACAGGAAAAACCACTTTTTTTAAAGAGCGTTTTTTTAAAACGCATATTCGTATTTCGTTAGACCAATTAAACACGAGAAATAAAGAACTCAGGTTTATTGAAACCTGTATTAACACTTTTCACCCTTTTGTAATAGACAATACTAATCCGTCTAAAGAAGAAAGGGCAAAATATATAGCCATTGCAAAAACAAATAAGTTTAAAGTGATAGGGTATTATTTTCAATCCAAACTTGCTGATGCATTGGAGCGTAATAGCAGACGTTCAGGGGCAGAGAATATACCGGAGATAGGTATAAGAGGAACTTTTAAAAAACTAAGCCTGCCATTAAGAGAAGAAGGTTTCGATGAACTTTATTATGTAATTGCAGAGAACAATACATTCACTATAAAAGAATGGTCTGATGAAATTTGATGATCTGGATCTTAAACTGAGGGTTTATGAAACCTCACAAGACCGCTGCGTTTTACCAGAAATGTATATTGTAGCCAGAATCGACGGACGAAACTTTACGAGGCTGACTAAAGAAGTGCATCAGTTCGAAGCACCATTTGATGAAAAATTTCGGGATCTGATGGTTGAAACTGTGAAGCATCTCATGAGTTGCGGTTTTAACATAATCTATGGTTACACAGAAAGTGACGAAATATCGTTGTTGTTTCATCCCAAGGAAAATACCTTTGGACGTAAAAGCAGGAAATATATTTCTATTCTTGCAGGGGAAGCCAGCGCTAAATTTTCCTCTCTACTCGGAGACGTAGGAGCCTTTGACGCTCGTCTTTCTGAACTTCCTAACAAAAAATTAGTAGAGGATTATTTTAGGTGGCGTAATGAAGATGCACATAGAAATGCGCTGAATGCACATTGTTATTGGCGTTTAAGGCAGGATAATTTTACTGTTAGCGAAGCTACTGCTAAAATTGAAGGCATGAGCATTTCGGCCAAAAATGAAATGTTATTTCAATATGGTATCAACTTCAATAATGTTCCTACCTGGCAAAAAAGAGGAATAGGTATTTATTGGAAAGATGTAAAAAAAGAGGGATTTAATCCTAAAACTAATGAGCATGCATTGGTCGATAAACGTATGCTATACACTGATTTTGAGCTACCCATGAGGGAAGAATACAATAGATTTATATCTAATCTTGTAGATAAATATGAGGCCGTTGTTATTGAATAAATTTTCCATCCTGAGTGTCTCCGCTGGCGCATGCGTGTCGCCCTAACGATATTAAATAATTAACTAATGAAGGCGCACGCGACACGCGTGCGCCAGCAGCGGTTCTGTGTGGACAGAGGCCTCGTTTGTATTATAAACAGGTCTTTTTAAAACTTCCTCCCCACAATAATTTTAATGATGGCCTTATCTGCGTTTTGTGTAAAGCCGTAGCCTACGCCTCCATTAAACTCCCATTTAGGGTCAAAATTTAAATCTGTTGCTGCAAATAACTGATGGTCCTGCTGTTTGAAGGCATCATAGTGAAAAAATGGACCGGTACTCCCATAATATTCCAGTCCCAGCGCTACAACCTTGGTTACGTCATAACTTCCCTTAACATTGGGTGAAAAGATAAATCCCCGGTTTTGATCCGGGCCTTTGAAGCTTTTGTCCAGTGTTGGGTTAACGGAAATATATAATTTATTCCATTTTTTATCTACTATCGGCCTCACCTCCAATGTGCTTGTATTGGCGGAAAATGCACTTTTCTGAAATCCGAATTCAGTTGAAATACTCACACCTACGGGCCAGTTCCAGCTTTGTGGAGCAGCAACCCTTGGTCTGATATGAGAGCCTACATAGGCCGTGCGTCCGGCATCACCTACGGAATTAAAAAAATAGAAGCCGGTTTCGAACCAGGTGGTCCAGCCATGGGTTATTTCAATGGTTTCATGTTCTACATGGTTTGTTGGGAGCTCGCCATTAGTGATCGTTTTACTTCCATTTAAAGTAAAGTTACTGTGCAACTCCAACATTGTTTTGCCCTTGTCTACCGTTTCAGAACCATAAACCTGGATCTCATAATTGTCCTGTGCCCTAAGCTTCAGGGTAGAAAACATAAGGATTAGCAAGCATAGATATTTCATTAGTATTCAGCTTTAAAATGAATGTGAAATCACATTCACCCTAAAACTATCTATGCAATCTGAAGCAAAATTGTAGTTGGATGGCAGATATTAATGGTACTGAAAAATTGACAAAACAGCGACTTTTAATCTTCCGTCCTCTCGGAGTCTCCTGAAAGGCACCCTGAGGTTGTCAGTTATAGATTATTATTTCTCTACTGCTACTTTGCTATACTTATTTCTGTATTCAATGGGCGTAATTCCCGTAACCCTTTTGAATATATCCCGGAATGCTTTCATGTCGCTATAGCCAACATCAAACATTACCTCCGATACGTTTTTTCTTGAGCTTTCAAAACTGCGTTTGGCAGCTTCAACTCTTACTCTTTGCATATATTCAACAGGCGTGTTATTGGTAGCTTGCTTAAACCTTCTTTCAAAGCTCCTTTGGCTAATATCTACTTTATCTGCCAGGCTATTAATAGTGAGCTTATCCTGATAGCTTTTTTCGATGTAGTTTTGGGTTTGCAAAATCTCCTTGTCGTTGTGGTCTTTTTGTCCGGTGAAAATTGTAAAAGCGCCTTGATTATTTCGATCAATATCTATTGCAAAATATTTGGCGGCTAAAATAGCGGTATTTCTATCGGTGTATTTTTCTAATAAATAAAGCAGCAGATTCCATAGCGAGTTGGCACCGCCACTGGAGTAAATCTTGCCTTCATCAGTAATAACCGCGCCATCTACAATTTCTACTTCGGGATACATCTCCCTAAACTGATTAAAATAGGCCCAGTGTGTAGAACATTTCTTTCCATTTACCAGGCCGGTTTTTCCTAGTAAAAAAGCACCATTACATAAACTGGCAACTTCACTGCCATTGCTGTGCATTTTTTTTATCCACGGAATTGCATGCTCATTTGCTTTTATTGCTTCATCAATATCGCCAAAAACGGCAGGTATGATGATCAGATCAGTTTCTTTAATGTCTTTTATTTGCCGGTCTATTTTTACGGAGTATTCTCCGTCGTTGGTAGCTATGTAATCTTTTAAGCCTGCATACTCCACATCAAATAATGGTTTTTTATCAAATGCTTTTAAAAAATCATTGGCTGTTTTAAACAAGCGGTAGGCCGGGGTTACAGCTTCAATAGCAGCATTTTCGGGCACATAAACAGACACTTTTTTCATTGTTGAATTTCCTTTTTATAAAGATAAATATGTTTTGGCGGAATTTACCCTCTAAGTTGTCGTTTTTGCACTGCGCTATATCCTGAGGTAAATTCCAACTTTGTATTGTTAATAAGTTTCAAACCAAAACTAAATATTGTCATGAAAAATTTATTCAAAACACCTAACCCTCTTAAATTAATACTACTAATGGCAATCATTATGTTTGCCACGGTTCAATCTAACGGGCAACAGAGTAAGCCTGCCAACAGTGGTTATGTGCCTGTTAATGGCATTAAAGTTTATTATGAAGTATATGGCGAGGGCAGACCTATCGTTTTATTGCATGGCGCTTTTATGACCATTGAAGGTAACTGGGGCCAGTTAATACCCGAATTATCAAAAACAAGAAAAGTAATCGCCATTGAAATGCAGGGACATGGACACACGCCGTTTTCGGACAGAAAATTAGACTTAGCTACCCTGGCAAGTGATGTGGATGGAGTAATGAATTACTTAAAAGTTGATAGTGCTGATGTTGTAGGATATAGTATGGGCGGCTCCGTGGCTTACCAGTTAATCATACAAAGCCCTAAACGGGTCAAAAAATTAGTGATCATTTCTTCTACTTATAAAAGCAGTGGCTGGCTGCCTCAAATAGCCAATGCGTTTAAAAATATGAAACCCGAAATGTTTGCGAATAGTCCTATGAAGGCGGCATATGATGCAGTAGCGCCCGACAAAACCAAATGGGCAAAATTTATGGAACAAATGCTTGCTTTTGTTGGGCAGTCTTTTGATATGGGGGATAGTAATATTGCGAAAATTACTTCGCCTGTACTGATCATATCCGGTGACAATGATGGTCTGGATAAGATTGAGCTGATGAAAACTTATCAATTACTGGGAGGTGGCGTATCTGCCGACCTGGCACCAATGCCGAAGTCGCATTTGGCTGTTGTTCCTTCGCAGAGCCATGTGAGCCTGATGATGCAGACGAAAACCATATTAGGCTATCTGGATGGCTTTTTAAAGTAAACATATGAAAAGATGGTTCGATAAGAATCGTTAAATAAACAATAAAGCAACAACTTCAATTAAACTAACATGAGAAAGATAATCGTTTTAACATTTATTACATTAGATGGAGTAATGCAGGCACCGGGCGGACCGGAGGAAGATACATCGGGTGGCTTTAAATACGGTGGTTGGTCTGCTCCCTATGGTGATGAGGTTTCTGGCAAGGTGATGCAAAAGCAGATGGAAGCCACGGATATTCTTCTGGGCAGAAAAACATTTGATATTTTTGCCGATTTCTGGCCCAAGCATGCGGAACATTGGCCGGGCATCAATGATGTTACAAAATATGTGCTATCCAACACCATGCAAAAGTCTGATTGGGAAAACACGGTGTTCCTTACCAGTGTGGCGGATATCGAAAAACTCAAAAATTCAGAAGGTTCTGATATCAAAGTTTGGGGTAGCAGCGAACTCGCACAGCTATTATTGAAGCATGACCTGGTGGACGAACTCTGGCTTAAAATATACCCGGTGATTCTTGGCAAAGGGAAAAAGTTGTTTGACAACCAGGCGGTTCCTGCTGCATTTGAATTAACAGAAAGTCTTGTTACGCCAAGCGGTGTTATAGTAGCTAATTACGCGCGAAACGGAAATGTTAAAACAGGCACTATCGGCGCTTAAGAACCTGAAGTAATTTCCGCCCCTCCCCAGGTCTTCCTGAAAGAGCCCTGGGTTATTGTGGGTAATCATCCTTAACTCTTCCATATGCCCCGGTGCCCCCGGGGTATTTTATTGGCCTTTCGCCTGGTGCGTATTCCTGGTCATTTTTTGCCTGTTCACTATCTCAGTCTGGTCTTTTATGTCATAAATCGGCTAAGATTTAAGATGTGTTTCTGAATGTGCAAGATGAATATCTTTTAAAAGACTATTTGCTAAAAAAACGAAATAGTTAAATCTGTTTTTTTTAATGAAAAATTAATAATATATCATTATAGGTTATAATTATTAAAATTTTTTTATAAAAATCTGTTTTTTATAAAAAAAGTTATACTTAATTTATATATTTTCTATAAAATTTATAAATTACTAAAAAATGTACAGATATAAATTGTCATTTTTTGTGAAAACTAACTTTTAATCGGTTATAATGAAGCGTTATGTGTTAAATGCTTCTATTTTTTAACTATAGCTGTTCTTATTGATTATATTATCACGATGATGTCTTATCTGTCATATCAATTGCCATTTCCTGCTGTCTGTAACAACCGCACGACTTGTTTTAAGGACCCTCATTGCGGTTTTGGCTGTATCGAATCCCATAAATACACTTTTAAAGATCTTTAATTCACTTATCCCCATTAATCCTGTAATCCCTAAACACCATGAAATAATCATCCGCAAGATTCAAATCTGATCAGATCAGCGTTGTCTCAAATCCCTGAACAATTAATTATTAACTATTAACGACAATTTCACGATGAATCAAAAAATACTATACTTAGTATGGGTTATTGTATTGGTATGCACTCAAGCGTACGCGCAAACCCGCAAAATAACAGGCCATGTGACAGATGCCGGTGACGGCGGTCCACTTCCAGGTGTATCTGTTTCTATCAAAGGCACTACCATAGGTACCCAAACAGATGGTAACGGCAATTTTAGCATTAATGTACCCGCCGGAAAACAAAGCTTAACCTTTAATTTCATAGGGTATACTCAGCAAACGGTTACCATAACCTCAAATAAACTTACAATCTCCCTAACTGCTACAGCAAGCCAGCTATCTGAAGTGGTGATATCCGGTTATTCCAGAATAAACAAGAAAGACTATACCGGTTCTGCAGTTAAAGTCACGTCGGCGCAAATTGCCAATAAACCGGTTCAAAGTTTCGATCAGGCTTTGGCCGGGCAGGCGGCGGGTGTGAACATTATACAGCCTAACGGGGTGTTGAATAACCCGCCGGTGTTCAGGATCAGGGGTTTTAACTCCATATCCCTGAGTTCCTATCCGCTTATTATTGTTGACGGCGTTCCGGTATTTACCGGCAGTACCGGCAACAGCGCTTCTAACAATCCCCTTGGAGACATTAATCCCAACGATATAGAATCAGTTGATATCTTAAAAGATGCTTCGGCTACGGCCATATACGGATCAAGGGCTGCCAACGGCGTTGTGGTAATTACTACCAAAAAAGGAAAGCTTGGCAAAACCCAGGTTAACTATGATGGCTGGGTGGGGATTAATAAGGCATTTAACTTACCTAAACTGCTTAATGCCGATCAATATGTAGAGTTAAAGAACGAAGCCCGCGCAAATGCAGGCTTAGCTCCTGGCTTTGCTATTCAAAAGGATGCTAATGGCAATGAAATTAACACCGACTGGTACAAGATTGTTTACCAGACCGGTTTATCGCATAATCATAACATGAACGTTTCCGGCGCTACAGAAAAGACATCTTATTTTGTATCTGCCGGTTACAGCAACCAGGAAAGCTTTATCAAAACCAATTCATTTGAACGAAAGATATTCCGGGGAAATTTGGATCATCATTTGTCAAAGGCTATTACTATAGGTACTAATTTTAGTTACAGCAACACGCTCAATAAAGGACCTAACAGCGGGTCATTACCGGGACAGGCATATAACACCGGCGGACTGGCCCGTTTGCCTTTAGTATTAAACCCAAATGTGGCTCCCCGCAATCCCGATGGCTCTTACAACATCACCAGTACCGGAACCCTGGGTTTAGGCGCCAATACCATTGCTAATAACTATCCTAACGCATTGGTATTGCTTGATTTGGACAAGTATACGTCTAGCAATACCAACGTGATAGGTAACCTGTATGGCGAATGGCAATTGGTTACCGGGTTGAAATTTAAAACCCAGTATAGTATCAACAAGCTCAATACCGCCAATACCACATTTCAAAACCCAATAGCCGGCGACGGGCAGAGCTCAAACGGTTTGGCTTTGAATACTTTTCAGGAGTATAACCGCAGGGACTGGACTAATACGTTGAATTACATTGTAGATTTAGGAAAAAATCACATCAATGCCCTGGCAGGTTATGAAGAATATCACACCACCAATCTGGGCACAGGAACACAGCGAACCAATTTAGGCGATTCCTATTTCAATAATTTCCAGGGAAATTTCCTGAATGTTTTAAGTGATGCCACAACCGGGAACTTTCAGTCCGAAAACGGTTTCAGGTCTTTTTTTGGAACAGCAAATTATGACTTTGATAAAAAATATCTGCTAAGCGGAACCTTCAGACGTGATGGTTTTTCCGGGTTATCGGCCAATAATAAGTATGGTAATTTTGGTGGAGGCTCTATTGGTTGGAATATAGCGGAGGAAGGCTTTTTTAAAAATTCAAAGCTGGGGCGGATCTTCGAAGATCTTAAACTGAAAGGAAGCTACGGTGTAGTAGGTAATGTGGGGGTTGGCGATTTTGCTTCTTTATCGTTGTATAACTCAGGTTTGTATGGCGGCGCAGCAACGGTTTATTTTAACCAGGCCGGTAATTCTAATCTGAAATGGGAAACCAGTAAAAAAACAGATGTAGGCCTCAGTTTTGGTTTGTTTAAAGGACGTATACAGGCAGAGTTTGATTATTATAATAACAGTATCAATAACCTTATCCTGAATGCGCCGCAATCACCTTCACGGGGTATACCCGGCAATACCATTGCAGCCAACGTAGGCTCGATGTATAACCGTGGCTTTGAATTGAATGTCACTTCAAGAAATATTGTTAAAACCAACTTCAGCTGGACTACCAATTTTAACATCAGTACGCTCAGTAACAAGGTTACAGCACTGGCCCAGGGTAATTCAGATATTTACGGTGTAACCTCAGGGTTGGAAACCGCAAGCGTTACCCGGGTAGGGTATACGCTGGGATCTATTTTTGTGGTTCCTGTGGATGGTGTAAACCCGGCTAACGGTCAGCGCATATTTATCAATCGTTTTGGCCAGAAAGTTCAGTATAACCAGGTTGGTACGCCATCTAAATGGACATATCTCGACGGTACAGCTGCTCCGGCTATTGACGGCACGCTTGATGGCCGTATTGTAGGCAGATCCATACCAACCTATTATGGTGGCTTAAATAACACCTTTGCTTATAAAAACTTTGATTTAAACATTGGTATTACTTTTTCGGGAGGGAATAAAATATATAATGGAACGCAGGCTACCCTCCGCGATCAGCGATTCTGGAATAATGAAACAGGTATATTAAGGCGCTGGACAACCCCGGGTCAGGTTACCGATATTCCTAAAGTAGTTTACGGCGATAATTATTCGAACGGGTCGGCCATACCTAACTCTTCCAATGTTCAAAACGGCGCTTATGCCAAACTTAAAAACGTGGCACTGGGATATAAATTCCCGTCGCGGTTGGTTAATGGCGCGGGCATTTCCTCATTACGGGTATATGTACAAGCCACAAACCTGGCTGTAGTTACCGGTTACAAAGGCTCAGACCCTGAAGTTTCAGCCAACGGTAATTCCAATCTGGCACCGGGTATCGACCGTAATACCGTGCCTTCCAGCAGGATATTTACGTTTGGTTTAAATGTAGGATTTTAATTATTACGATCATGATAACAATAAAGAAATATAAATATGCCGTTAATGCTGCAGTGCTGGCATTAACCATGGTACTGGGCAGTTCCTGCACAAAGGATCTATTAACACCATCGCCAACTACAAGTATCATTGACTCTAAAGCATTTGAAACACCGGCGAGGATTTTAAGCCAGGTAAACGGATTATATGCAGGTGTTAAAAACGGTCAGTTTTATGGCGGCCGCTATGTAATTTATAATGAGATAAGGGGCGAAGAGTTTATAGTAAATAAACCTAACGGTGTTACTGGTTTGGATACCTGGAACCAGAATGTAAACTCCAATACCAACGAGGTAGTTAATTTATGGAGCGCGGCTTATTCGGCTATTAACCGGGTTAATGTTTTTTTGGTTGGGCTTAATGCCAACCTGTCTAAAGTTGACGCGGCTACCGCTAATCAATATATTGGCGAGGCAGAATTTTTAAGAGCGCTTTCTTATTTTGCTTTGGTACAAACTTATGCCAAACCCTATGTTTTTGACGGTGGGGCAAGTCCGGGTTTGCCGTTACGACTACTGGCCGAAACAGACCTGACCGGTGCCGGAACAAATGACCTGGCCAGAAGCACGGTAGCGCAAGTATATACCCAGATACTAAAAGATCTGGACGATGCGGAGACCAAATTGGGCGCAACCCAGGCCAACGGTGCTTTCAGAGCCTATAAAAACACGGCAATTGCTTTAAAAACACGGGTTTATCTTGCACAGGCTAATTATGCCAAGGTGCTAACAGAGACTTCCAAAATTATTACGACCACAGCACCGTACCAATCGCCTAATGGCGCCAGTAAACTGGAAAGCAGTATTGCTACTGTTTTTACCGGTTCATATAGCGGGGCCGAAGCTTTATTATTTTTACCGTTTACCACTAGTGACGCCCCTGGTACGCAAAATCAGCTGGCGTATTACTTTACCTCGGGGCCGGGTAACGGTGAATATTATCTGAACCCAACAGGTATTTATGCCAATGCTGCATTGAGCGGAACTGCTTCAACGGATGCACGTAAGGGTTTTATTACCAAAGTAGGAACGGTTAATTATCTGACCAAATATAAAACACCTTCACCTTTTACCGATTATGTACCGGTGCTAAGATATAGTGAGGTATTGCTTAATGCAGCCGAAGCTTACGCGCGTACAGGTGATCTGGTTAATGCAACTTCTTTATTGTATGCTGTAAGACATCGCTCAGACGCAGCCTTTACCTTCAACCCGGCAGATATCAGTTCGCAGGCTGCTTTGATCAATACTATACTAACCGAACGGCGGATTGAGTTAGTGGGTGAGGGTTTCAGACTTACAGATCTGTTCCGTACAGGCCAGGCGCTCCCGGCCAAATCCGGGGCTCAGGGAAATTCTCCGGCTGTAGCGGTCACGGCATCTAATTATATCTGGCCTATATCAGGTGTAGAGCTCCAGACCAATAAGCTGATGCAGCCAAATCCTTAATAAATCAATAACACGATTAGAAAAGCGGCCAATGAAACGATTGGCCGCTTTTTATTTACCTGTTAGCAGGGGTCTGTTTTAAAAATCAGTTTGCATTGAGCCACAAAGCATGTGTAGCATGTTTTATCAGCTGCATGGAGTTTTTTACCTCCATTTTTTCGAGTAAATGGCGCCTGTGTGTTTCAACGGTATTAACACTGATAAATAATAGCTCCGCGATATGCTTGGTAGAAAAACCCTCGCCTATCAATGTAAGTACTTCCATTTCTCTTTTTGTAAATGTTCTAACTTTTTCTGTGTACATAAGCATTTATTTAATAGCACATAACTCTCTTTACCGTTTTAAACTCGTAACACGGATTTTGAGAAGTAATAGCACAGTAAATTCGTTAGGATAAGAATCCTTATTAAAAGTGGTGGCTGAATTTCCTTTATTTAATTTACTTCGATGAGGAAGTGAAGTTCGGGTTGGCTGCGCCGGTAATTAAGTTATTTATTCCAAAATAAATAACAGGAAGTAAATACGATCATCTGGATTGGAATATTAATAAACCTGCCCCTGTTGTGATAGTACAACCATTTATCGCGCATTTCCTGCCAGTTTACAGGAAGGTTGTCCGGATTCCATGCATTCATTTCGGGGTTCATGTGTACATTGCTTGTTATAGCGATATAGGTGGAAATTGCTTGTAAAACTATAGCCACAGGAATAAGCCAATAAGCTACAGTTCCCCATTCCTTTCTATTAAAAATTAAAAACAGGATCATAAATCCTATATAAGAAAGTACCAGGACTGGCATTCTTTTACTCATGTAAAAATCTATTGCTTTATGATATTCGGCAAAAGCTTTTCCGGAAACGTTATATTCCCATGGAGCAACCAGGCCCTGAACATACAGACCGAAAAAATAGGAAGCATAAACAACCAGTATCAAAGAAATAATGCGTGTAATCATCTTTTTTAAATATTTTTCACAAACATAAGGCGCGAGTGATTGAAAGACTTAGTAAAAATCCGACATGTTTTTAATAGATAATTGCATTTTTAAAATCAAAATCTGTAGGTACTTCGTTTGTAAACTGCTTAAAATCTCTGAGCAAATGATTATGATCGAAATAACCACAATCATAGGCAACGTGTAGCCAGCTCTGCCCCGGAAAATCAACCTTCCGTTTCATCGCTTGATTGAAACGGGCTATACGGCTATAAAACTTAGGCGAAACCCCCGTTCGTTCCAAAAATTTCCGCTCAAACTGTCGTGAACTTAAACACGCATCATATGCCAGCCGGTCGAGCGAAAATTGATAAAAATTCGGCTGTTTCAGAACTTCATCAATGGGATGACGGTCTACCTTATATGATGTTATTTTTTTGAGCAAATAGCCTTCAATTATTTCAACCATTCTTTCAAAAGTTTCAGCATTTTGAATTTGTTGGTTAACCTGAGTCATTTCGCTACCTAAAACCAGGTTGGCTTCCTCGTGCGAATTTGTAAATAACGTCATGGGAACTCCAAATAGCCGAAAGAAGCCCGCGGGCTGAAGTAGTACCTTGAACATAAGGTAATTATTCGGAATCAGTAAATTATGACGAGAGGTAAACTGTCCGGTTATGATATTATCAGGAAAGTCTGATTTAGATTTTGATTGATCTTGGAAATTGGCTTGCAATTTATCCTTTGGATAAAAATATAGGCAATTTTCAGGAGCAGGGGTTATAGGTAATTCAAGGAGTTGCTCACTATGTGTTAATTGTAGATACCAGTAGGCCCGTACAAATGGTTTCAAAGCTGGATGTGGCTGAGCTGTCAAAAACATAATACCTCTTTACAATTATTAAAAATACATTAAATTATTTAAGATTTAATTATAACAGGTTGTGTGTGGGTAATTTATCAAACAGAGCAACAGGAGCAGGTCATGATAGTAAATCTTTTGTAACCAGTAGGCGGAGAGATTTTCTTTTTTTATTTTAGGATCAATCCTTTTGGGGATTATTTATGGAAAAAATAAAAATCGCTCTCCCTTATTACACAGAGATCAACGATTTCCTGGCTTCAATTCCATGGCCAGGCCGAACGGATGATCCTAACTTTTACTGTTTGCGTTTAAAACAGCTCGACCAGGATTTACAGGTATACCGGCCACCTTTTAAACGGGCATTTTATTTTTTCGCCCTGCTATTCAATTCTGGTAAAATTGAAGTTAACTATGGTGATCATACTATTTATGATCCCGAATCTTATCTCGTCTTTCACTCGCCTAATCTTGTATATAGCTTTGCGCACAACAATTCGCTGGAAGGCTATATTATTTATTTCAAGCCGGAATGTTTTTCATTCTTCAAACCCGATTTCCACCAGCAATTTTCCCTGTTTGATGTGTTATTTACCAACTTGTTTAAGTTTAACCATGCCACATTTAAGCAACTGGCGCCACATTTTGAAGCTGTATTTACCGCTTATGAGCGGTCGGATAAAACGCAGTATATGGAAGCAAGGGTGAAATTGCTGGGCTTGCTCTATTACCTGGAAGATTTTGCATTGGAAAAGAAAAAAGATATCAGCCCGGCAACAACCCAGCAGATCCTGTTGCGTAAATTTATTCAGCTGGTTAATAGCCATTATATTAATAAGCGTACCGTGCAGGAATACGCGGATATGCTCTCGGTTACCGCAAATTATTTATCGCAGTCTGTTAAACAGGTTTCGGGAAAAAATGCTCTCTCGTTTATCACCGAACGTTTAGCCACCGAAGCCAAATCGCTTATTCAATACACCGATTTTGAAATAGCCGAGATCACCTATCTGCTTAATTTTTCAGACCCTGCCAATTTTGGCAAATTCTTTAAAAAACAAACAGGTTTTCCGCCTTCAGCGTTTCGCAAGCAACAGAAGTAATTAAATTAACCTGTTTATCCAACTTTTTAACCAAATGTTTTGGTGCAGGATTAGGTTTCTTTGAGGATATGAAACACGATCCAGCCATAGATGCCTACATAGACAACGCAGCCAATTTTGCAAAGCCAATTCTTAAGCATTGGCGCCAGCTTATTCACAAATATTGTCCCGATGCAGATGAAGCGGTTAAATGGAGTTTCCCTCATTTTGATTATAAAGGCGATTTTATGTGTACGATGGCTGCTTATAAAAGTCACTGCTCATTCTCATTTTTAAAAGCAGATTTGATGACCGATGAACGTCTCAAGGCCAATAAAGATCTTAAACCTATTAAACGGTTTTTAGGCAAGATCACCAAAATGGAGGAATTGCCTGTTGACGAAGAATTTATAAGCATGCTGAAAGAGGCGATGTTATTAAATGAAAATGGTATCAAAATAAAAAGAGAAAAGCCCGAATCTGATAAGCCCAAAGTATTGGAAACACCCGATTATTTGTTGGCAGCGTTAGTAGCTAATCCCCAGGCAAACCAGATTTTTGAAAGCAAATCCAACTCTTTCCGCAAGGAATATATTGTTTGGATCACCGATGCCAAAACCGACGAAACCCGGCAAAAAAGAATCAATGAGGCTTTAGAGTGGATAGCCGAAGGTAAGGGCAGGTTCTGGAAACATCAAAAATAGACTATCCTATAATACTTTTTCATCCGCTGAGTTTGCTGAACGAATATAATAACCAGTCCCGCTCATAATGAGCAGGCCTGGTTATTTCAATGGTTGGTGATAACATTAATTACAGTTTTAGGGTTAGTTTAAATTCAGGGAGCTTCAAATTTCCAAAACTGCGGATCGGCACCGTTCCAGGTCCATGAGCGTACATCGGCACCAGGTGTGGGATCGCCATTAACAATATCGAGTACATTATTTCCTGCCTTTGCCATAATGCGGTACCAGCCTCCTCCTAAAGATTCAATACGCCACTGCTGGCAATCATTTTGAAAAACATCCCAAACCTGGATATTTGCACCCCGATCAATGGTACAGGCATCCAGATCAAGTGATTTGTGTGTGGGTAATTGTGATATGATCTTGTAAAAACCGTTGTTGAGATAAGTCAGATTCCATTTCTGCCCGTCGCAAGTGGTACGGGTCCAGGTTCGTACGTCAGCGTTACCGGTGGCACATCCCGCAATATCAAGATATAAGCCTGCTCCAGTTGTGGTATTTACTTTTGAGCGGATAGCGTACTGACCATCGGGTATAGGGTTGGGTACATAACAAGGCGCTGTGCCCGGCGATTGCGTTACGCCCGAAGTAGTTATATTGATGGGCATGATGTTACCTGCCGAATCAAAAAATAGCCTGTCAATAGCCACCTGACGCTCATCTACATTGGTACTGGTACGCCGGTGGTAAACAAAAAAGTATTCATCGCTGCAGCCAGGCTTCCTGAGTACTGCGTTATGCCCGGGTCCTTTGATGTTATTTATAGGCGATGTGATACGCCCCTTGTTAGTCCATGGACCCATTGGGTTTGATGAAGTGGCATATTCTACATGATAATCATCATTACGGTAATCATTAATAGAGTACATCAGGTAATAAGTGCTGTTCCGTTTAAGCATATACGGGGCCTCAAAATAATTAGATGGCTGATTGTGCCCCCTGGTACCTGTTAGCGATATCATATCGGTATTAAGCTGCTGGATATTGATGGTGGTATTTCCCCAATACAGGTAGGCTTGCCCATCGGTATCTATAAATGCCATCGGATCTATCGGGTCGGTACCATCTCCTGTTGCCAGGGCGCTTCCTTTATCAACAAACGGACCTGTTGGGCTGATACTTACTGCCACACCTATCTTTTTAGCCGCAGTAAAATAAAAATAGTAGTTACCATTACGCGCGCATACAGATGGTGCCCATCCGTCGGTATGTGCCCAACTCACATTTGCCAGATCTAAAACAATGCCTTCATCAGTCCAGTTTAACAAATCAGTTGATGAGTAGGCATGAAACTGGCTGGCGTTTGGTCCGGTGGCGGTGGTGTAAATGTAGTATTTGCCATTGGCGTAAATAATATCAGGATCGGCTGTTGGAACGGGTAAGACAGGATTGCCACTCATTTGATCAATAGCATCTGTGTGTTTGCCCCGGGAGGTTTTTGAACTGTCTGCTTGCAGGCCTGATGTGGTTGCTTTTTTTGTACATGCAGCCAAACTCAAGGCCATAAATACGACATAAGTCAACAGCGAGGCTGCTCTTGTAAATTGATTTCTCATAGGTTTTCAGGTTTATATTTATTCATTGGTTTATGAAGATGGTACTATTTAAAAACGCCATCTTTTATGCCCTGCATATGCACGATCAATAACCAGACATAAGCTGCTGCAGACCCTATAGCAACAATCTTTATCAGAACGGCTTATAAATCTATATTTAAAGAATATTAGGTTGTGTACCCGAAAAGCGATCAGGTGTTATATAATTGTGTTACCAAAATACAGATTCCTGTTCAATAGCGCCTGCACAGATCTTATCATTATTTAGCTAAATCGTCTCATTTTAGAGCGAAAATGCCTTTTGGGTTTTTCTGTGAATAGTCTGTAAATCAGAGCCTTTTGAGAGATATTTAGAATGGATACAAAAGGCCTGCTAATTATTAATTAGCGGGCCTTTTTGCCAGGTAATATCAATATTTAGCAGCGCCTATATCAAAGGCACTGAGAGGAGGGCGTGCATTGCTAAAATAATCAAAACTTACACCATAAGCGGTGGTGTTTTGTCCAGCCTTAATAAGGGGAGATGACGATAATAAATGGAAATTTCCCGCATTATAATTTACATATTTTACATTGTTTACATCGTTAGTGATGTAATTATTTAAAGCGGTGAGTTTAACGCTGGTGCTTTTTCTGATAATGGCAAGGCTTGATCCTCCTGATTGCACAATAACGTTATTGATAACGGTGTTCATCGGTATAGTTTCCGAATTTAATTTTATACCGCCCAATTGAGAATTGATGATGGCATTATTAACAAACTGAAAGTAGGGGCCAGGCGTGTATCTGGAATCGGCAAAAATGCCATAGCTCTTTGAGTTTAGAATATAATTATTGAACACCTGGTTGTTTCCAAGGCCAAGAACAATAATGCCATTACCGGGTGCATTACTGATCAGGTTATTATAACATTTGCCTCCGGTTCCTTCGCCTATTTGTATGCCATTATCCTGATATGCCGAAAAAGGACTCATTCCGGGGTTTACAACCATATTATTGTAGATCTCGCATCCGGAAACAGCGCTGCCAACCTGGATTCCCTCAGAACCGGTAGAATCAACAAAGTTGGCGTATATTTTAGCGTTTACTATATCGTGAGGTAAAACTGTGCCACAGGAAAGAGACACTCCGTCGGCATAAAAAGAATTGCCTATATAAAGACCTTCGCCACCCGTTTTATGAACGTAATTGTTATGAACAAATACATTTTTCATTGTAAAATGACCGCGCCACGTTGCTGGATCGCAGGATGGGTCTGTTTTTGCCATGATACCGGCAAAACCACTATTACAAACTTCAACCCCGGCAATCTCAAAATCTGAGCTCAGATCATCCATGGTCATGCCGATGTTTCCACCGTTTACAACCAATCCATTTTTAACTGAAGCAGTCCCTGTGCCTATTACTTTAAAATTGCTGCAGTTTTGTGTTTTAAATCCGTATGAAGCCGTAACAGATGTAGTGAGAATTGCTTTACCGCCTTGATTAGTAATAATAATGGGAGCTGCTGCCGTTCCTTTAAGGTTTTTAAACAGCAAAGACCCCCGTGTTCCTGCGGGTATAAATATAGTAGCGCCTGCCGGTATATTGGTGCCGTCAACCATCCAATCGGAAGGCTTAACTGTATAGGTAAAGGTAGAAATCGCTTGAGTTTTTATGTTGGAGGAGGCTGCCTCTGTAGTAGGGCTTATTGGTTTTTCAATGTTGTTTTTAGTACACATCGCAAAGGATGATATAGCCAACATACCGGCTATTAAACGGATCAGGTGATCTTTTTTTTTCATGTTTAAATTTTTAGGGGAGGCCGAAAAAAATATATGGGATCCAAAATGGTATCCTATATCAAGCTTTCCAGCCCGGCAAAGTAACTTATTATACGGGGCTTTCAGTATATTGTTACTTAGTTTTTGTGAAAAAAAAGTAATGGTTTATTTATCAATACATCTGAGTTAAATTCAAACAAAAAAGGCCCGCAATTAAGTAATTGCGGGCCTTTTTTGTTTAGGCTGTTAAATCAGGGATCTGCGCTTTAAGGTAAGCACTGCTATTTCGGGCCAGATACCTATGCGGCCTTTTAAACCCAGAAAGCCAAAGCCCCGGTTTACATAAAGGTAAAGACCGCTTTTTTGATAAAGACCAGCCCACTGTTTATAGATGTATTTGATGGGGCTCCATTTAAAACCGAACAGTTCAAATCCAAATTGTGCACCATGCGTATGGCCCGAAAGGGTGAGGTGGATAGGCTGGTGATGACCAAGCGTTACTGCATCCCAGTGCGATGGATCATGCGACATCAGGATCTTGAAGGCCTCGTTAGGCACATTGGCTGTTGCTTTTTTAAGATCGCCATATTTATGAAAACCGCCTTTACCCCAGTTTTCTACACCGATGAGGGCGATGGCCTGGTTATCTTTTTGAATAGGGGTTGCCTCGTTCAGCAATAATCTGAACCCGATTTCCTGGTGTACCTCTTTCAGGCGGGTAAGGTTGGCCTGCTGATCGGCTTTGTTTTCCCATTGCATGTAGTCGCCGTAATCGTGATTGCCCAATACTGAATATTTGCCATAAGGTGCCTCAAGCCCGGCAAATGCCGGTATCCAGGGATCCATTTCGGTGGCCTGGTTATTGACCAGGTCGCCAGTGAACAAGATCATGTCACTTCCCTGGGCGTTTACCAGGTCGAGACCTTTCTGTACGCCACGGGCATCGCTGAAACTGCCGGAGTGGATGTCAGATAGTTGAGTAATCGTAAAACCGTCAAATCTTTCGGGCAAATCGTCAAAAAAGAGCGTTTCCCGGCGCACTTTATAATAATGCCGACCACGCGTGATACCAAATAGCAACAGCCCGAAAAACACGGCCGCCACTACTAATACAAACTCACTCACACCATAACTGCGGGGAGGAAAGCCCCGAAACAGACGGGTAAAATCTTCCAATACCAATACAATAGAACTGACCAGCTTGGGCACAAAAGATAACAGCATCAGGGCCATTAGCCAGGATACGAGTTTCGTATTCCGGGTAAATGCACTGTATATAATGGTACCGGCCAACAAGGCATCAAATAACCAATAAGCCAGGTATATGGATGTATTAGCAGTAAGCGTTGCAACTGCCGAAAAAAAGTAAATATCAATAATGAGCCATAAAAGGATAATGGCAGGGATTCGTGTTTTCATATATCGCTAAGACGATCGAGCCTCCAGAAGATTTTAAAGAGCTCAACATCATGGCAATTGGATGACAAAAAGGAGAGTAACTGGTTTACTCCTATAATTTTCGTTTAGCTTCGGGTTGTGCTTCTCGTTTTGGCGGTAGTTCAATAATTAATTTACCGAATTGTTCTGAAAGCGAACTATGCATTGAACTCATTAATATGACATATAAATTGGTAAAACCCCAGGCAGCTGTATAATATTCCAGCGTTGCCCCATAATAATTTTGTATTTTTTCAGATTTCACCGAAACGTTTGTCCCATATTTTTTTTTCAGGATTTCAAATATATTGTTCGCATCACCAGTGTAAATTACAGAGTAAACGGCAAGTAATTTGGAATCGCCAACAGTTGCATCAAATGTTCCCAAAGGGCACATTTCCTTTGCGGGAGCATCTGATGGTGCAAATCGAATGGTAATTTCTCCGTCGCTAAACGCTGGAAGCGGATTCAATTGCTCGCTTTTTTTAACCGTATATTTATCTATGTCTTTACGTTCAAAGCATGTGCTGGCAACGGGTTGAAATTTTCCCTGAGTATATTGATACCCTTTAAAGTGTTTTATACTAAAAACTCCGGAATTACCTATCGTTTTTGATTCAGCAATCTGGCAGGGGCATTCAGGAATGGTTAATTTTTCGCCCAGCGTAAATCCGAATACCGTTACATCCGGCGCGGTTTGCGCAGAGCTAAACAACGAATGAGCAGATAATAAAGTGACGATTAAAATTATTCGATACATGTTTTTCTTTTTAAAAGGCATTACAGATTTTACTGTTGTGTTTGCTTTAATTTAACCACTGCGGTTTCACCATCTTGTTTTATGGTTACCACTTTTTGGGCACTGGCTGTCATGAGCACGTTAAAGTAATGTGTAGTTGTATTTGTATTAGTGCCCTGATATGTTCCATTGATATAAGTATCCGTGTAGCCTGTAACTTCAGTTTGGGAAGCACCATGCTTCATGGTAAATTGTGTTATCAGTAGATAGTCGCCAGGCATCAGATTGGTAAATTCAAAATGCCCTTCATTATCAGATATTTTTGTTGTTTTGATACATTGGATTGCTGACATGGGCAGCGGTGCGGATTTTCCTGTTTTGCTGGCTTTTTTATTTTGTTCATACCACTCCTTAAAAAAATCGGTATATGGGATTAATATTACAGCTGTACCCATTTGCGCCACCTGCTTTTTATTGAGATTTATAATAGCTATGCCTTTTATAGCTGCATCATTTTCCCGGGCAAAGGCTTGCCCCGAAATTACAGATTTACCTTCCGTTATGAGTTTAAGGGTTTCTTTTTTGTCAAATGTGCTATGATACGGGTTGTAATCATCCTCATTATTAACGGCTGAGAAAATCATTTTGCCACCTATTTCAACATCATAATGCCATAATCTGCGAGTATCTTTATCAAGATAATAAATGTATTTGCGCTGCTCGCCGTTTGGGGTAATAGCTGTCATGCTAACTTTCCATACATTACGATTGCCATAATGGATACTCGCATAGGTGTCATTTTCCACATCACCAATAGATGCTTTTGAGATACTCGATTGGCCATTAGGATTGTAATTATAAACATTGAAATTTTTTTTGAACCCTGCCGAAAGCGGAAGTTTAGTAAACATATAGTCAAGCGAACTGCCGTCAATTAATGGCAGATTTACCGGATCCTTTATAGCGGTATTTTTTTGGGTCCGTTTATCAATATAATAGCCGGTAATTGCATTGTTACCAAAATGAAGCTCATAGTTATGATCGGAGTTAACAGACGCATGGTAAATAGGGGCGAGTGTAGATGCATCAATTATACTGGTATCTGCAACATCATTCTTTTTTGTGAGCGGGTTAATCATGGCCGTATAAACTGCTACCTTATTTTTGCCTGTATCGATTTCTACCGATTGGGTTAACGCGATGGTAGTTTTGCCTGCCAAAAAAATGGACATGCTATAATTCGTCATTTCTTTTAAAGATTGGGCAAATGCTGTAACATTTATTCCCAACAGTGTAATTATAACAAATAGTACTTTTTTCATTTTATGTTGCTTTTTGCATACCCGCGGGAGTTGTCCATTACCATTCGCAAAGCAATTTCTTTTCGACAAATTCACCTCACTCATTTCTTATTTTTGAAGGTATACTAAAATCCAATCATTAGTAATACCTAAAAATTGGTATTTTAAGAATAAGATATGCAGCCCTGCTTTACTAAAGAAAACACCTGTTCTGGCATTGCTAAAATTATAGCAAACTGTGGGCAGAATGTGATATGGGATCTGTTTTGAATGTAATTCAAGTAGGTATTAACAATAGTTGATAAAATATTAGAATTTGATAAAAAATAGGCCGTGAAAATTATAGAAACCTCTAGGTTAAGATGATATTTTATTATATTTGGTAGACCTGAACGACGTATATGATCAATTTATCACAATGCAAGTACCCCATCTTCCTGAAATCTTCAATAGCGGAAAAATATCTGTTAAAGAAAGCCGAATGAAAACACTTATAAAACCTTAATCCAATTAAACTAAACCCTTCTTGATTAAACCATGAAAAAAGTAAGTCTCACTATTGTTGCAATACTGGGTATTGCCCAATTTTCCCATGCTCAATGGACAACTAATGTTAACAACGTTTATAATACCAATACAGGCAATGTGGGTATTGGAACCAACAACCCGGTAGCAAAACTGGCCGTTTATCAATCTACAGCTTTGGGCAGTGTTGTCAAAAATAATCTGTTACTGAGCTCAGTTGGTGGGTCGGCAGCAAATAACGTTCAGAATAACATATGGCTGGTAAGAAATGCGGCAGGAAGCGACTTTACTACGGCCAGATTACATGATGGTATATCGATAGATGGTTCTTTTATGACCCCGCAGACCGACACCCGCACATGGTGGGAGCGCGACCCAACAGGGGATGTGCAATCCTGGGGAACAGCGGCCAACACTTACCTAACGATTAAACAGGGTAACCTGGGTTTAGGAACATCTACCCCGGCGGCAAAGCTGGATATTACAGTCAGTAGTTCCAATTTTACCAATAACATCAAATTCGGCGATGCTAATCCGGGATATTTAGCAGCGGGAACAACCGGGATATTTATGAGCAATAATGTAGGCAGCCCGGTATTTACGGTATTGCATACCGGCAATGTAGGTATTGGACAAACCAACCCGCAGAATAAGTTGGATGTAAATGGTACTATTCACTCAAAATCTGTAATAATCGATCTGAACGGATGGGGCGATTATGTTTTCAAAAAAGATTACCGCCTGCGTCCATTAAGTGAGGTAAAGGAGTATATAGACCAGAACCAGCATCTACCAGAAGTGCCATCCGAACAGGAGATGATCAAAAAAGGGCTTGATGTGAGTAAAATGAATACGCTGCTGATGAAGAAAGTGGAAGAATTGACCTTGTATTTAATAGAAAAGGATAAAAAAGAGCAAGAACAGGAGCAAATAAACAAAGATTTAAAGAATCAACTGAAAGAGCAGGCGTTGAAGCTGGATGAGCTGAGTAAGTTACTGCACAAGTAATCTAATTAATAATCTGGGAAGCGATAAAGACAGGCCCTGATCCTACCTGGTGATGCATTCTGAGTGAGGCTCCCAATGTATTAAGTTTAATACATGTAGGATAAGTTATTTTATAACTCGTCATTATTAAATTGCGTATAAGTAAATATATGGCCGACGAGATTTTCAAAAAAACGGATGATAATAAAAAGATTGTAATTATTGCCAATTTCGCTACCGACCGGGTTAATGGGGCGTATAATGTGATTGAAAATATTGCTGTCCATACCAATCAACTTGGTTATAAATGCGAATTGTGGGGGTTAAGTACCGAAATAGATCGGAATGATTACCCTTTTTATGTTCATTTTAATGATAGTTTGTTCAGCTTCAAAGTATCAGAGGGGTTGAGAAATAAATTGACAGCCGATCGGGATTCCATTATCTGTGTTAATCTTCATAGTGTTTTTACGCCTATAAATATTGGTATAAGCAAGGTTGTTAAATCTTTAAATATCCCATTATGTGTAACCCCGCAGGGTGGCTATCATGATTATTCATTTCAGAGAAACTACCTCAAAAAGAAATTGTTCCTGCTGCTTTTTGAAAAGAGCTTTTTAAGACGAATGAATTACTTTTTTATTCATGGAAAACAAGAGGCCAATTTTATTGGGCGTTATTCATCAAAACCCTGCTATTCGCTTTTAAATGGGTTTCCTGAGGGCAAGATCAAAAAATCAATATATAATCACTCTGATATAAGATCCGGTCAAAAACTAAAATTGTTGTTTTTGGGCCGGTTGGATCCATTGCACAAAGGATTAGATCTGCTGATAGAAAGCATGAGCCATCTTGGGGACATCGATGTAGAATTAACATTAATAGGCCCCCGATTTACCGAACCCTCATATAACTATTTACAGGAGCTTATTAGTAAGCTGAATTTAACAGAAAAAGTTAAACTTAAGGAGCCTGTTTACCAGCAAACAGAAAAAGAGGAATTATACTCCACCCATCATTTATTTGTTCATACCTCCAGATGGGAAGGGATGCCTACGGGAGTAATTGAGGCGTTGTGCTATGGTATGCCGGTACTGGTGTCAAAAGGTACAAATCTGGGCGATATTGTAAAAAAAGAACAATTTGGCCTGGTTGTGGATGAGCTAACGCCTCAAGGGGTGGCAGCCGCGATAGCCAATATCAGTAAAAACAAAGAGAAATTGAACGAATTTTCTCAAAATGCATACACTAAATCACCTCAAATATTTAACTGGAATAAAATTGCAGAACAATATGTAGAGGCTGTTTTATTAAACAAATAAAGGTTCAAAACCTAACCAAACGATTTAAGATAGGGGTGTTTTTTTTTATAACCTTACCATTGGCGTTTGTGCAAAAAAATAATAACAATTCTGTAACGATTTTAATGCAATCGATGTCTTGTAGGCATGAAATTACCGTCCCTAATTTTTTTAACCTTCTTTACATTATTTCTGTTCAATTTTGCCGATGCTCAAACAAAAGGCGGTAGCATTTCGGGAGCGGTATTGGATGATGCCAGGAAACCACTTGATGGGGCAACCGTGATTTTACTTACGGCAAAGGATTCGGTTGTTTTAAGTACCAAACTGGCTAATACGGATGGCAGTTTCGCCTTTCAAAACTTAAAAGATAACACCTATATCATCAAGACATCTTATATAGGTTATAAAAATTACAGGAGTGAGCCTGTGCCGGTGAATGGGCAAAAAACGGTTAAACTACCACCCTTTATATTATCGTCAATTGGGAAAAAGTTAGATGAAGTAACTGTAACTGCCCAAAAATCATACGTACAGCAAAAGATTGATCGTACCGTAGTTAATGTTGGGGCGCTGATATCCAACACAGGTGCCAATGCTTTGGAAGTACTGGCCAAGACTCCGGGTGTGCTGGTAGATGCCGATGGTAATATTACCTTTAAAGGGAAAAGCGGTGTAATGGTGATGATTGATGATAAACCTACCTACCTTTCGGCCGCGAATCTGGCAACATACCTGCGCTCTCTGCCATCCTCAGCATTGGATCAGATAGAGCTGATGGATAATCCTCCGGCTAAATATGATGCCGCAGGAAATGCGGGGGTAATCAACATCAAAACCAAAAAAAATACCACCAGGGGGTTTAATGCTGTGGTATCGGCAAACTTTGCCCAGGGTTTTTATGGCCGCACAAATGAGAGCATCAACTTTAATTACCGTATAGACAAGGTTAACATTTTTACCAATGTTGCTTATAACAAGCAGAAGACCTTCAGAAGACTGGAAATAGACCGGAATTATTTGGATGCGAACGGCGATCTGACCTCTTCTTTAAAAGATATTTCCTACTTCAGACCCTCCAGTAACAATACCAATATTAAAGCGGGCTTAGATTATTTTATATCGCCAAAAACAACCTGGGGAGTAGTGCTCACCGGTAATATATCCCGCGATCATGACAGCAGTCCGGTTTACAGTTTACTATATGATAAAATTGGTGGCTTGGATTCTACCGTTAATTCACTTAATACCTCCAAAAATAAGTTCGATAGTAAAGGTATCAACCTAAACTACACTCACAAATTTGATAGTACCGGCAGGTCTCTTACCTTTGATCTGGATTACATCCACGATGTATCGGGCAGTAATCAATTGTTTGTAAATAATACTTTCTTGCCCGATGGTACTTTAACAAATTCACAGACTATAAGTGACAATTTGCCTTCTACCATTAATATTTACTCTGCAAAAGCCGATTATACTCATCCGCTGAAAGGCAAGGCAAAACTGGAGGCCGGTGTTAAGAGCAGCTATGTTAATACGGATAACGCTGCCAATTACTTTAACGTGATTGATAATGTAAGCACTATTGATTATAACAATACCAACCGGTTTTTGTACAAAGAAAATATAAATGCCGCTTATGTTAATTTCAATAAAACCTTTGGCCGGTTTTCATTACAAACAGGCCTGCGGTTAGAGAACACCAATGGCGACGGGCACCAGTTAGGGAATGGGCAAAAGGGTGATTCATCATTTGTTAAACATTATACTAATCTGTTCCCAACAACTTATTTTTCTTACAATCTGGATACCGCAGGCCATAACGTGTTGGTTGCTTCGTACGGCCGTAGAATTGGGAGACCGAGCTATGGAAGTTTAAATCCTTTTACTTTTTTTGTAGACAAGTTTACCTACTTTTCCGGCAATCCCTTTCTGAAACCACAGTTTACGGATAATTACAAACTGGCTTATAGTTTCAAAAGTTTATTTACAGTAGCGCTTGCCTATAATTACACAACCGATGTCCAAAATGAAACTATTCATAAAAACGGTAATGTATTTGTGAGCACTACGGGTAATATAGGGCAGCAGAAAACCTGGGATCTTTCGGTTAATAGCAATCTTCAGCCTACCAAATGGTGGTCGGTTAACTTATACGCCGAGGAATATAATAATACTTATCAGGGACAATTTTACACGGGTTACCTCCACCAATCACAATATACTTTTAGTGCCAATGGCAATAATCAATTCACCTTGTCAAAAACATGGAGCGCTGAGTTAAGCGGTTGGTATAATAGTGGGGGCACTTATGGGCAGTTTGTTTCTATACCTACAGGTATGGTTAATATTGCCGTTCAGAAAAAGATATTGAACAACAAGGGTTCAATCAAGTTAAACATGCGCGATGTTTTTAAATCATTTAGTCCAAGCGGTGCTATTACCAACATTGCAGATGCTACCGCAACCTACCACAACTTTGTAGATACACAAGTGGCCACCCTGGCATTTACCTACAGTTTTGGTAAATCGACTAATGTGCCGCATAAGCGTGACACCGGTGGTGCCGAAAGCGAACAAGGCCGGGCACATTGATTTTAGTAGTTATATAGTTTGATTTTATCCGTTCATCTTAGCTTTTCCCTGGAGAGGTTGTTATCAACGATAATGCTGGCAAATCGCAAATAATCGCAATTTTTTGCGAAGTTTGTGGTAATGACGGAATTGAATGAATATGAGTGTGAAATGTTGGATGCTATGCTGGAAGCTTTTGGTATACCAGACAGCCTGACACGCACGCAATTACTCAAACTTTTTGACGGGGACGAAGCTACCGCTTTTGCCATGGTGCAAATATTGACATGGGAGGGGTTGATCAAGGAGTCGGGCAATCATGGCGATTACGAACTGCCGGAGAAACTGATATTGAAGCCAAAAGGCGAGAAGTTTCTTAAAGATGGCGGCTTTAGCCGGCGTTACCAGTTGGAGCAGCAAAAGCCTGTGGAGGTTGGCGGCACGTTAGTTAAATTACAGCAGCAAAATATGCGCCTGCAAACCGAAAAACTGGCTAACCAGTCGGAAATTTCCCGTCTTGAAAAACAAATCAATAGCTACCGCACCCGGCAATATATTTGGTGGGCGCTGATCGCTATTGCTTTGATCCTGGGCTACTGGCTGGGCCATCGTTAGGAGCGTTCGCCCAGGAATTAATATATTTAATTAACAGGCTCAACGCCTTTTTCTGTATCGTCGCCGTCCTCCCTTTCTACGGTGATAGTACATTCGGTCACCAGGGCAGCCAATGTACCCACAGCAGCAAATACCGGTGCCAGTATAACCCCCAGTAAACCCACGCTTAAAGGAAAGCTCATGAGTTCCTTACCGCTCTTGTCGTTAATTGTTATCCGGCTCACATTACCTTCATGAACCAGTTCTTTTATTTTTCCCAGCAGGGCTCCGCCACTGATGGAAAATGATTCTTTTTTACCCATTTGCAGAAATTTATAATTTATTGATTGGATGGTAATCAGCAGTTTTTGTTACAATTAAACCTTCACGATCATTTTGCCCTCGTTCCTGCCTTCAAACAAACCAATAAAAGCCTCCGGCAGGCGGTCAAAACCATTCAGTATAGTTTCAGAATACGTTATTTTTCCTTCGTTTAACCAGGAAGATAACCTGGTGATGCCTTCTGGGAATTTTGATGCATAGTCTGCTATTAAAAAGCCCTGAATGGTGAGAAATTTATAAACAACTAGTGGTAATAAGCTCGGACTTATTTGTTCTGTGGTATCATTGTAGTTTGATATGGAACCGCAAACCGGTATCCGGCCATATTTATTTATGTTGGCAATTACCGCATCGGAAATGGCGCCGCCAACATTATCAAAATAAATATCAACTCCGTTAGGGCAAGCCTTTGCTATGGCCACTTTCATATCAGGGGTAGTTTTATAATTGATAGCGTCATCAAAGCCGAATTTGGTTTTCAATAATTCTACTTTTTCATCTGTACCGGCAACGCCAATCACCCGGCAACCCATTAACTTACCTATCTGCCCGGCTATACTTCCAACAGCGCCCGCAGCACCCGAAACAACCAGTGTTTCGCCTGTCTGGGGTTTACCAATCTCCAATAATGCAAAATAGGCTGATAAGCCGGTTATCCCTAAAACACCCAGGTAAGTGCTTAAAGGAGCCAGCGTTGAACTTATTTTAATCAGCCCTTCTCCGTTGGATACCTGGTATTCCTTCCAATCAAGATACTGTTTCACATATTCGCCCTTGCTAAAGTCTTTGTTCCTTGATTCTACTACTTCGGCAATGATCATTGACGATAGGGGGGCGTCGAGTTCAAAACGTGGTGACTTTGTTCCTGACATTTTACCCCGCAGGTACGGATCGATGGATACATACAACGTTTTTAACCATATTTCACCAGGGCCAATTGGAGGCATAGGTTCTGTTATCAATTTAAAATCACTTGCTACAGGCATCCCTGATGGCCTGCTGTTTAATATAATTGTTCTGTTATTCATGATAATATAAAATAAATTATAAGTCATGGATTTATATTCCATGGATTATATATGATTAAATTTTTTTACTTTCTTATTTTTTCCAAAAGATCATTCAGCAGATCTGCTTCTTTATCATTAAGGCCGTAATGAATTTTATCAAAAAGCTCACGGCCTTTAACCGCAGCCTTTTCTCCCTCTGGGGTTAATTTGATATATACCACCCGCTGATCAGAATGCGCCCTGTCCTTTTGAATAAAACCCTTATCCATCAGTTTATTCAGCATTCTGGATACATTGGGCATACGATCAATTAAACGTTCCCTGATCAGATTTACGTTTGCAGTATGATTCGGCTGACCTTTCAAAATGGTTAACACATTCAATTGTTGTAATGACAGGTCAATAGGCCTTAGTGCAACAGCTATTTCGTTCAGAAGCCAGTTGGCCGTAAAGATGATATTCATCCCGGCTCTATGCTGTGGAGCATTGAAATGCTGCTGTTTTATCTCTTCTTCTATTTTCACACTACAAATATATACCATGGATGGTAATTTTAACCTGTCAGTTAACCACTCTTTGCAGCATTTACCATAGACTGACATTTTTAAGGCAAGCATATTACCGGAAATTATATTTGATAAAACCTTTTACTATTGTACTTTCAATATTTTTACTATTTTCGCAATCGATTGTAAAAGCCTTTTAATATATTCTCAATTACCCCGTTGATATGATGCGATTACTTTACAAAATAGATGGTTCAGGCATTGTTGTCAAACGATTTTACAGTTCATTCATCCTCATTTAATCTATATCTCTAATTAATTTCTGATGAAAAAAACATTTGCTCTGATCGCTTTACTAGCTTTAGTAGCCGGTCCATCTTTTGGCGCTTTACATCCTAAAACAGATACGCCTTTATATAAAAATAGTAAGGCTGCCATTCATGATAGGGTGGAGGATTTGCTATCGCGGATGACCTTGCAGGAAAAGATTCAGCAATTGCAAAACCGGGCTTCGGGTGGTGCCGCCGATATCGAGAATATTTTCAAAGGTAACAGCTACGGTTGTACCCATGAAATGAACAGGACAGCAGCTGAATGTGCCGATATGTATCAGAAACTGCAAACCTATATGCTCACCAAAACCAGGCTGGGTATACCTATCCTTACTGCAGCCGAAGGCATTGAAGGTATATTACAAAATAATTGTACTATTTACCCGCAAGCATTGGCGCAGGGCAGTACTTTCAATCCCGCTCTGATTCGGAGGATGACGGAAACAGCTGGAGCCGAAGCCAACGCCATAGGTATCCACCAGATTCTTTCGCCGGTGTTGGATATTGCAAGAGAGCTGCGATGGGGGCGTGTTGAAGAAACTTTTGGCGAAGATCCGTACCTGATAGCCGAAATGGGCGTAGCCTTTGTTAACGGTTATCAAAAATACCCTATTACCTGTACCCCAAAACATTTTATGGCGCATGGCAGTCCTTCGGGTGGTTTAAATTGTGCAAACGTAAGCGGTGGTGAACGGGAGTTGCGGAGCCTGTACATGTATCCCTTTAAAAGGGTTATAGCTGAAACCAATCCTCTATCCGTAATGTCATGTTATAGCTCGTATGATGGTGTGGCGCTTTCTGGCTCACATTATTATATGACCGATATATTGCGCGGAGAGCTTGGCTTTAAAGGGTATGCCTACTCTGATTGGGGATCGGTTGATCGTTTGCAGACCTTTCATCATGCTGTTGAAACCCAGGAAGACGCCGCGAAAATGGCTTTAATAGCTGGTATTGATCTGGATGTCGATGGCGCTTATGAAACCCTGGAAAGAATGGTAGGCAGCGGTAAATTAGATAAGAAATATATCGATCAGGCGGTGAGAAGAGTTTTAACGGTGAAGTTTACCCTGGGTTTGTTTGATCATCCCTATGGCGATCCGGCCAAGGTGAGCAAGATGGTTCACAGTGCTGCGAATATTGCCATGTCTAAAGAAGTTGCTGACGAAAGTGCCATTTTGGTTAAGAATAGCAATAATATTTTGCCTTTAAATCTGTCCAAATACAAATCCATAGCAGTGGTGGGCCCTAACAGTAACCAAACCATTTTTGGCGATTACTCCTGGACGCAAAGAGATACCAAAGAAGGTGTAACCCTGCTGCAAGGCCTTAAAGATGTTATCGGCAATAAAGCTATTATCCGTAATGTAGAAGGCTGCGACTGGTGGAGCCAGAACAAAACCAATATTCCGGAAGCGGTGAAGGCTGTTGAAGCAAGCGATCTGGCCATCGTGGCTATCGGTACGCGCAGTACGTTTTTGGGTCGTAGTCCTAAATATTCTACTGCAGGCGAAGGATTTGACCTTTCATCATTGGAACTACCCGGTGTACAGGAAGATCTGCTGAAAGCGATAAAAGCTACGGGAAAGCCTATGATTGTGGTGTTTATATCGGGTAAGCCGCTGGCTATGCCTTGGGTAAAAGATAATGCCGATGCTGTGCTTGTTCAATGGTATGGCGGTGAACAGCAGGGCCGTACATTGGCCGATATCCTGACCGGAGCTATAAATCCGTCAGGCAGACTGAATATTTCCTTCCCGAGGAGTACCGGCAATACCCCATGCTTTTATAATCATTATGTAACCGACAGGGAAGAACCGTTTGATGGTCCGGGTACCCCCGAAAAACCTAATATGCACTACGTTTTTGACAAACCCGAGGCTGTCTGGAGCTTTGGTTATGGCTTAAGCTATACCAATTTTAAATACGTAAGCTGTTCCCTGGCCGATTCTGTTTTTTCGGCAGCAGGCGGAACTATTAAAGTAGAGGTAGAGGTTGAAAATACAGGCACCCGTGATGGGAAAGAAGTAGTGCAGCTGTATGTGCACGATAAATTCAGCTCGGTGGCTACGCCGGTAAAACAGCTTAAAGCGTTTAAAAAGCAATTGATCAAAGCAGGCAAACGCGAAAAGATCACGCTTACCGTTCCTGTTTCAGAATTGGGTTTGTATAACGAAAGAATGCAGTATGTGGTTGAGCCTGGCGAATTCGAAATCCAAATTGGCAGCGCATCAGATAATATTCATTTTAATAAAACAATCACGGTGAAATAAAAAGATGTAAAAGGGCATTTCCTTCCTTGCTCAAAGGGAAGTGGTCTTTGTTTGCTGATCATTTACTTAAAATCATTATTTTTACTTATGTTTTTTGAAGTACATTTATACTCAGGGACGGTCCTTATCACAGAAAAATCGAAGACAAAATATCTAATAGGAGATAAACATGCGTTTTTGCTTTATTTAAGAGCAGACCCCAATGCCGAATATAATCAAGGCGACGCCGAGAAAATTATTTTCGAACTGGGATATGACAAGATTGAGTTTTCAAGAGTTGGAAAAGTAAGCCCTGAAAAAGCAGCTGTTAGCAATAATAAAATATATTATGACAACGCTATTGAAGCTGGAGCATCATTCGTGTTGTATTCAGCCCCAATTTAGATTGCATGATATTGCTGTTTGTGGCAATGTTATAAAGACCAGCGTTTACTATCGGGTAATTAAACGTCGTATCAAGGACATTTAAGAGATAGAATAGAACAGTCAACTTATGGTGTTTTAACAAACGTTACATTTCTGGCACGGCTAACAGATATTTTAAATCCAGTGATTTTATCGCTGGCATCCCTGGTAAAAAATATATCCGCACCTCCTTCGGCGCTTTTGAAACCATCATAATAAGTTGGGTTAATGGGTTCATCGTTTACCGGGTCGATATGGAGGGTAAGTTTGCCGTTTTTAATAACAACTATATACTTGCTTTCTGTTTCTGATGAATAATATACACCAGTATAGGTTTTAAGATAAGCTTCGCCGCTGGCGGCTGCTTTTACTTTTTTGTAAAAGGTAGTATCCTTTGTTTTTGAGATGTGGGTAAAACCTTTATCGTTAAATATCGCCTGCTCTCCGTTAACACTAAAAGAACTACGCCCAATAGGTTGGAATTTAAAGCGTGCAGTGCATAATGTGTCATTTTTCAGCATCAATTGCATACCACTGCCGGTTTTAGGATTTTGATACCAGCCTGTAAATGCCTTTAACTTATCGGGTGAAATGGGGTAGGTTTTAGCCTGTGTTGTTTTTGGTGATGAGTGTTTTTCATTATCCGGGACTAAAAGACTCTCTACCCGTCGAACCAAACTAAAGTCGGCATTGGAAACATTGCTTAAAAAAGCAACCGACAAATGTAGTTGAGGGTAATGAAACAGCAATGACCGGTAACCCGCCGTTGCCCCATCATGAACAATATAATCCCATCCGCGATTTTTTTGTATAAATAGGCCCATCCCATAGGCGTTTTCCACCCCATTGTTAAGATGATCAATCGCTATTTGCTGCGATAGCAAAGAAGGGTTGCCAAATTTGCCTCCCCAATAATATTCGTTCCATTTTAACAGATCTTCGGCAGTGGTCAACAAGCCACCATTACCATAGGCATATTCATTGGGCATATCTATTTGGTAGCCTGTATCCAGCTTGTCATAAGCAATGGCCCGGTTTAAAACAATTCGTTTAAAATCGTCGCGCCACTGGGTATGTGTCATCCCGGCGGGTTCAAAAATATATTTACGGGTAAACTCGGCCAGCTCCATGCCTGTGATGCGCTTAACAATAAGTGCCTGCAGATTAAAGTTTGAATTGCTGTAAATAAACTCATCACCGGGTTTATTATTCAGGTTTTTTTGACGCGATACAATATACAATACATCATCATTGCTGTACGTTTTGGTCGACCGTGGCCAGCCGGCAATAGCCATAACAGAGCCCCAATCGCGCAATCCGCTGGTATGATGAAGCAGGTTGCTTATCCTGATCATCGAGCCATAATCGGGTATTTCGGGCAGATATTTGCGGATATCATCGTTAAGTGAAAGCTTGCCCTGTTGCGCCAGTAGTAAGATGGCTGCGGCTGTAAATTGTTTAGACACCGATCCCGCTTCTGTTACAGATGTTGTGGTTAAGGGAACCTGGTGTTCCAGGTCGGCCATGCCCCATGCTTTGGAATATATGACCACTCCATTCCTGCTGATAGCCAGTTCGTACCCCGGATTTTGAGGCTGACAAGCACTGAATATTTTATCGATTTGCGCGAGGGTGTCCTGTAAGGTTTGAGCATGAGTTAAGAAGGAAACCAATACAAAAGCGATAAGAATTAGGACCTTTTTCATAGATGATGATGAGTGATGCATAAAGGTATAGAATATTAAAACTTATTTATAGACGCACCATCATCAAATAGGTGACAAGCACGAAAAAGAATATAAAAACAGTTGAAGATTACAGCATTTAATATATTTAACTCAATTCAATAGCGCGTTCCACGTTTACCTCTTTTAAAAAATATTCATCGTGGGATATGATCAAAAGTGTGCCTTTGTACTCGTTGATAGCATTGGTTAATATCTCGATATTTTGAATATCCAGGTTGTTGGTGGGTTCGTCCAGTATCATAATGTCTGGTGCCCGGTTGCTGATAGTTAAGGAACAAAGCATCAGACGCATTTTTTCGCCGCCGCTTAAAGCCCGGCAGGGTTTATCCCAATATTCCCTGGTAAATAAAAAACGGTTCAGACGGATCTTAATGTCGTGCTCCTGCAATGCCCCCGAATTAAATTGCTGTGCCTGTTCATAAACACTGAGGGCATTATTGATAATAGAGTAATCCTGGTCGATATAAATAGTCTTCACTGTTGCCCTGTCAAGCGTGCCTGATGTAGCATGCAAGTCACCCAGCATCATTCTGACCAATGTTGTTTTCCCAGATCCATTAGCCCCTTTGATTACCAATCGCTCACCACTTGTGACCTGAAATGTTAAAGGCAGTTTCCAAAGCAGCTCATCATCATAGCCAAAATTAATACCCCTGGCATTGATCAATGTTTTCCCGGTGTGCAGCGTGGAGTTATCAAAATCCATTTTCATTTTATCAATCCCGGGCAGCTCTTTCCGTAACTGGCTTAGCTCCTGCGAAATATTACCCACCTTTTCGGCATGAATGCCTTTCATTTTTGAGGTACTGTTTTCGGCGCTGTTCCTCAGTGTGTTCATCATAATGGTTGGCACCCCGGCTTTTTCCTGTTTCTTTTTACCCCGGGCATCCAGCTTTTGTTGTCGCTCTATGGATTCTTTGGCTGTTTCTTTTGCTTTACGGAGCGCTTTTTCTTTGCTTTTTACATCCTGGTTCAGGGCATCGCTTTCTATCATTTTTTGCTCTGCATAAAAATCATAATTGCCACCATAGGTGGTTATGCCACGCTTACTTAGCTCGCACACGGTGTTAAGCAGGTTTAGTAAGGTGCGGTCATGGCTCACTATTACCAAACTATTGGATGTTCTGGTAATGTAATCGTACAGAAGTTTCCGGCCGCTTATATCCAAATGATTGCTTGGTTCATCAAGCAAAACAGTTTCCGGTTGGTGTATGTCTATCCCCGCCAGGAAAACTTTTGTTTTTTGCCCGCCACTGAGTAACTCCATTTTTTGCGTTAGGTCAAAGTCGGCCAATCCCCAGTGTGCGAGTGCCTCATGGCAGCGTTCCTCAATGGTCCAGTCGTCATTCAATAGCTCCATATTCTCCTCGGTTACCCGGCCTTCCAGAATTTCCCTGAGTGCATTCAGTTTAACATCTATCCGGAGGGCCTCGGCTACGCTATGGTCATTAAACTGCCCAAAAAGCTGTGGTACATAATATGGTTTTGGGTCGGCCTTTACCAGTCCGCCAGAAGGTTGCAGTTCTCCGGCTAAAATTTTTAACAGGGTCGATTTTCCGGTGCCGTTATTGCCTACCAGGGCAATTTTTTGGTGATTATTAACGATGAAATCAAGATCTGTAAACAACAGATCCTTATTGGGGTGTATATAAGTAATATCTTGTAAAGTAAGCATAATTTCTTTCCTAAACGGGTGAATAAGTAAAGCAAGCCATTGCGCTGCCTGTGTTTATTTTTGCCTGGAAGAAATTATTTATTACATGGAAGGGATCTGGGTTTTTGTTGCTGCAAAGATAGGAAAAAAATAAAAGACCTTGTCCGCGAAATTTTGCAACTTAGTATAACTTACTTCGTTTAAAAGAAAAACCTAATTAACCTCTTATCATGATCATTCGTTATGCACGCTTGTCTTTACTATTTGATCCCAAGGTTATGCAGGCCGAATTAGCTCTGCCTGGTGACCAATGGCAAGCGCATTTTAATACTTCTTATTACCAAGGCTCCTGGACGGTACTGGCGCTACGGTCGCCGGGAGGAAACCATACCAATATTACCCCCGACCTGATGGCTGATACCAATTTTCGGGATACTTCGTTCATGCAGCATTTTCCTTCGGTAAGCCGGCTCATTTCCGATCTCCATTGCCCGGTGATGGCGGTACGTTTTTTAAAACTGGAGGCCGGTGCAGTGATCAGGCAGCACCGTGACAATGAACTGGCCTTTGAAAAGGGGGAGGCCCGGCTGCATTTTCCCGTTATCACCAATCCGCAGGTAATGTTTTACATCGAAGATGAACGTGTCCTCCTGCAGGAAGGTGAATCCTGGTATATCAATGCCAATTTACCGCACAGAGTATCAAACGAAGGGGCTATCGACCGCATACACCTCGTTATTGATTGTAAGGTAAATGATTGGCTCGCCGGGATCATTAATGGATCGGACAAGATTTCATTCCGGGAAGAGCATAAGAAAAACGAGCTGCCTCAGATCATCAGGGAACTGCGGTTGCAAAACACGGCAGTCTCCAATAAACTGGCAGCCGAGTTGGAACAGCAACCAGGTGATTTTGTAACCGGTAACGATACGGCTATTTAAACGAAGATGGCTGATTTATCGCTAAAAAACTGGATCCCTTATAAATTAGTAAACCGCGAGGGAGAAATACAATGCCACTGGTTAAATACTTTTGACAAGCAATTTGCCGAACCTTTTTTTGACGAAACCATTATTAAGCTCAAAGGCTTGAACAGCGAACACGCGGGTATATCATCTATAAGCGACCTCGCCCTTTTTGAAGAATGGGGCCAGGGATTGGATGTGGTTGAACCATCAGCTTTTATTTTTCACATCTCCCGTTGTGGTTCTACATTGATTTCGCAATTGCTAACCGCATCCGATAAACATATTGTACTTCCTGAAGTTCCGTTTTTTGACGATTTGCTCCGGCTGCCTTATCAGCATAAAGATTTTGATGCCGGTACAAGTTCCCGCTTATTGATGACGGCCATGAAATACTACGGGCAAAAACGCAGGAGCGCAGAGCGGCATTTGTTTGTGAAGACCGATAGCTGGCATATGTTCTTTTATCCTCAATTGCGGCAACTTTATCCTAATATACCTTTTGTGCTGATGTATCGGAACCCCAATGAAGTATTCAGCTCACTTAAAAGAATTCCGGCATTGCAGTCGGTACCAGGTCTCATCGAACCCACGATATTTGGATTTGGCACGGACGATGCAGCACCACAGGCACAGGATATGTACATAGCAAAAGTGCTCGAGAAATATTTACAACAGTACCTTAAAATTATATTAACCGACAATAGATTCCTGCTGCTTAATTACAGCGAGGGGCCTATGCCGATGATCAAAAAGATAGCTGCTTTTTCCGATACTAGGCTAACCCCACAGGATACGGCAGCTATGGATGAGCGCAGCCGTTACCATTCCAAGCAACCCGAAATGGTTTTTACTGAAATAACTGCGGCACCCATACCACCATGCCTACATAAAGCCATGGAATTGTATGATGAATTGGAAGAAAAGAGGTGGACGATGGGGGTTAGCCCCGCGTGAACCGTATTATAACAAAGTCCCCTTTAACATAATAGCCGCAATGCTGAAATAGATCACCAATCCGGTTACATCAACCAATGTAGCTACAAATGGTGCTGAAGACGTGGCCGGATCCAATTTCAATCTCTTAAGGATCATCGGGATCATGGAGCCGCTTAAGGTTCCCCATAATACAATACCGATGAGGGAGAAAAATATAGTGATAGCCATCAACTGCCAATGTTGCCCGTAATTATACCAATGTAAATACTGCCAGAGGGTAATGCGCAAAAAGCCGATGGCACCCAGGATAGTACCCAGGCATAAGCCCGATAATATTTCCCGGCGCATCACATACCACCAATCTTTTACCGATAGTTCTTTTACCGCCATAGCCCTGATGATGAGTGTTGCCGCCTGCGAACCGCTGTTACCGCCACTGGAAATTACCAGGGGAACAAACAAGGCGAGTACTACTGCTTTGGCAATTTCAACCTCAAAATAACCCATGGCGGTGGCTGTTAACATTTCGCTCAGGAACAAAATGATGAGCCACCCCGCCCTTTTTCTGATGAGGGAGAAGATGGGTGTATGCACATATGGATACTCTAAAGATTCCACACCACCAAAACGCTGCATTTCGCGGGTGTTACGCTGCTCGGCCACATCCAACACATCGTCAATGCTCACCAATCCCAATAGCAGGTCGTCGTTATTAACTACGGGCAGCACCGTACGGTCGTACTCTTTAAACTTAGCAATGGCCTCTTCCGTGCTTTCTTCCATGTGCAGCTGTAAACAAACCCCATCCATAATATCGCCGATCAGTTTATTGGGTTCATTCAATACCAAACGCCTCACCGGTATATCATCCAATAATTTACCCTGACCATCTACCACGTAGATCACGTTGGCAATGTCTGTATCGGCATGGTTTTTTCGTAAGTATTCATTGGCCTCGGCAATGGTCATGTCGGCTTTTACGGTGGCAAAATCATTGTTAACCAACCGTGCGATGCTTTGCCGGGGATAACCCAACGTGTCTTGTGTCTCTTTTTTATGATCATCATCCAGAAGCTCCAGGTACTTTGACCGTTCCATCGCATTTAACGAAATAAAAAAGCTGTAGCGGTCGGTAGAGTTCAGTTGGTTCAGGATCCTGGCCGACTCTACCGCCGGTAAACGCTGAATGATTTTTCGTTGCAGGAAATGCGTGATATATGGAAATAAGGTTACTTTTTTCTTATCGGCAAAAGCTTCAAAAGAATTAAAGGCGATATCGGCAGGGAGTGAGTTTAATATTTTGGCCACATCCGTAGGGTGGATCTCGGTGTTGGTTCCTTTGTAAAACAACGATTTCAGATCGCCGCTGATGATTTTATCCTTAATTTCTGTTAAATTCATAGAAGCATGGGTATTAGCTAAACGAATATATCCAGTTATAATTGAATACCCAACCACAAATCATTTTATTGAAATTTAAATATACCCAGATTGCGGCCTACTGATTTTATGATCACGCAAACGTTTGTTTAATAACAATATATGCTGCTGATAATATTGATATTAGAAAAGCCAAATGTGGGTTTGTACAAGACCTGAAAACCTATTGAAATATGCAGAAGAAACCCATTCACCGCAGAGATTTTATTAAAAAAACAAGCCTGCTGACTGCTGGTTTGGCGGCTGTGCAGTTCCCGGCATGGAGCAGGTATGTATTTGCGCCAGGCTATCCACTGCATAATATTCCCGGGCGTAAAAATATCGATTCCAGGTGGATAAAATCACTGTACAATCGCGGTGAAGCAACGGCATATTATAAAAGTAAAAATGAGCTTAAATATATCGGTATGCCCGTTGGTGGTCTTCATGCCGGAACCGTTTATGCGGGTGGCGATGGCCGGCTCTGGCTCTGGCAAATTTATAATGAAACCTTTGAAGGCAGCCATGAAGGGATTGAACCCAAAGCCGTAAAGTGGAACGACGGCACATCGGAACGAACGATAAGGGCAAGGGATGGCTCGGCTTATATAGAACCTGCCATAGCCAATAACCTGCGCATATTGGAGCAGGGCTTTGCTGTAAAAGTAGTTGTAGATGGAAAATCATTTATCAAAGAACTGAATGAGGATCAGTGGGACGAGATCATATTTAAACCGGCATACCCCATAGCCACGGTTGAGTACAAAAGTAAGGACTTCCCGGTTGCTGTTAACTTAAAAATGTACTCCCCCTTTATCCCCCTGGATGCGGAAAATTCGGCTTTGCCTGCTACTATTTTAAGGCTTACCGTAAACAATACTACTGGTAGCCATATTCAGGTTTCGATATTAGGATGGATGGAGAATGGGGCCAATAAACTCTCCGGGAAAGAGGGTACAGGGAAACGTGTTAATCAGGGATCTTCCGTAACACAATCAACCAACATATTTTCGTTTTTTGATGCAGCTAATGGAGCCATAAAAACGGCACCGGATAGCGGGACGGTGTGTTTTACACTGCACCACCGCAATGGCAGGGCCATGGCCAGCATATCACCATGGCCGGTTACGGAACAGCACTTTGAACTGCCTGCTACCCAATCGGCCAGTGTTGATGCGCCCGAAAAACTGGTGGGCGGTATCTCCCTAAAACAGGATCTTGCTCCAGGTAAATCATTCACCGCCGATTATTCCATCAGCTGGCATTTTAATAATCCACACCCAAAACTGAAAGACTTTGTAAAAGACGCGGAGGCAGGCTTTCGTTATGGCGCACGTTTTAAGGACGCGCGTGAGGTGAGCCAATATCTGAATACCAATTTCGAAAAACTGAGTACTGCAACGGAGCTATGGAGCGCAACTTGGAACAATTCCACACTGCCGCATTGGTTCCTGGAGCGTACGTTTGTAAACATAGGTACGCTGGCAACGGCCAATACCTATCGCTTTGCAGATGGTCGCTTCTGGAGCTGGGAAGGGGTGGGTGCCTGCCCGGGCACTTGTACGCATGTATGGCAATACGCCCATTCGGTTGCCCGTATATTCCCGGAGTTGGAAAGGGATCTGCGCCAGCGGGTTGACCTGGGTGTTGGTTTTAAAGAAGATTCCGGGGCCATTCTTTTCCGGGGAGAAGACGAAACCCGCCCGGCTATTGACGGGCAGGCCGGAACCATACTCCGCTTTTACAGGGAGCACCAAATGAGTGCCGACAATACTTTTCTACAAACTAATTGGCCCAAAATAAAAAAAGCCGTACAGTTTATGCTGGCCCAGGATAAGAACGGTGATGGTATGACCGACAGTCCTATGGAAAACACGCTGGATGCCGTTTGGGAAGGGGAGATAGCCTGGATAGTCGGTCTGTGTATTGCCGCTGCCAGCGCCGCTCATGCCATGGCTGTTGAAATGAACGATCAACCTTTTGCAAACGTTTGTGCGCAATATGTAGCTAACGGCAGCAAAAACATGGAAAAGGAATTGTTCAACGGCGAATATTTTATCCATCGTCCCGATGCGGTTAAGGGAAGAAAAGAGCTGGGTTCCTACAATACCTGTCATATCGATCAGGTTTACGGGCAAAGCTGGGCTTTCCAGGTTGGCTTACCACGGATTATCAGCAAGGAAAAATCAACATTGGCGCTAAAAGCTTTGTGGAAATACAATTTTACCACCGATGTAGGGCCCTATATCAAAACGCACACCGGCGGTCGGCCCTATGCCTTAGCGGGAGAAGGCGGGATGATCATGAATACCAACCCGCATAATGAACCCAAACCTTATGGCGAAAATACCACCTGGCAGCTGGGCTATTTTCATGAATGTATGAGCGGGTTTGAACATCAGGTAGCTGCCCATTTGATGGCCGAGGGTATGGTAGATGAAAGTTTAATACTAACCAGGGTTATCCACGATCGTTACCACGCCTCCAAAAGAAACCCTTTTAATGAGATTGAATGCAGCGATCATTATGCCCGTGCCATGGCCAGTTATGGTACCTTCCTTACAGCCTGCGGCTTTGAATATCATGGTCCGAAGGGTTATATCCGGTTTGCGCCCAAATGGAGCAGTGCAGATTTTAAAGCTCCCTTTACCGCCGCTGAAGGCTGGGGCACTTACACCCAAAAGCAAGCAGGGGCAAAGCAGACGCATGCCCTGGAATTGAAATACGGCAAACTCGAACTTAAAGATATCGCCCTGGAAAAGATCGCCGGAGGCAAAATAAGCTCGGTAGCGGTAACGCTGGGTAAAACTCCTGTTTCTGTAAACTTCAAACAGGATGGTAATGCCCTGCTACTTTCTTTTAATAAAAAGATCACCGTTCCCCGGGATCAAACTTTACATATCACTTTTTCCTGATCATCATCAACAGAAATACTAAACAATAGCATGTCCGTACCAAAATTATCACATCTTTCCAAAGCCTTATTACCTGCAATCCTGCTTATGTCAGAGCTTGGCTTGGCTCAAACAAAAAACAAAACAGTCCCGGCCGTACCGGAAGTCCGCGCTATACAACCCGGCGATAAAAAGATAGTTTCGCCACAAAGCCCTGAAGGGTATCATTTGCTATTTAAAGGCAGCGACCGCTCGCCCATCATTGATAGCACGGGTGCAATTATTACTCCATTGGTAGAAAGCAAGGTAAACCTGTATTTTCAACTGATTAGCAATCAAACAGACACGCTTAAATATGATGTTACCAAGCAGGTAACCGTACCCGGGAAATTTGCCGGCAAAGGTATCAATGCTCAGCCCTTTGTTATCCCCGCGCTGCGCGAGTGGCACGGCGGTCAGGGGAATTATGTGTTAACATCTTCCGACCGAATAGTACTGCATACCGCAAACAGAAATGTACTGCAAAAAGTAGCCGCCATTTTAAAACGAGAGATCAAAGAACAAACAGGATTAAGTTTACCCATAGTAACCGGCAAGCCCGAAAAGGGAGATATCTTTTTAACCCTGCAGGAATCGGATAAAAGCATTGGCGAAGAGGGTTATTATTTTAAGGTTGATCAATATGTCACCATCAGCGCGCTTCATTACCAGGGTTTGTTTTGGGGCACACGTACTTTATTGCAATTACTGGAGCATCAAACCAGCATCCCCAAAGGCATCGCCCGTGATTATCCCGAATTTAGAGTGAGGGGTTTTGTACTGGATGATGGGCGTAAGTTTTTTAGTCTGCAATTTTTACGCGACTATGTAAAGTTGATGTCTTACTATAAAATGAACGATTTTCAGATCCATTTGAATGACAATGGCTTCAAAAAATATTTTAACAATAGCTGGGATAGTACTTATTCGGCTTTTCGGTTAGAAAATACAACCTATCCCGGTCTTACCGCCAAAGATGGCTCGTACACCAAAAAGGAATTTATTGAACTACAACAGTTGGCCAACGACTATGCCGTACGCATCATTCCCGAAATAGATGTGCCCGCGCATGCTCTTGCTTTTACCAAAGTAGTGCCTGAAATCGGCAGCAAACTATACGGCATGGATCACCTTGATCTGCACAATCCGCTTACCTATACCGTTATCGAAAATATACTGAAAGAATATATAAGCGGCGATCACCCGGTATTTACAGGTAAAGAGGTCCATATCGGTACCGACGAATACGCCAAAAAAGACGCGGAAGCTTTCCGCGCTTTTACAGATCATTTTATCAAATACGTTCAAGGCTTCGGAAAAAATGTGCGGGTTTGGGGAGCGCTGACACATGCAGCAGGAACCACGCCTGTGACTGTTAAAAACGTTACCATGAATACCTGGTATAATGGTTATGCCAACCCTGTCGATATGAAAAAACTGGGTTATAATCAGATCAGCACGCCCGATGGTTGGCTATACATCGTACCCGCTGCCGGTTATTATTATGATTACCTGGATTATAAAAACATTTACGACAATTGGACACCATCCATGATCGGCGATGTGCGCTTCCCGGCTGGTGACCCCACTATTATCGGTGGCTCCTTTGCCGCATGGAACGATATTGTGGGTAATGGTATCAGCGAAAAAGATGTGAACGATCGTGTATTCCCGGCCATGCAGGTTTTGTCGCAAAAAATGTGGGATGGAAACCATACGGAGAACGCCTACTCCGATTTTGCCGCAGCCAGTAAACATATTGGCGAAGGCCCGGCTGTAAATATCAAGGGTAGGATAAGTAAAACAGATAGCACCTTTGTTACCCATTTTGCATTTGATAAAACCGACCACCGGGTACAGCTTCAGGGAGTTACCTATACCAAAGGCATAAAAGACAACGCCCTGGAATTTACAGACGAAAAAAATTCAGCCACATTGCCTTATCCCGAAATCGGTTATGATTATACGGTTTCCTTTTGGATCAATCCGGCTAACAACCCTGCTGCTGATGTGACATTGTTCAAAGGCCCCAACTCCATAGTGAAATTAAAACAAGGCAACACCGGCAAACTGGGCTTCTCGCGGGATGGTTATAATCTTGATTTTGATTATGCCATTCCCGAAAACGTTTGGACACACGTGGTCATCTCCGGTACCAATAAAGGCACAAGCTTATATATCAATGGTCAACTGCAAAAGAAACTGTACGATAACTGGATCCAGTTTACCGATAAAGAAAAAACAAAGATGCGTAAGGTAGAAACACTATTTTTTCCCTTGCGGGAGATTGGTGGCTTCCACGGAAAAATAGATGAACTGCAAATATGGAACAGGGCACTATCCGACCAGGAAATTGCGAATGAGAAATAATCCTAAACTTTAAAAAGCTAAAAGAATACATGATCAGCATAGAGAAACCGCTTTTAAATAGGTGGCACCTACGGAGCCGATGCTTTTTTATACTTTATCTACAAACAGGTTACTCCTCCGGAGTTGTGTTTGAGCAGGCTTTTAAGCTCTGGCGAAGCATGCTTATGGTATTTTATCTGCAAAATGGTTACGCCTCGGGAGTTGTGTTTTGGCAAACTGTTAAACTCCGGAGGAGTAACCTGTTTATAGCAAAAAAACATTTTTATAAAGGCTCCGTTAGGTGCCTCCTATCGACCACATGATTTAAAAACGATTTTTCCAATGATCAAAAAAATTACTACCATCTTAGCCCTGTTTATATTGGGTGGATTAACAAGTCTCCGGGCGCAAAATATCAAATTAGTCGATCCTTTAGAGCCCATATATCCCGATACCAACCACGTAGAGCAATATAGCGCCAATTACCGTGAGGATTTCCCCCTGAACACCAATGCCGATGTTCATCTACTGATCGAAACTGCCCCGGGAAGCCAGATATCTGTATCCGCAGATATCAACAAGCGTCCTGTGCCGCTATCGGCCTGGAGCCAGCTGCTGGATGTGCCTGTGGAACGGAACACAGGTTTAACAGGCAGAACGGAAATCTACAATCACCAGATCAACCCTTATGTTATCCGTCGTGCACCTTTTCGTATTTACGAGGCCATACAGCCACTTAAGCAGGCCCAGGTAGTAAGCAGCAATAGGTTTACCGCGTTAAGATTGACTATCGACCGGTCGTTGATTTCCAAAGCCGGTGACTATACCTGCCATATTCTGGTAAAAGGAAAAGGGTGGCAGAGTAAGGCTGTGTTCACCATAAAAGTTTACCCGGTAAAATTGCCATCCGTAGCCGATCAGCAATTTTTCTATACTAACTGGTTTAATATCGTGCAGATGGAAAAACGGCAGCATGTGGAACGCTGGACGAAAGACTGGTTTGCCATGCTTGATAAATATGCGAGGTTGATGGCGCATGGCCGCCAAAATTGTATCAATATTCCAGACGAACTGTTGAGCTATCACGATAACCATATTGCACTGGACGAAAAACGCCTGCTGGATTATATAGCCGTTTTCAGAAAATATGGTTTTAAATATTTTGAATCGCCACATATCATGTACCGCGGCGATAATGACGATTGGAACGATCCGGAATTAAAAGTTGCCCTGACTAAAAGACGCTACCATACGCCCGAAGCCAAATTGGATGTAGATACCATGGTGCATTTGATCAAAAACTTTTGCGTTAAAAACAACCTGGAACACAGCTGGCTGCAGCATATATCCGACGAACCTAAACAGATACAGTCCAAATGCTACCGCGAGGTAGTGGCACAAGTACGATCCATATATCCGGCTATAAAAATTATTGAGGCCACTAATGACAGAGACAGCCTGGCCGGTAGTGTCGACCTGTGGTGCCCCACCATTGATGACTACCAGGAAAACCAGGCCTTTTTTGATGGACGGAAAAAGCATAACGAAAACGTGTTGGTTTATACCTGTTTAACCCCAGGCGGTAAATGGCTCAACCGCACGTTGGATGAGGAAAGATTACGGCAGGTATACTTTGGGTGGGCCGCTGCCAAATACAATACGTTAGGCTTTCTGCACTGGGGCTTAAACCAGTACCATGTTCCGGATCCTTTACAGCAAAGTGTGGTGCATCATTTTGCCCCCGGCGCGGCACTCAATAATGAACTGCCGCCGGGCGATACCCATATTATTTACCCTGGTACGGATGGCCCACTATCGTCCCAGCGCTTTGAGTCGCACCGCATCGGTATTGAGGATTATGAACTGTTGCGGATGCTGCAAAGTAAAGATAGTACGGTCGCCGCCGGTATCATCGCTCAGACTTTTACCAGCTATAATGATTACAACACATCGGTAAAAAAATACCGCGAGGCAAAATCCCAGTTATTGAAAGCTTTATCGGTAAAATCAACGGAGGCTAATGCTAAATAAATAATCACTATGATGATATCTTCCTTGAACTCAAAACATGTATGTGTGGTCATCATCGGTTTTTTTATGCTGATAGGACTATGTGTTCCCGTTAATGCTCAAACTAAGCCAGAGGCCGATTGGCTGCTTAATCCCGCAGCTTATAAAGCGGTAATCAAACCCTCGGTTTCTGGTAAGGAAATTACGCTGAATAACGGTTTGGTAAAAAGAACTTTCAGGCTGAATCCTAACCTGGTTTGTACCGATTATACCAATTTGGTTAACGGTCAGCAGTTGCTGCGATCGGTTAAACCCGAGGCCCGTTTAACCATCAACGGCAAAAATTATAATGTAGGCGGATTGATCGGCCAAAAGGAGAACGCCTATCTTTTGCCCGAATGGATTGATAATTTCAGTGCCGGTAAAAATGATTTTCAGTTAAAACGATTCGAGATCAAAGCGCTTGCACCCCGGTTAAACTGGAAAAGTAAATTCTGGGCAAGCAATCATCATCAGCCTGGTGGCCAACAGATTGATTTTTACTATCAGCCCGGCGCGCCTGAGTTAGCGGGGTTGGAGGTAACTGTAAGCTATGAACTATATGATGGCTTGCCACTGATCATTAAGTCGCTTAGCATCAATAATAAGAGTGATCAGTCATTCAAGATCAACCGGGTGGTGAGCGAAGTGCTGGGTATGGTAGAAGAGCAAAGTGCCGTAGTGGGTACGCCCGTCAATATGGCTAAACCGCAGGGTATTTACCTCGAAACCAATTATGCCTTTAACAACGCCATGCGTTATGACCTGAGCGATCAGACCACGCATTGGAAGGCTGATTCCACCTATACCTCACAGGTGAATTTTGATTACCAGACGCCATGTTTGCTAGAGATCTATCCGGATAAAGCACCCGGCATCGACCTGCAAAAGGGGGAAACTTTTAACTCCGTACGGACAAACGAACTGTTGATGGACAGTTACGACCGGGAACGCCGGGGACTGGCCATTCGTACCATGTACAATACCGTAGCGCCATGGACAACCGCCAACCCTATATTTATGCACCTGGTGAGCCGCAATGATGAGGAAGTGCGCACCGCGATAGATCAATGTGCGGCAACTGGTTATGAGGCGGTGATATTAAGCTTTGGCAGCCATTGCAATATGGAGGATACTTCGGCCTCAAATATCAAACGATGGAAACAGCTGGCTGCTTATGCGCACAACAAGCAGGTATTTATAGGCGGATATTCATTATTCAGCTCGCGTAGGATCAGTGATGAGGATGATGTGATCGACCCTAAAACGGGCAAACCAGGCGGCGCTTTCTTTGGCAACGCGCCTTGTTTTGGCAGTAAATGGGGACTGGCTTATCGCGACAAGATTAAAACCTTTTACGCACAAACCGATTTCGACATCTGGGAAAATGATGGCCCGTATCCGGGCGATGTATGCGCGTCGACAACGCATCCTGGCCATAAAGGTCTGGATGATTCGCAATGGCGACAAATGGAGATCCAGAAGGAGCTGTATCATTCCCTGCACGAAAAAGGAGTTTACATCAACGCGCCCGATTGGTATTTTTTAGATGGCACCAATAAAATAGGTATCGGCTATCGTGAAGTGAATTTCTCATTGCCACGCGAAGACCAGATGATCCTGAACCGGCAGAATATTTTTGACGGTACCTGGGAAAAAACAGCTTCCATGAGCTGGGGATTTGTACCACTAACCAAATACCAGGGCGGCGGCCCGGAAGCGGTTTTAGAACCTTTAAAAGACCATCTGAAGGACTACGAGCAACTGATGGCCCAGTATTACGGGGCAGGGGTGCAGGCCTGTTATCGCGGTCCGCGGTTGTATGATACCGAAACTACTAAGCAAACCGTCATCAAAGTGATTAACTGGTATAAAAAATACCGCGATATCCTCAACTCGCAGATCATCCACCTGCGCCGGGCAGATGGCCGCGATTGGGACGGCATTTTACACGTAAACCCTAATCTGCAAACCAAAGGTATGCTGATGCTGTATAATCCGCTCAGGCAAGCCATCACGCGTACCATCACCATTCCGTTGTATTATACCGGGCTCACCAGCACAGCTATGGTTCAGGAGCAGGAAGGTCCGGCCAAAAAATATGCGCTAAGCCGTGATTATAAAATAACCTGCACATTCACCCTGAAACCCGAAAGCTACACCTGGGTACAGATAAGGTAACGGCGAGGTTGAGCAAGGATTTGAGGAGTAAGGAACAAGGACTTTTGGAGCAAGGATAGAAGGAACAAAGAGTAAGGATAAAAGGGCAAGGGAAATCTTTGCTCCTTGTTCCAAAAAATCTTTACTCCAAAAATCTCCCTGATATTTCGTATATTTATATCTATACCAGCCCGGTTCATATTTAATGATGAGTCGGGCTGTTTGGTTAAAGAGAAAATAAGACCAAAAATCGATCGATTGGTATGTAGTTATTTGATAATCAATTATTTAATACTTTTTAAAGTTTTAAAAACTACTCAAAACCATGTTGTAATTTGTTAAAAAGTGTTAAAATGAGGTTTTTTCAAGCAGTTTTTGATCGATTTTAATCCCATTTCGAACAGAAATTTGTTAAAATTCAAGGTTTAAAAAGTTTTTCTCACCTGATCAGGATAAGTATAATAGCCAGCAACGCCGGCACCGCCTGAATAAAGAATATCTTTTTGGTTACAGTAAGTGCCCCGTAAACACCAGCCACTGCCACACATATCAGGAAAAACAAGGCAATATGATTGTGCCAGTTAGCATCATTGATAAAAAATGTCCAGATAAGACCGGCGGCTAAAAAACCATTATACAGGCCCTGGTTGGCGGCTAAAACTTTACTCTTTTCTAGTTCTGCCAGAGGTTTGTTAAAGGCTTTAGGGCCGCGGGTTGTCCATGCAAACATTTCCAGCCATAGTATATAACAGTGAATAAGGGCTACCAGCCCAATGAATATTTTGATAATAAGATCCATAGGTTTAAACGATTTATGCATAAATGTAGCAAAATGTGAGAGATATACTACTCCAGATTGTTCTTATATCCATAAAGCCCTCTATACAGCCATTCAATTATGCCTTGCTGTACAAGATGAATATATAACTTATCTTTTTGCCAAAAAAGCTTAATTATTGTAAGTATTATAATTATCGCTCATGATTATTGCAATTTTTATTAGATAATATTATTTATATCAATCAATTTAAAAAATTATTTTATTTATTCAAATACTTATTAAAAAAAATCAAAAAGATTGCTTAAAAATCTAGAATTAATTAATTATGTTTGAATAATAACCAATTATTTATGGAAGGTAGGCATAAGCAAATTAAAAGTGCCCAATTAAAGAGTGATATCTTAAAGCAATTGTATTTTAAAAAATCGCTTTTATATAGTGAACTAAGCGCCATTTATAACAAAAGTATTCCTGTAATAAATAAAATAATAAATCAGCTGATCAAAGAAGGGTTTGTAGCGGAAATTGGTTATGCTGCTTCAAGCGGGGGAAGAAGACCCCTGATGTACGCTGTAAAACCGGATGCTATGTACATCATGGCTATAGCGATGGATCAGTTTTCTACCCGGATGTTAATTACGGATATGCATAATGAACCGGTAACGGAAGTTAAAATGATAGCGTTGTCATTAAATGATAATCCTGATGCTTTGTCGCAATTGATAGAGCATATTAACAGCTGTATTGTAAATAGTGGTATAGATAAAGCCAGGGTACTGGGAATCGGTATCGGTATGCCAGGCTTTGTTAGTGTTTCTGACGGAATGAATTACTCATACCTGGACTCAGGCGGCGAAAAGCTAACCACTTACATAAAAAATGCTATCGGGCTTCCGGTATATATTGATAACGACTCGAGCTTAATTGCGTTGGCCGAACAAAAATTTGGCGCGGCGCGGTCAAAAGATCAGGCTATGGTCATTAACCTGGGTTGGGGTATTGGCTTAGGGATGATAGTTAACGGTGATATTTTCAGGGGAAGCGATGGTTTTGCCGGTGAATTTAGCCACATCCCTTTGTCTGAAGATGGTACGCTATGTCTCTGTGGTAAACAAGGTTGTCTGGAAGCCGAGGCATCTATGCTGGTTGTAACTAAAAGGGCGATAGAAGGTATTAAACAGGGCAAGCTATCATCCTTAAAATCATTTATTAACGAGCCATTGGAAGTGATCGCGAAAGCCATTTTTGATGCTATTGACATTGGCGATCAGTACGTGATAGATCTGCTTTCAGATGCAGGCTATAAAATAGGTAAAGCCTTGGCCATATTGATACATATTATGAATCCGCGGGCTATAATTTTAAGTGGCCGGGGTACAAAAGCCGCTAAAATAATGTTGGCACCTATACAGCAGGCGTTAAACAAATACTGTATTCCACGTTTAGCCGCAAGAACAGAGCTACTCATTTCGTCACTTGGTTTTGATGCCGAGCTTTTGGGCGCAGCAGCCCTGGTTATGGAATATTTAGACGATGATATTTTAAATACACACTTTAAACAACAGCCTATGAGTAAAACACAAGTATAGTAAAGCAAAAACAACCACATTTTTAAATATAAATATAACCGCTTAATCATGAAAAAAACATTACTACTCACGTTAATAATGCCCTGTTTGGCTATGGGAGCTAACGCTCACTTGAAGGCAAACATGAGTGCAATAAGCAGCAATTCGCGTTTGACCAAGAGCGATAGCAGGCAAGCAGTAAAAGCAATTGAAACAATTAAAGGAACAGTGAAGGACGCCAGCGGACAACCGCTTATTGGTGTAAACGTACAAGTAAAAGGAACAACCCGTGGTACCCAAACTGATGTAAATGGCGCCTTTTCGGTACAAGCCAGCATTGGCGAAACATTAGCTATCAGTTACGTCGGGTACGCCAAAAAAGAAATAATTATAAGCTCAACAGCCGCCTTGAACATTGTACTTGTAGAAGATTCAAAAACCTTAGGCGAGGTAGTGGTAACTGCTTTGGGCGTTAAAAGATCCGAAAAATCATTGGCCTATTCAAGCCAGTCAGTTGGTGGAACAGAATTGACCAATGTAAAAAGCGATAACCTGATGAACGCCATTAATGGTAAAGTAGCAGGTATAACCATTACACCGAGCGCTTCAGGTGTCGGTGGCTCATCAAAAGTATTATTGCGCGGTAACAGATCAGCTACAGGGAATAACCAGCCATTATATGTTATTGATGGGGTGCCTATCAGCAATGCCTCCAATGCAAACGGTCAACCCAATAGTACGTATGGTGGTACGCCTGATGGCGGTGATGGTATATCCAACCTAAACCCTGAAGATATTGAAAGCCTTACCGTATTAAAAGGAGGTACAGCAGCTGCCTTATATGGTAGTCAGGCGGCAAACGGCGTTATTATTATTACCACTAAAAAAGGTAAAGCAGGTAAAATGCAAATTAATTTTTCATCATCTTCAAGCATTGACAAAAATGCTTATCTGCCCGAGTTTCAAAGTCGTTATGGTGTAACCAGTAAAGGTAATACCACAAGTTTTGGACCTGAAATTTCAAGTGCCCCCGATAATTTATCTAAGTTTTTTCAAACAGGTAATAACTTTACCAACTCACTTACCTTATCAGGAGGCAATGAAGTCGCACAAACGTATTTTTCTTATTCTAATGTTACAGCCAGAGGTGTTGAACCTGGAAATAAGCTAGGCAGGAATAATATTAACTTCCATGAAACAGCTAAGTTCTTTGATAAATTAACCGTAGATGGTAATGTAAATTACATTACGCAGCAAATAAATAATAGCCCAACTATAGGCTTTTATACTAATCCCTTAACAGGTTTATATCTTTTTCCAAGAGGGCAGGATATTACACCTTATAAAACCAACTATGAAGGGCCAAATGGCAGCAATGGTGTGCCAACACAAAACTGGCCGTACCAGGAAGATCTTCAACAAAACCCATGGTGGATCATTAACCGCAATATCAATTTTTCAAAACGTAACCGCGTGTTAGCGAATGCCAGCGTTAAATATGAGTTTACCAAATGGCTTAATATACAGGCCAGGGGAAGTATTGACCGTATTGACGATAGCTATGATCAGCGTTATTACGCGGGCACATTGGCCCCCCTTGCGGCTGGTAATAATAATGGTAGCTATAGCGGATCAGATGTGGTATTGAACCAAAAATACGGTGATGTGATTGTGAATTTTACATTACCCGGCAAATCTGATTTTAAACTGGATGGTTTAATTGGTTCAAGTATTACTGATAATTTTCAATCAGGTATTAACTGGGGCTCAGGGCCTGGTGGCTACGGGTTGATAACACCAAATTTGTTTACCATTCAGAATATCCAGGTTTCTAACGCGGCGCAAGGTATAAACTCAGCAAACAGTGTTAATACGGTTCCTAACTTTCATACCCAGCTTCAAGCCGTATTTGCCAACGCTAACCTTTCTTATAAAAACTGGGTGTATTTAACACTCACAGGACGTACCGACTGGTCATCAACTCTTGCGTCTACTGCATCTGACCATTATTTTTATCCATCAGCGGGTTTATCATTCATTTTAAACGAGATGGTTAAGTTGCCTGACGCTATTTCTTATGCAAAGGTTAGAGGTTCATATGCGCAGGTAGGTAATGGAGTACAGACATATGCAGCTAATCCGGTTAATAATGCGGCTGATAATCCTGCTCTTAATCCTACAGGGGTTACCAATCCGCCAAGCTCAAATGGGGTAACCTTATCTAACAGGCCTCCTTACCCTTCTCTTAAACCAGAAAAAACCAAATCATTTGAATTGGGTACTGACTTGCGGTTTATGAATGATAAGCTATCTTTTAGTTTTACCTATTATAAATCAAATACCTATAATCAATCCATTCCGGTTATTCCACCAGCACCATCAGGATATGGCGCTGGTTTTGTAAATGCCGGAAATATTCAAAACACGGGCATTGAGTTTACATTGGGCTACAACCTGGTAACATCTAAAGATTTTAGCTGGAGCAGCTCTATTAATGGCTCAAAGAATGTTAACAAAATTATTGATGTTGATTCAAAAGATGGTATCAATCTCTTACAGTTAACCAACAGTAACAGTTATCAGTCATATCTGGCCAAAGGCGGATCATTTGGCGATATCTGGGGTCAGACATTGCAACGTGATGCACAAGGACGGGTAATGATCACTGCACAGGGATTGCCTTTATTAAGCGCTGGTTTTAGTAAAATAGCTAACCCTCAGCCAAAATTTCAATTAGGTTGGAACCATAGTGTCAATTACAAAAACTTCTCGTTAAATCTATTGGTTGACGGCAAATTTGGCGGACAGGTAGTATCTGTTATGCAATCCATCTTAGATTCGTACGGCGTATCGAAGGCGTACGGCGATGCCCGGGCTGCCGGGGGCGTAAAAATAAATGGTGTTGATCCGAGTGGTAACCCGGTAACTAATGTTGATGCGCAAAAATGGTATACTTCTATTGGTGGCCGTAATGCGGCATTAGGCGAGTATGTTTATAGCGCTACCGTAGTTCGTTTACGCCAGGCTGCATTAGGATACACTTTCCAATTGCCCAAAACTTCGGCTGTTAAAGCTGTGAAATTGTCTCTTACCGGAAGAAACCTGATCTATTTCTATAAAAAAGCGCCTTATGATCCGGAAGTTACTTCGTCAACTGCAAACGGTCTTGGCGGTGTTGACGTATTTAATCAGCCGGCAACACGTAACTATGGATTTAATCTGAATGTTACTCTTTAATTGTACATTTTTAATTGAAAGCAATGAAAACGAATCATAAATTTAATAAATACCGCAATTGCAATCCGTATATGATTGCACTTTGCCTGGTGGCGATATTGGGGCTAAACAGCTGTACAAAGAATTTCGAGAAATATAATACAGATCAAACCGGTATTGCTGATAAGGACCTGAAAATTCCAACCCTGTTTATTCCGATCGAACAACAAATATTCCAGAATTACCAGGTTGCTCAGAACCTGAATGCCGATGCTTACGCGGGTTATTCAACCCCACCTCAAACTTTTGGCAGAACATTGTACAATATGAACTATGTTTTTGTTGATGCCTGGAATCAGCATGCGTTCAATGAGATTTATACGAAAATTTTAGGTCCTATTAAAAATAAATTAGCACCGCCGCCATTATCAGTTAAAACCGCTTTGCCTGATTTTTGGGCAATTGCCTTGATATTGGAGGTTGAAGCAATAGACAGGGTAACTGATAAGTTTGGACCGGCTCCTTATAGCAAGGTGGGTTCATCATTAATCTCTATTCCTTATGATAGCCAGCAAAGTATCTATCAACAAATGTTTTTAAAACTTGATACCGCAACAACAAGCCTGCGGGCCTTTATAGCAGCCAATCCAGGTGCTACACCTTTTGCAAAATCTGATGTGGTTTATGGTGGCGATTATACCAAATGGTTAAAACTGGCTAACTCATTAAGATTGCGCCTGGCTATGCATATTGTAAAGGTTGATGCGGTAACCGCTCAGCAGCAAGGCCAAATAGCGTTAAGCGCGCCAGGTGGTTTGCTTTCGGCGGTTACCGATAACGCGGCTATCGCCGGAAGCGGGCAAAATGATTATTTTGTAATAACAGAAAGTTATACAGATAATTCAATGAGCGCATCTATACAATCATACATGGTAGGATATAATGATCCGCGTATTAGTAAATATTTTTCACCTGCCAATACCGATCCTAAGTTTACTTTCCCGGGAGCTGCCTATAAAGGTAAATATATAGGTATCCGTATTGGTTCAGACATCCCGGCTAAACCAGCTTATTCTGGTTATTCCGTATATAATTTCAATGATACGTTTACAGCTGCGGCGCCTGAATTGTTTATGACAGCTGCAGAAGTATGGTTCCTGAAAGCCGAAGCAGCGTTAAGAAATTGGACAGGTGCAGGTGATGCTCAAACCAATTATGAAACCGGTATCAGTACTTCCATGACGCAGTATGGTGTTGCGGCAGGTGCAGCGGCTTTTATTGCCGACGGTACCAGCACGCCTACAGCTTACACAGATCCTCAAAATGCAGCTAACAACTCACCAGCATTATCAAACATTACCATTAAATGGGATCCTGCTGCCAATAACGAGGTTAAACTGGAGCGTATCATCACCCAAAAATGGTTGGCCATGTTCCCTGAGGGGCAGGAAGCCTGGACAGAATTCCGCCGTACAGGTTATCCCAAATTGTTCCCTGTTGTAAATAATAACAGTAACGGAACCATCGATACCAAAATACAGGTACGTCGGTTACCTTATCCTTTAAGTGAGTATACCGGAAATGCTCCTGGTGTACAAGGAGGTGTTCAACTTTTGGGAGGTCCGGATAATGGGGGCACAAGATTGTGGTGGGATGTAAACAAACCTAACTTTTAATTAAGTACTTCATGTTTCGTTAGAAACTCAATCTTTTAATAGAAAGAGGCTGTATCATAAATCATGATCAGCCTCTTTTTTTTGATTTATTCACATGGTCTTGGGTTGATTCCATTGAAAAAGTGGGTTTACATGGGTTTACACAATTTAGGGTTAATATTTATTTATATTGTTGATAATCAATTAATTGAATGTGATTTCTTTGAAAAAAGTGTAAACCCACTTTTTGTCTAAATGTTATCGGTAAAATTTCAATTCATAGGATAAAGTAGTACCGAGATGGGATTTATGGTGCAGTGGCTTTGATTAACATGGATTTCAGATTTTCTTCTTTTTAATTTCGTTTTGTTTTAAATGTGTTTCGATATGTGCTGTTTTGATATGATTTTTATTCTAAATGGAAGTTTTTGTTCTCTTTTTGTTAAAAATTAATTATTAATTAGTTTTGTTTTGTTTCTAATTGTTATTATTTATAAATTTGATTTAATAATCGAAACTGATTAATAAAATATAACAATATAAAGATCATGGTTGCAACTAACAGAAGCGATATTGTAAAATCTATAACCGATACTAATAAAATTTGGGATGTGGTGATAGTAGGCGGCGGGGCCACCGGTTTAGGTGCCGCGGTTGATGCCGCCTCCAGGGGCTATAAAACCTTGTTGTTAGAGCAGGCCGATTTTGCCAAAGGTACATCCAGCCGAAGCACTAAGCTGGTGCATGGCGGAGTGCGCTACCTGGCCCAGGGCGATATCGGTCTGGTGCGTGAAGCTTTGTATGAGCGCGGTCTGTTATTGAAAAATGCGCCGCACCTGGTAAAAAACGAATCGTTTGTTATTCCCAACTATGAATGGTGGGGAGGAGCCTTTTATACTATCGGTTTAACCATGTATGATCTGCTGGCCGGAAAACTTGGTTTTGGCCGCGCAAAACATATCTCTAAAAAAGAAGTGATCGGCAAGCTGCCAACTATCAACCAAAAAGGTTTAAGGGGCGGGGTTGTATATCATGATGGTCAGTTTGATGATTCGCGCCTTGCAGTTAATCTGGCGCAAACCGCATTGGAGCAAGGAGCTACCGTATTGAACTATTTTCGCGTAGTTAGCCTGATCAAAAACGATCAGCAGAAAATATCCGGGGTAATTACTACCGATATGGAAACCGATCAAACCTATACCATTAAATGTAAAACGGTTATTAACGCTACAGGTGTATTTGTTGATGACTTGTTGCAGATGGATAAACCCGGTAAAAAGCCGATGGTTAGGCCAAGCCAGGGTGTGCACCTGGTGCTCGATAGGTCATTCATGCCAGGAGAAGATGCTATCATGATCCCCAAAACAGAAGACGGGCGGGTACTGTTTGCTGTGCCATGGCACGATAAACTGGTAGTAGGTACAACAGATACCCCGCTTAATGAACATAGTCTGGAACCACGGGCTCTGGAAGAAGAGATCGACTTTATTATACGGACAGCCGAAAAATATCTGACCAAAGCCCCAACCCGCCATGATGTGCTCAGTGTATTTGCCGGTTTGCGTCCATTGGCAGCTCCGGAAGGTGACTCATCAAAAACAAAGGAGATTTCGCGTAGTCACAAATTATTGGTTTCCGATTCTGGCCTCATCACCATTACCGGTGGTAAATGGACAACTTACCGCAGGATGGGGCAGGATACTATTGATAAAGCCATTGAAGTAGGTAAGCTGGAACCAAAGCCAAGTGTTACCAAGGACTTGTCGATACATGGCAGTAAGCTTAATGTTGACAGGAGCGATCATTTATATGTGTATGGCAGCGACGAAGCTGAGCTACTGGCATTGGTAAATGAAAATGCCGAATGGGGTAAAAAAATGCACCCGGATATGCCTTATTTACAAGCCGAGGTGGTGTGGGGAGTAAGGCATGAAATGGCCCGTAATGTAGAAGATATCCTGGCACGCCGGGTACGGTCATTATTCCTGAATGCCCGTGCTGCCATTGATATGGCCCCAACTGTAGCCGGTTTAATAGCCAAAGAACTCAATAAAGATGCCGCCTGGGAGAAGGAGCAGGTAGCGTCTTTTACCGTTTTAGCCAATGGTTACCTGCTTGAGCCTTATCAATCCAAAAAAGTATAAATAACCAAAGCCTCACGAAGCTCTCATATAATAATTCTCTCCAAAGGAGAGGACTTAAAATTGCTTTTTTGAACCCTCTCCTTTGGAAGGGGCAGGGTGAGGCCAACCAATTATATTATAAAACCAAAGAAGAACGTAAATTATGGAAGATTACATTTTAGCATTAGACCAGGGAACTACCAGCTCGAGAGCTATAGTATTTGATCACAAGGGGCAAATTAAATCTGTTGCCCAAAAAGAATTTAAACAAATATTTCCTCAATCAGGTTGGGTTGAGCATGATCCGAATGAGATCTGGTCGACACAAGCCAGTGTAGCGGCAGAAGCCACCGTTAAGATGGGCATAAACGGTACCAATCTGAAAGCTATAGGTATTACTAATCAGCGTGAGACTACTATCGTATGGGATAGGAATACAGGCGAGCCGGTATATAATGCTATTGTTTGGCAGGATCGCCGTACCGCTGCTTTTTGCGATCAATTAAAACACGATGGGCATGAAGATATGATCCGTTCCAAAACAGGACTCGTGATCGATGCCTATTTCTCCGGATCAAAGATCAGGTGGATACTGGACAATGTAGAAGGTGCCCGTGCAAAGGCCGAGAAAGGCGAACTAGCATTTGGTACGGTAGATAGCTGGCTGGTATGGAAATTTACCCGCGGGCGTGTGCACATTACCGATGTCACCAATGCCTGCCGTACCATGCTTTTCAATATTCAAACTCAACAATGGGATGATGAACTGATTGCTTTATTGGGTGTGCCCAAAAGTATGTTACCCGAAGTAAAACAATCCAGTGAAATATATGGTGAAACAGCAACAACCATCTTCGCCTCCAAAGTTCCTATCGCAGGTATCGCGGGCGATCAGCATGCTGCGCTTTTTGGGCAGATGTGTATTGAAAAGGCCATGGTTAAAAACACTTACGGAACCGGATGTTTTATGCTGATGAATATCGGCGATCAGTTTATCGAATCAAAAAATAATCTTTTAACTACCATTGCCTGGAAAATTAACGGGAAAATACAATATGCTTTTGAGGGCAGTATATTCATTGGCGGGGCAGTAGTACAATGGCTGCGCGACGGATTGGGCATCATCAAATCATCTGCCGATGTAGAAAAATTGGCCTCTGCAGTTGAGGATACCCAGGGTGTATATTTTGTGCCTGCCTTTGCCGGTTTGGGTGCACCTTATTGGAAACCGGATGTTCGCGGGACTATTGTTGGCTTAAGCCGCGGAACTACTGCATCGCACATTGCCCGTGCAGCGTTAGAATCCATTGCGTACCAAACGATGGATGTACTCAAAGCGATGGAGGCTGATAGCGGGATGGAAATTAAAGAATTAAGGGTTGATGGTGGCGCTACGGCAAATGACCTGTTGATGCAGTTTCAGTCAAACCTGCTGAATTGTAAAGTGATCAGGCCAAATGTGGTTGAAACAACGGCCCTGGGTGCTGCATACCTGGCAGGTTTGGCGGTTGGATACTGGAAAAACGTGGAGGAAATACAACAGCTATGGAAATCAGAAAAGGAGTTTACGCCGGAGGCTGATCTTTCTGAGATTAAAAAAGGTATCAAAGGATGGAAAAAAGCTATTCATGCCGCTCAATCCTGGACCGATGAACTGCCTGAGGCTTAATTAATTTGATTATTCACCATTAATTTTAATTTCAATATGTCACCATTCATAGCTGAGTTGTTGGGCACCATGTTGCTTATACTTTTAGGCGATGGCGTAGTTGCCAACGTTGTTTTAAATGATACCAAAGGGAATAATAGCGGTTGGATAGTTATCACCACCGCCTGGGGACTGGCTGTTTTTGTAGGTGTGGTTGTAGCCGGGCCATATAGCGGGGCGCATTTAAATCCCGCGGTTACCATAGCCTTGGCCATTGCCGGTAAATTTGCCTGGGCCAGTGTGCCAATTTATATAGCTGCACAGCTTTTAGGGGCCTGTTTGGGCGCTTTTTTAGTGTGGTTGATGTACTACGACCATTTTCAACGCACCAATAATCCAGGCGGGATATTAGCTGTTTTTTGTACCGGGCCTGCAGTTCGTAATTACAAATCAAACATAGCTAGCGAGATCATCGGTGCATTTGTGCTACTCTTTACCATATTTTATATATCAGGCGCAGAGATCACCCCAAGTAAAACACCTGTTGGTTTAGGATCGGTGGGTGCCATTCCTGTGGCTTTACTGGTTTGGGTAATTGGCTTGTCACTCGGTGGTACCACGGGCTATGCCATTAATCCGGCCCGTGACCTGGGGCCACGCATTATGCATGCTATTTTACCCATCAAGAGCAAGGGTACCAGCGATTGGGCGTATGCCTGGATACCTGTGATAGGCCCTGTAATTGGTGCTGCGATAGCTGCCTTTTTATATACTAACCTGGGTCATTAACATATAAACCAATTATTATTTCTTTTTAAAACCAGAGTTTTATGAAAACGATTTATAAAGTTGGCCTTTTGGCCATACTTGGGCTATGCCTTTGTCTTCAAAGTAGGGCCCAGGACACCACAGCAAGGAAAAAAGACTCAATTGTTGTAAAAAAATATCGCCCGTTTGATGCTAATTTACAGGTAAGATCATTATATATATGGCGCGGATTTAAGGTGTCAAATGCTCCTATAACCGACGTAGATATGCATTATACCACCCGCGATGGCAGTTTTGCTGTGGGCTTTTGGGGCGGTGCGGGTTTTACGGGTGATTACAAAGAGTTTGACTACTACGTAAGCTATAAAGATAAAAAATCAGGCTTCAGCGCCTCGGTATGGGATATTAACAATTTTACCAATTATCCCAATGCCGATCTGTTTAACTATAATAAAGCAAGCACATCACACTTTATTGATGTTACTGTAGGCTATCAATTTAAAGATTCATTTCCGCTGAGTATCAATTGGAGCACCATTGTGCAGGGGCGGGATACCTATGTGAAAAGTAATGGTGATTTAGGCAATGCCTACTCTAATTATGTGATATTGGATTATAGACTGTGGAAAGAGGGAACCTCTGATCTGCACATTTTTGCAGCAGGTGCCTTCGCTTTTGGTCGTGATCAAAACTTTTACGGATCAAAACCTAATATTGTAAATACAGGTTTAACGTTTGATAAGGATCTGGTGCTTTTCAATTATCACCTGCCAATTTCCGCGACAGCTATGTTTAGTCCGGAACATAAATATGGCGCATTACAATTGATCATGAATGTTTTTTAAACAATTCCAGGCTTGTTGAGGAGAATTTTATGGGGCAGGGAGCGCGTTTATGTTAACGCTGTTTCTGAGATGATGCGCGTGCAATCAGTTCAGTTTCTACTTGTTCTGTAGTAAATTCCTCAACAGGCCATTTGCTTTCAATGGTCTTGATCAGCATTTCGGTAGCCAGCTGCCCTATTTGAAATGCCGGTTGCCTTACCACGGTTAGCGGCGGGTCAAACAACTCAGCCACGTCAGAATTTGTAAAACCGGCAATAGCTATGTCGTCAGGGACTTTAATACCGAGCTTTTTTAAAATATGCATGCAACTGATAGTAAGGCGGTCGCTGCCAACGAAAATAGCTTCGGGCCTGTCGTCCATATTTAATAATTCTTTAAGGGCAAACTCTACCTCATCCTGAATCATACCTCCGTGATTACAATGTTTTAGATAACCAGGTTTAAAATCAAGGTTATGTTTATCAAGCGCTGCCTTAAAACCGTTGAACCTTTCCCTTGTGATCGACAGGTTATTCGAACTGGTGAGGTGGGCTATTTTTTTGAAACGGGTATTGATTAAAAGCTCTGCAGCATCAAATGATCCTTTATAGTTGTTAGCGATTACTTTATGGGTATTAACATCCGCTGCAACACGGTCGAAGAATACGATAGGAAATCCTTTTTCGTGCAGATATTGATATTGTGAAGTATCGGTTGTTTCGGCAGATAGGGAAACCAGCAAGCCATCTACATGTCTTGATAATAGGTGCTTTACATTGGTGCATTCCCGGTCAAATGACTCATGTGTTTGAGTGATGATAACATGATACCCGCGGTTATAGGCAATCGATTCGATCCCATTAATAGCCTGCGAAAAATAAGTATTGGCAACCTCGCATACCACAACACCAATGGAGTGGCTCTTTTGTTCTTTAAGACTCAACGCTATGGGGTTTGGCCTGTAATTTACTTTCTCAGCATACTCCAGTACCAATTTCTTGGTTTCGGCACCTATTTCATAACTCCCATTTAAAGCTCTTGAAACTGTTGATGTGGACAGACCCAGAGCCTTTGCTATATCTTTTATGGTATAAGATTCGAACATAATTTAGCGTACTGGTGTTTCAAGAGACCAGCATAATCATTGGTTTATAATAGGGGTTCACGGTTATTGGGCTAAGTTAACGTAAAATTACACATCTCCTATGCCGATTTGGATACAATTGAATGCGCTAAACCGTGCAAACGTTTCCGGGAACGTTTGCACGGTTTTAATGCGGTATATCTTTTTTTTATTAGCTACTTGTACTTAACCTTGTTTAGTAATTAAGCTTTACCGTTGATTTGGTAAGGCTTATTGTCTAATAACTATCAACCAACAAAACCGATAAATCCATTTTTTTATTGAGTACATGATCTTATCAAGATATAATTTAAACAAAATCAATTTGCCGGAGCAGAGCCTTCCTGGCGAGCGAATATTTGAACTTCCTGAAAAAGTGTTACAATTTGGCACCGGAGTGCTTTTACGCGGTTTGCCAGATTATTTTATCGATAAAGCCAATCGTAACGGCATTTTTAATGGTAGAATAGTAGTCGTAAAGTCGACCGATACAGGTTCTGCAACTGATTTTGATAAACAGGATGGTTTGTATACCGTTTACACAAAAGGTATTGAAAACGGAAAAGAAATAAATGAGCAGGTTATATGCTCGGCCATTAGTCGCGTATTATCGGCTACAAACGATTGGAACGCCATTTTAGAAGTTGCTCAAAGTCCTCATTTACAGGTTGTGATCTCCAATACCACAGAAGTGGGTATTAAATTGGTAAAAGAAGATATCAGCAAGCATCCTCCTGAATCGTACCCAGGGAAATTACTGGCTGTTTTATATAAGCGATACCAGGCTTTTAATGGTAGTGCCGATAGCGGATTGATTATTATACCTACCGAGCTGATAACGGATAACGGTAAAAAATTAGAGTCGATCATATTGGAACTGGCACATCTGAACAAGCTGGAGCCTGCATTTATGGATTGGCTGGAAAGCCATAACCGATTTTGTAACTCACTGGTTGATCGTATAGTACCCGGGAGGCCAGATAAGGCCCTTAACGATGAACTGGAAACAAAAAGTGGTTATACAGACAACTTAAGTATCATCGCAGAACCATATAGTCTGTGGGCAATTGAAGGTGATGATCATATAAAATCGGTATTATCATTTTATGAAGCTGATGAAAGTGTTGTCATTACGTCTGACATTGAATTATTCAGGGAACTTAAATTACGCTTACTGAACGGGACGCATAGTTTAAGCTGCGCCTGGGCCATCTTACAGGGTTTTGTCACGGTAAAAGAAGCCATGAGTGATGATGCTTTTTTAAATTTCATCACACCGTTAATATTTAACGAGATATTGCCCGCTATACCCTATAAAATTGATGAAAATATAGCAGTCGATTTTGCCGGCAAGGTGCTCGACAGGTTTCGTAACCCATACATCAGGCATGAATGGTTAAGTATTTCGGTACAATACACTACCAAGATCAAAATGAGGGTGATTCCATTGTTATTGAATCATTATAAGCTAAATAACAGCATCCCGGAGCATATGGTACTGGGCTTTGCTGCTTTCATCCGGTTTATGCAAATCAAATTAAATAACGATGGCCATTACACCGGAAAAATAAACGAGCGGGAGTATCGCGTTACCGATAACCTTGCTGAATACTTTGCAACGGTTTGGACAAATACAGGAGCCGATGAAGCTATACACCACATATTAACTAATACGGAACTTTGGGATACCGATCTTACCACTTTGCCAGGATTTAAAGAAGCAGTAATTGAACGATTTAATAGTTTTAAATAGGCCAAGGGTTCGTCAAACTATATAAGCTGTCAGGAATTAAAACTGGCATAGGCTCTTACCGGGAACGTACCTGCACCTTTAAATTTGGGTGGTACAGCGTTGAATTTGTAGCCACTTTCCGGTAGTTTATCCAGATTGCAAAGGTGCTCAACTATCAATATTTCGGCGCCCAGTAAAGTGGTATGTACCGGGCGGCTTTTGCCCCGGGTATCATCTATGTTGTGGCTATCGATTCCAACCAATTTTACATTGCATTCTTCCAGATATTCGGCGGCCTCAGCGGTAAGGTAGGGATGGCCTTCAAAGTATTGAGGTGTGTTCCAGTGTTTTGCCCATCCAGTATAAACCAATACTGCCTTGTTCCGGATCTCTTTGCCAGTAAAATAGCTCTTGCCGATTTCGGTTGCATTTTCGGCATTAATGGTGATGGCATCAAGATCAGCAAAACGCTCCAGTTCTATTTCGGATAAATCCTTGCCATGCTCAAAACGGTGGAATGGGCAGTCTATATAAGTGCCTGTATTGGTCACCATTTCTATTTTTCCTATCTGGAACTCCGTTCCCGGTTCATAATTGGCTTTGGATTGCTCCCGACTTAGGTAATCGCAAATAATAGGCGAGGGCAGGCCTTTATAAGTAACCAGCCCATCGAAAATGGTATGACTCAGATCGATGTATTTATCATCGGGTAAAATATTAACTGGCTGGCGTTTATGTGGTTCGTCGATGTAGTATTTATTCAGGATAGCAACTTTACCAACCATCAGCAATTGCATATCGTTTACAATATAGTCGGCCAGTTCCTGGTCGCTGATGGTATCGCCGGCAATATCCAGCCGGAAATCCTGGCCCTGGATACCACCGCCATTGGTGAAAGAAATATCAAAATCAAAAACTACTCTTTTATCGGGCATGGTTATTTATTCTGTTTTGGTGATGGGATGAATATGGTCAAAAAAACTTTTTAAACCTCAAATTTTAACAATTTTTTGATCGAAACAGGGGTGAAAACAGCTTGAAAATTATTCAAAACCATCGATTTTAACACTTTTTAACAAATTTCAAGACCGTTTAGATGCGTTTTTTTTGGTTTAAAAAGTATTAAATAATTGATTGTCAAATAACTATATGCCAAACGGGCGGTTTTTGGTCTTGTTTCCACCTTAACAAAACAGCCCGGATGCCTTATAAAAAGACATCCGGGCTGTTGATTGATATAAAGATACGGAAAATTTTAGTAGGATAAAAGTTTCAGAGTGTCATTGCGAGCGTAGCGTGGCAATCGCGAACTATACCTTGGGGCTCTGTATAGCATGCGATTGCTTCGTCGTTCCTTCTCGCAATGACATGGTTTTATTGTCATTTATTCTGCTCGTGGTAATATGCCGGGCTGAGGCATTCGCTATTTACTTATCTTCAGATACCGGTAAATCAACAAAAGGATACAAACAATAGCAGCTGCCGAAATAAGGGAGCTTATGGTGATGGCATGTACTATAGCCCCGGGACCTCCATTGGTCATGGCACCAAATACAGCTACCCCCATAGCACCTGCGGCCTGGCGTGTAGTGTTTAATACGGCTGATGCGGTACCCGAGCGGGTTTTGGCCACGGTGGATAGGATGCCTGTTGTCATGGCTGGTACAGCAAGCCCCATACCCAGGGGAATAATAATAAAGGGAAAAAACAGTTGCCAGTAGGGTGTATGGGCGTGAGCGATGAGCAGCCCCGCATAACCGATAGCTCCAATAGTGAGCCCGGTGATGATGGGTACGCGCGTACCATATTTAGCCATGAGCCTGGCACTGATGAGGTTAGAGATGATAAATCCGGCAGTAAGCGGCAAAAAGGCCATGCCCGCGGTAAGCGAAGGATAGCCAAGCACATTTTGCAGGTATAGGCTCAGTACAAAAACGGTTCCGTAATAGGTGGCATTCAATACAATGCCTTGCAGTACCAGCACATTAAAAACCGGCGACTTAAACAGATCAAGCGGCAGGATCGGGGATTTGGCTTTTTGTTCTATCCGCAGAAAAATGATGAACATGACGGCGCTGAATATCAACGCGCCGTATATGATGGGATTGTTAAACCCGAGGTGGTGCAGTTCAATAATGGCGGCGATAAGCGCTGTAAGGGCCAGCATCCAGGTAAACTGACCGGGAATATCGAAGCCTTTATTGGTGTGTTTTTCACTTTCGGTAAGCTTGATACTGAGCAGGATGCCGATCAGGCAAATAGGGACGTTTACAAAGAATATCATCCGCCAGTTGCTCACATGCATCAGCAGACCACCCAGGATGGGGCCTGCGGCTATGGATACACCGCCGGCGGCTGTCCACCAGGCTACAGCCTTGCTTCGTTGGGTAGGTTCATGAGCAAAACTTTGGTTTAAGATAGATAGCGAGCTGGGGATCATGGCTGCCGCCCCAACACCCTGCAACACCCGGAAGGCGATCAAACTAAACGGGTTCCAAGCAAAGCCACAACCTGCCGAGGCGATGCCAAATACCAGTAAGCCAAACTGAAAAAGTCGTTTTGAGCCCAGCAGGTCGCTCATGCCACCTGCCGAAAGCATCAGCACCGCAAAGGCGATGGTATAGGCGTCAACAATCCACTGCAGCTCGCTGATATCAGCCTTGAATGAGGCAGATATTTGCGGCAGCGCAATGTTCACAATGGATACGTCCAGTTGTGATACCACAAAGGCCAGACTGGTAGTGCCTACTATAAAAATAAAGGGTGATTTTGTTTGGTGTCCTTTGCTTATCGCCGTCCCTGTCATAATCTGCAGATGTTGATTTACAACACAAAGATACCTCCTGCTAAACCATTACAGTTCGGTTTTAAATGAAATGTGATATTCATATTGAATATGGATAAATGTTTTAATTGCTTTTTTATCAAACACTTTGTATAGTGTATTTTGTCTCCTCAGGGTCTCTCGGAGAGGACCCTGAGGCATCCTGCAATTCACATCATTTTCTGCTATCCTATTTAATTATTTATATTTAGATGTGTCTGTCAAAATCAATCATTAACTTACGGAAGCTGCTTGGTTTATAACAATTTAAGAACCACAGGGTACTCTTCGAGAGACCCTGAGAGGACGGGAATCAGACCAATTCATTTACCTTATAAAAACAATACGATGGCTAACATCAAACGAAGGGTATTTATCAAAAGCACTTTGCTGGCTGGTGCCGGTACTGTTTTAGGTCGGCAGATCATCAAGGCGGCAGAAGTAAGTGGTACAAGCACCGTAGATAAGCCCATATCAGCAAGCGGTAAAAAAGTTATTGTAGCAGGTGCGGGAATAACCGGCTTGTGCTGTGCTTACGAACTGATGAAGGCCGGGCACGAAGTAGTTGTACTGGAAGCCAGCGGCCGTTATGGCGGGCACGTATTTACCGGGCGCGATGGTTTGTCTGATGGTCTTTATGCCGACTATGGGGCCGATCATATCACCAAGCCGGGCTACGAGCGTTTTTTTGAATATGTGGAGGAGTTTAAACTTAAAGCTATCCCATATCCGCATGCCGAAGGCTCAGAGGCCGCGCCGGATAATCATACCCTGAAAATGATAGATGGCAAATTTTATACACCCGAAATGATGAAGGATCCTGCGGTGCTGGCCAAATTCGGGTTTAATGAAAAAGAGATCAAATTTCTTTCGGAAAATCCGATGTATGCGCTGAGCGATTTCTACCTGAAGCCATATTGGAGCAAGTTTACCGATTCCTACCAGCCCTTTGGTGTGGGTTATGATGATTATGACCAGATAGCCATAGCCGAGATCTATAAAAAAGAAGGTGCTTCGACAGGAGCGCTTAAGTTTTTAGGCGGAAGTACTACCAATGCCCTGTACGCGCTTTGGAGATCGGCTATCATGAAATCCCGCGGAATACCGCCATCAGAAGGAGATACTTATCACCTGAAGGATGGTAATGAGCAATTGCCCATCGCTTTTGCCAAACGCCTGGGTGCAAGGGTAAAACTCAACCATCCGGTTACGGCTATTAAACATGATGCCGCTGGTGTAACGGTATCATACAAAGCCTATGGTACTGCTCAAATTTTGGAAATGAAAGCCGATTTCCTGGTGAACTGTATCACGCTGCCGATTTTTAAAAATATCCCGGTTAGCCCGCCGTTGTCGCCGGCTAAGCAGTATGTGGTTAACCGCATGGGTTATTCTTCACATCCTTTTTATGTGTTTGAGGCCAGTTCCAGGTTCTGGCTCGATGACGGGTTTAAAACCATCAATATGGAGTTTGAACACCCGGATATTTCATCGATATGGGAAGAAACCAACGAGGTAGATACCCGGCGGGTGATCCTGAAAGCTTTTGGTCCGGGTGGTATTTCGCCCGAACGTGTACTGGCTGCTTTTCGCTCTGTCTATCCGGGTAAACATGATACGATAGAGCAGGCCCTGACTTTCGACTGGACAAAGGACCGCTTTGCCCCGGCTTGCGAAATGCAGCCTTTCCCGATAGGTACCATGCGTAAATTTTGGCCGCAGGTGATGCTGCCTGAGGGGCGTATTTATTTCGCGGGTACTTACGCCGATAATATGAGCCGGGGGATGGAATCATGTATCCGCTCGGCACAGCGGGTAGCGCAGGAGATTGGCAAGGTGTGATGGAACCTTACTATATATTAGCCAGGCGTATAGCCGACTCACCCGGTCTATGCTTCGCTGGACCGCCCTCTCTCCGGCTTTGCCGCAAAGAGGGTACTTTCTTTTATATTTTTGTCGTCCTGAGGAACGAAGGATCTATTCTACAATTGAAAAGTTCAATAATAGATGCTTCACTCCGTTCAGCATGACAAATCTTTTTCCCCTCTATGCGCAAAGCGGAGAGAGGGGTGACGAGCGTAGCGATGTCGGGGTGAGTCGATACCCTATTTCAATGGAGTTTACAATTTATTAAACATTTCTTATCCTTTTGTGCTGCGCTTTCTTTAATATCTTAGGCTCCTTAAAACCGGTATTTAAGCAACGGTTTTGCCTGACATATGAAACGCAGAGAATTTGTAAAAAACGCTACGCTTACTGCTCTTGGAACATCATTAATTGGTCCTTTAGAGGCTTTTGCTGATGAAAAGATTACGCACCTGGGCAGTGATGATGTATCGCCCAGGGCAGCCCTGGCCGATGAATTTAAGCTGCACTTTTTGGCAGTTGGCGATTGGGGGCGTAACGGTGAATATGATCAGGCCGAAGTTGCTAAACAAATGGGGCAGTGGGCCACCACGCATCCCAATGATTTTGTGATATCGGTAGGGGATAATTTTTATCCTAAAGGCATCATCAGCGAAATGGATCCGCAGATACATTACTCTTTTGAAAATATCTATACCGCGCATTCTTTACAGTGCGACTGGTACCCGGTTTTAGGCAATCATGATTACCTGACCGATCCCGACGCGCAGATTCGTTACAGCAAGGTAAGCCGCCGGTGGAACATGCCGGCGCGCTATTATTCTAAAGAAGTTTCGCTGGGTAAAGAAAAGGGCAGTGCTCTGTTGGTGATGATTGATACCGACCCCATGCTGCATGAGCATTTGAAAGATTACGTAACCACACAAATGGACTGGCTACGTAAAACCTTGAAAGAAGCATCAGCCGATGTGAAATGGAAAATAGTGATTGGGCATCATCCGTATTATACGGTTGGTCCGCGTATCGCCAACTTTGATACTTTAACTGTACGAAAAATATTACCGCAGATATTTGAAGAGCACAAGGTTGACGTTTATCTCTCGGGTCACGACCATTCCCTGCAACACCTGAAACCAGAAGGTTTTACACATCAGTTTATTTCGGGCGCAGGTTCGGAGCTGACTCCGGTAACCGCTGGCATCCCGTACAGCAAGTTCCAGGCTTCGGAGCATGGTTTTATGGCTTTTTCGGTAAATGCCAATAAGTTTAATGTAAAAGCCATTAACCAGGTAGGTAAGGTGATCTACGAAACGGAATTGACGAAGTAGTTTTTAGTCCATGGTCCATAGACGATGGTCCATGGCTTATGGATAGTGGTTCATAGTTCATGGACAATAGTTCATAAACCATGATCAAAAACCATCATGTCATTGCGAGGAGGAACGACGAAGCAATCTCGTCGTATGTATAAACGCGAGGAGATTGCTTCACTCCGTTCGCAATGACATGGTTTTATATTTTGTCCTTGCTCTAAAAGTCTTTGTTTCTTACTCTTTCAGTCCTTGCTCCCAAAATCCTTGCTCCAAAATCCTCCCTTAAGGTACCTGATTAATATGCGATACCGAGAATTTTAGCCCCATGATGCCTATCATGATGAGAGAGATGAAGAAAGCTTCGGTCCAGGTGATGGTTTTGTTGAAGAAGGCCATTTCGGCGATTTTGATGAATACCAGCGTGGCGGCGGTCCAGATGGCATATGCGGTGGCTGTGGAGAGCTCTTTGATGGCCAGGGAGAAGAAATATACGTTACACACTCCAAACAGGATATAGCCCAGCAATGGCGCCAATAAAGGGAAGCTTACATCAACCCGGTAAAAGTTGTGCCAGGTAAGCAGTTTAAGATCGCTTAATTTAAAGTACTTTACCGAAAATGTCCATGCGGTTTCAAATACTGCTGCTATGATGATGTATATCCAGGCCAATTTTATCGGGTTATTGCAAAATTTCCTCTTGCGGGTGAGTGGTTATGGTTGTATCTATGGTTGCAGATGGGGGTAAAGCATCTGCTTTTGAATAATGTTTTTGCCATGGTGATAACAACAAAGATAAAATAGCCGGGCGTAAATTATAGTAACGTTCAAACCATTTATATTTCAGTAGCTTTTTTTCGTCGAAACGTTTCACCGAAAAGGCGTGCTGCATAAAATAATCTCTGGGGTATTCGTAACCCAGTCCCCAGTTTTCGCGTTCATTGCCAGGCGGATGTCCCGGATCGTAAGCGCTGCCAAACAGGTGATCCCATATCGAAAATTTGGTAGCAAAATTGGCATGGAAAACTTCGATGTAGTTGGCATGGTGCCACAAATGCAGCTCGGGTGTGTTGAGGATGTATTTGAGCTTGCCCAGTTTTACGTTCACATTGGCGTGTATAAACATGCCAAACATGGCATCCAATAGGGCCTTGATGGGTATTACAGCCGGATCAGCACCTAATAAAATAATGGGTGCAAACTCAATGGTTTGGTTAATGATAATTTCGATGATATGCGAGCGCGAGCCGGATAAAAAGTCGACCTCTTTGCCTGAGTGGTGTGCCTCATGGGTACGCCAAAGAAACTTGCTGCGATGCTGTAAGCGATGAAACAGATAGATATACAAGTCGTGCGTCACCAGGAAAAACAATACCTGCACAGCGATTGGCCAATGGGCTACAAACTGAAAGGACGACCAATCCAAATGGTGCTGAATAGGGGCGATGATATAATCAAATATCAGGATCTTTAAAAAATAGCTTTGAATGAGCGTATACCATACCAAATCGATCCAGAAACCTTCTCTGAAAAATTTTAGCCCTTTACGGTATGGCGATACCCGTTCCCAGGTAATAATGAATATTACCCACAAAACCAGTATCGTAGTGGTAATGGTAAGTAGTTTTTCCTGTGGCATTTTCTTTATTATCAAGTAGTTAAGCTAGTATCAAGTAGCTAGTATCAAGTATCAAGATTTTTTAAATTATGCATATAAGAAAATGAGGTCTTGATACTTGATACTAGCTACTTGATACTAAAAAGCTATATCGCTGTCCATCCGCCGTCAACTACGAGGTTGGCGCCGGTCATGTAGGCGGAGGCATCGCTGGCTAAAAATATCAGCGCGCCCTGGTAATCGTTAGACTTTGCCATACGGCCCAGTAATGTTTTGGCCGAATAGTTCTGTACAAAAAAATCGTTCTGGTTATTCTCTACACCACCCGGCGACAGGGTATTTACCCGTACCCCTTTATTACCCCAATAGGCAGCCAGAAAACGGGTGAAGTTGATGACCGCACCTTTGGTTACCGGGTAAGCTGCCGATTTATAAAAATCCTGTTCGCCCTGTGGGTTTTTGTATATGGATTGGTCGGGACCTACCATACCATAGGTAGATGCCACATTGATGATACTGCCCGAACCCTGATCGGCCATCACGGTACCAAACACCTGTGAGCACAAGAATACGCCGGTCACATTTACATTCAGCGATTGCTGAAATGCCGCGAGCGGATAGTTTTCAAATGCCGAAAGCTCTTTGGCCATAGCCGGGTTTTCGAACATATCATTAATGGCAGCGTTATTCACCAGTATATCTATACTGCCGTAGCGGGTTAGTATCTGTTCGCGGGCAATTTCCAGCGAATGTTTGCTGGTTACGTCAATCTTTAAACCGCCGTGCTGTGCGCCAAGCTTTGCGGCAAAGGCTTCCACCTTTTTTTCGTCCATATCGGCAGCCACCACATTAGCACCGGCCAAAGCCAGCGCTTCGCAATGCTTTTGCCCGATAAGGCCTAGTGCCCCGGTCACGATAGCCGTTTTTCCCTGTAATGAAAATAGTTCCATATATTTTTATAACGCGGCGGTTTTTGGCTTGATGTTATAGTTGTTCACTTTGCGGAAAACAGCCTCCAGTACTTCGCCTTTTAGATAGCTTTTCACATCGCCGCTTAAAATGGCTTCTTTTACCAGTTGTAATACGTCGCGGTAGGCTAAAAGCGTATAATCAATATCTTCAGAATTATGGCTGAAACACATATTGTGGAAACCGGCCCAAAGGATACCGCGTTTAATCATTTCCTGCTGCATCAGGGTTTTTAGTTCCAGTGCATTGCCTGCTTCGGGTGTAAAAGTTACCATACTGCGGCAGTTATAACCTATGCAGCGGGTATATTTATCCATACCTAATGATATGGCTATCTCGTTATAACCGTCTTTTAGCAAGGCGCCATGCTGATCAAGGTATTGTGGTACTTTTTTATCGCGCAGCTCATTGATGGTAGCTATACAGGCTGCTAATGATAAAGCTTCACCGCCAAAGGTGGTATAGCTAAATACTTCGGAATTGAAGAGTTCCATCACATCTGCACGGCCGGTAAGCAAGGCTATAGGCATACCATTAGCGCAAGCTTTGGAGAATACTGCCAAATCGGCCTTTACGTTAAAATATTCTTGCGCACCGCCCAGGGCAATACGGAAGCCGGTCCACATTTCATCAAAAATGAGCAGGGTACCATTTTCGCGGCATACTTCGGCCAGTTCCTGTAAAAAGCCTGGTTTGGGGGCTTCGAAAATAAAAGGCTCCAATATCAGGGCAGCAACGCTTTCGTCTAAGGCTGCTTTTATCGATTCGATGTCGTTGTATTCAAAAGTGTAGGTAAGATCCTGTATGGCGCCGGGAATACCTGCATTGCGGCTGGTGATACCGATGTACCAATCGTGCCAGCCGTGGTATCCGCAGCAAAATACTTTATCGCGGCCGGTGAATGCACGGGCAACACGTATAGCGGCCGAACAAACATCGGCGCCTGTTTTTGAGATTTTAACCGCCTCGGCATTCGGGATCACCTGTTGTACCAGTTCAGAAAGCTCCACTTCCAGCGGGTGCATCAGCGAAAAGGTGATACCATCATTCAGTTGTTCGCGGATAGCATCATCAACAACCGGGTAAGCGTAACCTAAAGAGATAGGGCCAATAGCCGAATTATAGTCGATATATTCATTGCCGTCCGCATCCCAAACGTGTGATCCTTTACCTTTTACCAGGTATTTGGGTGCTACGCCTTTGCTAAACTGCCCCGGACCTTTAGCCAGGGTTTGGGTTACAGGTTTTTGAACTTTTAACGCGCGGTTGTATATTTTGTCCGACTCAGTGATGTCGGGATAGTTATTGTTTAACTGTATTTTATTAGCCATGGTTAATTCTTTTTTTATTCTGAAAATTCAGGGGTTAATATAGATGGTTGTGAGTACCCGGTTTGATAGCCTAATATCCGCTCGGCTATTTGTTTGCCCGAGAAACCTTCATTTTGTAATACATCGGGTAATAATGCCGGTCTGAACCATCTTTCTTTTAAGGCGATAGGCATCACTTTGGCGGTGGTTTGGTATTGCAATAATACTTCGGCTACAATGGTGTATAAGCCGCCGGTCAGGAAATGATCTTCGAGGGTAACTACGAGATTGCTGCTGGCTGCTACTTGCAGAATGATAGCCTCGTCAACCGGTTTAAGGCTGCGCATGTTCACCAGGCCAACTGATAAACCTTCGTTTTTCAATACTTCAACAGCAATAAGCGCCTGCTCAAACATCAATCCGTAGGTTAAAATGGTTACATCAGTGCCTGAAGAGATTACCTCGGCTTTGCCTAATTCAAAAGGCGCATGCACGTGACTGGTTTTACGGGTGTTGATGCGGGTGTACGCTGGGTTAGGCGATTTCCAGATCTCTGGTAACATTTTTACCAGGTCGTCCTCATCAGCGGGGGCAAATACGGTTACGTTGGGAATGCCCCGCATAATGGAAATGTCTTCAATAGCCTGGTGGGTAGGGCCGTTGGCGTCTGATAAAAAGCCGGGGATAAAACCGCTTAGTTTACCCGGTAAATTGGCAATACCCAGGTCGGTACGTACAAATTCAAAAGCGCGCATGGTTAAAAACGCCGCTAAAGCATGTATCACAGGCCTGCGGCCGCGCAGGGCCAAACCCGCTGCTGCACCTATCATAGTTTGCTCGGTAATGCCGGTATCAATAAAACGTTTACCCAAAACGGCAGGCAGGTTACGTACCAGCGCACGGTTTTCGGCTGTCATCACTATTACCTGTTCATCGTTCAGGGCCGTTTCGGTTAGTAATTCTTCGTAGGTCATGGGGTTATCTGACAATTAAAGTTTCTGATGTTAATGATGTGGTGTGTTCACCATGCAATTCCAGTAAAAGCTGCTCAACTTCGTCGGCCGAGAAATTGCAGAACCAACGGTCGGCGCGTTCCTGTATGCTGGGTAAACCTTTGCCTCTTATGGTATCAGCAATAACCACGTTGAGCTTACCTTGCTGAAAAGGGTAGGCGCTGAAAGCCTCGTGTAACTCGGTATAGCTATGTCCGTTGATGCGTTTCACTGCTGCGCCAAATGATTCAAATTTTTGTGCTAAAGGTTCCAATGGTATCAGGTCTTCGGTACGCATATTAGCTTGGAAATGGTTACGGTCGATCACGAAGATCAGGTTATCCAAAGCATAGGCATTAGCTACCAGAACCGCTTCCCAGCAAGTGCCTTCGTTTAGCTCGCCATCGCCCATAATGCAGATCACTTTGTTGCTGCTACCGCTGATTTTCAGGTCCAGAGCAACACCTATAGCTACCGAAGGTAAATGTCCCAGGGACCCTGAATGAAACTCCACTCCGGGAATATGGGTATTGGGGTGCCAGTAAATATGGTCGTTCAAAGAAAGATGATTGTTTAGTCTTTCTTTTTCCATGAAGCCCAATTCTACCAGTGTGCCGTATAGGGCAGGTACATCATGGCCTTTTGACAGGAAGAGGTAATCCCTGTCGGCATCTTTTAAGTTTGCGGGGGTAAGGTTCAAAAATTCGCTGTACAAATAAACGATCATATCAACTGCCGATAATGAGGCGCCTGTAAAGCAGCCGCCGGCGGTTGACATGCGTACAATATGTTCGCGTACTTTTAATGCTACGGCTTGTAAATCCTGTTCGCTATGTTTTGTGTTTTCCACGGGGTAATGGTTATATGGGTAAATTTAAATATTTATTGGCTAACCGGGGCCTGTTTGGTTTGCTCCGGTTGTATGGTTTTTAACTCGTTTAAGTGATTACGGTACCAGTTTACACCGGCATAGCTGGCATTGATCTGGTAGATCTCCGGTTTGCGATCCAGCAGATCCAGAATATCAGCACATGAAAAGTTTTTGTTTGCAGGATAAAGTTCTTCAAACACCCTTTTGATGAATAGGTAGTCTTCCTGGTAATCAATGGTGAAACGGTGCGACATGGAATAATCCAAACCGGTTTCCCAGGTCACATTGTCAATATTGAACAATTGCGGGTTTTCCCAGATATAAGGAGTAGTATGTTCCAGCTCCAGCTGTTTCTCCGCATTTTCCCAGGCTTGTTTCAGGCATGACATAGTCATGATCTCTACATCATTACCATCGGGCCAGGTAGCCGGATGCAGGTTACTTACATAATCGGGGATGTTAGCCTGCTCAAAAAAATAAGTAAGCACACGGTCTATAGCTTGCGGATCTATCAGCGGACAATCAGAAGGGATTTTGAGTACTACATCTGCATGGTGCAGCAGTGCAGCCTGATAGTGCCTGTCGAGCAGGTTATTCTGATCGCCCCGGTAACAAGGTATATTTAGCAAGCGTGCTTCCTGTTCAATAATATCATCCTCAGAATTAACAGATGTAGCAATAACAAAAACGGCCTTATGCTGTATCATCTGCAGGCGTTCTACCATCATAGCCAATATGCTTTTACCTAAAACAGGTAACAACACCTTGCCGGGTAAACGGGTTGATGCCATACGGGCCTGTACAATGATAACTACCATTTTTTAATTATTGAATTAGTGATTTAGTGAATTATTGATTTTTTACTTGAGTTTAAAATTTGGATTCTGTCTTTACTACCTAGTTCCTTATTCCAAAAATCCTTGTTCTTTGCTCTCCCAATCCTTGTTCCAAAAATTAATAATTAGCCACTAGTTTTTTGGCATAAAAAGGAATGCCCTGTGTGTTTAAAGCTTTTTGCACATCAAAATTTTCGGGTATACCCATGTGATTAATATAGGCCCGGCATACCTGAGCTATTTTATTTGCTGAAATGCCCCCGTTTTGAAGCGGGGCCAGTCTTTTTAGCTCGTCAACATCAAACCAGGAATGTACCGGTTTACCTAAAGCTATACCTGTATATACTACGGTTGAGTATTGAGTAATGAGCTCGCAGCAATTGGCTATCATTTGATTGGTGTTACCCGATTTAAAGATCATAGTATTTGCCGGAGCATATTTCCTGATCTCTTTTTCGGCACGTTCTGCGTCTTCATTTGGGTGCAATTTGAAAAGCAATGGTCTGCCATTGGCTATTACTACTGCTTTTTTAATAAAGGCCGGACGGTTCTCAAAACGATAGGTTTCGCGCATATCGGTGGTAGCAACCATCACATAATCGCGGTGCGGGAAGTCATTATCCCTAAATTGCTCCAGGTTATCATAATTAGGCATACCGGTTACCGCTATCTTGCGCTCCTCGGTGCCGTTTTTTATAAAGTACTGACGATAGCCAGGTGATGCTGAGCAATAGATATCGCACACGTTTGATGAACCGTTTAATGAAGTGTTGCCGCATAAAAAAGTAGGCAGCTTCAGCGTCTTTACTATTTTACTCAGCAGCGTATATTTATCAACCATACCCTCCTGTACCCAAACCGTTTTGGTTTTACGCATGCGCCGCGGTACTAATATATCTGAGCAAAAAACTACCAGGTCATACTGGTTTAATCTTGCTCCGTAATCAATTTGCAGCCCGTGTTGGTGCAGGTATTTTTCGGAGTTGGTACGATAGTAGTTGGATAATATTGTACCGTTAAGAAATGAGGTATGATTAATTAATAAGTTTAGTATATAGTTGTCTGTAAATAGCTGACTGAACCAGCAATCAAACTCGGGAAGTTCGTTTGCTATCTGGTGCATTTGTGATGTTTGGTTTATAGAACCGGTTATAAACAGTATTTTCTGCATTTATAGTAAGATCACTAATTGTTAAGGCAAATGTTATCTGTTATGGTGTGCTTAACTTAATGATTATAAAATATTTATAATAAATTATATCTCATGTATCAGTAAAACCATAGCAATGGATTAAAAGTATGGCTGCTACTTTTATATATTGCTAATTTAAAGTTATAAAATAGTTAATTATATATGGAGATAATTTTAATTTTAACTTTAAGATTACAATTTAACCTTACTTTGCATTGGCTGAAAACGCGACGCGCTTGGTCAAAAAGTTTTTAAGTTCAGGAAGTTTATCCGTATTGATCAGATCGACACCACAGTCGAGTAATTCATTCCAAACCACCGGTTTTTCGGGCGATGCCCATAGGCGTACCTTTTTGCCATACCGGTGTGCCATACTTACATATTTACATAAACGTTGCTTTTGTAAAACGGGGAAGGTTCCGTTGCCATTCCAATTCACCAACCGCGAGTATTTGCAGCTTGCTGTACGGTAAATATTTGTTGATGAAGTGTCCTGCTGAACCTTCATTAGGTCCTCATCAATAAATGCCAAACGGTTTTGCTGGTTTTTCAGGATATCAAAGGGCTTATTACCGGTTATCACAATGGTGATCTGGCGCTGAACAAATATACCATTTTCGTAACCCGAAAGTATGTTTTTATATTTTTCAAGTACTTCAGACAGCGCTTCGTATGTTTTAGCCGCGTTTGATTTGATATCGATCATCAGCGTAATAGGGTAAACAATGCGGGATTCCTGCTCGTTTGAGCCATTGATACAACTAGCCAGCGGATCAAGGTAAAGGCTTTCCAGGGTCCGGTGCCTTTTTAAAACCGGTAACATATGAGCTACAATAAGCTTTCCGTGCCGTAAATAGATATCAGCTTCTATATGGGTATACCCGTTATCCAAAGCATCGTACAAGGGGCGTTTGTGCCAATAATCATTATGGGCAAAAGCGTTGGCGAGCGGGACATTTTGGGAGTAGGAGTTAAAGGCAGTAAATGCGAGTAGAACTAAGAACAATAATTTCAGGTGCTTTAGGCAAAAGCTTGCTGCTTGCATCATTAATTGTTTTTGTTGCACAAAGCTACCTGTTAAATGTGTTTTAAATATTAGCACATGGTTAACAAATTTTTCATTGATGTTAACTTTATGTAAAGGGGATTTTTGGAACAAGGAGTAATGATTTTTGGAATATGGATAGTGGAAAAAAGATAAAAAATGCGAGAATAAAAAAGGAGCAAAGCGTAAGGATGAAAATTGCTTATCGCTCTTTTTATCCTTACTCTTTGCTCCAAAAATCCTTATTCTAAAGATTAATAACCGGGATTCTGAACCAGGTTAGGGTTGGTTTTTAGTTCGGTTGATGGAACCGGGTATAACCTTCTGGTTGGGTCGGTGTTCATTTTTAAATCATCCGTTTTGCCACCCATTACCGGTAAAGGGTATTCTTTTTCAAACAAGCCAAAACGGATCAGGTCATTACGGCGCCATGCTTCCCATGAAAGCTCACGCGCACGCTCATCCAGCAAGCTGGTTAGGTCAATTGACGAGGCAGCTTGTGCATGAGCACGGTTACGTAATTTGTTTACCAGGGTAAGTGGAAGTTGTGTTTCGCCATTTATGGTAGTTGGTGTAGCTCCGCGTAATATAGCTTCAGCTTTCATCAGTAATACATCGGCTAAACGGAATACGGGTACGTCGTTACTGTTTAAGCGGGTTGCCTGAATGATGTTAACGTCAGGATAGTATTTGATGGATCTTACACCTTCTGATTGTGAGGTAAGTACATCGTTACCTAAGTCCATTGGTTTTAAACCGGTTAGGGTTAGGGTAGGGATGATATTAATCTGCGTATTAGCCGGAACCCCATTTGCCGCTGGATAGTAAACTGGCTGATTGGTAAAACCGCCATTACCATCAGGATAAAATTGAGGGCCTGCCAGCCAGGTTTTGGTACGGTCGTCACCCGGGATGTTAAAGCGGTTATAAAACTCAGGAGTGGTGCTCATTGCGATACTCAAACCTACGTTAAATCCATAAGCCTGTGCCAAGTAATAGAAGAAACCAAAACGGGTAAACTGGTTGCCTGGTATTTGCTGGTCATATGGCACGGCAAAAATAGTTTCATTAATCTGCGGACCGTTAGTTGGTAAAAATATATCCCTGTATCTGGCATCCAGAGAATAATTGGTATTAGCCTGTACGCTATCGCACATGGTTACGGTTTCCTGGTAACGGTTAGTTCCAACGTATATACCGGAGTTCAGGTACATTTTTGCCAATAAAGCAAATACCATTCCTTTAGTTGGGCGGCCATATTGTAATACGTTTGTTGCCGCGTTGCTGCTTTTGGCAGGCAGTAAAGGTAAAACAGCTTTTAGCTCGCTTTCAATAAAGGCATATACTTTAGCACGTGGTTGAGTAGCCGGTTGTACGGTTACCGGGAAATCGGTAATGATGGGTACGTTACCATACAAATCCATCATGAAATAAAGGTATAAGGCGCGCATGGCTTTAACTTCGGCAATAGAGGATGCCTTTTTTGCAGCTGATGATGATGAGCCATTGATAACGCTAATGATACGGTTACAGGTATTAATACCGCCAAAGCCCCATTGCCATACACCAATTACGTTTGGATGGTCAAAGGTCCAGGTGTGGTAGTGTAATTGGCGGTACTGACCACCATCGTCAAAGTTACCGTCGCGGGCAGGTAAAATAGCCTCGTCTGTTGACATATCCTGCATGCGCCAGTAAGGCACCGCATAGCTTGAAGACAGGTTGGAGTAAATAGTACCCAGCAATGCAGTATAATCGGCATCGGTTACCGGGAAATTTGATTTTACATATTGCGACTCAACAGGTACATCTAATTTTGTACAAGAGAAGGTGCCTATCGTCACAACTATCGCGGCACATATGATGAATATCTTTTTCATTTTTGTTTGTTTAATGTTCTTAAAATGATGCGGTCAGACCTAAGCTGAAAGTGCGTGTTTTAGGATAAAAATTCCTGTTATCAATACCTGGGGTTAAACCGCCCATATCAACTTCCGGGTCAACACCACGATATTTTGTAATGATGAAAATGTTATTACCGGAGGCATAAAAGCGCAGGCTTTTGAATGCCTGTATGTGAGGTTTAATGGTATAACCGATGGTTGCATTATCCAAACGCAGGTATGAGCCGCTTTCCAGGAAACGATCCGATATCAGGTAAGCATTGATGTCTTTAAAGGATTCGCCTAAAGTAAATCTTGGAATGTTCTGAAGTTTAGAGTCGGCTGGATTGTTTAAGGAGGCCAATGTAGCATTCAGAATTTTGTTGCCATAAACTCCACGAACCAGGAAGTTAAAGTCGAAATTTTTGTAGAAGAAACTGTTGCTCCAACCATATATCAATTTAGGTTGCGCATCGTACTTGATGAACTGATCTGTAGTAAGCGGTTGCGCTGCTGTTGTTGATCCGTCGGCTTTTTCATAAGTACTGACACCATTGGCATTTTTGCCCAGATAATGCCACAGATCAAAAGTGCCAAGAGCATAGCCTGGCTGAATGATCTGGCTGTAGTTACCCGATTGACCTTTACCTCCTAACTGAGCAGTCTGAATGTATGGAAGGGCCAGACCACCTTGTGATAAACTTTGCACCACGTTTTTATTATGTGAGAAGTTTAATGAGGTACGCCATGTAAAAGCACCTGATTTTACTGGTACTGCATTTAACACAACTTCAATACCTGTATTTTTCATTGAACCCACATTGGCGGTTAACAGCGGATAAAAATATTGGGTAGTTGATACCTGTAGGGTAGTGATCAGATCGGAAGTTTTCTTGATATAATAATCAACTGAACCGGTGATGCGGTTGTTGAATATACCAAAGTCCAAACCAATGTTGGTAGTAGCGGTACTTTCCCATTTCAAATCGGGGTTGTCATTACGTACCGGACCTATAGGGTTAACTATATTACCATTACTTAAAAATTTACCACCACCCGGAGGCACGCCGTAAATTAACTGAGCGGTAAAGGCGTCGAAACCGGCACTATTACCGGATACGCCGTAACCAGCCCTTAATTTCAGATCGCTGATGACCGGAACGGATTTCATGAAATCTTCGCTGATGATCTTCCATCCAACAGAAGCTGCAGGGAAATAACCATGACGAACGTTTAAACCAAAACCCGAAGAACCATCTTCCCTTAACGAAGCCTGCAGTAAATATTTATCAGCAAATTGATAATTAGCACGGGCATAAAAAGATATTAATCTTAATGTAGAAATATAGGTAGGCGGTGTAGTTCCGTTGATGTTATAAGAGGGGTTGAAAATGATCTGCGAAAGCTGGGTTGGATTGGAGAATGCCAAATAATTATAAGTTAAGGCATCATTTGAAAAGCCCTGGGTTTGCACGCCGAATCCATCGCCGGTACGATCCTGTTGATAGGAATAACCACCTAATAATTTTATGGAGTGTTTACCAAAAATGCGGTCGTAGTTAAAATAAGCTTCCACTACGTTACTGGTATTGGTATAGGCACTGCGAGCGGCTACCCCTCCAGCGTTAACATATATGCCCGACTGACTTGTTGAGTATGTATTAACGTTGTTTTGTTCCTTTTGAGTTGATCCCGATACGGTGAATTTTAAACCATTTAAGATGTCGACCGATGCAAAACCATTGATCAGGGTTTTGTTATTCTCAGTTTTAGTAAAGTTATTGTTAATTAACGACAACGGGTTTAACGGGCCGCTACCTGTACGGGTATAATTTTCTTTATAAGTACCGTCAGGATTATAAGGACTAACAGTTGGCAGATAGAATAAAATACCATTCAATACCTGGCTCTGGAATATATCGTTATTTTTGGTAGCACTGTTGGTAAGCGTGATACCTAATTTTAAACGGTCATTAAAAAAACGCTGATTGATATAGCCTTTATAAATAGTGCGTTCCAGACTGGTATTTTTTAATATACCATTGTTTTTTAAATAATTTACACTTGCACCATACTCTGAATTGGTACCGGCACCCCCATAAGAAAGGTTATGGTTTTGCGAATAGCCGGTTCTTTCAGCCAGTTTTTGCCAGTTGGTATTTGAGCCATCATCGTCTGCCGCGCTTAGCTTAGGTACGCCATTATCTGTTAAATATTTACGCAGTTCATCACCGGTAAGCATATCAATATTTTTTGATACATTTTCAACAGCGCCGTAAGCACTATAAGTTAACCTGGTCTGACCTGCTTTGGCTTTACGGGTTGTAACCATGATTACACCATTTGCAGCACGTGAACCGTATATAGCCGTTGACGATGCATCCTTTAATACATCAATGCTTTCAATATCGGCTGGTGCCAATAAATCTATAGAAGCGCCTGGTACACCATCAATTACATAAAATGGCTGCGTAGCGCCATCGCGTAAAGTTGATGGCCCTCTTAGTATGGTTGAGGGTTGTTTGTTAGGGTCACCACTTTTGGTAATGTTTAAACCAGCTACTTTACCCTGTAATAGCTCCGCAGGGGTGGTTAATACACCAGCGTTAAAATCTTCGGCCTTTACCGAGGTAATAGCGCCGGTAACATCCTTACGGCTCGCTGTACCGTAACCAATTACTACCACATCTTTTAATTGTTTGGTATCGGTTACAAGGGAAACATTGATTGCTCCTTTATCACCTACAGTAACCTCTTTTGGTACTGAACCTAAGAAGGTGAATTTTAAAACATCGTTTGGTCCGCTAACGGTAACAGAATAGCCACCATTAGTGTTGGTGGTAGTGGCTTTGCCTGTGCTTTTAACAGTTACAACAACCCCGGGTAATGGTGCATTGGTTTCGTCTGTTACGGTTCCTTTTACAAGCCTGCCGGTTTGCGAAAAAGCCTGCAACGCGGTAAATAATATGGCACAGGCAATGAGCAGGACATGCCTGGATAAATGATGTGTTTTCTGGAAAAAACAGTGGTAAATTTTTTTCATAATGTGTGTTTTGAACAATTAACTTAACTAAACTCAGGAATCGCATTTTTCCGGTGCAAAGGAATGATGCGTATGTTAGGAAATTATCAAGTGAACATTAGCTTTTCCGTTAAGGTGAAGTGAATGATTTGATTAATTTTCGATGATTTTTTATGGTAATTTATTGATTTACAGTATTTTAATATGTAAAATATATTAGTTTAATCATAAATTAGTTATATGGGGTAAACTAATTTTAATAATTAGTTTAATATGTATTAAACAACCTTAAAAGCGTAATAAATGGGTTTATTACCTGTGGCCGAGCCTTATTAATTCAATAAGTTTATATATTGGTTTGTAACGTTAATAGTTAAAGAAATAACTGTTACATGGTTTAAAAGTAGGTTTTAATTAATTGATTTGGCAGGCTAGAAAAGTACTTAAACGTTTTTTGTTTAAAAGTAATTTGAGGATGAGCGTGTTTTGCCCTGCTTATCTTAATTAATTGGAAAAATCGTGATGAGAAAATATTTCCGGACTTAACCCGCATTCGCGCAATGCTCTGGAGTTGTTGTAAGCCAGTTGTTTATAAAAAGTTTCGTCCTGATTTACTATCGCGGGGTTACTGATCAGTAGATTTATCGTAAATATCTTTGAAAACTTGTTACCTGATTTTTCTGTAGCCTGGTTTAAGTATTTAAAATACCCTGGGATAGCATTGTATTCAGTGTTAAGAATGGCTTTTTTAATTTTGAGGCTGTAGAACGCCTGTTTCATATAGGGTGTAAATGAACTTTCTTTTGTTTTAAATAGCTCAGAAATATGATCATGAATAGTCTTAAGCTCCTTTACTTTACCTAATAAAAAATAAGAATCGGCCATTAGTATTTTTAAAAAGAAATTATAGCCGGTTGATTCTGTTGAATCTTTAAAATGTACTTTTTGAAGTGCCTGGATATACCGGAGCATTTTTCGGGGTTTTTGGCATATTAAAAGAGTGTAGCCTGCTAACAGATAAATGAGATCATTTCCCTGGCTGTAACGCAGATTTCCGGTTTGTTTTGGCGGGTTAAAATAAAACCGGGTAATGGTAATAAAGAAGTCCTTTTTGATGATGCCATATTTAAAAAAGTAGTATATGGTATTAAGGCATTCTAAAGGGCTTATCGTAAACTCCTGGAAATCTTCATGCGAAAAAACGTTGAGTTTTAATAAATAGGCCTCCAATGCAGGCAGATCTAACTGCAGTACAGATGTAATAGCCAATGCGCTATAGGTCAGGATTTTTTTGTAATTAGATAATTCGAATTTTAGTAATGATTGCAACGCTTTTTTGTAATCGGGAGTTATCAGTTCTAATCCGAAAAAGTAATAAAATAGCCCATCAGTGCAATCTTGTTTAAAATAATTAGTCGCCGCGCCTGTATTGCTTTGAACCAAATGAACTTTATAAAGCAGATCGCCCAAAAAAGCAATCACATCCAATCTTTCCCTGGGATTTAGCTCGGCTCTGGAAAGCGCCGCAAAGTTTTCCTGTTGCCCGTTTTTCATAGCGTGCATAATGCACCACTTAAGAATGGGTACTTTAAGCTCATTGTTGGAAAACGACAGATTGATAGCTTTTATCAGGTTGCCGTCAAAGGTGTTGTTATTGTCGTACAGTAATTTATGAGCAATGGCCAGTTCCGAAAAATTATTATTCCCGAACTGAACATAGGTATTAAACTGGGCATCATTGCTTGTATTAATTTCTTTTAAAAAGCCAATACTTAACAACTCTTTATAGGCCTGGTTATATTGACTGAACAAATCATTTACTTTTAATTTATCCACATCATATTCGTGCTTTTTAAAATCCATGTTCTCGATAAGCCCCTTTAACAGGAGGGTTTTATCTGCAGCGTGATGTCCCTGGTAAATTTTATTAAATATAAAATTGGAAATCAGATCATAAATGGAAGTGTGATCTATATTATTAAGGGAGAAATTGTCCTTATGTTGTTTATAGTAAAACTGAAAGTAAAGTGGATGATTAAAACTGTGTGCTACATCGGCCGGTATCTGCGTTTGCATTTCCGGATTAATGTTAAGGCATAGCTCTTTTATTTCCTGTAAGTTGAATAAAGGAACATTGCTGTTTAATTGCTGATCGGTAATGTTGCCAATAAACCATTTTGGATGATCATAATCCAATATATGCCGGTTATTGATCCAGTTTGCTGACCGCATGGTTAAAACCATTTTAAACCATTTGTGCGACTGATAAAATGAAAAAATGTCCATTAACTGGTCGAGCAATAGCTGAAACCAGTTATTTTTAAACATATGTTCGTCCAGGCCATCAATAATGAGATAAAAATTACCCTCCTTGCGTTTATTACTATCAAGCAGCGATATAATATCTTCTTCAAGCGTATAGCCCAATAAGGCCAGTAACCAGTCATTAAAATCCTTACCGCTTATTAAAACATTCATTAAGGCGTTGCTGCTAAAAAACAGCATGATATCATTGTTGCCAGATGTAATATTTAGCGCCAGCTTTTGATCCACCCAATGGCACAGGGCTATGGTTTTTCCGTATGATGGAGGAGCAAGTAAAACCGTAGCGGCATAATCACCTTTTAAAAATTCATCAAAATGTTTATCAAGAAAGCTTCTTTTGATACTTTGATTAAACGGAATGCCCGATTTGTTTTTTAAGGCCTGCAATGTAAAATTAGTGATCTTGGCCGCTTTTTGACTCAGAGAATCCCAGTCAGCATTTTTGTGGTTACTGTTGGTGTGCTGCTTGTCTTGTTTTTTACAAAAATCATCCCATCCATTGTATCCGCAATAGTTTGATAATACATCAATGGTAAATAATGATGGTTTAAATTTGCTTAACGCAAAACCGTAAATCCGCTTTAAGGTAGTTTCGCTTACCGTATGGCTGGTTTTATCGCTTATCCGGGCAGAAAGTATTTTACAATCACTTGCCTGGATACGGGTAAGATGTGAGTTTTCTAAAACATATGATTTTAATAATTCAAATAGCTGTGATGAAAAGGCTGTCATATTATTAAAAATATCAGGTATAAGGCTTTTAATAACCGTTTTATTGTTAATTAAAGCATCATAACCTTACATTATAGGTTTTAGTTGATCAGTAGGTTAATTATAAGTTTATGAATGTATGTAATTTTATAGGCTAACATTTTATTTTTACCCTTAATGAACGAAATGAATGTTTCCTATGGTTTTGTTCATTTTTGCTATTAAATGAACAATTGTTCTTGATGTACTTACCAGGTATTAATGTTGGAGAGCAGTGTGATTATATATGAATTAGTAGCATGGTTATCTATTGGTTAATTTGTTGCTGCCGGGACTGTTTTTTGTATTTGTTTATTATAAGAGTGAAAAAATAGATACTGCGCAAATTAATAAGTGAAAAATACCCATTACTAATAGATCTGATTGTTCGTCGGTTAGTATGTTTACCGGGGCTTTAATGCTTAGTTTTTTTAATTTCACAAGGCCGTAAATGCCCGTAATGGCAGCCAGTATCACGGCAAATACCGCAATCCTGTCGTTTGTAATATTATCTATCATAAGTCGGTTTTTTGGTTTAAATCCGCTTGGAGCTTATAATGGTTATACATAGTTATGTATAAAGCTCATACGCTTGCTATGTTTATTTTGTTCATTATTATATATATGTTCACATTGTTCATTCTGTTAACTCTCCCTTTAAGCTGGCTTTTTGGGCTTAACTTTCCTATAGCTAAACCCGTATTACTTTACAATTTGGTACATGTGTATGTACCAGTAATTATGAAGAATTGCTAATTAAAAAGAACACCTTAACACCTTGTACTTATATTAAAAAAACAGATGGATAACACAGACATTTTGGCCGAAAAACTTGACTTTACCTACAAAAAAGAAGAAGGGCCCAGCGATGTAAGAGGGTTGATTGCTTTGTGCCTTAACTATTGGTATGTTTTTGCATTAAGTATTATTGCTTGCCTGATAGCCGGATTCATTTATATACAGTACAGTCCGAATCAGTGGAGCATATTGGGTAAGGTAATTGTGGAAGATGAACAGGGTACCCCGGAGAAAGCGCTGACCAACGGACTGAACTCCGATCTGGCTTCTTTGTTCGATGTAAAAAGCAACGCTGATAATGAGGTTAAAATATTAAAATCAACAAGTTTAATAAACCGTATTGTTAGCAAGTTAAACCTGAATATTCATGTATTAAATAATAGTGGCTGGAAAAGCGTTGAAATATATGAAAATGCGCCTTTTTCGGTATTTGTTGATTACAAAAAGAAGGATATCCGTTTAAGCCAATTCAAAATAGCTATTCTTAGCAGCAATACGTTCCGCATTAAAAATAGTAAAGAGGATCTGGATATGACAGGTGAGTTTGGGAAACCAATTCAGCTTAGTCAGTACAACCTTACCTTAAACAAGACAGACAAATTCAAGCCTTCCGGATATTACAAGTTAAATATCCAGTCGAAAAAGCAAGCCGCCAAAGATCTGACTGATAATTTAGCTGCCGGGCTTGATGATAAACAGGCCACAGTAATAAACCTGCAGTTGAGTTATGAGAACCCTGATCATGGCGAACTGATTTTGCAAACGCTGATGGAGATGTATCTGCAAAGTAACCTATCCAACAAGATACGTAAGGCTGATAGTACCATGAAATTTATTAATGCCCGATTGCTGGTTGTAGGTGACGAATTGGGCAAAGTTGAAAAGAACCTGGAACAATATAAGGTTCAAAATAAGATATCGGATATCAATGCACAGTCAAAGGCATTGGTTGAAGGCGCTAATCAATATCAAAGCAAACTGAATGACAACTCCGTGCAATTGGCCGTAGTAAATGATCTGTACAAATATGTAAATGATGCCAATAATCCCCAGGTTGTACCAAGTTCATTGATAACTAAAGATGTTGCCTTTGGTACAGCTATAAACGCCTATAATGAAATGCTTTTACGGAAGGAGCAGCTTAAACTAAACCTTACCGATAACAGTACCATTATACAAAACCTTAACCAGCAGATTGAACTGGCTCGCAGATCGTTAATGGCCAGTATTAAAAACTATCGTAATAGTCTGGAGGTTTCGCAACAGGCATTCAGAAAACAAAATTCATTTATCGAAAATAAAATATCTGATGCCCCGGTAAAAGAGCGGATATACCTGGATTATTCCAGACAGCAAAGTTTAAAACAGGATCTTTACTTATTTCTGCTGCAGAAAAAAGAAGAAACAGCCATCTCTCAAAATGCAACTATGTCAAGTGTGCGGATATTGGACAATGCCGAGAGTAGCGAAAAACCTTTTGCCCCAAAACAATCGCTTATATATCTTATCGCATTGTTTGCCGGTATCTTTTTACCGGCCACCGGTTTAAGTATCAAGGAAATGCTTAATATTCGTATCAACAGTAAGGCTGATATTGAGAAACATACCAGTGTGCCTTTGCTGGGCGAAATAAGCCGGAACACTAACCGTAACAAGCTTTTAATATACAATGATTTCCGTTCCATAGTTTCTGAAGAGATCAGGGCGGTACGTACCAATCTGAAATATGTTACGGAAAAAGGTAAGTCGAACGTAATCCTGTTTACATCGAGCATGAGTGGCGAGGGCAAATCGTTTATTTCCCTCAACCTGGGTAATTCCATAGCCATGTCTGGTAAAAAAGTGGTGTTGCTTGAACTTGATTTGCGCAAGCCCCGGTTACTGAAAAATATGGGTGTTGAAAACGATCATGGTTTTACCAATTATGTAATTTCAAACGAAGAGGAAAGCATCGATAATTTGATCAAGCCTTCCACTTTTAATGAAAATTTCTTTTTCATATCCTCAGGGCCGATCCCCCCGAATCCCACCGAGCTATTAATGCACGATAGGTTAAAAACATTGATAGAAGAACTGCGCACCAAATTTGATTATGTGATTATTGATAGCGCTCCGGTAGGCTTGGTTTCTGACGCGTTGATCATTGAAGAGTTTGTGGATATTACCTGTTACGTGGTACGACAAAACTATACCTACAAATCACAATTGGGTATCGTGAACGATCTGCACAAATCAAAAAAGGCTAAACATCTTTACCTTATTGTAAATGATATTGAGCTTAAAAAGAACAGCATTACCGGTTACGGGCATGGTTACGGTAACTATGGTTATGGCTATGAAGGTATCGAGGAAAAAAGCAACGCATTAACCTCCATCTTCCATAAAACAAAAGAACCTACCACATAAATATCAGAATATAATTTATGCTGCAGGCTATACAAACTCATGTTCAGCGCTTTTTTACAAAGGGACACGAGCGTTCTTTGAAAACCAAAAAGAATATCATTCAGTCGGTTTTGCTAAAGGGCGGGAGTGTGGCTATTTCGTTGTTACTCATTCCGCTTACCATCAAGTATATCAACTCAACGCAGTATGGCATCTGGCTAACGCTGAGCTCGATTATCACCTGGGCGGGCCTGTTTGATATGGGGCTTGGAAACGGGTTACGGAATAAGTTGGCCGCTATGATATCGCTGGGCGATGTATCGTCGGCAAAAAGTTATGTAAGCTCAACCTACGCGTTATTGCTGATCATCTCAACTATCATGTTTGTGGTGTTTTATTTTGTTAATCCCTACATCAAATGGCAACAGATATTAAACGCGCACAATACACCGGCAGGCTATTTGAGCATGATTGTACTGATCGTATTCGCGTTTTTCTGTTTCCAGTTTGTGATACAGCTGATCAATAACGTTTTAACAGCCAATCAGGCTCCGGCTAAAACAGCTTTTTTAAACCTGATGGGCCAAATACTATCGCTTTTGGCGGTATTGTTCTTAATGCGGATAAAACAAGGCGAATTACTCGATGTGGTTATTATCATAGCCGGTTTGCCGCTGGTGGTCTTGATTGCAGGGAGTATCTGGTATTATAACGGCAGTTATAAAGAATTGGCTCCCAGTTTTAGGTATATCAATTTAAAACACGCCAAAGAATTGCTGGGTGTGGGCGGTGGATTTTTTATTATTCAAATAAACGCCCTGGTGCTTTATGAAACAGACAATATTGTGATCACCCAGTTATTCGGCCCAAAGGAGGTAACTACTTTTAACGTGGCTTATAAGCTGTTTTCGGTTATCCTGATGTTCTTTGTTATTGTGATAACGCCATTTTGGAGCGCTTTTACCGAAGCCTATACCAAAAATGATCTGGAGTGGATCAAAAATGCGGTGGCCAAAATAAATAAACTATGGGTAGCACTTAGCTTTTGTGCTATATGCCTGCTCCTGGTATCGCCCTGGTTATATCGCCTGTGGCTGGGTAAAACAATAACGGTGCCTGTTTTACTATCTATAGCCATGTGCCTGTATACCATAACCATTATATGGCAGGCCATACATGTACAGCTTTTAAACGGAATAGGCAAAATAAAACTGCAGTTATATGTGGGGATTGTAGGCTCGCTGGTCAATGTGCCATTATCAGTTTTTTTAGGTAAAAAAATAGGAGTGGCGGGGGTAACACTCTCCAATGTTATTTTATTTATCATCATGGGGGTGGTTTTTTCAATACAAACAAAAAAAATAATCAATAAAACGGCTAACGGCATTTTTAATGCCTGATACAGGCCAGGGGGTGAAATATAATTATCAGGTTGATCATGTATTATATCAGGAAGTTTTACAGGTTGTTACGGGTGCTTTACTATCAAATAGCATGTAAATACTCGTGGCTGCTGAGCAGTTTTAAATTTTATTTAAACGATGTAAAATATCACCGCGATTTTGTTGGCTTCGGCATTCCCATATTGGACATTAGCATGCAGGGCACTTTTTCCATTGGCAAAAGGTTTTGGTTCAACAGTGGTAAATATCATGCCATGGGCGGCCGGCAGCAGCAGTGCTATTTTGTGGTAGCTAAAGGGGGCGAATTAACCATAGGCGATAATGTAGGGGTTACCTCGGTAGCCTTTATTTGCCATAATAAAATAAGCATCGGCAATAATGTAAAAATAGGCATCAACACGGTTATCTATGATACTGATTTCCACTCGCTCGACGCCAAAATGAGGAATAGTTACCCGGAACGATTGGATGGCGTAAAAACAAAACCGGTTATTATATGCGATGGCGCTTTTATAGGCGGACACAGCACTATTTTAAAGGGAGTAACTATCGGCAAAAATTCAATAGTAGGGGCGGGTTCGGTGGTGTTTGAAGATGTACCCGACGAACAGGTTTGGGCAGGTAACCCGGCCCGGTACGTACGCGATAATTTTGTTTATGCAACAACGGCCTAAATAATTAAAAAAAATGATCAATCGTATATATCCGCTTTTATTCCTGATACTCATTGTGGCCTCATTTTTTCACATGCAGGCCATTGTGACTGGTATTGCGTTGCTGATCATTTTTATGCCTCTGAAAAATCGCTTAGCTGCGGTAAAGGCTGCCCGTATTTTCGGCATTTTAATGCTGCCTGTGCTATTTGCCCTGGTAGTGGGTTACAGGAATGACAATTATCTTATTTTAAAAGATTTCTACTATTTCAGTATACCTGTGTTGTTTGTACTGTCGGGTATTGTATTGGCCTGCAGGCTGGATATCGAAAAGTTTTTGAAAACGCTGGTTTATGCAGGCCTCATCACATCTATATTGGTAACGGCCATATCGGTATCCTATATGGGAATCAGCGCTTTGTTTGATCCTTACTCAGCCCACTACGCTATGGGTATTGTAGGTGCACCAGGGCCGCCAATGGGGCTGGCTTGTTTGCTTTTTACCTGGAAGTTTAATATCCGGCTGTTTAAACCGCACTGGTTTAAATTATTTATGGCGATAAATGCCTTTGGAATTTATATGTGTGCCTCCCGTACCTATTTTATCATTATGGTATGTTTTGCCCTGCTCATGGTGGCAGATAAGGTTAAAAGGATCTGGATAATCCCAACCATTTTTTTCCTGGTTATGCTGATTGCACTGATACCAACTGATATTTTTCAGGCTACCTCATCCGAAACCTTTATGAGTAAGTTGCTGGGTTCATTTAATGAGTTAAAAATGGGCGATTATAATACGGAGCAGGATATCAATATGAAATATCGGGGCTATGAATCGTTCATGGCGCTCAAGGGTTATATGGAAGGCGATACCAAGGACTGGATATTTGGTGGTTTAGGAAAAACTGTCGATTTGAAAACCTTTGTACGCCTGGGTGAGGATACCGATTTTCAGTTTATCCCGGTTTTACATAATGGCTGGCTGTATCTGCTGGTAAAAATGGGCATAGCGGGTGTGCTTACCTATATGCTGATATTTTTTGGATTGATCATCAAAAACTGGCGGAAATATGCCGATGCAAATGCTAAACCGGCTATCAGGTTATTCGCTGCTTTGAGTATTGGTTGCATATTTAGTCTGCTGCTTACCAATTATATTGTTACTGCTTTGTTTAACGCCGAGATGTGTATTGTGATGATAACACTGGGCTATAGTTATCTCAATTTTAATGCCTTGGTCTTTAAACAGGAACAGCGCGAGAGAGAAAAAATACAAGCCTATCAGTTTGAAGCGGCTTAATGGATATGAAAATGGAAACACAGTTACCTACCCCTAAGGTTAGCATTATTACGGTTGTATATAACGCTGTGGCTACTATTGAGGATACTATCCTGAGTGTGATCAATCAAACCTACAGCAATATCGAATATATTATTGTTGATGGTGGCTCAACCGATGGTACTTTAAATGTAATTAATAAGTACCTGGTGCATATAACCCGTTTTATAAGCGAGCCCGACAAAGGTATAGCCGATGGTTTTAATAAGGGTATTGCCCTGGCTACCGGTGATTGGATAGGAATGATTAATGCTGATGATTGGTATGCCCTACACGCTGTAGAGGTGATGATGAATAATGGATCAGCGAAAGACGATGTGCGCTGCGGCAATATTATGCTGATAGGTAAAAATGGGTTTGAGCGTGAAAAAAAGAGTAAGGTGGGCTGGTTGAATTTTGGTATGTACATTATGCATCCCACCTGCTTTATCCGGAAGGAAGTGTACCGGCAAACCGGTAAGTATGATATCAGCCTGAAAATAGCGATGGACTTTGATATGTTTCTGCGAATAAAATATAAAGGTTTTGAAATTGCCCATATTGATGAAACCGTGGCTTATATGCGTATGGATGGTGTAAGTAACGATACCGTGAAGATGCATCATGAAGAGCTTGCCGTAATGCGCAGGCACTTAAGAGGCCTGAGTTATTTTAACTCCTGGATGTTTAATTACCTGAACCGCCTGCGCTGGAAATATTTTTATAAAGATCCGCTAAGAACACAATTAAATTGAGATAAGCGACAAACCTGATACCCCTGCTATGAAAAAAAAGATACTCATTTCGGCTTACGCAATATCTCCTTTTAGAGGGTCGGAATATGGTGCGGCCTGGAATACGGTAACCCATCTGGCCAGCCAGCATGAAGTATGGGTGCTTTATGGCATGTCTGATAATTTCATGGGCGATACACAAACCATGAGAAAATATGTAGAAGAAACTCCTTTAGCCTCAGTTCAATTTATAGAGGTACAGCCAGGACGTTTGGCCAAAGCTATCACTCTGTTAGATAAAGCGGGCTTAGGCTGGTTTTTTTATTTGGCTTACTATTTATGGCAAAAAAAGGCTTTGAGGGCTGCCCGTGAAGTTTTAAAAACTGTTGATATTGACGTGGTGCATCAGTTAGGGCCCATCGGGTATCGCGAACCCGGCTTTTTATGGAAACTCGACAAGCCAACCGTTTGGGGACCGATAGGCGGTATGAACATCATCAATAAAGAACTGCTGAAAGGGAAACCTTTTTCGACCAGATTGAAATTTAAAGTAAAAAACGCCATCAACTATATCCAGCTTAATTATTCAAAGCGTATCAGGGAGGCATTTTTACAAGCCGATGTACTGGTGGCCGCCACATCTGCCGGGCAGCAAACCATTCGCGAAAAATTTGGCGTGGATAGTTATTACCTGTCTGAACAAGGTATCATGAGTGCCGCTTTTTTAAACGAATCAAAGTTTGACCACCTTAATCAGCAGGTTCAATTAGTATGGTCGGGCACGCTCATCGAACGTAAAAACCTAAGTATGTGCCTTGATGTGCTGGCAAAGGTTAAACAAAACAATTGGATATTACACATACTAGGTGATGGCTCATTAAAAGAAAAATTACAGCGAAAGGCGGTCGAACTAAAACTAAGCAATCGCCTGATATGGTATGGGCACATTCCCAGACCAGAGGCCATCCGGGTGATGTCAGGGGCTCATCTGCACATCATTACCAGTATAGCCGAAGATAATCCGGCTGTAATATTTGAGGCATTAACTTACGGCGTACCTACCTTAACCATGGATCATTGCGGCATGGGCAACGTGATATGCGATAAATGCGGCATCAAAATAAAACTGGATACCTACGATAGCATTGTTAACAATATGAGTGCCGCACTGGAAAGTGTGTTGGCTAACCCACATAAATTGGTTGATTTGGCACAAACTACATTAACATGTGCGGCTGAACATAGCTGGGATAACCGCCTTGCCCGGTTAAACAATATGTATGAAGAGGCTATCCAGATACGTGAAAAACGTTATAATTCATCACTTAAACTAACCACACTAACTGCCTGATATGCTTGCCAACGGTCAACATAAAACAATCAAATTGGGTATTGATGCCAAATGGTTCTTCAAAGGACCGCCGAGCGGCAACATGGTGGTAAAAAACCTGGTTAATGAGATGGTGAACAATCCTACTGATCAGTTTCAGCTTTACTTGCTCATTACCCGCGATTGTAAAAAGCAGGCCTTGGAACATTTTCCTTCATCCGTAAAACTCATTTTTTTACCGGTTATCCCCAATATGTTATCCAATATGTTGTTGGTGCCTCTAATAGCAAGGGTATATGGTTTACAGGCAGTGCTTTTTCAAAATTTTAGTAGTTTATGGCCCAATAAGTTACGCAAGATAGTTTACATACATGATGTTTTGTTTTTAGACTATCCACAGTATTACTCTGGTTCGGAGATTGCGTATTTCAGTAAAATGAAGCGTTTAGCTGCCAGGGCCGATATGATCATTACCATATCCCATTCAGAAAAAGAGCGCCTTGTTAAAAACAATGTTGCTGGCGAAAACAGGATAGCCGTTGTTTATCACGGCATCAACCATGCATTTAAAACACTGGCGAATTATAGCAATGACAGTATAAGTGGTTTTATGCAGAAATATAATCTGCCCCACAAATATCTGTTGTACGTTGGTCGCGTTAATATCCGCAAAAATATATTTCACCTGGTCAGTGCCCTGAACCTGCTGGATGACAAGGCTATTAAATTGGTGGTGGCCGGTGAATTAGGAAGTGATATTAATTTACTGAAAGACCATATCCAGGCCGAAGGCGTTTCGCACCGGGTGATATTTACCGGGCATATTCCAGAAGAAGATCTGTATTTGATTTATGCCAATGCCACTGTTTTCTGCTTTCCGTCATATGCCGAAGGGTTTGGCCTGCCTCCACTGGAAGCCATGCAATGCGGAGTGCCAGTGGTGGTATCTCAGCGCACGGCTATGCCCGAGGTTTGCGGGAATGCGGCTATATACATTGATCCTGATTATCCCGGGGATATTGCCGAAAAGATCAATTGTTTGTTGAATGATAAGGTGTTATATCAAAAAAAGGTGTTAGAGGGGATTGATCATGCCAAAAAATTTTCCTGGGAAGTGTCGGCAAACGGAATATTAAAATTAATAGGCGATGCATACATTAATTGAAAAGATAATACGCAAGCTTAAAAATAATCCCGATTATAAATTCGAAAACGATTATAGTGTGCGGGAGCTGTCTGTTATTTTATGGGGCAGGGGGCGGCAATTATCGCGTGGTTTATGGAAGCGGATGTTTTTAAAAAAATCAGATGGACTGGTATTCATTGGTTCACACGTAAATATCAAGCACTCTTATCTGTTTTCGGCTGGTAAAAACCTCATTATTGAAGATCATGTTTACATCAATGCCTTATCGTCCGAAGGTATAACCATCAAAAACAATGTTTCCATTGCCCGTAATTGTACCCTGATTTGTACAGGTGTAATTGCCCAAAAAGGTAAAGGAATCATTATTGGCAACTGCAGCGGTATTAACGCGGGCACTTATTTGGGCGGCCAGGGAGGTATAGAAATTGGCGATAATGTAATCATTGGCCCAGGGGTTAAAATATTTTCAGAGAACCATAACTTTGCCGATTTTAACATCAATATTAAAGATCAGGGAGTTACCCGGAATGGTGTTTTTATACATGATAATTGCTGGATAGGCGCCGGTGTAACCATATTAGCCGGTGTAACCATAGGCGAAGGTTGTGTAATAGCTGCCGGCAGTATTGTTACCAAAACGGTAGCGCCACACTCGGTAGTGGCAGGTGTGCCTGCTAAAGTTTTAAAGAAACGTGGTGAATTACTTAGCCAGGAAGTCCCTGTATAAAAGATCAGTAAATCCCAATCAAAATTATGTCCGCAAATAATATGGCAAAACTCAAAGGCTCGGTACTTTACATGGTATGCGGCATTATAAGCTGGTTACCATTCCATACGCTGCGGATATTTTTGCTGCGCATATTAAAAGCAAAAATAAGCTGGAAGGTTGGTTTATACAGAAACTTTGAGGTAAGGAGTCCGTGGAAGTTAAGCGTTGGAGCGGGTACTATTATCGGGCACAACGCTTTACTGGATGCACGGATGGGTTTAACTATTGGTAATAACGTGAATATTAGCAATGAGGTGATGATCTGGACACTGCATCATGATTATAACAGCACCGACTTTGCGCAAATCGGGCAACCGGTAATTATTGAAGATTATGTTTGGTTGTGTTCGCGCACGGTTATTTTGCCCGGTGTTACCATTGGTAAAGGCGCAGTGGTTGCTGCCGGTGCGGTAGTTACCCGCAATGTACCTCCTTACACAGTGGTTGGTGGCGTGCCCGCCAAACCGATAGCCAAGCGTAATGAAAACCTTACTTATGATTTAAGTGATGCGGTTTTACCCATTATTTAATACCACCATTTAATTCCGGTTTTCAACACCCGCATGGGGTTGCCGCCAAAAATAGAATTTTCGCCGCTTAGTGTTTTGGTTACCATGGAGTTGGCAGCTACCACACTGCCCGATGGTATCACAGCCCCTTTTAAAATGGTGCATTTACAACCCACCCAAACATTATCGCCAATGATGATTTCTTTGGGATGATTAAAAACTTCGCCGGTGGCTTCGTCGGCAATGTGATGAAAGTCGGTATCCATCACCAACGATTCCCATGATATGCCGCTATGATTGCCAATCGTTATCTTTTTGGCAGCAACAATAGCGCATTCGGTGCTCATGTTAAAATCATCGCCAAAAATAAGCTCAGCATTTTTAAAAACATTGATTTTGCAGCCGTGCATAATAAATGCCCTCCCGTTAAAAACAACATCACCGTCTACCTCCCATACAGCCCTTGATCTTTTAAAATCGGTAACTCCAATGGCCCCATAGCCAATTTGTATCAAAGCAGTTCTGATGGGCGCATTAATGATTACCCTGCCTTTTGTTTTATGCAGAAATACATTGCTTGATATTAATACCGGGAACTTGATGGCCGTTTTGAAAGGGAAATATCTAAAGTTAAAAATGATGCTCTTTAAATTGATTCTGCTCAGGAACTTGAATGCTTTGATCATTGTTTAATTATTATTTAGGAGCGTAATACATATAAGTATAATAAAAGTTTACCAAAAAATACAATGTTTTTCCATAATCACCTTCACTTCTATGTTTATTTTGTTCACTCAATTTTTTAACAACCTGTTTGTTCACATAGGCCTTTAGCGAAGCTTTTGCCTATGTTTCTACGTATAATTATACATAGTTCGATCAGAAGATAATAACTGATGACCAGAGCCCTAAAATATTGATCAATTATTGATAAAAATATTAAATATATATTATTATGCGTATAGCTATCATAGGAACCAGGGGTATTCCGAACCATTACGGCGGTTTTGAACAGTGCGCTGAGTACTTAGCAGCAGGCTTAGTCAAAAAAGGTTATGAGGTAGTTGTTTATAATTCTCATAACCACCCGTACCAGGAAAAAACCTGGAATTCTGTTGAGATATGCCATTGCTACGATCCGGAGTTCAAACTGGGAACAGCGGGACAGTTTTTATACGATTACAACTGCATAAAAGATTTAAAGAAAAAAAAGTTTGATGTCATTCTTCAATTAGGATATACCAGCAGTTCTGTTTGGGGTTGGCTTTTACCCAGAAACACGATAGTTACCACCAATATGGATGGATTAGAGTGGAAGAGGTCAAAATACTCTAAGCCGGTTCAGGTATTTTTAAGGTTTGCTGAAAAATTGGCCGTACGCTATAGTGATCATTTGATAGCCGATTCGATCGAGATACAAAGGTACCTCGAACATAAATACAATAAAAAATCAACCTATATAGCTTACGGAGCCGAGATCTTTGATCAGCCCAATCCCCTGGTGCTTGATGAATTTAAGTTGGAGCCTTACCAGTATGATATGTTGATTGCCCGCATGGAACCCGAAAATAGTATTGAAACCATTTTGGATGGCGTAGTTAAGGCAGATACCAACCGGGAGTTTTTAGTTGTAGGTAGTACCGATAATGATTTTGGTACTTATTTAAGAGCGAAATTTGCTTATTATCATAATATTAAATTCTGTGGTGGCGTTTATAATATGAATAAACTTAATAATTTGAGATATTATTCTAATTTATATTTTCATGGCCATACTGTCGGAGGTACCAATCCGTCGTTGTTAGAAGCTATGGCATCCAGCGCGCTCATCTGCTCAAATGATAATAAATTTAACCGGGCTATTCTGGAAAGCGACGCCTTATATTTTACAGATGCCGATGATGTTGTGTTTCACCTGCTCACCGGTAATAAAAGTGAAAGCCGTTATATCCAGTTAATGGAGAACAACAAACAGAAAATAACAGAGCTTTATACCTGCGATAGGATCATTGATCAATATGCAGACCATTTTGAAGCAATCATGGCAGAACGTGGAAAAGCTTATCAACCCAAAACGGTTAATCCTGAAGTATCATTCCTTTTAGAAAATTTATAGATCAATGCGAATTAATAGATTAATAAGCTATTTACCGTTACTTTTTGCGGTAAGCGCCCTTACTGTGCTTTTAGGTTCATGTTCTTACAAACAAAACCAGGCCTATTTTGAACAAAACTCCAAAGCTCAGGCTCCCCCTGTAAAGATGGACGATTATAAAATAGCCGACTATAAAATTAAGACGGGTGATATTTTGAAGATTAGGAATTTACAGAGTATTAAGCTTATTACCGATGAGGCCAGCGCTGCCAGTGGGGTAGATCAGGCATCATCAGGAGGAGGCTCGCAGGCATTGGATTACCAGGTTGAAAGTGATGGCACTATTGCCTTGCCCGTAATTGGAAGAGTAGAGGTAGCGGGCTTATCAAGGTTGGAAACATCAAAAAAGTTGGATGACCTGTACCGGAAAAATGTACTTAAAAACCCGATTATAGAAGTAAAGGTGATCAACTTGAAGGCCACCATAGTGGGGGAGGTGAAAAAGCCCGGTAATTATCCGTTGCTCAAAGATGAAACCACCCTGATGGAAATATTGGGCGAAGCAGGCGGCATTACAGAAAAAGGTAACGAAAAAAAGGTAAGAATAGTGAGGGGTGGTGGGCTGCAAACTAAGCAGGTTATTGAAGTTGATCTTGATGATGTAGCCTCATTAACAAACCCCGAAACCATTATTCAGAACCAGGATATTATTTATGTGGAACAAAACAGGCGCACAATACGTAATGAGAAGTTACAGAACATTACCACCATTGCCCAACCGGCATTGCTTTTATTGAATACGGCTTTAATTATTCTTACACTTAGAAAATAAGTTAGCCCTACATCTTAAACCTGATTACTGTTTGCACTACTTACAAAACATGATCCCCGGACATTAATTTGTCCGGGGATCTTTTTTGAATAATTGTCGGCAGATTGAATCTATGGTTTAGGCTGTTTTTTTCTTTTTTACTTCCAGGTTAGGTAAAAAGGCGGTAAGTATACCGATGAGAGGCAGATAAGCACATACATGAAATACGTAGCTAATGCTGGTGCTATCAGCCAGTTTGCCCAATATAGCCGATCCTAAGCCTCCCATTCCAAAGGCAAAGCCAAAAAATAAACCGGCTATCATGCCTACTTTCCCTGGCATCAGCTCCTGGGCATATACCAGGATAGCTGAAAAAGCGGAAGAGATAATAACCCCGATGAGTATCGAAAGAACGCTTGTCCAGAATAAATTGGCATAGGGTAGCATCATAGTAAATGGTGCCACACCAAGTATCGAGATCCAGATGATGTATTTACGGCCGAAACGATCGCCCAAGGGGCCGCCCAAAAGTGTGCCTGCTGCAACCGCTGCCAGAAATATGAATAAATAAAGCTGTGAGCTTTGTACGCTTAAGTGGAATTTATCAATCAGGAAAAATGTGTAATAGCTGGTGATGCTGGCCAGGTAAAAGTATTTCGAAAAAATAAGCACAATAAGGATAGCCAGTGAAAAGCCTACCCGTTTTGAAGATAACTTATGGTGAGCCACAGCTGTATGCGCTGTTTTAGTTTTAGGCAGGGCAAAAGCTTTATACCAGTTGCCTATATAGATTAAAATAATGATAGCCAGTAGGGCAGCTAAAGAAAACCACATTACACTGCTTTGGCCAAAAGGAACCACAATTAGAGCTGCCAGTAATGGCCCAAGCGCGCTACCGGCATTACCACCTAATTGAAATATGGATTGAGCCAATCCCCGTTTACCGCCCGATGCCATATGTGCCACCCTTGATGATTCCGGATGAAATATGGATGAGCCAACACCGATGAGGGCCACTGCCAGCAATATGGAGTAAAAGCCCGGGGCATAAGCCAAGCACGCTAAGCCTATTAAGGTGAAACCCATGCCTACCGGTAACGAATATGGCTTGGGTTTTTTGTCGGTATACATCCCCACAAAAGGTTGTAGTAACGAGGCTGATAACTGGTAAGTTAGGGTAACCAGACCAATATCGCTAAAACTCAGATGATAGCTGGTTTTAATGAGGGGATAAATAGAAGGGATAACCGACTGTAGCATATCATTCAACAGGTGCGACAGGCTAATAGTAAAAAGGATGGAGTAAACCGTTTTCTCGGCTATGGTTTTCGTTTGTTCCAATGGCTCTGCTAATGTTTCATTCGTCATATCATCTGATGTTTAGTGGTAAAAAAATTATCTCATAATTATTTGTGTAATGCAGTTCCACGCTTTTTTCTCATCGCGGTTTTTTATGCTTTCATAAAGCTCTTCGTGAAGCGTATCCTGGAATATGGTAGTATCTGGATATAGTTTCAAAAACCAGCCTTTTAATTGTATACAAAATGATTGATACAGATCGGCAAGGATAGGGTTGCCCGCCGCTTCGGCAATGCTCATGTGAAACTCGATGTCGGCCTCTATACATTCTTCCATTGTGCCTCCAAACGCCATGGCTGTCCGTTTATCCAGTTTGGTTTTTATTTTTTTGAGGTCCGCCTCTGTACGGTTGACTGCTGCTTTTTCGGCTATTTTCATTTCGAGCAATTGGCGTACTTCGTCGAGGTCATAGGCTTCAGCACGCTTTAAACGTTGATGGAAAGGCTCATTGATACCAGCGGGCGCTTCAATAAATGTACCCACACCCTGCTGCACGCGTAATAAGCCTGAATTGGCCAGGATCCGGATAGCCTCACGCACAGACGAACGGCCCACACCAAACTGTTTCATCAGTTCGGGTTCGGTAGGCAGTTGCTCGCCGGTTTTGTATTTACCATCGGCAATAGCTTTCCGCAGCTGTTCGGCAACCTCTTCAGCTAGTGATTTTTTATGGATAACGTTCATCATCATATCATCTGATGACTAAGGTAGGGGCTTTCTTTTGAAAAACAAAATTTAATTAAAAAATGATAAATGCTCTGCTTGATCAATACTTTTTTTAATGTACAATATTTATAAATTTATAAGCTGATAAAATCCTATTTTCACGGCTCAAAAGTAAAAACACGTAAAGCATAAGATATTAATCAATAAGATGAAGAAAGTAATTTTAGTAACCGGAGCATCATCTGGTTTGGGCCTGGCTACGGCCAGCGCGCTATCGGCCCAGGGGCATACGGTTTATGGCACCAGCCGCGACCTGAAACGCATCAGCAATGTATCGTTTACCCCCCTGGAGATGGATGTTACTAACGATGCCTCGGTGAATACAGCCGTTGCTACTATCATCAAAGCCGAAGGCCGTATTGATGTGGTAGTAAATAATGCGGGTAACGGTATTGCCGCCCCATTGTACGCAGTGCAGGTTGATGATGCCAAAAAACAGTTCGAGGTGAACTTTTTTGGTGTAGTACGTGTAAACAGCGCCGTACTGCCGGGGATGATAGAAAGAAAACAGGGGTTAGTGATCAACATCAGTTCATTGGCCGGTTTGTTTGGCTTGCCCTACCAGGGTTTATACGCAGCCTCTAAATTTGCTGTTGAAGGTTATTCACAGAGCTTGCGCATGGAGCTGCAAAACACAGGCGTTAAAGTTGCCGTAGTAAATCCTGGCGATTTTAAAACCGACTTTACCGGCAGCCGTGAAAAAGTAACCTTCACTCTATCCAATGAGCAGTTGAAAAAAGAATTTGAAGCCGCTGTTGCCAGCATGGAAAAAGACGAAAGCATTGGTGGCGAAGCCAGTAAAGTAGCCGAGCAGGTTTGCAAAATTGTGGCTAAATCAAAACCAGCACATAACTACCTGGTAGGAGCGTTAGGGCAAACCATTGTGCCTACACTTAAAGCCATACTGCCTGGCTCTATATTTGTAAAACTGATGAATGATCATTACGGGATAAAATAATTTGGTGAGTGGTGAATAGAGAGTGGTGTATGGTTAGAACAGCCCCACTCACTACTTACCACTCATTGTTCGCCACTCCATGGAAGCAGTTAAAAATAACAAGAAAACCATTTGGGCCTGGGCCATGTTTGATTGGGCCAACCAGGCTTATAATATGGTGATTTTATCTACCATATTCCCGGCTTATTATGTAGCCATTACCCAGGATAAAAATCCGGGGGCTATGGTTACCTTTTTTGGTCACCGGTATATCAACACGGTATTGTCTACCTATGTATTAGGCTTATCGTATCTTATTATAGTAGTGATTTTGCCGATACTGACCTCAATTGCTGATTATAAGGGCCATAAAAAGCTATACATGCAATTGTTTACCTGGATGGGTAGCTTATCATGCGCGGCCATGTTCTTTTTCACCATGAATACTTTTACCTTCAGCATGGTTTGCTATGGCTTGGCATCAATAGGATATTGTGGTGGCTTTGTATTCTATAACTCCTATCTGCCGCAAATAGCCACATTGGATCAGCAAGATGCCGTGAGTGCAAAAGGCTTTATTTATGGCTTTGCCGGTAGTATTGTGGTGCAGGTGCTTTGCTTTGTGTTTGTATTATCGCCTAAAACGTTTGGTATTACTGACGATGTTGCGGCGCGTTTATCATTCCTCATTGTAGGTATCTGGTGGATAGGCTTTTCGTTCATCGCTTTTTATATGCTGCCTAAAGGCCAGCCCAACGCAGGCTCGCATGAGTATAATGTATTTACCGGTGGGTTTAGGGAACTGGCCAAGGTTTGGAAAAAAGTAAAACAATTACCTTTGTTAAAACGCTTTTTACCTGCCTTTTTCTTTTACTCGGTAGGCGTGCAAACCATTCTGCTGGTAGCTGCCAATTTCGGAGCCAAAGAACTCAAAATGCCCGAAGAAGACCTGATCATTATTATTTTATTGATACAGATAGTGGCTATTATTGGCGCGGCTATAACCGCAAAAATGTCGGCTAAGTATGGCAATACCAAGGTGCTGGCAGGTATAGTAGGCATCTGGTGTTTGATATGCGGCAGTGTTTATTTTGTGGCTAACGCGCACCAGTTTTATGCCGCCGCCGTTGTTGTAGGACTGGTTATGGGCGGCGTACAGTCGTTATCGCGCTCAACGTTCTCTAAATACATCCCCGCTAATATTCCTGATACTGCTTCTTATTTTAGTTTTTATGATGTTACCGAAAAACTATCCATTGTAGTAGGCCTGTTTTCATTTGGCTTTGTGGAATCTCTCACTCATGAAATGCGAGACTCGGCGTTAATGCTCGATGGTTTTTTTGCCATGGGACTCATCTTGTTGTTATCGCTCATTGTAATGGAGGCAAGGGTGAGATCGGCAGAATCTGTAGCAGTTTGATTCTGATTCAGACAAATTACACATTCAAAAGACACATCATCGGCCAAAACTAAGTACATTTGCGGCTTGTTAATTGACTACCATGGCTAAAGTTTCTATCAACCTGGCAACGGGTTCCATACAAAAAGAGGATATTATTGTAGGTATCGACCTGGGCACCACCAATTCCTTAGTGGCATTCATCAACCCCGATAAAAATCCGTTGGTTATCAATGATACCGGTAAAGGTGTGTTGGTGCCATCAGTGGTGCACTTCGGGCCAACCGGGGATGTTTTGGTTGGTAATGAAGCCAAAGAATTTCTAATCACCGACCCGCAGAATACTGTTTTTTCGGTAAAACGCCTGCTGGGCCGCAGTTACCATGATATTGAAAATTATAAGGATTTTTTCTCATACAAGGTTATCGATGACGATACCGAAAGCCTGGTAAAGATTAAGGTTGGAGATAAGTTTTATACACCGATTGAATTATCGGCACTGATATTAAAGGAATTAAAGGCCCGTGCCGAGCATGCGCTGAAAACTCCTGTAAACCGCGCCGTGATCACCGTGCCTGCCTATTTTAACGATTCGCAGCGCCAGGCTACACGGGATGCCGGTAAACTGGCCGGACTGGACGTTTTACGTATTGTGAACGAACCAACTGCTGCCAGTTTAGCTTACGGCATCGGTCTTGACCCCGAGGAAACCAAAACCATTGCGGTGTATGATTTGGGTGGTGGTACTTTTGATGTATCTGTACTGCAAATACAGAACGGTATTTTTGAGGTGCTGGCCACCAATGGCGATACCTTTTTGGGTGGTGATGATTTTGATCGCATCATTGTTGATTATTGGATTGATAAAAACCAGCTAAACAAAGCCGACGTAGTTGCTAATACCGAATTGGCACAACAACTTCGCCTTAAAGCTGAAGAAGCCAAAAAAGCATTCGCGCACCAAAGCCTGTTTAATGAAAAAATAGGGGAGATCTGGTGCACGCTTGACCGTACCACGTTCGAGGAGCTGATCATGCCTAAAGTACAGCAAACCATTACAGCTTGTCAGAATGCATTGAAAGACGCAAAACTAACCATTAAAGAAATTGATGAAGTGGTGATGGTTGGCGGATCGACCCGTACAGCATTGGTTAAAAAAATGGTGGCCGAATTTTTCGGTCGCGAAGTGCATGCCGAATTAAATCCTGATGAAGTGGTAGCCCTTGGTGCCGCCATACAGGCCGATATTTTAGCTGGTAACCGTAAAGATATTTTACTGCTGGATGTTACCCCACTGTCGCTTGGTATCGAAACCATGGGTGGTTTGATGGATGTGATCATCCCCCGTAACTCTAAAGTACCAACCAAGGGCGGCAGGCAGTATACCACCTCCATCGACGGACAGGTGAATATGAAAATTGCCGTTTACCAGGGCGAGCGCGACCTGATCAAAGAAAACCGTAAACTGGCCGAGTTTAACCTCAAAGGCATTCCATCTATGCCTGCCGGTTTCCCTAAGGTGGATATCAACTTTTTACTGAACGCCGATGGGATACTCACCATACAAGCCATTGAACTGCGTTCGGGTGTGAAACAGGAGGTGGAAGTAAAACCTACCTATGGCATCACCGATGAGCAGGTAGAACAAATGCTCATGGACAGTATTACTCATGCCAAGGACGATGTAAACCAGCGTATGCTGATAGAAGCCCGTACCGAAGGTGAACAGATGGTGTATACTGTGGAACGCTTTTTGCAAAAGAACGGCAGTTACGTTACCGTAGCAGAATCTGCCGAAACACACAAACACCTGGTGGCCCTGAAAGAGTCGCTGACGTCTGGTGATAAGGACCTGATCCTGAAACGTATTGACGAAATCAACGAATTTACCCGGCCATTTGCCGAGCGCCTGATGGATCAGGCTATCAGCACTGCCATGAAGGGTAAGAGTATTGAATAATAGACATTTTATTAAAGTCAAGAAACAAGAATCAGAAACTAGGAAAGAAGCACGGAAAGGTGTTGCTTAATATCATGTCAGCATGTTTTCATGGTTTTCTTAATTCTTGGCTCTACATATACACCATAAATAAATTATATCAGTTTGAAGATAATTACCAGGGTATTCGTATTGTTAGCCATTGCGGCTGTTTGTTTAATCAGCTCATTTGATAAAGCTCAGGCGATAGGTTCGTTGCGTTTATATAAAGACACCACCTTAAAAAGCGCCGAAACACTGGATACTCTACGGTATGATTCGTTAATGAAACGCCTGGCCAACGGCGATCAAACCGGCAGATGGCCCGTAAAAAAGGCTCCATATCCTTTGCCTGGTGCTATTTTACCTTTTAATCGTATTGTAGCCTACTATGGCAATATGTACTCCAAAAATATGGGCGTGCTAGGTGAATATGCGCCTAAAGATATGTTAGCAAAGCTCAAAGCTGAGGTTAAAGTATGGGAAAAAGCCGATACGCTTACGCCGGTTGTACCCGCGCTGCATTATATCTGTGTTACTGCCCAGGCCGATGCCGGCAGAAACGGTTTGCATAACCTGCGGATGCCTTTCAGAGAGATAGACAAGGTGCTTGATATGGCCAAACAGATCAACGCTATTGTATTTTTGGATATCCAGGTAGGTTTCAGCACAGTACAAACCGAATTACCCCTGCTGGAAAAATACATGAAAATGCCCAACGTGCACTTGGGTATCGACCCTGAGTTTTCTATGAAAGAGGGGAGTGTACCGGGCAAACGCATAGGTACTTTTGATGCCGATGATATCAACTACGTAACCGGCTATTTAAGCGGATTGGTAAAAAAGAACAACTTGCCACCCAAAATATTTGTAATCCACCGCTTTACCAAACGCATGGTAACTAATTCAAAAGATATCAAATTGCGCAATGAGGTACAAGTGGTTATGGATATGGACGGATGGGGTGGTCCAGACCTGAAAAAAGGGACCTACAAGTATTTTATATCACAGGAGCCTGTACAGTTTACCGGTTTCAAGTTATTCTATAAAAACGATATCAAAAACGTACCTCACCGCATGCTGACACCCAAAGAGGTTTTGAGTCTGAAACCCGCGCCTATTTATATACAATACCAGTAGGTTTGGGTATCCTACGCGGATGTCATTTCGAACGAGGTACGAGGAGAAATCTTTTGCTACTTGCATATCGCTTGTATAAGATCTCTCCTCGTACTTGGTTCGAGATGATATTTTTTTATTGTCTTGATTCTTGAATCTTACTTCTCTAAAACAGCATTTCCTGCGGTGGTTTCACGCCTTTTAAACGCAGATAAACCGTAGCTTGTCCGCGATGGTGGGTTTGGTGTTCAAAGCCTTTATTTAAAATAAGGAATTTGGAAAAATCTTTTCCACCCACTTTTATGGTTTCCTGTAATTGTGCCGGGGTAAGGCCCGGTATAGTGTTGATCACAAAATCATAGCTATCCATTACCGCTTTAATGGTAGCCGCTTTTGTGGGTTCAACGGTTTTTTCGAGGGATGTTTTTCCTAGCGGATTGGTTTTTCCGCTTACCCAGCAGGAGAAAAAATAATTGTCATCTGCCAGGTGCAGCATCTGACCTGCAAAAGATCTCATTTCGGGAGTTGGCTTAAAGCTGTAGCCATCATCGGGCATGGCATCCAGATAGGCCTTGGTATAGTTTTTGGCGCGTTGCCATTCTGCAACCATCTGATCATTGGTAATCTGGGCACGCACAGTTGTGCAAGCAAAAACAGTTGCCATTAAAGTAAACAGAAAGGTGAGCTTTTTCATAATTGAATAGTTTTAAGATTGGTTTATAATTGGTTATACTAAGTTATTAAATTCCCTTGTTATGCCGAAGGGAAGTATCTAGTTTGTAATTGATCTTTGTTCCGATCCATGATGTTTTGCCTGTCAGTATGAGCCTATCGAAGACTCGCGTGCAGAGGCTTGTCGTCATGGTTCGATGGAGCTTATTATTTATCTTCAAGCCCCCCGCGAGATCAACCCTCGACAGCAATAAAATCTTTCGGTGATTTAGCGATTAATATCAGATTTTAATTTAACCAGTTCACCAAGAAGTCTTGTCTGCTCAACCAAATGTGTTTTGCCGAATTTTTCTGCGATGCGTACAATCGCGAAATTCAGTGTATCTATTTCTGTTGGTAGTTTGCGGTTAATATCCTGTAGTGTTGATATCAGCTGACCATCTGAAGCTTTACTAATAGCCACTAAGCTGGCAGTCACGTCGTCCTGTTCCAACATAACTCCGGTTTCATGGGCAATCTGTACACATTCGGCAATTATTTCACGGGCAATTGCCAGGGCTTGTTCATTCCGGTGAAATATGCCGTTGTCGATATTCAATAATGGGCATACCGAATTGTAAACACTGTTCATGATGGCTTTTTTCCAGATCACCTGCTGAATGTTTTCCTCTGCGCGAAACTTGAAATGAGGGGTGCTTAGTTCTTCAACTATATCATTCAGAGAAGTGTCACTGCCGCTGATGCCACCAATAGGACACTCAAATGCAGGCTTAAAGCTCACCCGGCCATCTGTAGTAACCTGGCTGGTTACAAATAGTACACAACGATAAACCCCGGGAAACCCGTGATCAGTAAATACCTGCTCTACACCCAGGCCATTTTGTAAAATAATCAATGGAGAAGTATTGATTTTAGGTTTAAGAGCCAGTGCCAAATCTTCGTTACCAAAGGATTTATTGGTTAAAACCACCATGCCATCCAGTGTCGCGAACCTGCTTAGGGTGCTGGTTTCAACTTCTGCTTCTAATGTGCTTTGATCAGCCAATACCACCGTGATCTTTTCTATAACGCTGCTGCCATCATCTACGCTTCCGCGGAGTATTACTGCATTTTTGCCTTGTAATTTCAAAAAAACAGCTAAAGCTTTGCCAATAGCACCATTGCCAACAATAAATATGGTCTTATTCATAGGATAGAATTTTTCGTCAAAGTTAACCGCTTGGCTTTATCTTTTGTCATAGATCGGTAAAGACGCTTGTTAGCACCAATGCGGGATACTTCCCATAGTCGGATTTGTTTATATGTAATTAAAAATGCAGCTTTGAATAACTAATTTTATCACATGAAACCCCTGTTCGCCTGCCTCACGCTTATCTTAGTGCCCCTATTTACTCTGCAAGCGTCTGCACAAAATATGACTGCTGTTAACAATATGCTTAACAAGCAAAACATGCAGTTTAATATGCGGATGCAAATGCAAATGAACATGCAGATGAATATGATGATGCTAAGCCGAAGCCAAAGTAATTACCAGTTTAATTACCTGGTAACGATGAAGGATAGCTCGCAGATATTTGTTAAATCCAAAATATATTCAGACACAGCCAAACATAAAGCTTACCTGATATTTGTTGATAAAAGTTACAGTAAGAAGGATACTAACCGAAGCAAGAAAATATATGTATCGCAAACGCTTAGTATCGCGCGTAATTTAGGCGGAAGCGGCTCACCCGATGACTGGTATAAAGGAATTGCTAAAGATAGCTGTTGGATGTTTAAAGCAATATCGGGTTCTATAAATGCCTATTCTATGTTAAGTCAGACTGATGGTTACGGTTTCGATCCTTTTGCTATTGTGGCAGTTCAAAAGGGAGAGGGCCCCATCTTAAAATTGACGCCTGAAAATTTAAAGCCAATGGTTGGGCAGGATGCCGATGCGCTTGAAAACATCCAAAAGAAAAACTATTATAAAGCTATCAAGAAATATAACCGGAGTGCAGAAAAGGCTGCAAAAAAATAGATCCCCGGAAACGGGGACCTATTTTTTTATAATTTGTTAATGGCGTCTTGCTCTTTGAGCGCCTGGATGTTGTTCTTGTCGCTGAAAGTATCTGTTTGTTTAGCAAAATCCTCCAGGATGCTGGCGATGTTGTCCAGGTTGTCTGCTACGCGTTGGTGCATGTCCGGAAGGTCCTTTTCCAGTCTTTTATCACCCAGTTCTATATTATCTACTTCAATTTTAGCCAGCTTGGTGATAATAGCCTGCTGACTATTTTTCAGATCTTCCAATTCATGGACAATTTTCTCCATCAGTCCAAACTTCTTTAACTTATCCATACAGTTGTGTTTTTTAATTTAAGGTATATCTCATTAACTCTAAAAAATAAAAATTGTTTAGAATTTGGATTATTGATCAATAACTAATACTTTAGTTTAAAACTAAGATATTAGTTATATGAAAAACCTGGCTCTGTTAATTTTGCTTATTTTTTATCTGCCGGTATCGGTAAAGGCGCAGCAGCAACCGGCTGTAAATGATTCCTTGCTGCTTGATTATTACCAGAACCAGCGTTTTGCCGAGGCTGCCGACTATCTCAAAAAAACATACCCAGAACCGGTAAGCAATATCCGGGTGCTGGGCAAACTGGCGTACACTTCGCAAATGGCCGGACGGTTACCTGATGCGGAAGGATATTACCAGAGGATGTACAATATCGACTCAACTAATAACGCGGTGCTGTTTAGCCTTGGAGCAATAAACCTGCGGCGGGGTAATAATTTAAAGGCACAGTTTTACTATAAAATGCTGAGTTTGAAAGATACCACTAATTTTATGGTGTTTAAACAATTGGGTAAGGTATGTTTGGAAAGGGGAGATCTGCCGGGAATGTTGGTGAATCTGCAAAAGGCTAACAGAATTAATCCGGCTGAACCCGAGGTCGCATCTGATCTGAGCGATATGTATGTAATACAAAAACGATATGATGATGCTGAAAAGGTATTGAATGGCTCCATTGCACAGGATCCCGACAATATGGTCTTATTGCAAAGTCTGCTCAAGCTTACTTATTCACAAAAAAGATTTGAACAGGTTAAAAATACCTGCTTAAGGCTTGTTCAACTTGGTGATGGTTCCGCCTTTACCCTAACCAAGCTCGAAATGGCTTATTATTACCTGAAAAACTACACCTGTAGTGTAGAAACTTTTGCCGAAATATCGCCCGCGGAACAAACAGAAAGCAGTTTTTATATTGCCGCCCTGGCATACAAAGCGCTTAAAGATCAACCTAAAGCGATTGAAAATCTTGCTAAAGCGATTGATGCAGGCATATCATCCAATATCAGCGATTATTACGCAGAAATGGCCGATAGCTACGAAGCACGTAAGAAATATCAAAAGGCAGTTTGGGCCTATCAAAAAGCGCTGCAATTTTCAGAAAAGCCAATCCTGTATTATCTGTTGGCATCGGTTTATGATACCGAGCTGAAAAACAAGTCGCTTGCCTTAAAGTATTATAAAAAATATACAAACAGCAAACCACCCGAGAAGGAGCAGAAATATGTGGCCTATTCCAAGTCGAGATTGGACGAACTGGCGCGTTAACGCTGCATTAAACGGGCTACATACTTGCCAATGATGTCAAACTCCAGGTTTACCATCGAACCTTCACGAACATTGTGCAGGTTGGTATGCTCAAAAGTATAAGGGATAATAGCTACTGAAAAACTGTTGGCTTTGGAATTAACTACGGTTAAGCTGATGCCATTAACGCAGATCGAGCCTTTTTCAACGGTAACATTACCTGTAGCGGCGTCATACTCAAAAGTATATTCCCAACTGCCATCAAGTTCTTTAAACTCAGTACAAACTGCGGTCTGGTCAACATGGCCCTGAACAATATGCCCGTCGAGCCGTGCGTTCATCTGCATACAGCGTTCCAGGTTTACGGGTTCGCCCACTTTCAGATGACCCAGGCTGCTTTTGTTCAGCGTTTCTTCAATGGCGGTAACCACGTGCAGGCCATCGGCCAGCGCTACCACCGTTAAACAAACCCCGTTGTGTGCTACTGACTGGTCGATCTTTAATTCGTGCGAAATATCCGATTCAATAGTGATATGTAAATTACCCTGCTCTTGCTGCAGATCGGTCACTTTACCCAAAGTTTCTATAATTCCTGTAAACATATGCCCTCCACCCCCCTAAAGGGGGAGTTTTTTGATAAGTACCAAAGCTAAAGAATATCGTTGATGTTTTTTGTCAGCTTAAAATGAAAAAACTGTAAGTATCTCAGTTTATCATCCTAAGGAACGAAGTATCTATTAATGAACTATACATATTGAATAATAGATGCTTCACTCCGTTCAGTATGACATCGAAGTTGGGTTATTTGAAACTGGTAAACAGATCCACTCTTTTGTTCCGCAGATCCTTACCGCCTTCTATCACCGATTTTAAGTTAGTAAGGTAAAAAGTCCATCCAATCTGGCATTGTACATATAGGTTTTTTGCCGGATCATCTTCCAGGGGGATGTTTTCCTGGGTAAGCTCAACGAGAGTGAGGCCGTATTTGTTCTGGATATCAATGGTAACAATACTACCTCCGGTAAAGGTAAATTTGAGCAAGTCTGAACCGTTGTTTTCCAGTACTTGTCCGTTCTCAACCGCATTGTCGTCAAAGCCGTGCCAATACCAGGAATAAGTATCTTCCTTGCTGATAAATTCGTCTTTTTCACGTTGGCGACCAACTATGGTATAAAAATCAGCCTGGCGTAAAAACCAGCTTTCGAGCCCGGCAGGAGTGGCCCAGGCCTCATAAATATGACGAACATTGGTGTTAAAATCGGCAGTGAGTTTAAAGCTTGTCCAGCGGTTGTCGGTCATATATAGCAGCATTGTTTGATATAAAAATAATCATAATACCTTACCCTTTTATTAACTTGCTTTTAAATATTAACCATGGGTAAACAAAGCGCAGGAATACTATTATATCGAAAAACTGAAGGTAAACTTCAGGTTTTCCTGGTGCATCCGGGCGGGCCGTTTTTTAAAAATAAGGACGATGGTAGTTGGTCGATCCCAAAGGGGGAGTTTCTGGATGATGAAGACCCACTCCAAGCTGCCAAACGGGAATTTGAAGAAGAAACCGGACAAACCGTCACAGGTAAATTCATCAACCTCAACCCAATCACCCAAAAGGGTGGTAAAAAAGTGCATGCCTGGGCTGTAGAGGGTGATATAAACCATTTGATGGTTAAAAGCAATCATTTTGAAATGGAATGGCCGCCACGTTCGGGTAAACAGCAATCATTTCCTGAAGTGGATAGGGCGGGATGGTTTGATATGGATATTGCCAGGGTGAAGATAAACCCTGCGCAAACTGGGTTAATTGAGGAGTTAGTTGAGACGTTAAGATGATGAGATAATGAGACTTTGAGAAAAGCCCGATCGTCAACAATTTTTCATCCAAGGATCACATGGTCTCATTATCTTAAAGTCCTATCATCTCAAAGTCCCTTTGTAAAACTAATTTCACCTTTTGTCGTTCTGCTTTTACCTTTATGGGCAATTACATAACTTAGTAAAATGAAGTTTTTTAAATATCTACCTATAACTTTTTTATTGATCGCGATTGTATCGTGCAAACCCAAACCTAAATCTGTCACTATTCCGGTAGTAGGTTTTGTGGATGCGTTTGAGGATGCCACTATAGCCCAGGCCCGTACCGGTTTTACCGATGCTTTGAAAAAAGAGGGCTTTAGCGAGGCTAAAAAAACAGTGCAGATTGAGTACAGCAACGCTCAGGGGAATATTCCTACACTTACGCAAATAGTTAATCATTTTGTTTCTGAAAATGTTGATCTGCTGGCTACCTGTACAACTTTATCTACCGTTACGGCCATACAAAAAACTAAAACTATACCCATTTTTGCCATGGTAGCACCTGTACCCGAGCGTATGAAAGTGCTTGATGCCAGCGGCAAAGCTCCGGCCAATCTTTTTGGGGCGGTAGAAGATTTAAACTATATAGATACCTCATTTACCATCATCCCTAAATTGCTGAAGCCCAAAGGAGCAAAGCTGGTGATTGGGATGATCTATAATCAGTCTGAGCCACAGTCAACCGATGCATTAAACCGCATCAAATCACTGGCCGAAAAACAGAATGTAACCATTGTTGCCTTGCCTTTAAATTCTTCCGCAGATGCACAACTAGTTACGCAATCATTGCTGAATAAAAATATCGACGCCTTTTTTGCCAATCCGGATAATACCGTTTTCGCTGCTTTTGAAACCATTTTAAAAAGCTGCAATCAAAAAAATGTACCCATATTTACCAGCGAGGCCGGCCTGGTACAGCGCGGTGCCGTGGCTGCTTTTGGTGCCGATATTTACCAATGGGGTTATCAGGCGGGCGAGCAGGCTGCTTACTTCCTGAAAAACCATAAAACCGATGGACTGGCACCTCAAATGGTGAAGATCAGGAAACGGGTATATAATCCTGCTGCTGCTAAAAAATATAATATTACTGTGCCTTCAGATTTTGAGGCTGTAAAATAAATGGATTTTTACTTAACCACTGTAACATTAGGGCTTTGCTACGCGGCTTTGGCGCTGGGTATTTTTATCTCCATGAAGATATTTAATATCCCGGACATCACTACCGATGGCAGTTATACACTGGGTGGCGCGGTTACGGCTGTAATGCTTACCCATCATCAATCATCATACGTTATTTTACCAGCTGTTATTATAGCTGGTGGTATAGCAGGGGCGTTAACGGGTCTGATCCATACCAAGCTTAAAATAAACGCTTTGCTGGCTGGTATCCTGGTCATGACGGCCCTTTATTCGGTAAACCTCACTATTATGGGGCGTTCCAATATACCGTTGAGTAATGTGGCTTCGTTGTTCTCGTCAGTGCAAATAGTGGCGGATGCTAACCAGAATACATTTTGGATACTATTGTTATTTGTAGTGCTGATCACTTTTTTGATTGGTTACCTGCTCAAAACGGATTTTGGTATAGCCATGCGGGCAACAGGTAACAGCGAATCCATGATCAGGGCGCTGGGGGTTAATACCGATAGGATGAAAATCACCGGTTTGGCATTGGCCAATGCACTTACTGCCTTGAGCGGCTACTTTTTTGTACAATCGCAGGATTTTGCCGATATCAATATGGGTATAGGTATCGTGATTGTAGGTCTTGGCTCTGTTATTATTGCCGAGTCAATCATCAATTGGCTACGCATCACCAGTGTTTGGCTCAGTTTAATTTTGGTGCTGGCCGGGGCTGTGGTATTTCAACTGGTGCTGGCGGTTACCCTGGCTATTGGTGTCGACCCCAATATGCTTAAAATAGTAACCGCTGTTTTTGTATTGCTCATAGTTAGTTTACCCCGTTTATCATCACTCCGATCATCATGATAACGATAAACGACGTACATAAGACGTTTAATAAAGGTAAAGCCAACCAGGTTAACGCGGTTAATGGCATCACTCTGACCATTACCGAAGGGGAGTTCCTGGTGATCGTGGGCTCTAATGGTTCGGGTAAAACCACTTTACTCAACTTAGTAGCTGGAAGCGTATTTCCGGATGTTGGGAGTATCAGCATAGACGAAAATAACGTGAGCAAACTACCCGATTATCGCCGTAGCCAATGGATAGCGCGCGTTTTCCAGAACCCGGTAAGCGGTACTGCATCCGATCTAAGTATTCTGGATAACTTTAGATTAGCAGCTATCCGCACCAGGGCCAAAGGCCTATCTATTGGTATCAATGATAAATTCAAACAGCAGGTAAAGGAAAAAATAGCCACCCTGGGCATGGGACTGGAAAATAAGGTAGAGCAATCCATGGGTACACTATCCGGTGGGCAGCGCCAGGCTTTAACGCTGTTGATGAGTGTGATGGATAGCTGCAAAGTTCTGTTGCTGGATGAACCTACCGCTGCGCTCGACCCTCGATCGGCAGAGGTGGTGATGCGTACAGCTGATAAACTCATCGCTGATTTTAAACTGACTGCCATACTGATCACCCATAATCTCAAAGATGCCTACAATTATGGCACACGGATCATACAGATGAGCGAAGGACTCTTACTGCGCGATCTGAACAACAAACAAAAGTCAGATTTAAAGCAAAATGACCTTTTTGACTGGTTCAGCTAAAAAATGGCAAAGTAATTGTATAGTGTTGTGCACTATGAAGACTAATAATTTTGCACCCATACTCGACGCTTACCAGTTAGTAAGCGGCGCCAAGATAAAAGGAAAAAAACAAGACGAGATATTTGAACTGGGCATATATGATGCTTTAAAAAGAGGATATACCCTGTATCCTTTGGAGCATGGTGTAAAATATGACGATTTCAGTGTGATCATCTCCGAAAAGGAATTAAAGAACAATTTTTTGATCGAAGGGGCTAAGGCTGCAATAGCTGCTTAAGATATTGAACTTGGGGGAGACGCATGTGATGCGTCTCTACGTTCTTCCTCTCTATGTAGAGACGCATCACATGCGTCTCTTATACTGCATTTGTCCGCCATTTTGGAATTTCAATCAATAAGCGTAAATTTGTAAAAAAAATAAATGATGCTGTTTAATAATTCATTCTGCTTAAAAAATATGATGTGGCCCATGGTGGCCCGGCAGAAGGGTTGTGCATCAATGATACTCTTCTCCAGCCCGTTCTAGAAAACATCATTACTACGGACAGAATTTATTACATCATTATTTATTCAATTTATGCTTACTGCAAGTGAGCTTTTGCAATTTTAAAATTTATGAACACTTACTATACTATCGAAGAGAAGTATCTACAGGCTATCGATAAGATATCATACGGGAAAACACCCAAAGCTCTTAAACTACTGAACGAGATCATCAGCAACGACCCATTATATGCACGTGCTCATCACCAATTGGGGATGATATATTATTATGAGATTAAGGATTACCAAACTGCGGGATATCACTTCAAAACCTGCATGGAATTGGAGCCATCCTTCCCGGATAACTATACGCATTACCTTGATCTGTTGGTTTTTCTGAACATGGAGAAGCTGGTGAACACCATATCAACTAAGGCATTAAATACACAGGGGGCCGACACGGCAGGTATTTATGATCTGCTGGGCTTGTTCTATGAAAAGAACAAACAATGGACAAAAGCTCAGGAGGCCTATCAGAAAGCCTTTATGGAAGTAACCGATAACAAGGAAAAAGCTGATATTGAAATGAGCTTGAATCGGGTACGTTCAAAAATGAAACAAACTTTGGCTTATACTTATCAGATAACAGAGTAAAGAGCCTCATCTAAACGGCGAAGCCCACATGTAATAATCCTCTCCAAAGGAGAGGACTTTAAGATAGCTAAAACAACAAATGCGGGGCATGCCCCGCATTTGTTGTTTTAGTCTTTAGCTCTTTTTATTAGTCGCCCGTACGGCTTTTACTTGAGCGGCGGTAATAGCAGAGGCTTTATTGCCGAAGCTGTTACGCACAAAGGTGAGTACATCGGCAATTTCCTGATCTTTCAGGAAATCGTGCGAGGCCATACTGTTGGAGTAGGTTTCGCCATTGATTTCTACATCTTCGTTAAAACCGTTCAGAATAATTTTTATCAATTTAGTTTTGTCGCCTAAAACATAGGTTGTTTTAACCAATGGCGGATTCATGTGTGGTACCCCCAGGGCATCGGCCTGGTGGCATGATACACAGTATTGGGTAAATACCTTTTGACCGGCTGCAATTGAAGCTTTTAAGCCAACTGCTGGGTGTTTTACCGGTCCTTTAGCCTTATATTTGGTTTGAGCCTGAAGGCCTGTTACGGCAAACAACACAGATGCGAATATGATTAGCGGGGCTTTTTTAAAGTCCATTATTTTTTATAAGTTATTTTGTAAATAGTTCCCTGGTTATCGTCGGTCACATAAAGTGAGCCATCTGGGCCTTGGGCCAGGCCGCATGGGCGATGTTCGGCACGGCCAGAAGCTGTTTGTGCTGCAGTACCTGCAAAACCATCAGCAAATACTTCCCACTCGCCGCTTGGTTTGCCATCCTTAAATGGTTGAAATACTACGAAATAGCCAGCTTGTGGCTCAGGCGCACGGTTCCAGGAACCGTGGAAAGCGATGAAAGCGCCGTTCTTATATTTTTCGGGGAATTGATTGCCTGTGTAAAATAACAGGCCGTTAGGAGCAAGGTGACCCGGAAAAGCGACAACGGGGTCAATAGCGCCCTGACCTCCTTCTTTTTTGCCATCGCCACCATATTCGGGCATTAAAATCTTTTTGTGTTGTTCCTGGTCATAGTACATGTAGGGCCAGCCGGCATTATCCCCTTTTTTAAGGGCATACATACATTCGGCTGGTAAAATGGCTGATTGTTTGGTGGTAAACATGTCAGGGAAAAGATCATGCAACTGATCGCGGCCATGCTGCATTACATATAACTGGTTGTTTTGTTGATTCCAATCGAAGCCAACCACGTTGCGGAGGCCTGTGGCATAACGAATACCATCGCCATAGTGTTGATTCAGCTTGTCGGCTTTAAACTGCCATATACCTCCTGCTGAGTCCAAAATAGGGCAGCCTTTTTGACCCGGTGAACCTTTTTTGCGGTCTTCTACCTGGCAGGAGTTGGAGTAGGCACCGATGTTTACATAAAGGTTACCATCATTATCAAGCGTAATAGCCTTGGCCTCATGTTCACGGCGACTTAGCAAGCCGGTCACAATTTTCTCAGGTTGATCAGGATTGATCACCTCGTTTTGCGCGTTCAGTTTATAACGGAAAACCTCCTCGTCTGATGACGCATACAGATAACCGTTTTTAACATATACACCAGTACCGCCAAAGGTGCCAAAGCCTGTTTTTACAGTAGCTTTATCACCTTCCTGGTGCAGGAACAAGATACCTTTACCGTTTTTGGCGCGGTTAAGTTTAACATAAATATCGCCTTGTGGGGTTACCGCAATTTCACGCGTACCACCCAATTTATCGGCAATAACAGCAGCGTTAAAGCCCTCGGGAAGCTTTAATCCGGTGCCACCATCGGTAGTTGGTGTGGTTGTGGCCACGGAATCTTTGCCGTTATTGGCGGGTTCACCGCTCTTGCAGGCATTAAATAATATGAACCCCGCTATTGCTGCAACAGGCAGCAATGCTGAAAATAATTTTCTGTTCTTCATGGCAATTGATTAATGGTTATCAAATTAAATAAATATACGGGGAATACCCAAATCTGTTTTGTAGTAATGCTATGACAAAATCAGCCGCTTTTGGAGTAAGAAATAAGCAAACGGTCCCCTTGATTCTCTGGTCTTTGTTTCAAAAATAGTTGCTCTATTAAACCATTGTCATTCCTTATCGTCCTAACTGTATAAAATTTAACAACCATGAAGAAGTTAATCATATTATCAGCCATAGCAGCAAGCGGATTATTTTATGCCAAAACCGCCAGTGCACAAATATCTATTCACCTGGGTTTTAATATACCTGTACGTCACGTTTATGTACCCGCTCCTCAGCCAGTTGTTGTGCAAGATGAGCCTGTTTATGACGATGATAACGTACCTGCCGACTACAATGATGATTACTACTATTTGCCAGAAGTTGAGGCTTACTATTGTGTGCCAAGACATTGTTATTATTACAACGATGGTAGTTCATGGGTAAGCGCGGCTTATTTACCAGGCGCGTATCGCAACTATAACTGGCGTACTGCTGTAAGATATGAAGTACGTGCTCCAAGGCCATACATGCGTCATGATTTTTACAGGTCAAGATGGGGTGGTTATGCCGGCGACCGTGCCAATTGGGGGCATCGCTTTGACAACCGTTACAACGGAGGTTACGCTTACTCAAGCCGTGATAACCGCGGATGGGGCAGGGGCGACTATGGTCGTGGTAACTGGGGTGGTAATGATAACCGTGGATGGAACAGAGGTAATCAAGACCGTGGAAACTGGGGTAACAGGGACAACAACAACGATAACCGCAACCGCGGTAACTGGGGAGGCCAACGTTCTGACAACCGTGGCGATGGTAACAGGGGAGGTAACTGGGGCGGTCAACGCTTTGCCGAAAACAGAGGGTACGCTACCCGCCAATAGAACTACCGGTTTATAGATTAATATCCTGATATATATTTTAATAAAAAGAATCGCCTGTAACGGGCGATTTTTTTGTTTTGCGTTTAGGCGGATAAAAGAACTACCTAAAATAACTCGATTTAGCATTTATTTAAGCCTATAGCTAACTTATCATACTAAAGGCTCTTTTGTGTTATTATTTATGTTATATATTTGGATAAACAACACTAAAAAATTTGAAGAAGAAATTATCTATCGTTGATATTGCCAACAGCCTGAACATATCGAAAACCACTGTATCCTTTATTCTGAATGGCCGGGCACGCGAAAAACGGATAAGCGAAGAACTGGTTGAACGTGTATTAAAATATGTAAAAGAAGTTGGTTATAAGCCAAATTCGCTGGCAAAAAGTCTGCGTACCGGCAAATCAAATATTATAGGTTTATTGGTACAGGACATATCCAATAATTTTTTTGCTACCATAGCCCGTCAGATTGAAGATCGGGCATATAAAAACGGTTATAAAATTATTTATAGCAGTACCGATAACGATACCCAAAAAACCCAGGAGCTGATAGCCATGTTTCGCGACAGACATGTTGACGGATATATCATCGTTCCGCCGGAGGGTATTGAGGAAGATATCAGCTCCCTGATCAAGGATGGCCTACCTGTGGTATTGTTTGACAGGTATTTGCCCGGAGTAGAAACCGATTATGTGGTGGTTGATAATTTGTTCAGCACTTACAATGCAACCCGGTATCTTATTGATAAAGGGTATAAAAATATTGCCTTTATCAGCTTTAATAACCAGCAAACACAAATGGCCGACAGGCTCAGTGGCTATAACAAAGCCATGACCCAAGGTAAACTTAAAACCAGTATTAAAGAGGTTGATTTTTACCAGGATGAAAAACTGATGACCGAGCCGATCATGGCTTTTCTGAATGAACATCCGGAAACCGATGCTATCTTATTCGGCAATAATCATTTAGGGACATGCGGACTTAAAGTGCTCCGAAAACTGGATAAAAAAGTGCCGGAAGATATCGCCCTGATATGTTTTGATGATTATGAGGTTTTTGAACTCTGTAATCCGCCGTTAACAGCTATAGCGCAGCCCATTGATGCCATTGCCGATAAGGTGATTACCCTATTGCTTAACAGGCTCAATACTTCTGTAGAGAACGGTGTAAAACAACAAGTGATATTAACCACTGATCTGAGAGTGAGAAAATCAACCAAATAAAACACTGCATCAATAGTATAGCGTAGCAGTAAGGTGTTATTTAATTATCAATGATGAAAAAGATCTTACTGCTTTTATTATTCGTTAGCACTGGTTTAGGCGCCTTCGCGCAAGGCGTTACCTTACAGGTTGGTAACCCGGTAGCAGAAAAGTTTTCTGTTGAAAGGTTACAACGTATTGATCATTTGATAGAATCCAATATCGATTCGGGGTATATCAACGGAGCTGTTGCCCTCATAGCCCGGAACGGTAAAATTGTGTACAACAAGTCGTTCGGTATTGCCGATGTGGAGCAAAAAAAGCTGATGGAAAATGATAACATATTCCGCATTGCTTCACAAACTAAGGCCATTACCAGTGTTGCGGTCATGATGTTATTTGAAGAAGGAAAGTTTTTGCTGGACGAGCCTATCTCCAAATATATTCCTGCATTCGCCCACCCCAAGGTGATCGATCTGTATAACGAAAAAGATACCACCTACACTACGGTGCCCGCCAAACGCGAAATAACCATCCGCGATCTGCTTACCCATACATCGGGTATTGAATACGCGCAGATCGGTTCGCCCAGGATGAATGCCATTTATGCCAAATCGAAAATTCCCGGAGGCTTTGTAGCCGACAAGATACGCCTGGCCGATGCCATGGACAGATTGGGTAAATTACCCTTAACTCATCAACCAGGTGAAAAATGGACTTATGGTTTGAATATAGATGTACTGGGTTACCTGGTTGAAAAAGTATCGGGTAAAACATTGGATCAGTTTTTTAAAGAACGCATATTTGATCCGCTGGGGATGAAAGACACTTACTTTTATATACCAGCCACCAAACAAAACCGCCTGGTAGCGGTTTATACACCCGATAAACAAGGACATCTGGTAAGATGGAGCGCATCTACATTGCCTGGTATTGATGTAGATTATCCTAAAACTGCAGGCACTTATTTTTCGGGAGGGGCAGGTTTAAGTTCAACAATTAAGGATTATGCTACCTTTTTGCAAATGATGCTGAACGGAGGAATTTATAACGGTCAGCGGTTATTGGCCCGGCATACGGTTGAAATGATGACCGAGAACCAGATAGGCGATCTGTATATTAATGCGGATAAAGATAAATTTGGCTTAGGCTTTGGCATCACAACTCAGGCAAGCTCAACCAAATTGGGTATAAGCCCAGGTTCATTTGCCTGGGGTGGTTTTTATGGAACTTTGTATTGGGTTGATCCTAAAGAGCACCTGGTTTGTCTGCTTTTTGTACAAAACTGGCCTTTCCCTCATAACGCTATACAGGATAAATTCCGCGCCCTGGTTTACCAGGCTTTGGCAGATTGACCAGTTTACAAAACGTCTTTTAAAACTCCCCAGACATTATTGGCCGCTATTTTGGCTCCCTGTGCAGTAGGGTGGATACCGTCAGCCTGGTTCAATGCAGGTATACCCGCTACACCCTGTAAAAGAAAGGGTACCAGTTGAGCGTGGTTTTTGGCTGCCAGATCAGGAAAAACGGCCTTGAATTTATTAACATAATCGGCACCCATATTCGGCGGAACCTGCATGCCCAATAGTACAATTTTTACCTCAGGGTATTTAGCTTTTACTTTGTCGATGATACTCTGCAGGTTTTTATGCGTCTCACTTACCGGGATACCGCGCAGACCATCGTTAGCGCCAAGCTCCAGTATAAAAATATCTACCTTTTGTTTCAGCAGCCAGTCTAAACGTGCATTGCCGCCAGCTGTAGTTTCGCCGCTTAAACCCGCGTTAACCACTTTGTAGGGAAGTTTCAGCGAATCGATCTTATCCTTGATCACGCCCGGGAAAGCCTCAGATGGATCATCCAAGCCGTAGCCTGCGGTTAAGCTATCACCAAAAAACAAAACTGTTTTTGTCGCTGTCGCATCCGGCTGGGTGGCTGCGCTGTTTTTAGCCGCCTCTTCAGTAGCCGGTTTTTTATTTTGATCGCAGGCTGCTAAAGCAAGTGTGGCGAATAACAGGAACGTTAATTTGAATTTGTACATGGTATTAAGCGTTATTGCGTAATATTTCGAGCGGCGGTTTGTTTAAAACGCCCCGGCTATTTAACAAACCAATAATAACGGTTAGTATGGATATAACGAAAAATAATATCAGTGCCGGCAGATAATTAACGGTATAAGGTATCTCAAAACTGTACTTAGCCAATAACCAGCTGCCACCAAAGGCAATCACGATACCGGTAAGGGCAGATAAAGAGCCCAGGAACAGATATTCCAGTGCGGTAATGGCAAAAATTTGCCTGCGACTTGCACCTAATGTACGCAGCAGCACACTCTCCTGTATGCGTTGGTATTTACTGATACGCACCGAAGCTACCAATACCACCACACCGGTTATAATACTAAACGCGCTCATAAAGCGGATTACATAGCTTATTTTGCTTAATAACTCATCCAATACGCTTAAAACCAGGCCCAGATCGATAATAGAAACATTGGGAAAGCTATGGACAATAGCCCGCTGAAGTGAAGCTGATACTTTGTTAGATGGCACATGTGTCAACAATACCTGGAACTGCGGTGCATCTTCCAGAACACCTGTTGGGAAAACTACCTGGAAGTTGGTTTGTACCTTACCCCAGTTCACTTTACGGATGCTGGCCACATAAGCTGGCATTTCTACACCCTGAACATTAAAAACTATTTTGTCGCCAATTTTGAGATTGGCGCGGTGCGATAGGTTTTCTTCCACAGAAACAGGAATGTCTTTCCCTGGCGTTGCTTTGCCAATCCATTTACCATCTGTTAGTTTTTCAGATTCGGAAAGGGAATCGCGGAAAGTAACGCGGTACTCATAAGCAAAAACACCATGCGGGATTTTGATGGTCGAATCTTTCTGCAAATCGGCAGCGGTTTTTCCATTGATCTGTTCTATGCGCAAAGTCACAATAGGTACTTGCTGCAGCACCGGTAACCCCTGCTGGCGGGTTAAACGGGCAACGGAATCCTTCTGACTGTTTTGTATATCAAACAAGATCATATTGGATTGATTACCACTGCTTGACAAGGTAACCTGGCCAATAAGCAAATTCTGAACAAGAAACAATATGCAAATGAACATCGTACTTAAACCTATGGATACCATGAGTATAAGCGTTTGGTTATTGGGGCGGTATAAATTGGCAAAGCCTTGTCGCCACAAATAGCTCCATGAACCACTGATCAGTAATTTAGTCAAACGCATCAATAGCCAGGCTACTGCTGATAGTATCATAAAAGCAACCAATATACCCAGCGTAAAGAACAAGCTCCCTAACCAGCTATCTAACTGAAAATAAGTAAAAGTGATGATAAACAGCAGGATCAGCAGGTATACTAACCAGCGCAAGGGATCACGTGATAATACTGTATCATCAAATGATAATCGCAGTGTGTTTAATGGTGATACATTGCGTACCGATATCAACGGCAACAAAGCAAAAAGCAAGGAGATGATCACTCCTAATAAAATACCCTGACCAATAGCCATCCACGAAATTTGAACAGATATGGTGAATGGGATAAAATCTTTAAATACCACGGGCAGCAGATGTTGTATCGCCGTGCCCAAACCAGCTCCTATAACAGAACCAATGAGCCCAATACCCACAATCTGGATCAAGTAGATCAGAAATGCTTCGGATGCTTTTACGCCCAAACAGCGCATGATGGCGATAGAAGCGATCTTCTCCCGTACATAAATATGAACAGCGCTGGCCACACCCACACAACCCAATAGTAAGGCAACAAAACCAACCAAGGATAAAAAACGACTCAGGTCGCCAAAATTACGACCAGTGTTTTCTTTTCGCCCCTCAATAGTTTCGTACCGCATACCAGCTTTATCCAGCATAGGGTCGAGCTTTTTGGTGAGCTTATCCAGGTTTATGGGTTTGGTGAACTTATAGTAGAAGCTATAATTTACCCGGCTGCCAATCTTGACCAGTCCGGTTTGCTCCAAATATTGCATAGGAATATAAACCACCGGCGCTATACCGGCTACTGCACCAGCTTGCCCGGGTGCGCGGTTTAAGATCCCGGTAATTAGAAATTGACTGTTGCCAATCTTAATAGAATCGCCCACGTGCGCGTTAAATTGCAGCATCAGGGTTTTATCAACCACAGCCATTTGACCTTTTTTGAAGGAGGTACCTGCTTGTTCCGGAGTAGTTTCAATAGCTCCATAGTAGGGGAAATTACCCTGTAACGCCCGTACCTGTACCAGCCTTGTACCCTGGCTTTTGGGGAAATAGGCCATCGAAGCAAAGCTGCGTTCCTGCGAGCGTTCGTCACCCAATGAATCTAATAACTTTTTCAGATGTGCATCTGCCGGTTTGTTACCTGATACCGCAAGATCGGCGCCGATCAGGGTAGCAGCCTGTCCGTTGATGTCATTTTGAACGTTATACTTAAACGCGTAAATAGCTACCAGCGCGGCAATACCAAATACAATAGCAGATATGAACAGAAATAACCTCGAGCGGTTTTTACGGCTATCGCGCCAGGCCATATTAAACAGCCAGGGGATATTCATTTTTCGATGATAATTAACAGGATTAGTTTCCATAAAATCTAACCGTTAATTGTTTTTTCATCCGCTATCAACTGCCCCCCTTTTATCCGGATAATGCGCTGTGTTTTTGCAGCCAGATCCAGGTCGTGAGTAACCAGAACAAGTGTAGTGCCTGCTTCTTTATTCAGATCAAAGAGGAGCTTTACTACTTTTTCGCTGGTTTCCGCATCCAGATTTCCGGTAGGTTCGTCGGCAAATAATATTTTGGGCGAGTTGGAAAAGGCGCGTGCCAGCGAAACTCGTTGTTGTTCACCACCTGATAATTGAGAAGGGTAGTGGTGTCCGCGATCGGCCAGGCCTACTTTATCCAGCAGGTCTAACGCTCTTGCACGTATATTTTTCTCGTTACGAAGCTCCAGGGGAACCATTACATTTTCCAGGGCTGTTAATGTTGGCAGTAACTGGAAATTTTGAAATATAAAACCTACGTACTGGTTGCGTACCTGTGCGCGTTGATCTTCGGTTAAATTACCCAGGTTAATGCCGTTTAGTTCTACTGCTCCTGCACTGGAACGATCAAGCCCGGCGCATAAGCCCAATAAGGTAGTTTTACCACTGCCCGAAGGGCCTACAATCGCATTGGTAGAGCCGGCAGCAATGCTGAAATTAATATCATGAAGTACAGTGAGCGTGCGTCCTGCACTTTGGTAGGTTTTGCCCAGATCTGCAATGTTGAGTATAGTTTCCAAACGGTGTCTTTTTTATGATATAGATGCAGCGGGCCATTATTTGTTACCCTGCCGGTTTGCATAAATATCCATGAATTGTGCCGTTTGTGTCTTAAACGCAGATGAGTTTTTATTAAATGACTTTAAAAATACAATTACAGCTTAGTTTGCAGCATTTCTTTCACGCCATCAAACCATTCGTGTTGTAAAATGCTCAGCAGAATAGAATCGCGACGGGTTCCATCCGGAAGTGGTAAATGGCTGCGGATAATGCCTTCAACTGTACAACCTATACTTTTCATAGCGGCAATACTGCGTTCGTTTTTAGCATGTGCGCGAAAACCTACACGTTTCATATCCAGCTCTTCAAAAGCCAGTTGCAGCAATAAGAATTTACAGTGCTTATTAAGACCAGTTCCCCTGAATTTTTCACCATACCAGGTATAACCTATTTCCAGCGCCTGGTTAGCTGCTTGTATATCATAAAAACGGGTACTGCCTGCGTATTCTCCTGCTTTTTTATCATATATAATAAATGGGTATTCGTTGCCTTCGGATCTGCCCTTAAGAGCACGATCAATATAATTACGCATGCCATCAGCTCCTTTGGCGCTTATAGGTGAATATTCCCAAATATTCGGTTCATATAAGGCAAAAGGAAGCAGGTTTTTATAATCGTCGGTAATTAAGGGTCTGATCAATATCCATTCATCTTCTAAAGTATAATCGGCCTCCGGCGAAAATGTTGAGCTCATAGCTATTTTTGTTGAACCTAAAGTATCAAATATAACAGAAGATTAGTGTTTTTAAATTGCAGGCTTTATTGTTCCATCACCCGCTCATACATCTGCGGAAATGGCTTATTTTTTAATTCAACCGCTAAAACAGAATTGTGTTGTGCACAATGTTCAAGCATCTCATTGCAATCAATTAAAACATCATCGCTCATACCTTTAAACATCATTGCTGTGGCTGTGGCCGATATTTTATAGTACTCGCTAAGTGTAATGATGCCTTTTTCGGTTATCTTGATCAATTTGGCGCGTTTATCGTCGGGAGAGGTGCGTTCTGTTATCTTTTTTTCCCGGATAAGTTTATTAATGATCTCCATACCGGTGGTTGTTTCGGCAAACATATCATTAATCAAATCGCTCTTTTTTACTTCACCTAAGTGATTCAAACTGTGCAAATAGTAAAAGTTTTCCGGGGCCGGCATGTCTGCATGGCTAACTGCCGACCTGAAATAGACGGAGTACGCTTTCAAAATGCGACCTATAGTTTTCAACAGGTTCACACCATTCATAATATGTTCATTTGTATGTTTGGGCTTGGGTTGTTGTTTTCGAAGGTAATACCTGCAAAAAGCTTCTACAGAATGCTCATTGTTGGTATCCTCAAAAGCAGTCCATTCTTCTATTAATTGCACAACTGGCTTCATGTTACTCCTGTTTAGTTGTAAAATTATAAAATTATTTCCAAAATGTTTTAATTATTCCATAATAGGAATATATTTGCATAAATATTCCTGTATTGTTGTATTGTAATAGAGCGCAAATATTTATACCATGACAAAATGTTTTATTTTCACAATCGTCATCATGTATAAAGGTGTACTTTTATTAGGCCTTAAACTTTAAAACATCTTTTAGTAGATGAATATCTGAAAATATGAAAGCTGATACTCAAAAACCCGATAAAAAACCACCTGGTGTTTTTAGCCTGCTAAAACCCTATATGGGACTGGTTTCGCTACTTTTGTTGTTTGCATTGCTTAGTAATGGCGTGAATTTGTGGTTGCCTAAAATTATAGCCAGCGGAATAGATGATTATACCAAACAACATTTTGTATTTATTGATATCATTAAAAAGTTCTCGCTAGCGGTACTGTTTATTTTTGTGTTCAGTTATTTGCAAACTATTATTCAAACCTATGCCTCAGAGCGGGTAGCTCGCGATCTGCGGCAAAAACTGGCCGATAAGATATCCAGGCAAAGTCATGCTTTTATTGAAAAAGCCAACCCATCCAAGCTGCTTACCAATTTGACTGCCGATGTAGATTCCATTAAGCTGTTTGTATCGCAGGCATTGGTATCCATTGTATCGTCATTGTTCATTATTATTGGAGCCAGTATATTGCTGTTTACGATCAATTGGAAGCTGGCCATGGCGGTAGTTATGATTATCCCGATCATCGGCGGTACATTTTTTTATGTATTGAAGAACGTGCGGGCGCTGTTTATAAAAAGCAGGGGCGTAATAGATCAATTGAACAAGGTAATTAATGAGAGTATCCTGGGTGCAGCACTTGTGCGTGTCATCAATTCGCAGCAACTAGAGTATCATAAATTTTTGGAAGCCAATACCGAGGCTAAACGATATGGCCTAAAGATATTGGGCTTTTTTGCCGGATTGATACCTATAGTAACCTTTACAGCCAACATGGCAGCATTAACTATTTTAATGATGGGTGGTCATTTTGTAATCAGCGGAAGCATGACGTTGGGCAGCTTTGCCGCTTTTAACAGTTACTTGTCGCTACTCATATTCCCCATATTTGTATTGGGTTTTATGAGCAACCTGATTGCGCAGGCTTCGGCTTCATTTACCCGGATCAGCGTGGTATTGGATGCCCCGGATATGGTTGATGGCGGAACTTTAAAGGAAACGCTACGAGGCGACGTGGAATTTGGCAATGTATCATTGGTATATGGCCAAAAACCAGCGCTTAAAAATGTATCCTTTTCGGTAGCCGCAGGCTCAAAAATCGCTATCATCGGTCCTACAGCCGCAGGTAAAACCCAGTTGCTTTATTTGCTTACTAATCTTATTAACCCAACATCTGGTTATGTGCATTATGACGGGCGCAGTATTAATGATTATAACAGCGAATCGTTTCATAGCCAAGTGGGTTTTGTTTTTCAGGACAGCATTATTTTTAACATGAGCATCCGCGAAAATATTGCCTTTAGCGATACGGTTACCGACGAATCGTTAGAAAAAGCTATTGAAACAGCTGAACTGAAAGATTTTATCGACAGTTTGCCTAATAAGCTAAATACTATAGTTTCCGAACGAGGATCAAGTCTTTCGGGCGGGCAAAAGCAACGCATCATGCTGGCCCGTGCATTGGCAGTTAACCCAAAGGTTTTATTGCTGGATGATTTTACAGCCCGGGTTGACAACAACACCGAGAAAAAGATATTAACCAATATCCAGAAAAATTATCCCGGGCTAACGCTGATATCAGTTACCCAGAAAATAGCCTCGGTTGAGCATTACGACCAGATCCTGTTGCTTACACAGGGCGAAATTGTTGCCCGGGGAGTACATGATGAACTGATGCAAACCAGTCCGGATTACGTACAGATATTTAACTCACAGCAAAGTACCAGTAATTACGAACACGGTATTGCTCACTGAAAATAGATGTGCAGGTTTCAGGTTTGCCGATGTGCAAATGAAGACACCCGTAGAGAAATGAAATTACTAATTCAATAAATCACTAATTCAATAATTATATATGAATTACGATCTGAATAAACTTAGTCAAACACAGCAAAAGACATCGACGCTTGCCGGGCTTAAAAAATTGCTGCAATTAATAGCGCATGAAAAAAAGGTGCTTTTACTGGCATTGCTGGCCATATTAACCAACTCCTCACTCAACTTGTTAGGGCCCCTGGTTATCGGGCATACTATAGATACCTATGTACAGCATAAAGATTATAGCGGTGTTATACATAATGCCATCATATTGCTATGTATGTACCTGCTGGCCTTGTTTACCAGTTTTAGTCAAACTAAATTAATGGGCAGCGTAAGTCAGCGGATGCTATTTACCCTGCGTAACTCTATATTCAACAAATTACAGCAGCTGCCTGTGGCCTTTTTTAACCAGAATAAGGCTGGCGACCTGATATCGAGAGTAAACAATGATACCGATAAGCTCAATCAGTTTTTTTCGCAATCGCTGATGCAGTTTATCGGTAATATCTCCATTATGGTAGGTGCAGGTGTGTTTTTGTTACTGATCAAGTTTGAATTAGGAGCAGCTACATTGGCCCCGGCTGTACTTATTTTGATATTGACGTTGGCTTTATCGCCCTGGATAAAACGGAAAAATGCCCTGAACCTGAAAAGTGTAGGGGGGATGAGCTCAGAGATACAGGAAAGCCTGCATAATTTTAAAGTGATCATTGCCTTTAACCGCCGCGATTATTTCCGCAAGCGTTTTGAAACGGCTAATCGCGATAATTACAAAACCGCCATCAGTTCGGGTTTAGCAAACAATGTTTTTGTGCCCGTTTACGGTTTGTTTGCCAGTATAGCACAATTGATTGTGCTGGCCTTGGGTATTTACCTCATTACTATTGGTCAGTTTAGTATTGGGTTACTGGTGAGTTATTTATCATACTCTACTAACTTTTATAACCCACTAAGGCAATTGGCAGCGTTATGGACAAACTTTCAGCTGGCTATGGCTGGTTGGGACAGGATCTCACAAATATTATCCCTGGAAACAGATCTGCCTGTTATAGAGAATGGCATAACTGAGCGGGATGCTGCCCTGTTAGAATTCAGGAACGTTCATTTTGGTTATAACGATGATCAGGAGATACTGCATAACATTTGCTTTAAGTTGGAGCAAGGTAAAACCTATGCGTTGGTTGGGCCAACCGGCGGTGGTAAAACCACAACGGCATCACTGATTGCCCGGTTATATGATCCGTCAAAAGGATTGGTTATGCTGGATGGCCGCGATATCAGAACTTACAGCCCGGAAGAGCGTACCCAAAAAATAGGCTTTATTTTACAAGAACCATTTTTATTTACCGGGACGGTTAAAGACAATATTTTATACGGTAATGATTTGTATAAAGACCATACCAACGAACAATTGGAAAGAGTGATTGTTGATGCTAACCTGGGTAGCCTGTTGGCTATTTTTGAAAGCGGGTTAGATACACAGGTACTTTCTTCTGGTGATAGTATCAGTCTTGGCCAAAAACAACTGATCGCTTTTATGCGGGCAGTATTGCGTAACCCGCAAATATTGATACTGGATGAGGCTACGGCAAATATTGATACCATAACCGAGCAGTTATTAAGCGATATTTTGAATAAATTACCGGATACCACTACAAGAGTAATCATCGCCCACCGCCTGAATACCATTGAAAACGCCGATGAGATATTTTTTGTTAATTCAGGTGAGGTATCCCGTGCAGGCTCATTGAATGATGCCATGGATATGTTGCTGCAGGGTAAGCGGGTTAGTTAAGGAAACTTATTTAAGGGAAAGAATATCGAATAATGAATTTTGAATTCCCAGCATCAAAATCATTATGTATTCGCAGGGTCTCTCAGAGAGGACCCTGCTTTGTATTAGCCAGCATCAACCTCAGAAGCTTTTCAGGAGACCATAAGGGATGTAAATGACCGGAGGACTTCTTTTATCGCTTCTTATCTTATCGCATGAAGCACTTCGCCCCGAGTGGGTTTACATGTAAACCCATTATATGATGATGGAATTAATTTAATAAATTGATTATCAGTTGATTGAATAGATTTTAATCATGAAATGTGTAAACCATGTAAACCCAGTTTTCAATTAAATGGCTTCTCTGTTTAGTGGGGATGTTTACCCCATCTTTTAAATGCAATACCATGGAATAAAGAAAATGCTGTTTCGAATGAAATAGTTGTTGTATCGACACTAAATAATTGCATAATTATTTTTACACTTGCACATAAACTTTAACCAAATTATGCAGAAGTATACCGGCGAGACGCGCATTTTAGCGGCGACAGATTGTATCATTTTTGGATTCGACGGATTTAACATCAAATTATTAGTTGTACAGCGTGGTCTTGAACCCGAAAAAAATAAATGGAGCCTGATGGGCGGCTTTATACAACCTTCGGAGTCGCCTGATGATGCTGCCAATCGCATATTAGAATTACGTACAGGGCTTAAAAATGTATACATGGAGCAATTTCATGTATTTGGTCATCCGGATCGGGATCCGGTGGAAAGAACCTTGTCTATAGCTTACTTTGCACTTATTGATATCCATCAATATGAAAAACAGCTGAGCGAAGAGTATCATCCGGAGTGGTTTTTACTCAATGAAATGCCCGAATTGATATTTGACCATACAGAAATGGTAAGGCTTGCCCTGCGCCAGCTGCGTTATAAAGCCGCACTGCACCCGATCTTGTTCCAGTTATTACCCGAAAAGTTTACCATACCGCAACTACAAGCACTTTACGAAGGTGTTTACCAAACCAAGTTTGATGACCGTAATTTTAGCCGTAAACTATTATCAACCGGCTTGCTGGTAAAACTACCTGAAAAGGATAAGCTTTCCTCAAAAAAAGGCGCTTTTTATTACAGGCTTGATCAATCGCATTACGAGCAGAATTTTGAATCGTTCCTGAACCTTGTACCTAATCCCGAGAAATTCTTTTAGTTAAGACAGGTTAGGCTGAGCTAAGTTTTTGGGAAGCAATACCATAAATGTTGCGCCTTTACCGGGTGATGATGTTACTTCGATACTGCCCCGGTGTTTTTCAATGATACCAAACACGATTGAAAGTCCCAGACCTGTGCCTTCACCAATACCTTTGGTGGTAAAAAAGGGTTCAAAAATTCGCTGTTTAGTTTCTTCACTCATACCTATGCCCGTATCTGTAACTTCGATAGAAATATGGTCGGCGTGATCTTTGGTAATGATCATGATGCATTCATCGCTGTGATGATCTTTACTTTTAATGGCATATATGCTGTTATTGATAAGGTTAATGATTAGCTGGTTAATTTTACCAGGATAACAGTTTAGGGGCTCCAATTTGTCAAAAACAGGTCTTATCTCGATGTAATAGGGAATAGTACTTCTTAAAATAAGCAGGTTATTCAGGATCGACTTATTGATATCTGCTGTTTTTAATACCTGCTCATCGGTACTGCTAAAAGTGCGCAGGCTGTTTACTATTTCCGCCGTCCTGTTTGCACCATCTTCTATTCCATTTAATAAAACAGATATCTCATCCCGTATAAAATCAAGGTTGATCTTTTGTTTGTAATCATCAAGTGCCTTTAAAAAGAGAATTTGTTCGGGGTTGTTCAAGGCATCGTCATACTTATCCAATAAAACTAAAAGTTCATCAAAATCCAGTCGTAAAGGGGCAATATTTGAACTTACAAAGTTAATGGGGTTATTAATTTCATGAGCCACGCCGGCCGTTAATTGCCCCAATGAGGCCATTTTCTCATTGTCAATAAGTTGCTTTTGGGTTGCTGTAAGGTTATCAATTGATAATGAAAGACTTTTATTGATCTCAATTAATTCTTCCGTTCGCTCTTTTACCTTATTTTCCAATAAAATATTTTGCTGCGTTATTAACCTTTCATTTTCACGGGCAACAGTAAGGGCAAAGCTTTGTGATTCGTTTTTTTGATACCGGTAAAAGTTAATTTTCTCGGCCAAAGCTGCCGAAAATAAGATCAGTTCTAAAACGGAGCTGTAAATTACAATATCAGCTGTTATGTTGTTGTATGGAATAAGTCCTTTATTACGCGCTACAGATACCAGCAAGCTAATTAAAAATAATCCCCATCCCAACAAAAAGAATTTAGCTGGTTTAAAATTACTTTTAAGGTACAGATAAGCCCCTATAATAAGCAGACTAATTGCAGTAATAGTTGTACTGATGGTGATTAAGTTATAAGCGATACCAATCATACCCATCATAATCGTAACAAGAGCTGTTAAGTATAATAAATAGAGTAGGAGATAGTATTTATACCATTGTTTTAAGTTTTGTTTGAGTTGTAAAAATTGGCTCATAAAAAGCAAAATAGAAAACCCAAACAATACCCTTATTACCGGGATCACGTAATTATTTAAAGTAGTGATGTCGGTTGTAAATAAATTGGTTGCATATCCACGTTTAAGTAATTGGGACAGCCCAAGGAAGATGATATAATTTACATAGTACAGATAACTGTAATCGCCGACGATGAAAAATAATAATAAATTATATAGGGCCATCACAATAAAAACGCCTACAATAACGCCGGTGGTTATATTTTCCACGTTACGGCTTTCTAAAAATGCCAAACTGCTATAAATTTTTACCGGAATAACAGTCGAAGCATGGCTTTTAACACGTAAGTACACCGTAGTTGATGTTCCGGGGGATAGCGGGCAATCAATAAAAGTGAGATTCTGGGTATGATCGGGACTTAGGTGGCGTAGGGCCTTATTGGTATTTGGAGTATAATAAAGGTCAAACTCGTCAATAACACTTGCATTTATACCAATGGTAATTAATGGCTCCTTACTGTTATTTTTTAAATTGAACTTTAGCCAGGTGGTGGATTTTGAGAACCTTAAAGCTGGAAGCGTTTGTTTAATGGGGCGAAATTGAGGGCTATTTATAACCTGGTCGATGGTTAAATTATTATCAGGAGCTTCAAGTTCATCAAGGTATCTGTTGGTTAACAAACATGATTGATTATTATTAATAACCAACGTATCAGTTGGGTATGCAAAAGCTACCGCCCCTAATACCAGCAGATACATGGTTAATAATATTTTTTTCATGATATAATTGTTACATCTATAAAGAACAATAATTATAATAAAAATGTGCAGTAAATTAAACTTTGTATAAATTTACTTTTGTAAGCTGATATTATCCGTTCAATAAAGTGTTTTGCTATGGCCGTAGGAGTGTTGTATGTTGATGACGAAATTAATAACCTGAATAGTTTTAAAGCTGCTTTCAGGCGTGATTTTAACATATACACGGCCAGCTCTGCTGCCGAAGGGCGCAGGATACTGGATGGGAACGAAATAGGGGTGATCATAACAGATCAGCGTATGCCTGTTACCACGGGTATTGAATTTCTGGAATCAGTTCTGCAAACCAATCCCGATACGATCAGGATATTACTAACCGGTTTTTCGGATATCAACGCGGTTATTGATGCTATTAACCGTGGACAGGTTTACAAATACCTGGTAAAACCCTGGCAAAATGATGAACTCCGTATCCATATTCAAAACGCCATTGAAATTTATAACCTGCGAAAAGAGAACAAAGAACTCACCTATAAATTACAGATAGCCAATATGGAACTGGAAACCCTGTCGAAAGCTTTCCGGTAGCACCGATCCCTCAGTCCGGCGTTCTGGACAATGTTATTTATAAAGATTATATTAGTTTATTGCTTGCATTTAGGGCTTTTTGGCCCTGAAATAAGGTTGAATTAAGCCGGCTGTAAACGTTAACTGATGAAAAGGATCTTATTCATAGCCTTTAATTTTGTTCTTTTTATTCAGTGTGTTATAGCGCAGCAACGTCCACAGTACACTCAATACATTTTTAATAGCTATCTCTTAAACCCTGCTCTATCTGGTATTGAAAACTATACCGACGTGAAAACAGGCTATCGCAGCCAGTGGACAGGCCTGGATGGTGCACCGGTAACAGCGTATATTTCGGTAAATATGCCCATTGGGCAAAATTTTATACAGGGCGATGCTACTGCTTTTCCGGCAAGCGGGGGGCTTAATCCGGCCAGTAGGCTATACACACAACAATACCAGGCGGCAGAGCCTCATCATGGTGTTGGGTTAACTGTAGTTACAGATAAAGCCGGACCTTTTACACAAACAAATATTGATGCAACTTATGCCTACCACCTGGGGCTAACCAGCAAGTTAAATCTGGCAGTTGGGGTGTCGGCTGGTTTTAGCCATAATGTGCTAAACTTATCAGAGCTCACTACCGCTGATCCATCGGACCCCATAGTCAACAGCCTGAATAATAACCAATGGAAACCTGATTTGGGAATTGGCGTGTGGGCTTACGCCTCTAATTATTTTATAGGCCTTTCGGCTCAGCAAATATTACCGCAGAACGTTTATATAACCAGTAAAGCAAATGCGTATCAAAATAAAACAGTACCCCACTATTTTTTAACAGGGGGATTTAAGTTTTTTTTATCAGATGAGGTTACGCTTATCCCGTCGGTTATGTTGAAGTATATCCAACCTATACCTACAACCTACGATATCAACATGAAATTATCTTTTGCCGATAAATTCTGGATAGGGGGCTCGTATCGTCATGGCGACTCTTATGCGGGCCTGGTAGGGCTTAATCTGAGCTCATTTGTAAATATCGGATACTCTTACGATGTTACCACTTCTGCTCTCAATACCGTAAGTAATGGTACGCATGAAATTGTGATAGGTATATTACTCAATAACCGTTACAAAGTAAGCAGTGCCCAGCATACGTTTTAGCCCCCTAACCCCCTAAAGGGGGAACTCTTGATTTGCAAACGGTATAAAAAGTAAAGCCCGGTTTAAATAAAACCGGGCTTTACTTTTTATTGTTCCTGTATTTTTGCTCCCCCTTTAGGGGGCTGGGGGGCTTACAGCTCTCTTCTCAGCCTTGCAACCGGGATGTTCATTTGTTCGCGGTATTTGGCAACTGTTCGGCGGGCAATATTGTAGCCGGCATCTTTCAGGATATCGGTTAGTTTTTCATCGGCCAAAGGATGGCGCTTATCTTCTTTACCGATGTGTTCTTCCAGAATCTTTTTTACTTCCTTGTTGGATACTTCTTCACCGCTTTCTGTTTGAATAGCTTCAGAGAAGAACGATTTAAGCAGGAAGGTGCCAAACTCTGTTTGTACATATTTAGAGTTGGCTACGCGGGATACCGTCGAAATATCCATGTTTATCCTATCGGCAATATCTTTCAGGATCATGGGTTTCAGATTTTTGTCATCCCCTGTCAGGAAAAACTCATATTGGTACTGCATAATGGCATTCATGGTCTTCAGCAACGTTTGCTGGCGCTGTTTGATAGCATCAATGAACCATTTAGCCGAATCGAGCTTTTGTTTTACAAACTGTACCGCTTCTTTAAGTTTTTTATCTTTTTGTGCCGCTTTATCGTAATGTTGAAACATTTCCTGGTAGGAGCGGCTCACTCTAAGCTCCGGTGCGTTTTTGGAGTTAAGTGTTAATATCAGCGTACCATCATTGTTAGTGATATGAAAATCAGGGATCACCTGCATTTGCTTGGTGTTGATCTCATTGGAATCGCCGGGTTTTGGATTAAGCTTGAGTATTTCGTTCACCACGCCGCGCAATTCGTCGGAGTTCATGTTCAACGATTTCTCCAGCTTATCATAATGTTTACGGGTAAATTCATCCAGATATTGTTCAACAACAATGATAGCTTTTGCAATGATAGGATCTGTTGGGTCCTTTTTACGCAATTGTATCAAGAGGCATTCCTGTAGGCTCCGGGCACCAACACCAGCTGGGTCAAAGCCTTGTATTACCCGTAGCATATCTTCCACTTCTTCATCCTCGGCCATTACATTTTGAGAGAATGCCAAATCGTCGGTAAGCGACATAATAGGACGGCGCAGATAGCCGTCATCATCCAGACTGCCGATAATTTGCTGCCCGATCTTAAAATCTTTATCACTTAATGGAAGCAGGTCAAGCTGTAATTGCAGACTTTCAAAAAAAGAATTTTGTACGGCGATAGGGATCTCTTTACGCTCATCCTCATCATCACCATTTTGATCATATCGTGATCCGTAGTCGTTTACGCTATCATCCTGCAGGTAATCATCAATATTAAACTCATCCATTTCGCCCTTCTCCTCATCACTATTATAAGTGTCTTCGTCTGGATCACGGTCGGGATATTGTTCTTCGGGCTCGTTTAAATTAGTTAAACTCAGATCTTCAAGCGCGGGATTCTCTTCCAGTTCTTCTTTTATCCTGGTATCCAATGAAACTGTAGGAACCTGCAGCAACTTTATAAATTGTATTTGCTGAGGTGAAAGCTTTTGTAAGAGTTTTTGTTGAAGATTCTGTTTAAGCATAATTAAGATGAGCCCAAAAATACATCAATTACCATTAACTTTAAAATATCTTATAGGATATGGATGCTGGTATTAAATATTAGAAAATATAATTTGTTTGAACACCATTGAAATTTATTCGTTACATTAGTTAAAACTAAAACCTATTTATTCCGTTACCTGAACTAAATTATTAACTAAAATCTATCATTATGGCAATAATCAAAGAGTTTAAGGAGTTCGCCATGCGCGGCAACGTTGTTGACCTTGCAGTGGGCGTTATCATTGGTGCTGCTTTTGGTAAAATAGTTACCTCATTGGTAAATGATGTAATTATGCCGCCAATTGGCTATGTAACCGGTGGTATTGATTTTAAAAACTTGAAAATTCTTATCAAACCGGGCGATCCGGCTAAAAAAATAGCCGACGTATCTATCAACTACGGTAATTTCATCAACACCGTGATCGAGTTCCTGATTGTTGCTTTTTGTATTTTTATGGTAGTAAAAGCAATAAATTCATTAAAGAAACCAGAAGAAGCCGCTCCGGTTGCAGATCCTGTACCAACAAAAGAGGAAACCTTACTTACCGAGATACGCGATCTGTTAGCTAAAAAAGCATAGCTTTAGATCAAAGATTTTTGGATCAAGGATCAAAGACCATACATATGAAAGGATCATGGATGAAGATGTTTATCTTTAATCTTTGATCCTTTTGTCCTTACTCTTCGTTTATTTTATTCCTTACCCGATTTTGTATCTGTCAGAATAACATAATCTGCCAGAGTTTTAAATTTTGCCCAATCGGGGTTATCAAAATTTTCCCCGCTATAAGAAGCTATGGTTATTACCTTTGCTTTTGGGGCGTATTTTTTGAGCTGAGCCACTGCTCCTAACTTTTCTTCGCTGTGAAAACCACCGTTAAGCTGTAATACTTTAAACCCGTTGTGGGTTTTAAGAAATTGTGCTATTGACCAGGCCATGGTGGCATCCCAAAGGTTTTGGGATTGATAGATCTGCATACCGGCCATCGCTTCATGTCCGCCCATGATCTTCACAAATTTATTGTAATACGCTCCGGCAGCGGTATCAATAGGAAGAGGGGCCAGGTAGCCTTTGGCCTGGGTACTTAATTGCTGTAAGCTGCCAAGACCATTGCGCGTAACCATATTGGTATAACGCGAAGGTGCATTGGCCGCCACCACCAGTAAGTGTTGGAGCTTGGCCAGTTCAATCAGCGGACGGTAATCTTTATAATTTGGCCAGGCACGGGCATCAGTTAATAAGTTTTTTTCGCGGATAAGATCATGAAGATATTCATCCAATACCAGCTGGCAATCGGTTTGAAACATCTCCAGTGAAAGCGCCGCATGCGCAGGATATTTTTCTGTCAGGCCTTTAAATAGGGCAAATTCCAGGCTGTGAGCGGTTGAATCATTGTGCTCCTCGCCAAAAAACAGCACATCAATTTTGCCGGTTTGGTCAATAATATCATTAATTGCGACCATTTTTTGCTCGGCCGTGCTGTATATTTTGTAATGAGCAGGCGATACATCCTGTCCTAAAACAATTGATGGTAAAGCTATTAAGAGCAGGATGAGTAATGATTTCATATTGCAGTTTTAAAACGCTTAATTTACAGCAACAAACATAGAGCAACAAATAAGAAAAATAGTATTTGAAATGTTTTGAAAAATTACTACATTTGCGCTCTTGTTTTTAAAAAGATCGAAATAGAATAAAAATATACAGTCATGAAAAGAACTTTCCAGCCTTCTCAAAGAAAAAGAAGAAACAAACACGGTTTCCGTGAGCGCATGTCAACTGCTAACGGTAGAAGAATATTAGCAGCCAGAAGAGCTAAAGGCAGAAAAAGATTAACAGTTTCTGACGAAGGTCGTCATAAAGCATAAACCTGGTTGCTTGGTCCTTTCATAAGGGACATGGACCGTTTATATGCTCAAACTCCGGTTCAATTATGGCAACTATGTATACTTTTAAAAAAGAAGAACGATTATGTAACAAAAGGCTTATTGATAAGCTTTTTCATAACGGTTCTTCTTTTTTATGTTATCCCTTCAAAGCTTCGTGGTTATTTAATTCCGAACCACAACCATTCCCAGCTCAGATTTTATTTTCGGTTTCAAAAAAGCGTTATAAGCATGCTGTTGACCGTAATTTAATAAAAAGGTGCATGCGCGAGTCGTACCGACTGCACAAGCATCAGTACCTGTATGACTTACTTAAAACAGCCGATAAAACAATTGTACTATCGATAGGGTATATCGGAAAAGAAATAGTCCCTTACAGTGTTATCGAAAAAAAGATGTTAAAGATGCTTGGCCAGCTTGCCGAGCAATTAACAACCGCAAACAATATCCCGTTGAAGTGATATGGAGGCGGCAGTTAATATATTGAAGACAATTGTAGGCGGCATTTTCATACTACTGATAAAAATATATCAATATTTTATCTCTCCGCTTACCGGCGCTTCGTGCCGGTATACACCAACCTGTTCCCAATATGGTGTAGAAGCTATTAAAAAACATGGCGCTTTTAAAGGCGGATGGTTAACTTTGAAACGTATTGCCAGCTGCCATCCCTGGGGTGGACATGGCCATGATCCGGTACCGTGATTGGTATTTGTTTATTAGTTCAATGCTTCATTGGTATTTGTATTGTGATATACTGTACTAACGGATATAGCTGACATTGCAACCAATAAACAAATGAACCATTGAACTAATGAACTAAAAGAAAATGAGTGTTATTTTACAAATAGAAACCGCAACTACTTCCTGTTCTATAGCCTTAGCTATTGATGGCAAAGTTATGGCATTTAAACAGATCAACGAGCGTAACATACATGCAGAGGTAATTACTTTGTTTATTGATGAACTGGTGGCCTTGGCAAATTTAACTTATGATAACCTTGATGCTATTGCGGTAAGTAGCGGTCCCGGTTCTTATACCGGTCTTCGGATTGGGGTTTCAACAGCTAAAGGCTTGTGTTTTGCCCTGGATAAACCGCTCATCGCTATTGAAACACTGGAGGCTATGGCTTATGGTATTATTCACAGTGATGATTTTACAGTTGACGAGGGTGCATTGTTATGCCCCATGATCGACGCCCGCCGGATGGAAGTTTATTGTGCACTGTTTGATGCTCATGGCCAAAAAGTAAGATCAACTTCCGCAGATATTATAGATGAGCAAAGTTTTGCTGAAGAGCTCAACAAACACAAGGTTATATTTTTTGGCGACGGTGCCGATAAATGTGAAGCTGCATTAGGCACTAATCATAATGCTCAGTTTTTACCGGGATTTGTAAATTCGGCCACATTCCTGAGTCAAAAAGCGGCTGAAAAGTTCGATAAAAAAGAATTTGAGGATGTCGCTTATTTCGAGCCTTACTATCTCAAAGATTTTATCGCCGGAAAGAAAGCTTTATAGATAGAGTAGCCTTCAGGTATCTTAGATGCCTTTATTGCCAGTGGTTTTAAACAAACGACCAAACAGGCGACCAAAAAAGCCTTTTTCGCCCATTGGGATAATGCTGGCATTCATGGGATGTTCAATCACACGTCCAAATTTCAGGGTAAATCCTAAATAAAAATCGCCTCCTGAATAATTACCTACTTGATTTATTTGCGAGTTGTTATGCAAAGCTGCTGCTGCCAATTTGCTGGTATTGGTCAACCTTTCTGTACCAATATAAAATTCGGTATTGGGCGATTTGATCATGAGCTGTGTGCCGATATTGAAAAAATGCATATCGTCATAGCTGGTAGTGAGGGTGGCTGTAAAAAGACCACGGTAATTAAAATGATTAACCAAAGCTCCTGTAAAATCCGGGTAAAACAATGATTTTGAAGCTATAAGCGTAGGCGAGTACTTCCATGTATTGCCATAACCTATCCAATAACTTTTGGTTGCACTTAGTTCGGCAAGCCCGTTTGTGGCGGTTGTAAGCGGTTTAACTGTTTTGTTATTATTATCCTGCATGATGGTACGCACACGGTTATAAAGGGTATCCGCAAAATGCTGAGAACCCAAATTATTGATCACACCGCTGTTATTAAAATCATAAGTAGCTGATCGGTTGCTCCAATGAATAAAGCCAAGATCCTTAATATTACCTTGTATAGTTACACGATCGTCTGTAATATAGGAAAGTCCGAAACTAATAGCAGCGCCAGGGTTGCGCAGGTTGGGCAGATAATCACGTGCATCCCGCTGACCGGGTATATAATTGGCATAATACCGGCCGGTTAAGCCCAGTAACGCGCTTGGATTATTGGGGTTAGTACGGTCAAAAGTGATTTGGGAGTGATTGATATTAAACTCCTGATACTGGATACCCAGCAAGGCGCTTATTTTAAACCCTACTGCTATTTTTTTATTGATCCGTTCGCGGTATGAAAAGCCTATCTGGTGATAAGCCTGATATCGGTAATTATCATTAAATATATTGCTATAATTATCATTAGGGAAATTCCTGGTTCCGTTTAGAAGGGCAAATGATTCATCTGAGAAAAAGCCCCGGGCCTCTGCTTTAGTCTGCGCCGAAAAGCCGATTTCCACGTCGCCATTAAAACTCGAGAATAGCTTAAACATAATAGCATAAGCATTAATATTGGCATTAAAGTGGTTGTATTTGCCCTGGCCTATTTGTAAATTATCGGTATAGTATTGTGAATTGCTGCCAAATAATTTGCTTTTAAAGGTACGTTGTGCGTTGCCGGTTAAGTACGTATTAGCATTAAAGTTTGGGATAAAAAAGTTAAAGGCATATTGACGGCTCGAGTCGGGGATAAATGATCGTTGTGAGGGGTTCTCGAAAGAATCATATAGGGTACCCGTATTGTATTGCGAAAATTGCTGAGCAGAAGCTGATAAAGAGAAAAATAATATACCAAAGACAATTAATAGCTTATTTTTATTCATAGGATAATTTGCCAACTTTCTGTTTAGTAATGGTTTATTTTAAACCACCGGGATATATTTCCATAAACTGCAGGGAAATATTGCAAACACAACAGCCCCTTTTAACGGGAATTGTTAGCGTATGGTTGTGTGTTTTTTTTATTTAATTGGAGTAGCGGTGGTGTCGGTATTATTCAGCCGCATACATAGATTGGTGTAGAAGTTTTTGTCCGAAGCGCTAAACTGATAGGCGGCGGCATAAAAGCTTTTCCAGCTAGGGTTGGAGTTTTCAAAGACATCATAAAAAGCATCTTTCAGATCCCGTTTGAATATAGATTGTGAGTTTTTAAAGTTGATAAAAAAGGCAATATTACTTCTTTCGGCCAACAGGTTGTCAAACTGATTGTACTGATCTGTTTTACTGATAAATTTGCGGTTATAATACGTGTCTGAATAGCTTGTTAGTTCGGAGGAGGTAGCTGCCAACACCAGGTAATTATCAATGATCATAAAATAAGGCTTTCTGAAAATGCTGAAAGCATCGCCCAGCAGATAAAACGGAACTTTATCATAATTAAACTGCCCAATGTTGTCGCTGGTCATGGTGCTGATGTTCATCATAAAAGGTCTTAGTTTTGAACCATCCTTAACAGAAACAATAGCATATTTTTCCTGGTAACGGGTAGTAACCACCGCAAATTCGTTGCCCAGTAAGTGCTCAAATTCTGGTTTTAAAAATACACCGGTTTCTGCTTTTATTTTACTAAAAAGCTGGTCTTTCTCATTGCTGATGCCGGCTTTAATGTGCCATTGGGTAAGCCCTGCAGAAAATTTTACAGGGTCAGAAACCGCGAAGCTGATGGTATAGGCCGTAGTAGACGGGAAAATGTCCTTCAAGTGATTTACTACCGGCTGTTGGTCGGCAAATAAATTTAAATAGCTGGCCGTATGGTTGTGCTGTATAGTGGTGAAGCCGCTAAACATCAACGCATCGTTCTTGAAATTTAAAGTGAGGGCAGCTAAAGCGGGTAATAATTTAAAGCTCTTAAAAATATCGGTGTTCTTGTTTTTAAATATCTGATCAAAGAGGGGAGTAAGCTGGCTATAGTTAATATAGAGATTAGCCAGAGAGTTGGCATTTTGCTGTTCGGGCAGTGGAATAAAAATATTTTGGTTTTTATCGTCCTTATATAGAATGCTTTGATCTATCAGTTCTTTGGAAAAGCTGCCTGCAAAAATGTTATTCTCTTTTTGGGTGATGTAAAAATGTTTATTAATGGCTTTAACCAGCACATCATAAGTTGTCCCAACCGTATTGTGTACCGGTGTTACAGATAGGCCACTGTTAGGCTGTGTATTTAAATTAGTAAAAGCATCCGTTTTAAAATCGGTAGTGGTGGGTATGGTAATAAGCAAATTAATATCGTTGCTGTTGGATGGATGTACCGAGATAAATACATTTTGCCCTTCAAAAAAACGCTCCAGCTGTGGTGATGCGATCAATAACTTACGTAGTGTGTCCAGATCGGTTAGCTTATCTTTACCAATAACGGCGCTTAATAGCTGATTCCCCTTAAAAATGTCGTAAAACCCTTTTTCGCTGTTAAATTCAAACACGGCGGTGGCATTATCAGGTATGGTATGCATCACCTGGCCCGTACGCACTCCCGGCGGACTTAAGTTTTTAAAATAAACAACTGTTATAGCTATAGCAGCGGCGAGTAAAATTAAGGTGATAACTATCAGACGTTTCATAGCGGATTGCTTTACAAAGATAGAATTTTACCCTGCGGCATTAAAGTAATACTTTCAATTGGTTAACTTAGCTTTTTATATCTGCATGAACAAACAAATAATTATTACAGCTTCGGTTTTTGGCATGCTGGCCGTTATTACCGGGGCATTTGGGGCGCATGGTTTAAAAGGCCGCTTGTCTGCCGCCGATCTGGAGGTGTGGCACACGGCTGTACAGTATAACTTTTATCATGTATTTGCTTTGCTTTTCTTATCAACCTTTGCACGGTTTAAAAATAACCAGATAGCCCTGGCTTATTACTTCTTTAGCTTTGGTATCTTGTTTTTTTCGGGGTCATTATACCTGTTATCATGTCGCAGCCTGCTGGGTTGGGACTGGCTGATAGCCCTTGGTCCAATTACACCCCTGGGCGGCTTGCTGTTTATTTTAGGCTGGCTGATGCTGGCTATTGCTGCTTTCAGGAATAAATGATTTTTGATTTCGGACTTCGGCCGTTCGATTTCGGATTTAATATTTAAAGTTTAGAATTTAGTTTTTAGAATTTCCCCCTTTCCATGTTAGAATTTGCTGAAATTGAACATACCGATCGTAAAACGCTTTTTGCCGAAGTGATTTTACCGCTGGCAATTTCAAAAAATTATACTTATCGGGTTCCGTATGAGCAAAATGACGCCATCGCTATAGGTAAAAGGGTAGTGGTGCAGTTTGGTAAAAGCAAGCTGTATACTGCCATTGTTAAAGAAATAAGTACTCTTGCACCCGAAAAATACGAGGCGAAATATATTATCGAAATACTGGATGATCAGCCGGTTGTAACGCCTCATCAGCTCAATTTTTGGCAATGGCTGGCCGACTATTACATGTGCAATATTGGCGAGGTCATGAATGCAGCGCTGCCCGCTGCACTAAAGTTAGCCAGCGAAACCCGTATTGTGCTCAATAAAGATTATGAGATAGACCGCTCAACTCTTCATGATAAAGAATTTCTGATCGTAGAAGCCCTGGATATTCAGCCGGAACTTACCGTAAGTGATATTGCCAAATTGCTGGGTCAGAAAACGGTAATGCCTATCCTGAAGCTGATGTTTGAGAAGAACATCATCCATATATCCGAAGAGGTAAGCGAACGTTACAAACCCCGCAAGCGGACTTTTATTACGCTAAATCCGGTTTATAATCATCCCGATAATTTGCGGGAGCTTTTTCCTATACTGGAGAAACGTGCCCCTAAACAAGCCGACGCGTTGTTGGCCTATATCAAACTGGCTCGACATCAAAAGGTCATCACCAAGAATGAGCTGATAGAAGAAAGCGGTGCAGGCGAATCGAGCATTAAATCACTCATCGAAAAAGAGATCCTGATAGCTGAAGAAAAAAATGTAAGTCGCCTGCACTTTGAAGAAGAGGAAGATCTTGACAGTAATTTTGAACTGAGCGAACAGCAAACCGAAGTGCTTCAAAGTGTGCGCAATCAGTTTAAAGAGAAAGATGTAGTATTGCTGCATGGGGTTACTTCTTCAGGCAAAACACAGCTGTACATCAGACTGATAGAAGAAATGATGCGTAATGACAGGCAGGTACTTTACCTGTTGCCCGAAATTGCGTTGACCACCCATATTATTGAACGCCTACGACTATATTTTGGTGCCGATATTGGCGTTTATCACTCCCGTTTTAATGATAACGAAAGGGTGGAAGTTTGGCAAAAAGTATTGAACAATGATTACAAAGTGATCTTGGGTGCCCGCTCATCGGTATTTTTGCCTTTTAATGACCTTGGTCTTATTGTGGTTGACGAAGAACACGAAACCTCTTACAAACAGTTCGACCCGGCTCCTCGATACAACGCTCGTGATGCGTCTATTTTTTTGGCCAACACGCATAAGGGGAAAGTATTACTGGGCTCTGCTACGCCTTCGTTTGAAAGCTATTTTAATGCGCGCACCCATAAGTATGGTTTTGCTGAACTTACCGAACGTTATGGTGGTGTACAGCTGCCCGATGTACAGGTGGTGAGCATCAGTCATGAAACCAAACAAAAAACCATACAGTCGCACTTTACCAGTGTGTTGATGGAGGGGATCAATCAAGCGTTGGCTCATAAAGAGCAGGTAATATTGTTTCAAAACCGTCGTGGTTATGCGCCGGTGCTGATGTGTAAAATATGTGCCTATACGCCAAAATGTATTAATTGCGATGTAAGTCTTACCTATCACAAAAGCAGTGGCAAATTACATTGCCATTATTGTGGTTATAGGGAAGATTCGCCGTCTGTTTGTCCGGCATGTGGCTCAACACATCTGGAATACAAAGGTTTCGGTACCGAGAAGATAGAGGATGAATTGAGTTTGCTGTTACCCGATGCACGTATCGCCCGCATGGATCTGGATACTACCCGTGCCCGTAACTCGCTGCAAACCATACTGAACAATCTGGAAGAAAAAAAAATAGATATACTGGTAGGTACCCAAATGGTAGCCAAGGGACTTGATTTTGCCGATGTAACCCTCATCGGGATTATTAATGCCGACAGCATGCTTAAATTTCCGGATTACCGGGCCAATGAACGTAGTTTTCAGATGCTGGCACAGGTAAGCGGTCGTGCAGGGCGGAGAGGGAAGCAGGGCAAGGTGGTGATCCAGACCTATGATCCCAATCACCGCGTTATCAAACAGGTGATTGCCAATGATTATAATGATCTGTACTTTACAGAAATGGAGGAGCGTAAAAGCTTTAAATATCCACCGTTTTATCGCATCATTAACCTGGATATTAAGCATAAAGATCCCGAAGTATTATACAACCAGGCTAATTATCTTGGTAACGAACTACGCAGGCACTTCGGCGAACGGGTAATAGGTCCGGAGTCACCGTTGATCAGCCGTATTCGTAATTATTATATCAAATCTATCATGCTCAAATTTGAGCGCGATGGTATTTCTATTGTGAAGGCCAAAGCCATATTGCGGGATGTGATCACCCAGTTTCAGACTACCAAGCTGAGCAAAGGCAGTATTATTCAGCCCGATGTTGATCCGTATTAGATAGGGTTTATAAAAAGCCTTGTCATGCTGAACGCAGTGAAGCATCTATTCTACAACCTGTATACTTTACAATAGATCCTTCGTTCCTCGGGATGACAAAATGAAAAGTAATTTTTTATAAGCTAACACATAATGAATTACCCATATGTACGTTCCCTGCATCCCCCAAATGCTGAATTTCCTGCTAACTTTGCCGTATAAATGGCTTATAAGTATATTGATAATTACCGCGAAAAAGGCGCCCGTAAACGATTGACTGACATCCTGCGAAAAAAAGGTATCCAGGATGAAGAAGTGTTGCTGGCCATAAGCAAAGTACCGCGCCACTATTTTTTTGATGAAACTTTCTGGAACCAGGCCTACAGCGATATCGCTTTTCCGATAGGCGAGGGGCAAACCATATCGCAGCCTTATACTGTTGCTTACCAAACCGAGTTGTTGCACATTCGCAAAGGGGATAAAGTACTGGAGATTGGCACAGGCTCGGGCTATCAGACTTGTATATTAATGGAGCTCGGCGCTAAAGTTTATACCATTGAGCGCCAGGAGAAACTGTATGAGCGTACCCGGTTTATCCTGCCCGAAAAAATGGGTTACAAGCCTAACTTTTTTTGCGGTGATGGCTCCATTGGCATAGCTAAACATGCACCTTATGATAAGATTATCGTAACTGCCGGTGCGCCAACTGTACCGGATGTGCTGCTGAAACAACTCAAAATAGGTGGTATCCTGGTAATTCCGGTAGGCGACGAAGAAACCCAGAAAATGGTAACTATACTCAAAGTTGCTGAAAATGACTACGAAAAAATTGTGTTGGATACCTTCAGGTTTGTGCCGTTGGTAGGGGATAAAGCGTGGTAGATAGATGTGCAGATGTGCGGATTTCAGATGTGTAGATGGTACTTCAAATGATAGGTAGGTAAATTTAAAATGAGAAATGAAAAGCCCGACTTGTTTAAAGTCGGGCTTTTCATTTTATAAGAATCATCTGCAAATCTGAAATCCGCACATCTGCACATCCCCGAAGGGCTACCTTTTCATCGCCCGGTCCATTTCAACTTTGGTATCGCGCTCTTTTAGGGTTTCGCGTTTGTCAAATGTCTTTTTACCTTGGGCTAGCCCAATTTCCAGTTTGGCAAAACCACGCTCGCTGATGAACAAGGCCAGGGGTACGATGGTCAAGCCTTTTTCTTCGCCGCGGGTCAGGAGTTTTTTGAGTTCTTTTTTGGTAAGCAACAGTACACGATCGCGTTTGGCTTCGTGGTTGTAGAACGAGCCATAGGAGTATTCTGATATATGCAGGTTGCGTACAAATAACTGGTTATTAATAAAAGTGCAAAAAGCATCATTAATATTGGCCTTGCCCTCACGTATCGATTTTATTTCGGTGCCCAGTAATTGAATACCGGCTACATACTTATCCAGTATGTGGTATTCAAAATAAGCCTTCTTGTTTTTTATATATATTTTATCCTGAGTAGTCATGTTTTTCCTTTCGGTGAGGTGCAAATTTACGCAAAATAACCAAAACAGGCCTTGCTATATTATTACCTGCTTGGCTTCACCACCAATACCGGCACATTCACCATGTGCCTCACCGAGTTTACAGTTGTGCCAAAAATAAGGTCTTTGAGCGCTTTATGGCCATGTGAGCCCATCACTATAAAATCAACACCTTCCTCATTCACAATCTTGGCGATAGCACTTGCCGGGTTGCCGTAACCAATTTGTGCCTGCGCTTTATAGCCCAGATTTTCCAGCGCGGTAACATACTTATCCAGGTTGTCTGCATCGCTTTGGGTTTCGCTATCCATAACCTGTTTGCCATAATAGCGGGCACCGGCAGTTTCCACCACGTGTATCAGGGTGTAACTGGCCCGCTTACCGCCCTGCATAATGGCATGGCGTAAACAATCGTTATCATTTTTTGAAAAATCAATAGTAATGGCCACATGTTTATAGGTAATGGCATCAAGCTCGGTAATGGCGCTGGCAATGCCGTGGGGTACATAAACCGGCTGATCTTTATGCTTGTACAGCATCGGTCTGAAAAATACATAGATCAGCAGTGCTGCTACACCAATTACAATAGGGAAAACCAGGGCATATATCCAGAGAGCAGAAGATGGGTACTCTTTTATCCAGTCGAATAGCTGTTCGTATACCAGTTTAGCGTTCAAGGCAACAATAAGAATTGCGCAGGCCCAGGCCAATACTTTTACCTTAAAGCTGATGGCAAATTTACCCATCCGTTTCTTATCAGATGTAAAGTGGATAAGCGGGATAACCGCAAAGCCCAATTGCAAACTCAATACCACCTGACTTAGTATAATCAGGCTACCCAGCCCATTTTCGCCAAAATAAATGATGGTAAATACTGCCGGAACAATAGCCAGCACGCGGGTAAGTAATCGGCGCAGCCAGGGTTCAATACGCAGGTTAATGTGGCCTTCCATAATAATTTGCCCGGCAAGTGTACCCGTAATAGTTGAACTTTGTCCTGAAGCGATTAACGCCACAGCAAAAAGCACAGGAGCAACTTTACCAAAAATGTGTTCCAGTAGTTTATAGGCATCCTGTATTTCAGCAACTTTAAAATAACCATTCTTATAAAACGCAGTAGCTGCCAGTATCAGAATGGCCGCGTTCACCAAAAAGGCCAGGTTAAGCGCGATAACGGTATCAAACAAATTGAATTTAATAGCCGATTTAATACCCGCGTCGGTACGGGTGATCTGCCGGGTTTGTACCAGCGAGGAGTGTAGATATAAGTTATGCGGCATCACCGTAGCGCCAATGATACCAATAGCAATGTATAGTGATTCGCCGCTTAAATTACCGGGGACAAAGCCTTTGGCAATTTCAACTACGCTGGGCTGTACAATAAACATCTCTATTAAAAAGGATAGCCCTACAATAAATATCATGGATATAATAAAACCTTCCAGCTTACGCATGCCTTTGTTCATTAAATAAAGCATAAGTATGGTATCGGTTATGGTAAGTGATACCCCCCAGATCAACGGCAGGTTAAATAGTAGTTTTAAGCCAATAGCCATACCGATAATTTCGGCCAGATCACAGGCTATAATAGCTATTTGTGCCAGTATGTACAGCCAGAAATTCACAAAACGGGGATAGGCGTTTTTGGATGCCTGCGCCAGGTCGAGCCCGCGAACGATACCCAATCGTGCGCTAAGTGATTGTAAAAGGAGCGCGATCAGATTAGAGGCAAATAATATCCATATGAGTTTATAACCAAAGGCACTACCGCCGGCAATGTCTGTTGCCCAGTTGCCCGGATCCATGTAGCCCACGCTAACCAGGTAGGCCGGGCCCAGGAAGGCCATTATTTTGCGCCAGCCTGTTTTATTTTCGGTAGTAACCGAACTGTGTACGTCTCCTAATGATTGGTTATGGGTATCTGTCATAAAGCTATCAGTAAATTATTGGCTGCTTCGCGGCTGATATGTATTTGTTTTTTGTTTTCCATTTGTATGATCATGGAATGATCAAATTCTACGATCTCTATGATCGATATTTTTTTTCCGAGTGTAAGCTGTTGTTTTTCGAGATATTGTAAAAACGATGAACTATGATCGCGCACACCGGAAATAGTGCCGCAGTCATTTATGCTCAATGCAGATATGGGCTTTAACTCTGAGGTAGTAAACCGGCCATTGCAATCGGGTATGGGTTCACCGTGCGGATCATGTTGGGGGTAATCCATAAATTCATCCAAGCGGTCAATCAGTTCTGCCGATGATATATGCTCCATTTCTTCGGCCATATCATGTACCTGGTCCCATTTAAACTTGAGCTTTTCTACCAGGAAATACTCCCAGAGGCGGTGTTTGCGTATGATATTCACCGCTATTTTTTCGCCAGACGGAGTAAGGTTTACACCCTGATATTTGGTATAGTTGATGAGCGCCTTATCAGCCAGCTTTTTCAGCATATCCGTAACCGACGACGCCTTGGTATTTAATGACGCGGCAATTTGATTAGTGCTCACATTTCCAGCATTAATTGACAGGTGATAGATCGATTTTAAATAGTTTTCCTCGGCTAACGTATTCATTTATACAAATCTAATAAAAAATTTAGACTTATCTAAATTATGAAAATCATGGGAAATATATTTTTGCTGAATTACTTTTGAGAGAAATATAATTTTGTGAACAGAGGAAAACTGTATATTTGCGTACATTATTGTAACCTGATGGCTGCGGAATTAGATAAAATAGATCTTCAAATACTTAAGATATTACAGGAAAACGGAAGAATAACCAACCTTCAACTTTCAAACGAGATAGGGCTTTCGCCAGCCCCAACCCTGGAGCGTGTACGCAAGCTGGAAAATGCCGAGTACATCAAGAGCTATCACGCCCTGGTTGATGAGGAAAAATTGGGCCTCGGTATCAAAACCTTTATACAGATATCGCTTGATTTTCATCAGAAAAATACCATTCAAACATTTCTGGATGAGATCAAACACATCAAAGAGGTAACAGAGTGCCACCACGTAACCGGACAGTGCGATTTTTTACTGAAGGTATACGTACGCGACATTAAATCATACGAACAATTGATCATGGAAAAGATAAGCCGCATCACAGTGGTAAAAACTTTCCAAACCATGATGATCATGTCGACCAGCAAAAAGGAACCTATCGTTCCGTTGGAATATTGATTTTTTAGAGTCAAGAAACTAGAGTCAAGAATTAAGATCAAAACTTAGCTTCTTGGCTTTTTTTGTTTTATAACCTATCAGCAAGACTCTTGATTCTTGACTCTGGTTTCTTGATTCTCTTCTCAACTTATCTGCCAGTTGATCTCTGCTTTTCCTTCTCTTCTTAATATCTCATTGGTTTTGGAAAATGGTTTGCTGCCAAAGAAACCACGGTCGGCCGAGAAAGGAGAGGGGTGGGGCGATTTCAGGATAAAATGTTTCTTTTCATCTATCAATGCCGCTTTTGATTGCGCGAAGGCTCCCCATAGTATAAATACAATGCCTTCTTTTTTGTCGGATATGGTTTTGATCACCTCGTCGGTAAACTCTTCCCAACCCTGTTTTTGATGCGAACCCGGACTGCTCGCCCTCACCGTTAACGTAGCATTTAATAACAATACACCTTGCTTGGCCCATTCTTCCAGATTGCCGTGATTAGGGATCTTAAAACCGGGAATATCGGTTTGCAACTCCTTGTAAATATTGATAAGCGAACGTGGCGTGGCAATACCCTTTTGTACCGAGAACGAAAGCCCGTGAGCCTGGTGCGCACCATGATATGGGTCTTGCCCCAGTATTACCACTTTTACATCATCAAAATGGGTGGTGTTAAAGGCGTTAAATATCTCGCTGTTTTTGGGGTAAACTACCTGGCCTGCTGCTTTTTCTTTTTGTAAAAAATCCTTTAATTTTATCATATAGTCTTTCCCAAACTCGTCTTTCAAAACATCCATCCAGGAGGGGTCTAATGCATTTGCCATAAATATTGATATAATGTTGATTAAGCGTACAAATTAACGGATATTTGTACTCAATATATAGTATCATAAATTATGTCAAATATTGTTAGGCTAATTATAGCCTGTGTACTGTTCGGTGCGGCGGTTGCGCTTTGTGCCTTCGGATTTTGGGGCTGGGGAATTTTAGTTTTATTTTTGGGTGGTATTGTGCTGTTGAGCTTCTTCTTTAACGAGAATATGCTTATATCTCAGTTCTATCTGCGTAAAGAAAATTCAGAAAAAGCCGAGGCCTGGTTAATGAAGATCACTGATTACGAAAAACAGCTGCATAAAAATCAGCATGGTTATTATAACTTACTCATAGGTTTAATCGAATCGCGCAAGGCGCCTATGAAATCAGAAAAATACTTTAAAAAAGCACTTCAGCTGGGTATGAAAATGTCGCATAATACAGCTTTGGCTAAATTGAGCCTGGCAGGTATTTCTATGGCTAAACGCAATAAGCGCGAAGCACAGATGTACCTCTCTGAAGCGACAAAAGATGATAAGAATAAATTACTGGCCGAACAGATCAAGATGATGAAAGCGCAAATGGCTCAGATGGATAAACAGCAGGTAGTAAGAGGCGGATATCGCCAGTTTTAATCAGGAAAGAAAATAAAAGGAATAAAATAAAAAAAGGGACGCGAAAGCATCCCTTTTTTATTTCTCGTCGATAGCGCTGAAATAATCGGCAGTAGCAGAGTGATTCTGGTAAGGCGATACAACACGGTCGCTATAAGAATAGTCGTTTTCTTCGGTCGGATTGGCCACTTCGACCATCTTTAATAAACTCCTGATGAACGATAAGTTGAAGTTACTTCTGTTCAGTTTGATCAGGTATTCGTTCTCGGTGATCTCCAAAATTGAATTGGTCATGACTTTTTTTAATAGTTGTTTATTGCAAGTATAATCAACATAATTAAACACAAAGTACCGTTTGCTTTAAGCTTTTATTAATAAATTGTTATTAAATTACTGATACAGAGTTGGGTATCAAAACAGCATGTGGAGGAGCCTTATTGTGCGGCTTGGGAAAGCAAAAATAGCATAAAATAATGCCCGAATAAGCGTCTGGCCGTTTTTATTTTTTCATACAGATAGCCCTTTATCAACATACCTGGTATTGAACTTATTCAAAATATAAACCTTCTTATATTTGAGTAAATTACCACTACTTATGAAAATACAAGACCCTTCATTTAATTACGACAAATTCGGGCAACATTATTCTGGTCAGCGACAAACAGAGCCTGAAATAGCCAAATATATTCATGAAGCCCTGGGCGATGCCAAAACTATTCTGAATATCGGCGCAGGTGCAGGCTCCTATGAACCGGAGGATCGTTATGTGATTGCTGTAGAGCCCTCCATTACCATGCGTACACAGCGTATGCGCCATCATAAAGTTCCGGCAATTAATGCCACTGCCGATGCATTGCCCTTTGATGAGGGAGCATTTGATGCCGCTACTGCATTCCTCACCATACATCATTGGCCGGATATTGCGAGAGGCTTAAGAGAAATTAGAAGGGTAACCCGGGGCCCGATCATTATTATGACCTATGACCGCGATGATCTGGACGTGTTCTGGAACGCAGATTATTTTCCGGAGGTTGTAGAAGTAGAGCGGCAGCGCTATCCGGATATGCAATGGCTCTGCGATCAGTTAGGGAATAATTGTGAAATTCAGAAAATACCCATTCCCTTACATTGTGTTGATGGTTTTCAGGAAGCCTTTTATGGTCGGCCGGAAGCCTTTATATCTAAAGAGGTAAGAGCAGCCATGTCGGCCTGGGGGTTTATCCCGGCAGAACAACAGGAAGTTATGGTAAACAGATTGAAAAACGCACTCGCATCAGGTGAATGGGATGAAAAATACGGGCACTTACGCAAGCAACCATTTTTTACCGGTGCATTGCGTTTGATTATTGCCAAACCATAATATTTCATATGTCGAACGCATTTAACCAAACCACAATCTTGTTTAGTGCTGTTTGCGATAAGCTATCGGGCTAATACCTGTTTCTTTTCTGAAAAGTCTGGAAAAGTAAGGAGGGTTTTCAAACCCAAGTTGATAGGCAATCTGTGCTACGGTAAGGTCGGCACCAATCAGCAGGTTTTTTGCTTCTGTGATCAGATAGCTGTGGATATGATCGATTGCCGATCTGCCTGTTTCCTGCCTCAGCAGGTCGCTGAGATAATGGGGGGACATCTTGAGTTGGGCTGCAATAGCTGTAACTGTTGGCAAGCCACTGGTTTGTAATGCACCATTCTCAAAATACTGCCGGATGGCTTTATTAAATTTGGAAATTACCTTACCCGTTAGCTCGGTCCTGTTCAGGAATTGGCGTTTATAAAATCGTTGCGAATATTTGAGGATAGCTTCAATATGACCCAAAATGATCTCCTTGGTATACTCGTCCTGGTTATTATTATATTCAGTCTCGATCTTTCGAAACAGTTCCCACATAATTTCTTCCTCACGCGGCGAAATATGGAGTGCCTCATTGGTTTCGTAGTCGAAAAAACTATATTTTTTGATGGTTTGATGCAGGGGCTCGCCATTCAGAAAATCGCGGTGAAACATGATTGTAAATCCGCTGCCCTCCAGTCTGATGTTTTTTAGCTCAATAACCTGCCCGGGTTTAATATAAATCATGGATCCTCCTTTATGATCGTATTTGGTGCGGCCGTAATAAAGACTACCGGATATAACTCTCTTAAATGCGATGATATAAAAGTCGGTTGTATATTCATTTTGAGCCATGCCGCATGTAGTTGGGCATACGTCAACACAGGTGATCAGACTAAGTAAAGGGTTTTCCGATATCGGCCAGCCCCTGGCTTGATGAAGTTCGTTTAAATTTTTAAAATGCTTCATTTTGATAAAGATACAGTATCCGGCTGATGGGATACTGTATCGGTTTTAATTTAACTGATTAATGACCATGTGCCGCTATTGCAACTTCTTTCCATGAATCCCAAACTGCCAATCGGTCGGCATAAACCTGTTGTACCCGAGGTAAGGTAAACTTTCCTAAAAACAGACGTAAAGGAGGCTGTTCACTATCTGCTAATTTTAAAATGGCCGGTACGGTGGCTTCCGGATAACCAATCATTTCGGGTTTAAAATATCCGTAAAATGTTTCCTTAATACCATCGTAATGAGCGATAGATTTAGCCTTAATGGCCGAGTCGCCGCTCCAGTCGGTACCAAATGCATTGGGTTCAATAATACTTACATTGATGCCAAACCCTTTTACTTCCGCAGCAAGGCTTTCACTTAGTGCTTCAATGGCCCATTTAGATGCATTGTAAATGCCCAAAACAGGTCCGGACACAATACCCAGCAAGCTGGAAATCTGTATGATATGTCCATGACCCTGTTCCCGCATAACCGGGATAATGGACTGTGTCATCCATAGCAAGCCAAACACATTTGTATCAAACTGATCCCTGGCTTCCTGTTCGCTTGTTTCTTCAATGGCGCCAAATAAACCATAGCCGGCGTTATTGATCAGTATGTCAATTCCTCCAAAATGTTCATTAGCCTGTTTAACCACAGCAAAACATTGCCCGCGGTCATTTACATTTAATTGAAGGGGCAATATTGCTTCTCCATATGCTGCTTTGAGCTCTGTTAATGAATCAATATTTCGGGCGGTGGCAATTACTTTATCACCGCGTTTTAAAAATGCTTCAGCCCATATTTTCCCAAGCCCCCTGGACGCGCCTGTTATTAAAATTACTTTAGATTTCATATCAATTATTTTATGATACAAAATTATCCCGGACAAGTATCTGGGGAGTGATACATATCGCTGATTATCGGATACATATTTTCCCCTCTGTATGTGATTTATAATTTTAATTTCAGCAGTTTATCTGCGTTACCATGCGCTATTTTAGCCACTTGTTGATCCGGAAGCTCAATAGCGTTTAAAAATTCAATACCCATTTCGTTGGTGCTAAAGGGATAATCAATAGAAAACATCAAATTATCAATGCCAAAAGTATCCAGGGCAATTTTTAACGGCGGCTGTGTAAAGAAACCGCTGGTGGTAATATGAACCTGCTGATGAAAAGTATCGGTAAGCGTACGCTGGTTGGCACCTCCATTACCGGGTTTAAATGCCCGCTCAGACCTGACCATCATCATCGGTAACATTTCGCCCATATGGCCAATGATGAGTTTTAATTTGGGATACTGATCGAAAATTCCGGAATAGAGCAGGCGTAAAACATGCAGGGCGGTTTCTGAGTGCCATCCCCAGCCGTAACAGGCCAATGCTTCGGCCATACCCGAATGGGTAGGTAAACCACTATAGTAAATATCTGCTACCCCTTTTGGCGGCAGGCCTGGGTGAAGATAAATGGGTACATCCAGCTTTTCGGCCCGTTCAAATATGGGTGCAAATTCAGGCTGGTCTAAAAACTTATCCTGTGTTAGTCCCCTGATCATAGCGCCACGAAAGTGGTATTCAGTCACCGCGCGTTCCAATTCGTCGGCCGCAGCTATAGGGGCTGTCATAGGCAGGTGTGCAAAGACCGTAAACCGATGCTCAAAACCAGCTATTCTTTGAGCAATTAAGTCATTGTACTGCCGTGCAAAAGCTGGGCCTTCCTCTGAGCTTAACAAATTGGCGCCCGAGCTATCTACAGAGAGCACCTGCATGGTAATGCCATTGGCATCCATTGATTGTAATCGTTCACCGGTAATATCGGCCAGTTTTGGTATAAGCTGCTGCATCCGTTCTGATTGGCCAAAACCACCCAAAGCGTCTTTGGGTATTTGAGCCGCCATTTCCGGGAAAGAGATATGTTCTTCCAGTGTTACTATTCGCATGTTAAATTGATATATAGGTTAAAGGAGATTTTTACATGAGTTACCAGGCTACTTCACCCTCATCCCTGAAGAATTTTCCTGTGATATCCGTGTGAGCTTGTGTAGCCAGTTTTACGATTGGTACTGCGCCTTGTTCCACCGTTTTTGTACCCTGAAATTGGTTAAGATCTGTAGCTGTATGGCCAGGGGTAACGCTGTTAACCACAACTCCGGCATCACGAAGCTCATTGGCCAGCATGATGGTAAAAGCGTTTAACGCTGTTTTAGAAGAACCATAAGCGTGGAATTTATCCCGACCCAGGTTTCTATTTGGGCTGCTATGCCCGGCGAGCGAACCAACTTCGCTGGAAACATTGATAATGGATGGTTGGCTGGACTTTCTCAGCAATGGCAGAAATTCCTGGGTGGTTTGTATAGCGCCAAAAAAATTAACGTCAAATATTGCCCGCAGGTTTTCCAGTTTGCATTCAGAGAAATTTTGAGGCTGATCGCCGGCAATAGCAGCGTTATTGATCAAAATATCTAAAGAGCTGATTTTACTCTCCAGGGTCTGTCTGGCCTGGCGTACAGAGTTAATATCTGCCACGTCAATTACAATAGTTTCCACATTGTTTATACCCAGATCATTCAATTTTTGTATAGCTTCCAGTCCGAGTTTTTTATCCCTGCTGCCTAAATATACAAAGTAGTTAAACTGTGCCAGTTGCCTGGCGGTTTCAAAACCGATTCCTTTGTTGGCCCCGGTGATTAATACTGTTTTCATCATGATATTATTGACTGATGTTTTGAGTCTTTTAAGTTGAAAAAGAATCTCTTGCATTTAGTGAATGGACGTTAAATACATCAACGCAAAGAAACACACTCCTGTTTTAAGCAGCAATGCACCAATGTTGGTAGTTATAGGACTATTTGTGGGTATGCTTTTTTTGTTGGGCCGTTTCGGGACGCTTAAGGTAGCTGGAGCATTTTGTATGGACACTTATTTAACCATAAAAGGAATTTATCATAAAGATGTTTCTACTTTTGCAAGATGACCGATCAGGAACTAATAGACTATTTTGAAAAAGCAACATTGCCCCAAACTCTCAGGATCGACAGGGCGATCACACAATTCGACGTTAAGGATGCCGTAGAAAGAAATTTAGCGGCAGTAAAAACTGAAGATAAAGGCGGACATGCCAAACACAGGCTTGTTCAAATCATGAATGCCCTCGAAAACCCTTATGCGGGTCCTGAAATACCTCGCTATTAAAAAAGGAGCATTTTAAAATGCTCCTTTTTCGTTTCCTCGGGATCTCTTTCAAAAGACCCAGGGGGCGAAAAGGTAATTCGATAAAGCTATTTAGTAGTGCGCCGATAACACCGATCACAAGCTGAAGAGCGGTGATTTCAATTGTTAATTTTTGAATGAAGCTCTGAACTCCAGAGGCGATAGCTGTGTTTTCGCTTTAAACAGTCGGCTAAATGATTGCAAATGTTCAAATCCTAATTCATAAGCGATCTCGCTTATGGAAAGGTCGCTGGTGGATATTCTTTCTTTAGCCTTTTCAACCAGCTTTTCGTGGATATAGTGCTGAGTGTTTTGCCCCGTATGCATCCTGAGTAAGCTGCTTAAGTATTTGGGGGTGATATGAAGCCTGGCGGCAACATCATTAACCGTTGGCAAACCTTTAATGGCCGGTTGCCCGCTGCTTAAATAAGCATTCAATACTTTTTCCAGGCGATCAAGTATTTTATGGTTAGCCTTTTCGCGTGTAATGAACTGGCGGTTATAGAACCTCTCGGCATAATTGAGTAAGCTTTCCAACTGTGATATAATGATCTGCTTGCTGAATTTATCAATATTAGCGTGCGTTTCGCTGTAGATATTTTGAACGATACTGATGATAATCTCCTCTTCTTTTTCAGAAAGAAATAAAGATTCGTTTACAGCATAATCCCAAAACTCATATCTTTTTATGGCATGAGCTAATGGCGTACCCCATAGAAAATCGGGATGGACGATTAAATACCATCCCGATTGCTTTACTTCAACGTCTTTTTCCACGGTAAGGCTTGTTACCTGACCGGGCGATACGAATGATATGATCCCCTCATTAAAATCATAAGGTTGCTGTCCATATTTTAATTTGAGATCCTGGGCACCTGTAACCCGCTTAATAGCTATGCAGTAAAAATCGCAAAAAGAGGTCAGCGTATCACCGCTGCGCATCATTCTGGCAACATCTACCTTAATTACACTGATGAGCGGATGTTCGGGTTTTGGCAGTTGCCAGGCCTGGAACCATTCGCTAATAGTTTTATAATGCACCATATGTTTAATCTTCTTTACGAATTTCAAGTACAATTTTCCCGCGTACATGTTTCGTTTCACTATCGCGATGTGCCTCGGCTGCCTGCTCCCATATATAAATCTTACTCACAATAGGTTTTACTTTGCCCGCGTCAATCAATTTTGCCACTTCGGTGAAGCAATGCTGGTGATTGATATCAACACCCGCCATAGACACTGTTGCATTTTTTCTGGCCAATAATCCCTTAAACTCTTCGTTAGGCCACACGCCATGTGTACATACAAAGATACCCCCTTCTTTCAAAACCGGAACAGATCTCAGGCGCAATGCTTCATCAACAGTAGTGGTAGGGGTAGCATTGAATACAATATCCATATCGCTTACAACATCTTCAAATTTTTGGGTATTATAGTCAATCACTTCGTCGGCGCCCAAAGCTTTTAAAAAATCGGCATTATGCGCCGATGCCGTGCCAATAACATAAGCTCCATAGGCTTTAGCAAACTGTAATGCCAGGTTGCCAATACCTCCTGCTGCACCATGGATCAATACACGCTGACCAGGCCCAACTTTCGCCTTCTCTACCATACCGCTCCAGGCCATACGTGCGCACGCGGGTAACGAGGCGGCTTCGTTAAAGTTGATTGTTTGTGGCATAAGGGCGAATTGGTTGGCTTTTGCTGCAATATATTCGGCGTAACTGCCATCTAAATAATTGGGGACACCATACACGCGGTCGCCTTTTTTAAACTCAACTACATCGCTTCCAATCTCTTCTACAATTCCTGCCGCATCAATACCTAATCCTATTGGCAATTTCAACAATGGTTTTAAACCTTCGTTTCCACCCTGGCGTATAATGTAATCTGCCGGGTTTACACTGGCGGCGTAAACTTTTACCAGGATTTCATCTGCTGCAGGCAGCAGGTGTTCAACCTCCACAATTTTCATTACTTCGGGTCCGCCAAACTCATCAATTCTGATTGCTTTCATAATTTCTTTTTTTACAAAGGTCTGCAGCAGCTTGTTGTTAAATTTAACCAAAATGCCCTTTGTTTTAACCGAAGCGGCGGCTTTGCAATAAAAATGAAATTAGTACTCCGCTACCGCAAGCGTCCCGCTTGTGGAACGTATGCAGCGTATGAACAGCATTCACTTAGCATGATGACCACAAGCGGGACGCTTGCGGTAGCGAGGGGGAGGGTTTCCATATCAGGCTAATTGAGGTATGTCAAATAATACGTTGCTAGGTCGATCGAAGACATTTGGGTGAAGCCTACCTGCCGCAATAACGTTACCAACTGCCCGCGGTGATAGGTTGAGTGATTTAAAATATGTGCAAAAGTTTGCCAGTATAGCAATTGTCCTGATCCACCCCTGGGATAAACAAAAGTTACGGGAGTGCTATAATACTCTTCCGGGCAATTTTTAATAAAATCATACACTCCGGCAGAAGCAGTTTTCCACGTGTTGATCAGTTCGGTTTTAGAGCCCCCGAAGTGAGAAGATAGGTAGATTGGGTTTGGAGCTTTTGTCCAGAAATCGATCCATATTTTTTCTGCGCTGGCAATATGGATTACGGTTTGCATAACACTGCCGAAACTGCTGGTGAGTAGTTGTTCCCACTGCTCATTGCTTAGCTCGTAAAGCCAGGCCATAGCTTTATTATTCGCCCAGCTGTTGTAAGCTGCTAAGGCCGTAAAATATTGTTGGGTCATTTTTTTTAAATGTTTAATTGATACTGTTTGGGCGTAATGCCATGTACCTGTTTAAAGGATTGGATAAAACTGGATAAGTTTTCGTAACCGAGCTCATAGTATATCTCGCTAGGTTTTTGATTTCCCCGCTTAAGCAGTTGAGCAGCTTTCTCCATCCTTTTTTTTAGTAACCATTTGCTGGGCGAAGTGCCATAAATCCTGGCAAAACGTCGTTTAAAAGTGGATAGGCTTGTATTACATAGGAAGGCCAGATCCTCGACACTCACCGGGTGGTCGATATTAGCGTTGACCGCCTGTCTCACGATGATATCGTCGGCTGTTTCGTGGCTTACCGCACGGAGTTTTTGTAATTGCCCCGGATAATTTTCTCCGAGATAAAGCAAAAGCTCATGCAGTTTTAATAGCTGCATATTTGCCGAAATGCTTTGATTATTTGCGAGCATATGTTCCAGGGAACTGATGAAATTTTGAAGAAAGGCATCCTGTTTAAAGCGTAGTATAGATTCTTCCTGTATTTCACTAGACGGAATATGCAGCACGTTTGGCTGCCTGATGAAAAAGTCGGCCAGTAGCTGGTTATCAAAGAAAATCAGAATACTGCGATAATAACCGCCATCCGCTGCAATTTTTTCGCTCATGAGGCAATTGCCGGCAGCCATCAGCAGAAACTCACCCGGTATAATACTCACTGTTGAGCCTGCATAATAAACAGTCTTCTCGCCTTCCAGCAGGAAACTGAAAAGATTTTGCTGCAGAGTGATCCGGTTTTTAATACTGGCCCCTTCAGCTTGATAGCTAAAGATGGATATCGGTTCTGCTTGTTTCATCTTAAGCTAATTTAGTGCTTTTGCCCATAAACCAGCAAAGAGGCTTTAGCTAAAGTAGCAAAGTGCAGGTTGAACCCTACGAATGCTGGTGTGGCATTACTATCCAGTTGTAGATTGGTGTTTAAAGCATACACCGTGATTTGATACCGGTGCGCGGGGCCTTCGGGAGGAGCTGCACCAACATAACCCGGAGTACCCATGTCTGTGTTGCTTTGTATAACACCTTCTGGCAATAGGTTTTTTGCAGGATCGCCGGCACCGGATGGCACTTCGTTTATATGAGCGGGAATATTGAATACTACCCAATGCCAGAAACCACTCCCTGTTGGCGCGTCCAGATCTTGTATGGTCAGGGCGAAAGCTTTTGTTTCTTTCGGCGGGTTCTCCCAATAAAGTTGGGGCGACAGATTTTGTCCTGTAAAGCCCATACCATTGGCATATTGTTCCGGAGCTAACTGTCCGCCCAAGTCGTTACTTTTCAAAGTGAATGTTGTTGTCGTCATTTTCGTGTTTGATCTGATAGGTCAAAGGTAGACTGTTAATTTCAGGTGATTAATAGATTAACGTTCAAAAAGTATCGCTAAACGTTCAAATTTTACTCTGTAATTCCAGTAAATATAGTGTGAATTGAAAGAGGGGACTTTCCTCAAAATGACAGCCACTACCGGTCCATGATTGAGAAATACGTGGCAACAAAAAAGAGACGCATGAAATGCGTCTCTACAAAGAATCGTGTTGATCCTAAAATCCCTTAATCAAGGTTCAGAATTATTCAAACCAGGCCATCACCACTTCTTTGGTGGGCATGGTAATATCCAGTTTTAGTTTTTTGCGCATACCGCCCAGGTCGTTGAAAACTTTGTTGGGGTTACCTGCTTTGAGTTCTTCAACCGTATTGAACCCCATTTTATTGAGTACAGGTACCCATTCGGCAGGTACGCCGATGTTTACAAAATCTTCGGCTGTGGCTACTTTGGCTTTTTTCTCAGGGCGCATCTGCGGGAAGAACAATACTTCCTGTATGGTGCTCTGGTTGGTCATCAGCATCACCAAACGGTCGATGCCGATACCCAGGCCCGATGTTGGCGGCATACCATATTCCAGGGCGCGTAAAAAGTCGTCGTCCATAGCCATGGCTTCGTCGTCGCCTCTGCCTGCCAGTATCAATTGCTCCTCTAAACGCTCGCGCTGATCTATAGGGTCGTTTAGTTCCGAGTAGGCATTCGCTATCTCCTTGCCGTTTACAAACAGCTCAAAACGCTCCACAAGGCCATCCTTGCTGCGGTGCTTTTTGGCTAGCGGGGTCATTTCGATAGGGTAGTCGGTAATATAGGTTGGCTGGATCAGGTTGGCCTCTACTTTGGCACTGAAAATTTCGTCGATCAGTTTGCCTTTACCCATAGTTGGGTTAACTTCTATTTTGAGTTCGGCACAGGTTTGGCGCAAAGCAGCTTCGTCCATAGCCGACACATCGATGCCGGTATATTTCAGGATGGAATCATACATCGACAGCTTTTCGTACGGACCTGCAAAGTTGATCTCGTTATTACCCACCTGTACCACCGGGATGCCATGTACGGCACGGGCTACGGTTTCCAGGCATTCCTCTACCATTTTCATCATCCAGATATAGTCTTTATAGGCTACATAGATCTCCATGGCGGTAAACTCTGGGTTGTGGGTACGGTCCATACCTTCGTTACGGAACATTTTACCAAACTCATACACCCCATCAAAACCGGCCACAATAAGGCGTTTCAGGTACAGCTCGTTGGCGATACGCAAAAACAGCGGCATATCCAGCGTGTTATGATGCGTAGCGAAGGGGCGTGCCGCCGCGCCGCCGTGTACCGGCTGCAGTATCGGGGTTTCCACTTCCATCCAGCCCTGCTCATTAAAATAACCGCGCATAGCGCTGATCACTTTGGAACGACTGATGAATATATTTTTGAATTCGGGGTTAACCGTTAAATCTACATAACGCTGGCGGTAACGCAGTTCCGGATCGGTAAAGCCATCATGTATGGTACCATCATCCTCGCGTTTTACAACTGGCAGGGGTTTAAGCGATTTGGAAAGAACAATCAGCTCACGAACGTGAACCGATATCTCGCCGGTTTGGGTTAAAAATACATAGCCTTTAACACCCACGTAATCGCCAATGTCCAGCAGTTTTTTAAATACGGTATTGTATAAAGTTTTATCCTCATCCGGACAAATATCATCACGTTTAATATAGATCTGCACACGACCGGTTGAATCCTGGATCTCGGCAAATGACGCACTACCCATGATGCGGCGGGTCATGATACGGCCGGCAATTACTACATTTTGGTAGGCCTCGGGTTTATCCTTAAAGTTATCGGTAATATCCTGTGCCCAGGCGTTAACATCAAAAGCTTCGGCAGGGTATGGGTTAATACCCAATTCCCTTAATTGTTGTAAAGATTGGCGGCGTATAATTTCCTGTTCGGATAGTGCAATACTCATGTTATAAACGGTATTTTAAATAATTTGCAAAAATAGCGTTTTTAATGAGTTTGATGGTTAGTTTTTTTAGATGAGGGTGAAAGTTGTGTAATCGACTCACCCGACCATCGCTGCGCCCGGTCACCCTCTCTTCGCCTGCGGCGGAAAGAGGGGATTTTTGTCATCCTGAGGAACGAAGGATCTATTCTACAATTGAAAAGTTCAATAATAGATGCTTTACTGCGTTCAGCATGATAAATTTGATTTTTTTACCCTCTTTCCAGCGAAGCTGAAGAGAGGGGCGGCGAGCATAGCGATGCCGGGGTGAGTCTACACCGCCCGCCGGGAAGTTGCCGTTCTCCCAACATTTTCGTATCTTTATATCAATTAACAGCCCGGTACTCTTTTATCAGAGTACCGGGCTGTTTAGTTTAAGAGAAAACAAGGTTGAAAAACGATCTATTTTTATATAATTTATTGTTAATCAATTATATAATACTTTTTAAAGTTCAAAAAACTACTCGAAATTGCGTTGGAATTTGTTAAAAAGTGTTAAAATGAGGGTTTTTGAAACGTTTTTGACCCGTTTTTATGCTGTTTTTGACAAGAAAAGTGTTAAAATTAAAGGTTTAAAAAGTTTTTTGAATGTGTATTTTAACACGCTGAAACCTAACATAACCATGATGAAGAAACTAACTTCGGTATTTATTTTTTTGATAGCAGTATCGGGCAGGGCGTTTAGTCAGGATGCTCCGGGCTTATATGATCCCGGTACCAAACCACAGCTAGTATCCAAGCAATTTTCCTTTACCGAAGGTCCCGCAGTAGATAAACAGGGCAATATATTTTTTACCGATCAGCCCAATAACAAGATCTGGAAGTATGATACAGATGGTAAACTATCTGTTTTTCTGGATAGCGCAGGCCGCTCCAACGGGATGTATTTTGATAAAAAAGGCAATCTCATCAGCTGTGCGGATGCTAAGGATGAGCTATGGTCTATCAGTCCCAAAGGAAAAGTTACCGTATTGCTGAAGGATTATGAAGGACATCTTTTTAATGGTCCGAATGATGTCTGGATACATCCTGACGGTGGTATTTACATTACCGATCCCTACTACCAGCGCGATTACTGGACCCGCAAAAAGCCTGATCTGGACGGACAAAAATTGTACTATCTGGCCAAAGGCAAACATAAAGCCGTTATTGTAGACGATAAATTTGTACGCCCCAACGGCATTGTAGGTACGCCTGATGGCAAAATATTGTATGTAGCTGATATAGGGGATAATAAAACCTACAAATATGATATCAACAGGGATGGCTCCTTGAGTAACCGTAAACTGTTCATCGCCCAGGGATCTGATGGGATGGCTATTGACGAGCGCGGAAACATTTATTTATGCGGCAAAGGCGTTACCATTGTAAATCCACAGGGCGAAAAAATAGGGCATATTGATATTGATGAACCATGGTCGGCCAATGTATGCTTCGGTGGCAAAAACAAGGATGTTCTGTTCATCACGGCATCAAAGGCAGTGTACACCATGCAAATGAAAGTAAAGGGATTTGATTAAGATTTCTGCAGCTCAATAAAACTGGCGATCTGTTGCTGTTCTTTTGTAGTAAGCAGATCACCGGTATATTTCCATAAGCGATGCATAGGCTCCATAACAATGGTGCCCAGGTAATCCGGATTGGCATCATCAGCTAGGGCAGGTTTACCTTCGTCTATCTCCAAAGCTTCGGTAAACAGAGCTGATTCATTGTCTATAGCGGTTTTATAGATCTTATAAGTACCTGTGTCTGTAAGATCGGCCCATAGCATAGGTTCAATAATAATATTCCTTGAACTGCCGTCGGGATGTTTTAAAATAAGAGTTGCCGGATTTTTCATAGGTTATTATTTCAGAATAATACAGCGGGTTTTAAACTTTGTTTGACCGGCTTGTTTTAAAAATGTATAGAAACAAGAAGCGCCCCTGATGGGCAGGGGCGCGTTCTAACCAATTATAAACCTAAATTATGAGAAGAGTTGCAAGGGAGGAGTCGAACCATCGTTTGCTGCCTGTCAGCTCCTTACAATAACTACGGTACAAATATAGTAAACATGTTTTGTATTGCAATAGTTTCAATGATAATATTTAGGTGTTAACAATTTGTTAATCATATAACGCTTGAGGTATGATATTAATAATACAATTAAGTGTGGTTTTTACAGCTAAGTATTGAATATCAATTAGATTTATCATGTAGCGTATGTTAATAATCACTACTTAAGCGATGAGGATTTGTAAACTAAGAGTGAGTTTACTGCCAGTTTTACAAAATAAATGGCTTTTCGCTGACAAAATTAAGCCGTGAATAGGGATTAAAACATCTCTGCAGAGGATATTTTAATCCATAAAAAAATATTTTTTAGTAGATAAATAAAAAAAGCTGCCCAAACAGGAACAGCTTTCCGAATTTTTATTTGATCGTATTAAATTATTGCTTTGGAGCGGCGTTGGTGGCATCGGCTGCCTTTTTTTGATCATGCTTTGCTTTTTTTGCAGCTTTTAAGTCGGAAAAAGCCTTTTTCTGGTCGGCAGTTAAAATGGTATTCAATTTTTGATCAGTTTGTGCCTGGATAAGCTTGCGGGTAGCCTTGTTGGTTTTTTTATCGGCTTTATGCGCTTTTAAGCTATCCATACGGGTAGCCTCCGTTAAAAACAGGGCATTTACCTGCTTGGTTTGACTGGAGGTAAGCATCAGCTTTTTTTGCAGGTTTTGTGTTTTATGTGCGGCCCTTTGAGCCGGTGTTCTAGTTGGTTGTTGCTGGGCGTTGGCCAATACATTTAGTCCTGTTACCAACGCTATAATTAAAATTAATTTTTTCATTATTTATTTTATTGATGGTTTGTTTGGTATGACAAACAGATGCTCATTTGGTTTAATAAACTTGAAAAGAATGTAATTCACAGAAAGTTAACACAAAAAACTCATATTTATAGTTAAACCAAAATGTCATATTAAAGTCGAAAGATTTATAAATTCATGATCCTGCACAAATGATCATCTATGAAAAAGACCATAAAGAGCCTTTGTTGCATCGCGTTGCTGATTTTGGGAACAGTATCGCTTTCATCATTTTTTATTTCAAATAGTCATACCTCGCCATTCAGATGGAAATTTCCGTACCAGCAACAAGGCCTGACGGACAGACAGGCAGCTGCACATTTATTGAGCCGGTTTACCTATGGAGCCACTCCCGGCGAAATTGATGAGGTGGTAAAATCGGGCCTGGAAAACTGGTTTAAACAACAAATGGATGCCGATCTTCCGGATGATTCTCTTAACCGCTTGTTAGCTCCGTATGATGCCATTAACTTGAGTAACACACAAGTGGTTACCGAGTTTCCGAAAAACGCGCAGGTGCTCCGTATGGCAATAAATGCGGGAGTAGTGAATAAAGATTCTGTGAAAGCTGACCGAAAATCATACCGCGATGTGCTACAAAACTATATGCAGCAGAATGGAATGAAACCCGAGCAGGAACTTTTCAGGCAGTTTATCAATCAAAAAATATTGCGTGCAGCTTATACCAATAATCAGTTACAAGAGGTGATGACCAGCTTTTGGTTCAATCATTTTAACGTTTCTATCACCAAAAACGATTGTGCACAGTTTATACCCGCCTATGAGCGCGATGTTATCCGTCCAAATGCCCTGGGCAAATTCAATGATATTTTACTGGCTACAGCCAAATCGCCGGCCATGCTATACTATCTGGATAATTTTACCAGCTCGGCTTCCAATAATAATGCACAGGCAGCAAAGAAATTGATTCGCGCGGCTCAATTACAAAATATGCCCGGCCAGATGGTGGATAGCGGCAGGCGTGCTGCGCTGATGAATAAATTACAAAAAGCAAAAAGTACCCAAGGGCTAAATGAAAATTATGCCCGTGAGGTAATGGAGCTGCATACCCTTGGAGTAGACGGGGGATATACGCAGCAGGATGTTACCCAGGCCGCCAAAGTATTAACCGGTTGGACAATATATCCAATAGGGCAATATGGCAAGCTGGGGAAAAACATCATGGATAAAACAGGAGCCGATCGTTTAGAGAAGCGGGGTTTTGTTCGTGATAGTGATTTCTTATTCAATGCTAACCGTCACGATAAAACGGAGAAGGTGGTTTTGGGCAAACACTTTGGCCCGGATGAAGGGTATCAGGAAGGGGTACAGTTATTATCCATGCTGGCACATAGTCCCGCTACGGCAAAGTTCATCAGTCATAAAATAGCGGTACGTTTTGTGAGCGATAACCCTCCGCAGACTTTGATCAATAAGATGACCAAAACGTTTTTGGATAAAGATGGTGATATCAAACAGGTGTTGATTACCATGGTAAGCGCACCTGAATTCTGGAGTGCTTCCGCACTGCGTGAAAAAACAAAGTCGCCATTTGAACTGGCAATCGGTTCTGTTCGCAGTTTGCATGCCAGTATACAGCAACCTTATCAGCTGTATAATTGGATCAATAAAATGGGTGAGAAGGTATATTATTATCAGGCCCCAACCGGCTTTCCGGATAAGGGACAATACTGGATCAATACAGGAGCATTGCTTAATCGCATGAATTTTGGTCTGGCTTTAGCAACTGGTCGTATACCTGGTGTAAAGGTAGATCTTGCAGCTCTAAACAATCATCATGAACCCGAAAGCGCACAGGCTGCTTTAGCTATCTACAGTAAACTGATTATGCCAGAGCGAAAGCTCGATGAAACTATCAAACGTCTTACCCCATTACTCACCGATCCTAACCTGGCTCAAAGGGTTGATGAAGCAAGTTCCAATAAACTTTATGCGAAAGTGGGAGAGCCGGCTGATCAGAGCATGACCGCTCCCGAGAAGATGATGGCAGATAATAAACTGGCCGCACAAGGCAAGCGCCCCAATAATGTAATGGCCATGCAAGGTCCGGGTAACAATAACTCTATGTTGGGACAGGTAGTAGGGGTGATCATTGGTTCACCCGAATATCAACGACGTTAATCTATAAAAACATAAGATCATGGTATCAAGAAGAGGATTTTTAAAATCAGGGGGTTTAGCCCTATTGGGTGTTGGCTTAATGGGTGGTATCCCTGGCTTTTTGGCCGAAGCCGCTGCGAGCGAAAAAATCATATCGCCGTATAAAAAACGTAAAACGCTTATCTGTATATTTCAAAGAGGGGCCATGGATGGTCTGATGGCGGTGACTCCGTTCAATGATCAGTATTTAAAGGACGCCCGGCCTACATTATTCATGTCGGCGGCAAAAGCAGGTAACGGTTCCCCGCTGATTGATCTGGACGGCAGGTTTGGCCTGCATCCTTCTATGAAGGTTTTTGAACCGCTGTTCCGTGAAAAACGGTTAGGTATAGTTCAGGGTATCGGATCGCCAAACAATACCCGTTCGCATTTTGATGCGCAGGATTATATGGAGTCGGGTACGCCATTTAATAAGGGAACATCCAGCGGCTGGCTAAACCGGGCTGTTGGTTTATTAGGGCATGATGCTTTAACACCCTTTACAGCAGTGAGCATGACATCGGCCATGCCGCGGTCTTTTTATGGCGATAATCCTTCGGTATCTATCAGTAATCTGCAGGATTTCGCCATCCAGATGCGCGGTAACCCTATGGGTGCCAATATGGCTGCTAAAAGCTTTGAAGATTTGTATGATCAAACTTCATCGGGATTGTTAAAACAAACCGGTAAAGAGAGCTTTGAGGCCGTTAAAATGCTGCAAAAAACAAACATTAAAAACTATACTCCTGCCAACAACGCGGTATACCCAAATTCGGCATTGGGTAATTCATTAAAACAAATAGCTCAATTGGTTAAAATGGATGTAGGATTAGAGGTTGCCTTTGCCGAATCAAACGGATGGGATACCCACTTTAACCAGGGAACTGAGAACGGCATATTTGCCCGTAATGTGGCCGACCTGAGTGGCAGTATTACCGCTTTGTGGACTGACCTGGGGGCTTATCAGGATGATGTAACTATAATGACCATGACCGAATTCGGTCGTACCGTACATCAAAACGGCACCGGCGGTACAGATCATGGCCGGGCATCATGTAATTTTATATTGGGTAATGACATCAATGGTGGATTGGTTCATGGCGATATGAAACCGCTGGCTGTAGAAAACCTCGAAGATGGGCGGGATCTGGCAGTTACTACTGACTTCAGAAGCGTATTTAGTGAAGTAGCAGACAAGCATCTGAACATCAATAATGATCATGTTTTGTTTCCTGATTGGAGTGGTAACAGAATCGGGGTAATGAGGGGGTAGTTATCCTATCCCAGCCAGGCAACGGGCAATTTTATGTAAAAAACTGTACCGCGACCAACGATGCTCTCTACATCGATAATGCCGTTATGTTTTTCGACTATCTGGCGTACTATACTTAAGCCAAGGCCCGTTGATTCTTCGCCCCGGAGGCCGGTTCTGCGTGCTTTTGAAAAACGGGTAAATATATCCGGGAGCATATCGGCTGGTATGCCCAATCCATAGTCCTGTACTTCAATAACCAGTTCTTCGCCTTTTTTATTCAGCCTTACATCTACGCGGCTGTTATCTTTTGAAAACTTGATCGCATTACTGATCAGATTATCGATGGCACGGTGAAGTTTTTCTTTATTAACCCTGGCATAGGCCGGGTTAATATTGCTGATAAATATTACATCGGCTTTAAGGTCCTGCTGTATTTCCCAGTCGTTTACAATGCCTTTTAACAATTGGTTCAACTCCGTTCTTTCCATATCAAAAACGTCATTGGTATCATTGCGGGCGGCTTCCAGTAAATCATCAATAATGTTTCGTGCCTTTACGCAGGAAGCCTTCATCATATTCAGGTTTTCCTGCATCTCATCGTTCAGGTCATGATCCATTTCCATGATCATGGCCAGCGATTCTACTGCTGCGATAGGATTTCGAAGATCATGTGCCACCATGCCTAATACCTGGTTCTTAAACTCACCTGCTTTTTCTATCTCTACGTTTTTTTCCCTGATCTCGATCACCTGCTGGTAGTAATTAACCTTGTAAGAGAAAAAGTACCTGGAAGTAAGATAAAAAGCAGAAAGTAAAATGGCCGATATCAGCTGATTATACACCATTTGGGTAGAGCTTGTCTGGCTATAAAACAGTAGTGCAGTAAACAGTATCTCGATAGTGATAATCAATATAATAGTTTCATAATACTCAAATACATATATAGCGCTTATCAAACTTAAGGCAATAAGGTACAGTGTTAAAGCATTACTGGGATCAGACGTGGCAATAAAGCTGGAATACATGCCACAGGATATAATGTATACCGAAAACAGGAATACCAGTAATGACATACCGGCAGTTGCTTTTTTATGGCTTTTAAAACCAGCGATGAACAGGTTACTTACAATCAGAAAAATGGGAGTGATGATAATGAATACCCAATTACTCAAACTAAATTCCGGAAAATTCTGGGCACGGGTAAGGCTCACCGGAAAAACAAAATACAGTATCCTTATAACAACATTCAGCACCAGAAATATAATGCTTCCGGCCCTTATAGCAACCAGGTTTTGATAGGTATAATAGTCCCTGTAGGATGCCTTATATTTTGCTGGCAAGCTGTTGAAAAAGAAATGAGTATTCAATTGTATCGCATATAAGGTTGTTGGGCAAAAATATCAAAATTTAATAAGAAATTTTTCAAATAATAACAAGTCAAAATGTCGTTTAAGTTTATATTTACATGACTTTTTTTCACTTAACATTAAGTGGCAAGCGTTTTGATTAATACTCAGCAATATGAACTTTAACAACTTTACAATAAAAGCCCAGGAAGCTGTACAAAAAGCTTCGGAAATTGCCACTGGTAATCAACAGCAGGCAATTGAACCCGCACACCTGTTAAAAGGCTTGTTGCTGGTTGATGAAAATGTGATAACTTATTTATTAAAAAAATTAAACGTAAACCTTAACCGGTTGAATGAAACGCTCGATGCGCAGATCAGTTCATACCCCAAGGTAAGCGGAAGCAATATTTATTTGTCATCAGATGCCAATTCGGCCTTGCAAAAAGCGCAGGGTTATTTGAAAGAATTTAAAGACGAATTTGTATCGGTTGAGCACATACTATTGGGTATACTAACAGCTGGCGGTACTATCAGTTCGTTGTTAAAAGACCTCGGTGTAAATGAAAAAGACTTGAAAAAAGCCATTGTAAGTTTACGTGGCGACAGCAAGGTGACTGATCAGAACGCCGAAGCTACTTACAATGCCCTAAATAAATATGCCCGTAACCTGAATGAATATGCCGGATCTGGTAAACTTGACCCGGTTATTGGCAGGGATGAAGAGATACGCAGGGTGATTCAGATCCTGTCGCGCCGTACCAAAAACAATCCGATACTGGTGGGTGAACCCGGGGTGGGTAAAACCGCTATTGCCGAAGGTATAGCCTTCCGGATCATTAAAGGCGACGTGCCGGAGAGCCTGAAAACCAAAGTAGTTTATTCCCTGGATATGGGTGCTCTGATAGCTGGTGCCAAATATAAAGGCGAGTTTGAGGAGCGTCTGAAAGCGGTGATCAAAGAAGTAACCCAAAGCGATGGGGAGATCATCCTGTTTATAGATGAGATCCATACGCTGGTAGGAGCAGGAGGTGGCGAAGGTGCTATGGATGCAGCCAATATCTTAAAACCGGCGCTTGCCCGTGGTGAACTACGGTCAATTGGTGCTACTACATTGAATGAGTATCAGAAATACCTGGAAAAAGACAAAGCGCTGGAACGTCGTTTCCAGAAAGTGATGGTTGAAGAACCTGATGCTGCTGATGCCATATCTATTTTACGTGGTTTAAAGGAACGTTATGAAACCCACCATAAAGTGCGTATTAAAGATGAGGCCATTATAGCCGCGGTTGAAATGTCGCAACGTTATATATCCGATAGGTTTTTACCCGATAAAGCGATCGACCTGATGGATGAAGCCGCTTCTAAACTGCGTTTGGAAATGGATTCTGTACCAGAAGTGGTAGACGAATTGGAACGCCGTATTATGCAGCTGGAAATTGAGCGCGAAGCTATCAAACGTGAAAAAGATGATCGTAAGGTGGCTGAGTTAAGCGAAGAAATTGCCAATCTATCTGCTCAGCGCGATTCTTTACGTGCCAAATGGCAAGGCGAAAAAGACCTGGTTGATGGTATCAACCAAAAGGTGGAACTAATTGAAAACTACAAGCTGGAAGCCGAACAGGCTGAGCGTGCCGGTGATTATGGTAAAGTGGCCGAATTACGCTACGGAACTATTGTACAGGCACAAGCCGAAGTGGAAAAACTAAAAGCCGCGCTGCTGGAGAATCAAAGCGACAGCCGCATGCTGAAAGAGGAGGTTACCGCTGATGATATTGCCGGCGTGGTTTCGCGTTGGACAGGCATCCCGGTTTCCAAAATGATTCAAAGCGAACGTGAAAAGCTGTTACACCTGGAAGAAGAATTGCACAAACGCGTAGCCGGACAGGAAGAAGCCATCGAGGCCATTAGCGATGCTATACGCCGCAGTCGTGCCGGTTTACAGGACAAGCGCAGGCCTATTGGTTCATTTATATTCTTAGGTACAACCGGTGTTGGTAAAACGGAGTTGGCCAAAGCCCTGGCTGAGTATCTGTTCAATGACGAAAGCGCATTAGTGCGTATTGATATGAGCGAATATCAGGAACGCCATGCGGTTTCCAGGCTGATTGGAGCGCCACCGGGTTATGTGGGTTATGATGAAGGCGGACAATTAACAGAGGCTGTACGTCGTAAACCTTACAGTGTGGTATTATTGGATGAGATCGAAAAAGCTCATCCGGATGTGTTTAACATCTTGCTGCAGGTATTGGATGATGGCCGTTTGACAGATAATAAAGGCCGCGTGGTAAACTTTAAGAATACCATCATCATCATGACATCCAACATTGGTTCAAACATTATACAGGAAAACTTCCAGAATCTGGAAGATGATAACCGCGAGGAATTGATAGCCAAAACTAAGAATGAGCTGTTTACATTGCTGCGCGCTACTATCCGTCCGGAGTTTCTGAACCGTATCGACGAGATCATCATGTTTACCCCGCTCAATCGCGATGAGATACATGATATTGTGAAACTACAGTTTAACCAGGTAAAAAATACCCTGGCCGAAATGGGTATCTCCATGGAAGCTACAGACGAGGCACTGGATTGGTTAGCACAGTTAGGTTACGATCCGCAGTTTGGCGCCCGTCCGTTAAAACGTGTCATCCAGAAAAAAATTCTGAACGAGTTATCGAAACAGATCCTGGCCGGCACAGTTGATAAGGATAGTACTATTAAGGTAGATATGTTTGACAACAACTTTGTGTTTTTAAACACTCCTAAAACTACCGACGAACCAGTAAAATAATAAATCTATTATATAGCAAAAGAGCCGCCTTAATAGGGCGGCTCTTTTTGTATGTTAAGGATTAAGGTTTTTCCTCGTCATCTTCCTTACTTTTTTCCTCCACCATTTCTATTAAGGTTTCGTTGTCCATAATTCTGTCCCTGTTTTTTGATTGTGTTGGTCCTGCTCCGGTTATAGCCACACCGGTAACAGCCAATAATAAAAACAGTACCAGGCAAAAAAGCCTGAATGTTTTTTTTAGCTTTTTCATGCCGATAGCCGTGAGGGTCTAATATGCTTTAAGCATATCTAAGCCATTAATAAATTGATATATGTGTTTTTGATAAACAGGCCAGATTAGCCTATTCTGAAAGGTGTAGCATTATCATGATAGTCGGCTGTGCGATACAGATGATCAATGTGGTAGGTGAGGTAATGTTTAGTAGATAAATACAAGTGCTTTAAATACCTATGGCTGGTTAGTACAAGCACATCATCAGCATTAATTCCTTGGAATGTGTATTTTTTGCTGGCAACGGATGGCGTTAGGTTAGTATAAAATGCTAATGCTGCTCTCTTATAACTAATGCCACCTTTTGCAACAAAGTTCTTATCGGAAAACAATTCTGTTTCAGACACACAATTATTGCCTGCAATGCTTTGACTTGTATAGCCCGATAGTGCAAAAAAGCTAATCAAGAAGCCAAAAACTAACAGGTGTTTTTTAAATAAAGCTTTGATATTGCTGCAAACCATATGTAAATATAGCTAAATAAACAGTGATTAATGAATGGAGAATATTCTTATTTAAAAGTCTTGTAGTTAGGTTATTGTTAATATTTAATAATATGTTAATATTGTGTAAATGTTTGATTATAAACTTTTATAGAAGTTTACCACACAATTATTTAGTACCGACACATATATAAACTTACCGAAAATCACTATGCTTAAATTTACCCAACCCGGGCTATTATTCGTAGCCTCTGCCCTTACCGGAATGCTGGTAATGGGTTGTCAGAAAAACAGTACTCCCAAAGGCCAAACTCCTGATGCGGCCGCTTCCATCAGCAAAAACATTAAAACCCAGGCGGTATCGCTTACACAGGGTTTCGAAGTGGGATCAACCAGCCCAAAAACGGCTTATGATGTGGCTCCAACAGGTTCCAGCAGTGGCGACAATGTAACCCTGTCTGGCAATTCATGGAATATGTTTGATGCGTTAATCGGCAATCTGAGCGCTGATCAAAAAAACGGATCATGGAGCGCCCGTATACGTAATACCGGTAAAATTACCATGTTATTTGATGTAACCGGCGGCATAAGCACTGTTACTATTAGTTCTGCAACTTATGGCAGCGATCCTGCAAGTCAATGGGGATTGTTTTACTCTGTTGATGGTGGCACTACCTGGGCGCAATCAGGTTCAAACATTACAACCGGTGCAACATTGGCTGCACAAACTTTTACCATTAATGTAACCGGAAGTGCACGTTTAGAGATCCGCAAATTAACCGGTGGCACTAACCGTATTAATATAGATGATATTACCATTAATGATAACGGTGGTGGCGGCACAACTCCTCCACCGGTAGTAGTTACAGGTAAAAAATTCCTGTTTGATGCCAGTCACCTGGAAAACGCAGGTAGTGCAGATTGGCAGATAGATGCCGATGGTACCGAGAATGTGCCGATTTATACCGGTGGTACAACAGTTGAAACCAAAGCACAACGCATCCCTACACCATCTTACACAGGCATAACAGCCAGCACTCCTGAAACTTACTGGAAGGGTGGTATATCTGCATGGGCCGTTTCATTGGTGAAATTAGGTGAACTGGTTGAAACCTTGCCAAGCGGATCAACAATTACCTATGGAAATTCATCAAACCCACAGGATTTAAGCAATTATGATGTTTTTGTGGTTGATGAGCCCAACCGTTTATTTACCGCTGCCGAAAAAACAGCTTTAATGAACTTTGTTAATAATGGCGGCGGATTAATGATGATCGCCGACCATACAGCTGCTACCACAGCCGGAACTGATGCCAATGGCTACAACCCGTCTGACAGGGATGGTGATGGTTATGATTCACCACGTGTTTGGAATGACCTGATGACCAATAACGGTATCAATAATAACAACCCATTTGGTTTTAACATCAATTATGTTGACATCAGCGAAGGTCCGTCAACCAATGTTTATACTGGTACCAATGCCAATGCGCAAAAAGTATTGAATGGAGCCGCTGGCACAGCTTCTAAACTGGCTTTTTATAATGGTTCAACAGCAACACTGTTCCCGTCAAATAATTCAAGCGTACAAGGCTTGTTCTGGCGTAATTCAGCTACCAATGGTGGTAATAATAACGTAATGGCTCTATTGGCCACTTATGGAACTGGTCGTATTGTGTGGATTGGTGATAGTTCACCTGCTGATGACGGTACCGGCGATACCGGCGACAGCCTGTTTAACGGTTGGTCTGGCGATGCCCCATCCGGATATACCTCACACCCTGCGTTGCACCTGAATGCTTCACTGTGGTTGGCTAAAGCTATTTAAATCTTACTAAACCCTTTCAGAAGAGGGATCTTTAAAAAAAGCATTCTGAAAACTTACGAAGTTTCAAAAACTTCGTAAGTTTTTTTGTTTTAAACCCAGCGTATTCAAACAAGGTGCGGGTTTGATGGTTATATACATCAGCAACTAAATACTGCATCCTGTTATATTAAACAAAATATCACCGCCATGAGAAGTTACGAAACCTTAGTGGATGCCACTAACGACCTTATAAAAAGGGGATATACCGCCAATCTGAGCCTGGACGGTGATACGATAGATGATAAAGCACAAGATATACATATGAGTGCCGACGACTTTGAAATTGATGAATTTTATAGGTTTGAGGGAGCCAGTAACCCAGATGATATGTCGATCATTTACGCGGTATCATCGCCTAAATATAGTCTTAAAGGGGTACTCATCAATGCTTATGGAACCTATGCCGATAATAGTAAATCGGCTATTGCTGCGAAATTACATCATCACCAGGTAAGTAATAATTTGCACAGAGAAGACAGGCCAACTTCGGATTAAGTCAAAATTCAAAAGTCAAAACAAAGCGTAGTTGCCCGACGTGTAAGCGTAACTCATTTTGGCTTTTTACTTTTGAATTAATTTCAATGTATTTTTTGCAGCCGATCTCATGCCTGCACTGCGATCGCATAGAAATATTTTGAGCTGACCTTCCAACTCTTCGGCAATCCAGTCATAACGGTCTTTTAAATTAAAGAGCGCTCTACCGGCAAAGCCTTTAACTGCTACCTTAACTTTAGGATCAATCATCCAGTCAAAAAGTTGTTCAACTACCGGTTCCAGATTGATGGTTTGAAGTTTTTGCCTAACGGAAGCTGGCGATAAAGTATCGGTCATGTGCATGATCAGTTTGGTATAATGCCGCATGCAGCTTGGATTTTTTACCTCTTTGAAACGGGATGCAAAGTATTCCAGATCGTTAAGATAGTGCTCCGGATGTTTCAAAAACATATTTTCTAATATCCATACCGCGCGAAAGCCGATCACCTTATCCTGATGAAAGGTAATGTCGATCAGATCGCGTAAAGCAAAATGTTGTTCCTCCAAAATACGAGTTAACTTTAATACTTTGGTTTTGCCCAGTGTATGTGCTAATTCTTCGGTAAGTTGTTCACGGGTAAGCATATCATCACAAATTTAAGGTTTTTGTAATGAAGAGAAATGTTTTATCGGTCTGAAAATTGCTTGTTTTTGCAGATCATTTAAAACACGCAGGTGTTTTGATAGTGGTTTTTTATAACCGTTTACTAAGCTGTTTTTAAGCTTTTTGTAATTTATACTGGGTAAGTATATACACCCAAAGCTAAAAATTATACCTTTACCCGTTTTTAAATTAAAATTATTACATGGTTAAATTCAACCGTTTCACACTGGATAATGGTCTTCGGGTTATTGTTCATGAAGATAATACTACCCCAATGGCGGTGCTTAACATTCTGTATGATGTAGGCGCCCGTGACGAAAACCCCGAGCAAACCGGTTTTGCACATTTGTTTGAGCACCTGATGTTTGGCGGGTCTGTAAATATACCCAGCTACGATGAGCCCCTGCAACGGGTAGGTGGCGAAAACAACGCTTTTACCAGCAATGATATCACCAACTATTATATCACGCTTCCTTCGGCTAATATCGAGACGGCCTTTTGGCTGGAAAGCGATAGGATGCTAAGCCTGGCTTTTAGCGAAAAGAGCCTGGAGGTACAGCGCAACGTGGTAATAGAGGAGTTTAAGCAGCGTTACCTGAACCAACCTTATGGCGATGTATGGTTAAAACTGCGTCCCCTGGTTTACAAGCAGCACCCATATCGTTGGGCTACTATCGGTAAAACCATTAAACATATTGAAGATGCCCGCATTGAAGATGTAAAGGCCTTCTTTAAAAAACATTACAACCCGCAAAATGCCATTATGGTAGTTGGTGGTGATGTTACTACAGAGCAGGTAAAACAGCTGGCCGAAAAATGGTTCGCATCTATTCCTGCAGGCGAAAAGTATCACCGTAATTTACCGCAGGAAGCCGAGCAGCATGAGGAACGCCGCGAAACGGTTACTGCAAAAGTTCCGCTGAATGATGTGTACATAGCATTTCAAATGGGTGGCAGACTGGATGATGATTTTTATGCAACAGAATTATTATCGGATGTGCTTTCACGCGGTAACTCATCACGTTTATACCGCAGTTTGGTGCAGGACAGGCAGATATTCAGCGAAGTACATGCTTACATCACCAGCAGTTTGGATAAAGGCATGTTTGTACTGGAAGGTAAACCTCTCGAAAATGTGAGTATTGAACAGGCAGAAGCTGCTCTGTGGGAAGAATTGGAAAAGGTTAAAAATGAAGAGATTCCGGCAGATGAACTAACCAAGGTGCAGAACAAAACCGAATCGACCATGGTTTTTTCGGAAATGTCACTGCTGGACAAAGCCATGAATCTGGCTTCATTTGAATTGCTGGGCGATGCCGAAATGCTTAATCAGGAAACACCTAAATATCTGGCTGTAACCGCTGCTCAGATAAAGGATACGGCCGTTAGGATATTCAGGAAAGATAACTCATCAACCCTGATTTATTTAGCCGAAAAAACCGAATCGGCCTTAGCTTAAATAAATTCTGATTCTGACAAAAAAATAAGAAACATGATCGACAGAAAATTAGCCCCGGATTTTAAGGCTATTGAAAATATAAAACTCATAAAACCTGAACATAAAAAGCTGGATAATGGCTGCAATGTTTATTGTTTTAACTCCGGCGACCAGGAACTGGTACGCATAGAATGGATATTTAATAACCTGCGTTTTGACGAGGCCAAGCCCCTGCTTAACATGGCTGTAAATACCATGCTTACAGAAGGCACAGCTACCTTATCAGCCTCTGAAATTGCTGATAAAATTGACTTTTATGGCGCCTTTTTGCAGGTTGATTACGGGTATGAGAATTCCTTGGTAACCTTGTATAGCTTAAATAAACATTTACACCATACGCTGCCGGTAATTCTGGATGTGCTTACAAATTCTGTATTCCCCGAAAAGGAGCTGGAAACTTTTAAGCGTAATCAGCAGCAGAAACTACAGGTGAGTCTTCAAAAAAATGATGTGGTTGCCCGGCGCGATTTTAATAAAGCTATTTATGGCGAAACCATCTACGGACTGGGAGCAAGCTTTGATAATTACAAAAGTTTACAGCGCGAAGATTTGCTGGCGCATTTTAAACAAATGTACCAGCCTTCAAATTGTACCTTGATCATCGCCGGAAAGATTGAATCAGAAACTTTAACGCTCATCAAAGATACTTTTGATAAAAGCTGGATTAATGGCCCTGTTGCTGCTGATACGTCACAGCCAGAACTAAAGCCAGCAACCGAGCTGTTTTATTTTACCGAAAAGCCAGATGCCCTGCAATCGGCCATCAGAATAGGTTTACCAACTGTTAATCGTAATCATCCTGATTTTCAACCTTTGCAGGTGTTGAATACCGTATTGGGTGGATATTTCGGCTCAAGACTGATGGCGAATATCCGTGAGGATAAAGGATATACTTATGGTATCGGTTCGGGCCTTAGTTCCTTTAAACAGGGCGGCGCTTTCTTTATCGCTACGGAAGTTGGTGCTGATGTATGCAAAGCGGCTGTGGGCGAAATTGAAAAAGAGCTTGAACTACTTAAAACTGAACTAATACCAGAAGAAGAATTATCGCTGGTGCGCAACTTTATGCTGGGATCGTTACTGGGCAGCCTGGAGAATGTGTTTTCACATGCCGACAAATTTAAAAGCATCTATTTTGCCGGTTTAGATTATGATTATTACGATAGGTACGCCACAACAGTAAAAACAACAACCGCTTTTGAATTACGTAACCTGGCCAATAAATACCTCAACTTCGATCAGTTTTATAAAGTGATCGTAGGGAAGTATTAGGATTTTATCCAGAGATAAAAAATCATGTCATTGCGAGCGAAGCGTGGCAATCGCGAATTATGCAAGTTGACCCTGTATAGTGTGCGATTGCCACGCTTCGCTCGCAATGACATTTTCATTAAAGGCCAAAATTAGATTTATCATACAAAGGCAATTTTCCCCGCACTTTTAAATAAATCCGAAATTGTACATCCTAAATCCGAAATAATTATTACCTTTGCCCGGCAAATAATAACTCCAAAATAATTATTTGCTATGCAGTTAGACCCATCAAAATTTGTTGCCGAAGGATTAACTTACGACGACGTTTTACTACTCCCGGCTTATTCAGAAGTTTTACCGCGCGAAGTTAACACCAGTACTTTTTTAACAAAAAGCATCCGGTTAAACATTCCAATCATCTCAGCAGCTATGGACACCGTTACCGAATCTGGTTTGGCTATTGCCATAGCCCAGGCAGGTGGTATAGGCATGTTGCACAAAAACATGACCATACAGGCTCAGGCTGATGAAGTGCGCAAAGTTAAACGTTCAGAAAGCGGGATGATACAAGATCCTGTAACCCTGTTGGAAGATGCATTGCTTGCAGATGCTTTCCAGATCATGAAAGAGTTTAGCATCGGCGGTATCCCGGTAATTGATGCGGATCATAAACTAAAAGGAATTATCACCAACCGCGATCTACGTTTCCAGAAAGATATGTCGGTACCGGTAAGCGAAGTGATGACCAAAGTTGGTTTAATCACTGCTCCGGAAGGTACCACACTAACCGAAGCCGCAGCTATTTTGCAAGGCAACAAAATTGAAAAATTGCCTGTCGTAAACAAAGATGGTAAACTGGTAGGGCTGATCACCTATAAAGACATACAAAAAGTAAAAAACTTCCCTAATGCCTGTAAAGACGAATTTGGTCGTTTACGTGTAGGAGCCGCTGTTGGAGTTGCTGCGGATAACATTGACCGTGTAACAGCACTGGTTAACGCCGGTGTGGATGTGGTTACGGTTGATACCGCTCACGGTCATTCAAAAGGAGTTATTGACATGGTGAAGGCAGTTAAAAAATTATATCCAAACTTACAGGTTATAGCCGGTAACATAGCAACCGGTGACGCTGCTCTTGCACTAGCCGATGCCGGTGCCGATGCGGTAAAAGTAGGTATTGGTCCAGGTTCTATATGTACCACCCGTATTATTGCCGGTGTAGGTGTACCACAGTTATATGCGGTTTATGAGTGTGCCAAAGCATTAGAAGGTCGTGGTATCCCGGTAATTGCCGATGGAGGTATCAAACAAACTGGTGATATTGTTAAGGCTATTGCAGCAGGTGCAAGCTCTATTATGGCAGGATCCTTATTTGCCGGTGTGGAAGAGTCGCCAGGCGAAACCATTATCTACGAAGGCCGTAAATTTAAATCATACCGCGGTATGGGTTCAGTTGAGGCTATGGCTAAAGGTTCAAAAGACCGTTATTTCCAGGATGAGACTGATGTAGTGACCAAGCTGGTTCCAGAAGGTATCGTAGGTCGTGTACCATTTAAAGGCAACATGGCCGAAGTGATATTCCAATATATTGGAGGTTTGCGTGCCGGTATGCACTATTGCGGTGCCGCTAATATTGAGGATCTGCAAAGAGCTAAGTTTGTACGCATCACTGCGGCAGGTATGCGCGAAAGCCACCCGCATGATATTACCATTACTAAAGAGGCTCCTAACTATACTAGTAGATAAGTTTTTAGTTGATTATGTTGAGTGAGTTGATTCAGTTTTTAATTCACTCAACTCAATCAACATCATCTGACCAGATAAATAACCAAACCCAATCATGAAAGCTATCTGCGTATTTTGTGGTGCCAATTTCAATGGCGATCCGGTATTGAAACAAGTGGTTGAACAACTGGCCGAACTCATGGTAAGCCGCAATATTACCCTGGTATATGGTGGTGGTAAGGTGGGCATAATGGGCCTGCTGGCCGATAATGTTCTGCAACGCGGTGGCAAGGCCATTGGAATTATCCCGCAATTTTTGATGGACAAGGAGGTTGGCCATACCGGTTTAACTGAGTTGCATATTGTTGAAAATATGCACCAACGCAAACAACTGATGAATGACCTTTGCGATGCCATCATCACTTTGCCAGGTGGTATAGGTACACTCGAAGAGTTTTTTGAAGTATTAACCTGGCTGCAATTGGGCCTGCACAAACACCCGATAGGTTTACTCAACGTAAACGGTTTTTACGATTTTCTCCTGAAACAATTAGATGTCATGGTTGAACAAAAATTCATGAAGCCTACCAACCGCGACCTGGTCATCACTTCCGGCGATCCTATCGAACTGATTAATCTCATGGATGGTTTTAACGTTACGCCTGACGAAGTTTGGTTTAAGGACAGAAACCTTACTTAGATGTGCAAATGTGCGGATATGTAGATGTGCAGATGGAAAAATCAAAACATCTGAAACGACGAAGTCCTCAACAAAGTTAATCTGCACATCTACATATTTGCACATCTACACATCCTCCTCACATCCAAGACTTATTCTCCGCCATCCGGGCCGTAAAAAATAACCCAGGTGGCAAAATCGTCAGTAAAGTTTTCAAAACGGTGCTCAACACCGGCTTTCACAAATAATACATCGCCTTGCTGAAAAGTTGTACGCACGCCATCGTTTAAAAATTCCCCGTGTCCGCTAATGATCACGTATAGTTCATCCTGTAGATGGGGTGTTTGAGGATCGATATTTACTGGTCTGTATATCTCCACAGACATGCTGCCATGTTCAATAACTTTAACAAATAAATTTTCGGGCTTGTTGCTTAAATGCTGCAAGGCTTTAATGACCGATGATTTCATCTTTAATATGTTGTGCGTTTTACGTGATACGTATTACGTTATTACTGTTTAAGAATTTTATTATATGACGTGTTGAACCTAATTATGGTATAATTTAGAGACGTATAACGTAATACGTATCACGCGAAAACTAAGCTACCTGGCTAATGGTCCAAAAATCGTCGGCCAGGTTGGTGCTGGTAACATAGTCATAAGGCATATAAAAGTAACCCTGAAGACCCCATCCATTACCCCAGCTGTTACGAACAATAAATGCGCTCTTTTGGTCGTCATAACCAACGGCCATTACCGCGTGGCCACCAATAACGCTTTCTGATTGGGCGGGCATAGGTAAAACTCCACTTTTAGCTACAACATCACCTTCAAAACTTTGGTAAGCTGTAAAGCCAAATACAAAAGGATTACCGCCGGCTAGGCACGTTTTTAACTCATTAATTGCAGTATTGTTTAAACGGGTATATTGCAAGGCCTTGTTTGATAGCGCACTTGTATAAACCTCAGGTGTTGGCTGCTGTGCAAATTGGCTCACGTTGTATGGCCATAACGTTTCGTCGCAAACGCCCAGGGTAGCAATTGATTTTACACCATCGCGTAATTGTGAACCACTATCTTCATTCACGTGACCTTCTAAAACACGTTCATTGTAATAAATAAATAACCTTGATGGATTAAATACGGGTAGTTTTTGTTTCATCAATTCAAACTGAAAAGCGCCTGCTATAGCATTGGCTGTGCAGGAACCTAGTTCACCCTGGTCATAGACCGGCGGACATTGCGCACGGAGATCGACTAATGGGGGAGTGGGCTGCGCCAGGGCCTCATGGCGTACAATTGCATATTGAAAATCGCGGTGATCGGGCAGGTCGGGTAACCAGCCGTAGTGTTTGGTTTTTTGTATCATATAGGGATGAGCATTTATGCGCTAAAGGTATAGCGTTTGCCGATAATTCAGATGCGTGTTTTTACGTTATTTGCTGCGTATTGGCACCTAAATGTTTAAACAAGATAAATAGTTGATTAGCAATGTCAAAAGATTTATTACACTATAATGTGCAAAACAAAACAGCGATTCATTAGCTTTTGATCCTGTAATTTTTCCTAATTTACATTTTCCTATTATAAACCAATTATGGATATCGCATTCAATATCAATGAGGATATAAACAAACAGCTTGTTTATGAACTCAATACCCGGCTCAAAAAAATACATGAGGGTGGTGGCGAGAAGGCCGCGGCCAAACAAAAAGAAAAAGGCAAAATGCTGGCGCGTGAGCGCGTGGCCTATCTGATTGACGACGACAAGCCCTGGCTGGAAATGGGTGCCTTTACTGCCGATGGTATGTATGCCGAACATGGTGGTTGCCCGTCAGGAGGTGTGGTATGTGGTATTGGTTATGTATCGGGCAGGCAATGCGTGGTGGTGGCTAATGATGCTACTGTAAAGGCCGGTGCCTGGTTCCCGATAACCGCTAAGAAAAATCTGCGGGCACAAGAAATAGCCATGGAAAATCGGCTGCCTATCATTTACCTGGTCGATTCTGCAGGAGTCTACTTACCTCTGCAGGATGAGATCTTCCCAGATAAAGAACATTTTGGGCGTATTTTTCGCAATAACGCTATCATGAGTAGCATGGGCATTGTCCAGATTTCCGCCATTATGGGCTCCTGTGTGGCTGGGGGAGCCTATTTGCCCATTATGAGTGATGAGGCTATGATTGTAGAAGGCACAGGTTCGGTTTTCCTGGCTGGGTCATACCTGGTAAAATCGGCCATTGGCGAAGATGTGGATAACGAAACGCTTGGCGGTGCCACAACTCACTGCGAAATATCGGGCGTTACCGATTATAAACAACCCAACGATAAGGCCTGCCTGGATTCGATCCGCAATATCATGAGTATGGTGGGCGATTACAACAAGGCTGGGTTTGATCGTATTAAACCCGTGGCTCCTAAGCTAAACGAAAAAGATATTTATGGCATCCTGCCTGATAACCGCGAAAAAGCCTATGATATGAAGGAGATCATCTTACGCTTGTTGGATGATTCGGCTTTTGAAGAATATAAGGAAGGCTATGGTCAGTCCATCATTTGCGGCCTGGGTCGTATTGATGGATGGGCGGTAGGCATAGTAGCTAATCAGCGTAAAGTGATCAAATCCAAAAAGGGCGAGATGCAGTTTGGCGGCGTTATTTATTCCGATTCGGCCGATAAAGCCACTCGTTTTATCATGAACTGTAATCAAAAGAAGATTCCTTTGGTATTTCTGCAGGATGTTACCGGCTTTATGGTAGGTAGCAGGTCTGAACAGGGAGGTATCATTAAAGATGGCGCCAAAATGGTGAACGCCGTAGCCAATTCTGTAGTGCCTAAGTTTACAATTGTAGTAGGCAATTCCTACGGTGCTGGTAATTATGCCATGTGCGGTAAAGCTTATGACCCCAGGCTGATCTATGCCTGGCCATCGGCCAAAATCGCGGTAATGGGTGGTGGGCAAGCTGCTAAAACACTGTTACAAATACAAGCTGCTGGTTTAAAAGCCCGGGGCGAAGTGGTGGATGAAGTAAAAGAAGCTGAACTCTTGAAACAGATAACCGACAAGTACAACAGCCAAACTACCCCATACTATGCTGCTGCAAGACTTTGGGTGGATGGTATCATTGATCCACTGGAAACCCGTAAAGTGATCTCCATGGGAATTGAGGCTGCCAACCACGCACCGATAGAGAAAGCGTTTAATGTAGGGGTGATACAGACGTAGTGAGTAGTGAGTAGTGAGTAGTGAGTAGTGAGTAGTGAGTAGTGAGTAGTGAACAAAAATGCCTGGCAAATTAGTTAAAATCCAGAACGGATATAAAGATATAACTTGTCATCCTGAACGTAGTGAAGGATCTATTCGTAAACTATCCATATCGATTGATAGGTGCTTCACTACGTTCAGCATGACAAAGTTTTAATCCTGTAAATCCTTTAATCATATTAATCATGGTTCAGACAAAATCAACCTTATCTTAAACTCATGAAAAAGCTGCTACTCCCTTTACTGCTTATCTCGCTAAAGCTTTCAGCGCAAAACGCACAGCAAATACATCAAAGGGCTGTCTTGATAGATACGCATAACGATGTGTTGTCAACTCAGCTGATCACCAAAAGTGATCTGGCCAAGCGACAAAGCGCGGGTAACTTCGACCTGGTTCGGGCAAAAGAGGGCGGTTTGGATGCGCAAATATTTTCCATCTGGTGCGGTGAAAAATATGGTAAGGGCACTGCCTTTGCACAAGCCAATCAGGAGATAGACTCTTTATACGCGCTCATCAAACGCAACCCCGATAAAATAGTACTGGTGCATAACAGTGCCGAACTGAAAAAAGCGGTTGATCAGAAAAAGCTGGCTGCCTTGATAGGCGTGGAAGGCGGGCACATGATCGAAGACCGGATGGATTATATCGATAGTCTCGCCAAAAGGGGGATGCGTTATCTAACCCTTACCTGGAACAACAGTACTTCCTGGGCTACATCCGCACGTGATGAAGTGACCAAAAAAGACAGTCTGAAACATTTGGGCTTAACAGATTATGGTAAACAAATTGTACATCATTTAAACGAGCTTGGTGTGATGGTGGACGTATCGCACGTAGGCGAACGTACTTTTTATGATGTGCTGGCTACTACCAATAAGCCGGTTATCGCCTCGCATAGCTGCGTTTACAATATCAACCCGAACAGGCGTAACCTGAAAGATGATCAGCTTAAAGCCCTGGCAAAAAACGGAGGAGTGGTGTGTGTGAATTTTTACAGCGGTTTTGTAGATAGTACATATGCAGCCAAAGTAACCAGGTTTTATTTAAAGTATAAAAAGGAGATCGATTCACTTAGCAAGGTATATAACGATAATGATCTGGGATTTATCAAAACAAGCTCCCTGCACCAGGCGGAAGCCGACAAGTTGCGGCCACCTTTAAGCATGCTCATCCAACACATTGATTATATCGTCAAATTGATAGGCGTTGATCACGTAGGCATTGGCTCTGATTTTGATGGTTCCGAATCATTCCCTTTAGGGATGGATAGTGTTGCAGATTATCCCAAAGTAACTGCGGAGCTGCTTAAACTCAACTATACCGAAAAAGATATCGATAAAATATTAGGAGGCAACGTAATGCGGGTGCTGAAAGCTAATACAGGTAAATGATTATATTTATCTGCTCAAAATTAATTTATGCTTAAGCCTTATTTTATTGCTTTACTATTATTTATTTGCGCTATAACGACCAATGCGCAGGTTCGAAAAATTTATATTACTAATGATGGATCAAGAACCATTGATTCATCTAAAGCAACTTCATATTCTATATCAAAAAATGGATGGCGATTCTGCGTGGTCAATTAGGCAATATGATATGCAGGATACCATAATGGCTATAGGTACTTTTAAAGATGAGCAGTTTACCATTCCCCACGGTAAGTTTATCTATTATGTATTAATACCTCCGGGTAAATTTAATATCCAAAATGGAGATACTCAAAAAATAGACTCGGTGTTTGCTCGGGGTGGAAACTTTATTGATCGAACCGGGGTATATTTAAATGGTAAAAAGAACGGTAGCTGGAAGTCGTATAATCATCAAAAACCTGCATTTATTAATACTTATCGGGATGATATTCAGGATGGGCTGTACCAAAGTTATGACTATAGTTCCGGTAAAGTATTGGTGGAAGGTAATTTTATAAACAATGTAAGGCAAGGTGATTGGAATAGTTTGTCATATTATGGAGATATAATAAAAACAGAGGTTTATAAAGATGGTAAAATAGTTAAAACTATTTCGTATTTAAATGACAGGAAATTTCAATATGTGAAAGAGGGCCAAGGTTCAAAATATGATTTGATTAATTACTTAAATTTAAAACTTTCAACCAAAAAATTTAATAAACACGGAAGATATAATGTAACTTATAGTTTTAACTTAACACCAAATGGGAAATTAGTGGCTCCTTTAATAGAGGGAAAATCTGATCAGGAAATTGATAGTACAATAATTAACGAATTATCAGGAGCACCTAACTGGGAGCCCATGATCCGTACTGAGGTGTTGAAAATATTCCTTTTAACATCCGCTCCCAATCAGGAATCGGGTATCCATAACAGCGAAGAGAAAGAACTTCATATTCCATTTGATCTGAATGTTGTTGTGGATGGTAAAGGAAAAATTCACATTTCTTATGCCGAAAAAGATATATTTAGGTATGATTAGAGGATCAACAATGGCAATATCCTGACCAAGCGCTATTGATTGGCTTCTGAATAAATCGTAAATTCGCATACATTTTTTTATAACAATGTCTCAAGAAACTGAACACATCAAATGCCTTATCATAGGCTCAGGGCCGGCCGGTTATACTGCCGCAATATATGCTTCAAGGGCCGATCTGAAACCCGTTATGTACACTGGTTTACTGGCTGGCGGGCAACTTACCCAAACTACCGAAGTAGAGAATTTTCCAGGCTATCCTGAAGGTATCATGGGTCCCGAAATGATGGAAGATCTGCGCAAACAGGCCGAACGCCTGGGTACCGAGATTCGTTTTGGTTATGCCAGCTCTGTTGATTTTTCGAGTCTGCCACATAAAGTAGTTATCGACGATACCAAAACCATTACTGCCGATACCGTGATCATCGCTACAGGTGCTTCGGCTAAATGGTTAGGTTTGGAGTCTGAACAAAAATATAGCGGCTTTGGTGTTTCGGCCTGTGCCGTATGCGATGGCTTCTTTTTCAAAGGACAGGATGTAGCCATTGTTGGTGCCGGTGATACCGCTGCCGAAGAAGCTACTTACCTAGCCAAATTAGCCCGCAAAGTTTATATGATTGTTCGCCGTGATGAGTTCCGTGCTTCTAAAGCCATGGTACATCGCGTGCTGAACACCCCTAATATCGAGATTCTTTATAACACCGAAACCAAAGAGATCCTTGGCGACGGACAAAGCGTAACCGGTGTAAGAGTTACTAATAATCAAACCAACGTTGATACCGATCTGAATGTGACCGGCTTCTTTGTAGCTATTGGTCATCACCCTAATACCGATATTTTTAAAGGCTGGTTAAATATGGACGAAACCGGGTATATCCTTACCCGTCCGGGATCAACAGAAACTAACGTAGAAGGTGTATTTTGCTGCGGAGATGCCCAGGATCATATTTACCGCCAGGCAGTTACCGCTGCTGGTACAGGTTGTATGGCCGCCATTGATGCCGAACGTTACCTGGCCGCTAAAGAACACGTGGTAACCGCGTAATGCCCCACCCAACCCTCCCCTAAAGGGAGAGGGCTTTTAAAATATTGCAAGCGCCAACTGGAAACAGTTGGCGCTTTTGTTTTTAACCTTTGCTCATTGATATTCGTTTTTTGAAATTTTCGCGAAGAGTTCCTGTCAGCAAAACAGCTTCGGGCGAAAGCAGGTAGAACAATGGTGGCCACGTGCGGCTGTAGGGGCATAGCAAGTTTTTGCTGTAGCATGTGGGCTGTGCGAACGAAGTAGGGCAAAATAATTGCAGCCCGTGGTTCTACCAGCTTTGCAGGGCAAAGGCCTCGTGTGAAAAGAAGCATTTCTGCTGACTTGATTTTTGGTTACTTTGTATCAAGGCAAAGTAACAGCCATAGCGGCAATTGAGCGCTCTACGTTATGGCTTATCACTTTTGCAAAGTATATATATCGCTAATAAATACGTTTTAGCACACATTTTTTACACGCTAAACTTCTTATATTTTTTTAAAAACATCTATATTCACCTCTTCGTACCAACCTGATTAATAAATATGTACAAAAAAGCATCTTCCGTGCTTTTTGCTGTGTTAACAGTATTTGTAACCATGGCAAAAGCACAGGACTCCGATCCTAATCTGGGTATTATTCCCGCTCCTGTATCATTAAAAAAGGCTGCCGGACAGTTTACATTAAGTGAAGAAACTATCATCCAGGCCGACTCACCTTCCAATAAAGCGGTTTTGTTTTTTAAAGATTACCTGGCGAACAATATGCACTATCACAAGTCGGTAGTGGTGAAAGCAATGATAAAGAATCACCCAAACGCAAACTTTATCAAATTAACGGCCGCAGGTACGGATAATTTACCAGCCGAAGGTTATCGCTTAAATATTACACCCGAACAAATTATCATTGCAGGTAAAGGATCTGGGCTCTTTTACGGGATACAAACGCTTTTACAGTTAATGCCATTAGACAGAAGTGCTACTGCTAAGTTGCCATGCGTGGAGATAGAAGATTACCCCCGTTTTGGTTACCGCGGCGCGATGCTGGATGTTGGTCGCCACTTTTTTTCGGTTGAATTGGTTAAAAAATATATTGATCTGTTGGCTGCGTACAAACTGAATACTTTTCACTGGCACCTCACCGAAGATCAGGGCTGGCGCATCGAAATAAAGAAATATCCAAAGCTCACCCAGATCAGCAGCATGCGTGCGCAAACCTTAATTGGCGGTTATCGAGACCGTACCCCTCAGCAATTTGATGGTACGCCTTATGGTGGTTTTTATACCCAGGATCAGATCAGGGATGTGGTCAAATATGCGTCTGACAGGTATATCAACATCGTTCCCGAAATTGAAATGCCGGGTCACTCCTCAGCAGCATTAGCTGCCTATCCTGAGTTGGGCTGTGATCCCGGAACGCCGGTTAAAGTAGCCGAAACCTGGGGCGTCTTCCCGGATATCTATTGCCCGTCTGATAAAACTTTCGGCTTTTTGCAGGATGTTTTGACCGAGGTAATGGAACTTTTCCCAAGTAAATACATCCACATTGGCGGCGACGAAGCGCCTAAGGATGCCTGGAAAAAATCGGCCTTTTGCCAGGATCTGATTAAAAAGTTAAAGCTGAAGGATGAACATGGCCTCCAAAGCTACTTCATCCAAAGAATCGAGAAATTTTTGAATTCCAAAGGGCGCAGCATTATAGGTTGGGACGAGATACTGGAAGGCGGCCTTGCTCCAAATGCTACGGTAATGAGCTGGAGAGGTGAAGAAGGCGGCATTGCAGCAGCCCAGCAAAAACACAATGTGATCATGACCCCGGGGAGCGGTGGTTTGTACATTGATCATGGTCAGGGTAAACCCAACCAGGAACCATTGAGCATAGGTGGTAACGAGCCTTTATCAAAAATATACAGTTATAACCCAACTCCGGCCGTTTTAACTGCGGATGAGCAAAAGTACATAGAAGGAGTACAAGCCAACCTATGGACGGAATATATAGCAACCGATGCTAAAGTAGAATATATGCTGCTGCCGCGATTGATGGCTCTGTCAGAAGTGGCCTGGTCGCCTTTGGCTAATAAGAATTTTAAAGACTTTTCAGAGACCCGCTTACCTGGCCATTTAGCGTGGCTGGATAAAAATAACATTAACTATCGTGTACCCGTGGCTATCGGCGCTAAAGATACGGTGATGATAGGTTCGCAGTTGAACGCTACCTTAAAACCATCGGTAGAAGGCGCAAAAGTATATTATACTATTGATGGTTATACTCCGCGCGAAACCGATCTGATCTATACCATCCCGCTAAGCTTGTCTGTTCCGCCTGATCAATATCGGGAACTGCAAACCATCGTGATCACACCATCCGGAAAAAGGAGCGTAGTAACGCGTACCGTAATGTATAATAAAGCACCAATGGCGGCCGTTAATTATACAGGATCAACATCAGGTGTAAAATATCAGCTATTTTCGGGCACTTATGCAGCAACCAGCCAGTTAACAAATTTACCGGCAGCCGACAGCGGCGCTGTTAAAACTTTCAGCACTCTTGATTTCCGGAAAAGCAAAGGTAAATACGGCATTATCTATTCGGGCTATTTAAATATCGATGCTGATGGTAATTACGGGTTTTCAACGCTTTCAGGTAATGGATCGGTATTACTGATTGATGGTCAGCCGGTGGTTGATAATGATGGTAAACACGCGGTTACCGAGCAGGCAGGCGCGGTGCCCTTATTAAAAGGCTATCATAAGGTTACTTTAAAATATGTTGATGCAGGCGGTCCGGGTACTCTGAAAATATTTATTAACGCGCCGGGCAAACAAAAAGCTGAATTGACAGCCGATACTTTATATAATTAATATCCTGCAAAATAAAATGACAAACAGATTTTATCTTTTCGCGCTATTAATAGGTACCGTTATTGCCGGTTGTGGTGGTAACCAACAAAAGCCTGCGGCAACCGCACCGGTAGCTAAAAAGCCGGAGCTGATGCCGCCTTTCAGGTTTCATAAGTTAATAGAGGTATCTCCCGGGCAAAGCTATGATATATTGAGCTGGGGCCGGGGTTCGTTAGATGCCGGATCATTCATGATCCTGCATTCCGATTCATCCGCCATAAAATATACCACTACTACTGGCGATCTGGATGGTACTATAGTTGATGCATACAATGCCGATATGGATCTGGATGGGAATCCGGAGATATTGATACAGGCCAAATCAAAAGATACCACCAATTACGCGAGTATTTATGCTTTTGAGTTCAGTAATAACAAAGCCAATAAACTCGATTTCCCAAAACTAAACAGCTCGCAGCGCAAAGGCTACCGGGGTAATGATAACTTTTACATCCGTGACGGCAAACTGATGCGTGAATTTCCGATTTACAGCGGCAGCGGAAAAGATGCTAAACCAACAGGCGCTAAACGCCAGCTGGAGTATGGTTTAAGAGGCAATGAATTTACTGTAAAACAGCTCAGCAAAGATTCGACCGAAGTAGCTGATAAAAAAGGAGCAGTAGCTGCTGTGCCCGTTAAACAGAACGTAGAAAAGAAAACTACGACTACCAAGAAAAAATCTGAAAAGAAAAGTAAGTCTTCCTCGTCGAAATCAAAGAAAAAGAAGAAACACAGAAGAAGGCATCAGGAAGATGAATAAATAAAAAGAGCGGCATCACTTAGAGCCGCTCTTTTTGTTATTACATAATTATATTTTTGTCATCCTGAGGAACGAAGGATCTTCTTCAAGAAGCAAAAGGCCTGTCGGTCTGAGCTTGTCGAAGACTCGTGCGTAGAGGCCTGCCCACCATGATTCGACGGGGCTCACCATGACACCCCTATTTTAGCATAACAGTTGGCTATATATTCAAAAATTATCCAATAATCTCCAGGTCACCCAGTTGATTATTGATAAATTCCATTTCCTCGCCGTTGATATGTATCTCGATGGCTTTGGCATTTTGTTTGGCTTGCGCTGCATTACGGGCGCCCACAAGCGCTATGGTAATGCCCGGATGGTTGATAGTCCAGCGGATTACCAATTGTCCCAGGGTGGCGCCTTTTTCGTCGGCCAGGGGTTTTATTTTAGTCAGGAATTCATTGGTACGCCTGATATTTTCTTCTTTGAAATATTTAACATTCGCGCGATGATCACCTGCATCAAATTGATGTCCGGGTTTTATTTTACCTGTCAATAAACCACGTTCCAGTGGACTATAGGCCAGGATCGATTTTTTATTTTCGATACAATAGGGGATCAGTTCATCCTCAATATCCCGGTTTACCATGCTGAAAGGCACCTGGTTGGATGCCAGCTTAATGCTTTTTTCGGCGGTAGCCATTTGCTGTATATCATAATTGCTTACACCAGCTTCGCGTATTTTGCCCTGTTCTTTAAGGCGCAATATAGCTTCCATGGTTTCATCAATAGGCGTAGAGGCATCTGGCCAGTGAATCTGGTAAAGGTCGATATAGTCGGTTCCTAAACGTTTCAGGCTGTTTTCGCATTCCAGTATAATACTTTCTTTGCCGGCATATTTATAAATGTCGATATCCTTACCATCATTATCCTGGCTTTTAAAACCAAAAGTGCCTTTAGCTAAATCCCAGCGCATGCCGTATTTGGTGAGGATTTGTACTTTATCGCGCGGTAAGCCTTTTATAGCCTGGCCAACCAATTCTTCGCTTTTACCCTGTCCGTAAATAGGCGCGGTGTCAATGGAGGTGATGCCCATATCGTGTGATACACGCATAGCTTCAATAGCCTCTTTGTCGTCATTACCACCCCACATCCAGCCTCCGGCTGCCCAGGCACCAAATGTTATAACCGAAACAGCCAGTTTAGTTTCTCCTAATCGTCTAAATTCCATAGATAAATAAATGAGTGGTTTAAATCCGACAGCAAAATGTATTTAATTGTTGAGATTAAAAAATTATTTAATCAACGAAATCATATCATTTGCGTTACTAACACCAACTGCGTCAAAATCATTATTAAAATAAAACCAACCCTCGCGGACATTAGGGTTTTGCTTTACCGTATTAATGATTTTTTTAAGAAAATCTTTTGAATAAGGCGAGCGATACAACACTGGTACTCCATGAAAACGATAATATATAACCGGGGTATTTTGTATCACGGTATCGGGCAAACCAGGGTGACTCATACCACAAAAGGTAATTTTGTGGTGGGTTAGTTTTTGATAAACGGTGTCATTCCACCAGCTTACATGACGCGGTTCCAGCACGTTTTTAAATGAAGGGTTAAGGCTGTTGATGATGCGGTTAAGCTTTTCATCATCATAAGTAAAACTAGGTGGCAGCTGAAACAGCACCGGGCCAAGTTTCTGCTGTAATCCCTGGTTAATGGTATCATAGAAACTGGCTATGAGTTCAGTTGTATCGTTAAACTTTTTGTAATGGGTAATAGCACGCGGGGCTTTTACCGCGAAGCGGAAATCATCCGGACTTTTACCATACCAGTTTTGCAGGAACGAAAGCTGCGGGAAACGGTAAAAGGTTACATTAAGCTCCAGCGTTTTAAAATGTTCGCAATAATAATCAAACCATTTACGCTGCGGCAGGCCATCCGGGTAAAAACGCCCCCTCCAATCCTTATAATGAAAACCCGAACAACCAATATGCCACTCCATTCCATATAAAAGAATGCGAGTGGCGTTTTGTTTTAAACTTAACCAATGATACTGAGCAAAAAGTCGATAGCTTTTGGCGAATGCAATGCCTCGGTTGATTCCATCGTGATCATGGCTATTTCACTAGCCCTTGCCCGCATCTGGGTTTCATAAGCAGCTATAGCCGATTGTGTATCGGCAAAATCATTGCTAAGCAGGCTATGGCTTAGTTCCAGGGCATCCTGCATGGCCATATTTACGCCTTCGCCAGCATAAGGTGGCATCAGGTGTGCGGCATCGCCCAGTATGGTAAGATTGGGTAAAGCTTCCCAGGTTTGGTCAAAAGGCATACAGTATTGCGGGCGCGGTACAAAGGCGTGGCTTGAATTCTCAAATAATTCCTGCCATACGCTATCCCAGTCGGCATAATCTTTTTTGAACCAGGCCAAAACCTGTGCCTTATCGCTAAAATCTATCCCCGAATCTTTTACCCAATTTTCGTCGGTTTTTAAGCCTGCGTAAAACACCAGACTGCCATCACCTTTGGAACTTACCAACAGCGTTTTTTCATTACTCATACCAAATATTTTACCTCCCTTTAATAGCTGGTGTATTTTGGGGCTTGCTATTTCAGAATTGGCTACTGCGCCTTCTATGGCCGTAACACCCGAATAAAATGGCTTAATGGGTGTAATATATGGGCGTAATTTGGAGTTTGCTCCATCCGCAGCGATCACGATATCGGCAATAACCGAAGCTCCGTTTTTGAATTCCAGCTTCCAGGAATCGCCTTGCGATACCATACTTAAGAAATGACTATCCCAAACAACTGTGCCGGGCAATAAAGAATCCAGCAGGATGTTTTGCAGCGGGCCCCGGTCAATTTCGGGCCGGTCCATGGGGCGCTTTGGGCCATCGTGCTCATCAAGGATGATGGTAGCGTGTTGATCAATAATACGTACCCTGTCCGCATCGGGGCGGAAGTTAGCATTAAAGGCATCCATTAACCCGGCCTCATGCAGTGCTTTCAATCCCGATTCTTCATGAAGATCAAGTGTAGCACCTTTTGCCCGGGCATCTTTGTTAACGTCCCGTTCATATACTTTTACATCGGCACCATTCATTTGCAGCAGCCTTGCCAGCGTTAAGCCGCCCGGGCCACCGCCCACAATGGCTATCTTTTTATTTTTAATATTGTTCATTTTTTTATGTTTTAAGTTATTTCAGCATTCCTTTTATAACCGCGTTGCAGCATTGTAAAAGTGTTTCTTCGGTAATAATTTGTTCAGGTCTTTCCTGGTAATCAAAATACTCACTCATCAGGTCGATCAGCGGCGAAAACAATAAGGCCCGTTGCACATCATGATGAAAATCCTTGATGGTACCAGCCGAAACATGGTGTTCCATAAAACGCATAATAGGCCCAAAAAAATCGCCCTGTTGAATGTTTTTTTGCTGATACGCCTTGTTCAGCAGGGGCGACGATTTGCCATATTGCATCAGCACAAAGGCATGGCGATTATTTTTAAAATATTCAAAGCCATTGAACCAGAGTTTTTTTATCCCATCGGCAAAATCCATATCAAACCTGAAATCTTTCAGCACTGCCTGTTCGTAATTACCTAAAACCTCTTCAATAAAAAGCTTTACCAGGAGATCCTCTTTATTATCGTACTTAATATAAATGGTGCGGGGCGATATATTGGCAGCCTTAGCCAGTTTCTGCATGGTCAGATTTTCCAAGCCCTCCTCAGCAATAATTTGCAGCGCGATGGTACGGATGGCTTCTTCTTTTTCCAGATTCTTTGGTCGCATAATGATCTAATTATCAATTTCGATACAAAAGTAAGTAAATGATTATTTACTTACAAATATTTATTTGAATAATGTCTGGATAATAGGTGATTAGCATGGCGTAGTCGACTCACCACGCCTATGCTTCGCTGGGCGACCCTCTCTTTCCGCCGCAGGCGAAGAGAGGGATGGCAAGCACAGCGATGCCAGTCGCATCTGCACATTTGCACATCCGCATATCTGCACATCTGAAATAAAATCTGCACATTTGTATATCTGCCTATTGCACCGATAAAATATGCACTTTATATATTCGGCTTTTTTATTTGCACTGCTCACGTTAGCTATCCCGGTTATCATCCACTTATTCAACTTTCGTAAGTTTCAGAAGGTGAATTTCAGCAATGTGCAGTTTTTGAAAGAGATCCAGGAGCAGCAGGCATCGCGCCGTAACTTAAAGGAACGGTTGATACTGGCTGCACGTTTGTTGGCCCTGTTTTTCCTGGTACTGGCTTTTGCCAGGCCGTATTTGCCGGGGCAAAATTCCGGTAACACCGGTCGGCAAAACGCGGTAAGCATTTTTGTGGATAACTCCTACAGTATGGAAACCCTCAATCGCGAAGGTTCGTTGCTGGATGATGCCAAACAAAAGGCTAAAGAAATTGCATCGGCCTATAATATTAATGATCGTTTCCAGCTGCTTACGCAGGATTTTGAAGGCAAACACCAACGCCTGCTCAGCCGCGATGAGTTTAACGACGCGGTTGACCAGGTAAAGATCAGCGCGCAAAGCCGCACCCTGCAGCAAATCATCAACCGTCAGCAAAACCTGTTGATTACACAACCGGGATCTATCAGATCGGCTTATATTATTTCCGATCTTCAAAAAAATATGGCCACTAAGCCGGTAAAAACTGATACCAGTATAGCAGTTAGCCTGATACAGCTGAAAGCCGGCAACCTGCCCAATGTAGCGGTTGACTCTGTTTGGTTATTAAGCGCGGTGCATCGCCCTGGCGAGAACGAAAAGCTGGTAGTTCGATTACACAACTATGCTGATGAAAAGGCTGATAAAGTGCCGCTAAAAGTCACCATCAATGGCGTGCAGAAAGCATTGGGCAGCTATACCATTCCGGCACGTGCCGTACAAACCGATACACTGGCCTTTATGGGGCTGCAGGCCGGTTGGCAGCAGGGGCTGGTTGAACTGCAGGACAACCCGGTTACGTTTGATAACCAATTTTACTTTAGCTTTAATGTAAGCGCGGAAATGCCAGTGCTGCTGATTGATGGTGGTACACCCAATCTGTATTTAAAGGCTGTATTTGCTTCTGATCCATTTTTTGCCGCCCAGCGTGTACCTGATGGTAATGTAGATTATGCAGGTCTCAACAGTTTGCCCATTGTAGTGATCAGCGATGTAAAAGCCATATCCACGGGTTTGGCACAACAATTAAAAACCTATGTTGCTAAAGGTGGAACACTGGTTGTTTTTCCTGCAATAGATATCGATCTGGCTAACTATCGCGCGTTCCTGCAATCCATGAATGCTGCCTGGCCCGAAAAGTTAATTACAGAAGCTACCAAAGTTTCAGCTCTGAACAGGCAAAGCCCGGTGTTTAAAAATGTGTTTGAGAATTTTCCCGATAATCCCGATCTGCCGGTGGTTAAAAAATATTATCAGTTAAATACCTCGCGCGGAGGACAGGATAACCTGATGAAGCTAACAGGTGGACAAACCTTTTGGGCAGGTTATACCAGCGGTCGCGGCAAAGTATATGTTGCAGCTGTTCCTCTTGATGAAACATACAGCAATTTGCCCCGGCACGCTCTTTTTGTGCCTACACTGTTCCGGATAGCGCTGCTAAGCGGGCACGACCTGCCTTTGTTTTACACCTTAGGTGAAGATGAAACGCTGGAGATACCACCTGTACAGGTTACCGAAAAGCAGTTGCTTAAACTGGTAAAAGGCAATCAAAGCACCATTCCAGATGTGCGACAGCAGGAGGGGAGTACAATGCTCTACCTGTCTGATCAGTTACACGAAACCGGAATCTATACGTTGAAAAAGCAGGATAGCACGCTGGCAACGCTGGCCTTTAACGATAACCGCAGCGAATCTGACATGAGTTATTTGAGCCAGACCAGCCTTAAACAATTAATGCCGGCTTCAACCACCTTATTAACAGGTAGTAACGCTTCACTAAAAGGTATTGTGACCGAAACAAATTTTGGCACACAATTATGGAAACTTTGTATAATTTTGGCATTGATTTTTCTGGCCGCCGAAATTTTGTTGATCAGGTACTTTAACCCGGGTAAACAAGCCATAAAGCAGCCTGTTTGATCCATACAAATCCTTAAAGCAGTGCTCATGAATTTGCTTATCAAATCTGCCACCATTCTTGATCCCGGATCAGCCTTTCATCAACAAGTTACCGATATTTTAATTGAAAACGGGGTAATCACCCGCATTGCCGAAGACATCGAAGCCGATGCCGAAGTGATAGATGGCGAAGGTAAATATGTATCGCCTGGTTTTTTCGACCTCAACTGTAACATTGGTGAACTGGGTCTGGAAACCAAGGAGGATATGCATTCGGGCACACGTGCTGCTGCTGCCGGTGGCTTTACCGGTATTGCATTGATGCCTAACACCAGCCCACCAGTACACTCCAAAGCCGAAATTGAATACCTGCTTAACCGCGCTAAAAATAACCTGGTTGACGTATATCCTTTAGGAACCATATCCCACAAGCGAGAGGGTAAGGATTTGGCCGAAATGTATGATATGTACCTGAGCGGGGCCCGTGCTTTTACCGATGGTAACCGCCCTGTACAGGATGCAGGCCTCATGGAGCGTGCTTTATTATATGCCCAGGGTTTTGATGCCACGGTATTCTCGTACCCCGAGGATACGGCCATAGCCGGGAAAGCCAAAGTGAACGAAGGCGAAGTAAGCACCCTGTTGGGAATGAAAGGAATTCCATCACTGGCCGAAGAACTGATGATAGCGCGCGATCTTTACCTGGCCGAATATACCGTATCCAGAATTCACTTCAGTACCATATCAACCGCCCGCTCGGTTGAGCTTATCCGCGAAGCTAAACGTAAAGGCTTGGAAGTTACCTGCGATGTGGCCGCACACCACCTGATACTTACAGACGAGGCCTTAATGGGCTTTGATAGCATGTACAAGGTAAAACCACCGCTGCGTACCAAAGATGATGTTTTGGCGTTGATAAAGGGGCTTAAAGACGGCACTATCGATGCCATTGTAAGCCAGCATACCCCACATGAAGTGGAGTTTAAGGATGTGGAATTTGAAATGGCCGAATATGGGATAACTGGTTTCCAGACCGCCTTACCGCTGGCCCTTAAATCGGGTTTACCGGTAGAGCTGCTGGTTGAAAAGCTGGCCATTAACCCGCGCGAAATACTGGGTGTAACCGTACCGGTTATTGCTGAAGGTGAACGGGCCAACCTGGTGCTTTTTGACGCCGAAACAGAATGGGAATACAGCAGTAAAAATAATCGCTCCAAATCGGTTAATTCACCGTTTTTTGGGCAACAGTTAAAAGGAAAAGTACAGCTAACCTATAATAACAAACAAATATTTAAATAACGACAATCATGATCGATCCAAAAATACAAACCGCTTTTGAAGCCGCTCTGGAAGCTTTTTCAAAATACAGTAGTTTTGATGCTACTCTCCTGAACAATAGCTTCGGTGAAGTTTTCGCGCTCGACGAAGATTTTTTGACCAAGGTTGACGCTTTGGACGAAGTGTTTGACAATAATCCTGCTGTTGAATCATTACGCGAGGTATTTTTTGACCTGCTGTTGGTGAACTTTTTTAGTGCCGACGTTAAAAAGCTGGAAGAAGATTACCTGGATACGCCAGAATGGGAAGATATTGAAGAGCAAACCCTTGACCGCGGTACCGAGTTATTGAATCTGCTGCTGTACCTGAACGAGTGCGAGGATGAAGATATTGAACCTGAGCTGGAAGATTACCTGAAAGAGTTTTTACTGGTTGATGAAGACGAGTTTCAGGACGAATACCGTATTTATGAGCCGGTGATAGCCAACCAGATCCTGATTGAAAGCCCGGTTTCGGAAGTAAGTAAAGTAGCCCAAAGCCTTCCGCAAGATTCGGAATTGAAAGAGTTGTTTTATCCGATGATCTGCTTTTTTCAAACTATCGATCCGACCGAGGAGGCAAAAGCAGAAATAGCCGAATACGCTCTGGATAAAGAATTTGATATGGCTGTTTTAGATATTTTAATCAATTTTCAATAGTATCAATGGCCTTCGAAATTGACAAAAAACGGTTAAGAACCACCGGTGTAGTTTTTGGTTTACTGTTGGGTGTGGTGTTAACTGTGTTGAGTATCGCTTCGTTTTATATCATATTATCGGCAACATCAGTAGTGATTATATCCTCGGTGCCTTTTATATTCTCAGTATTGTTCCCTATTTTATTGGTGGTGGTATTGTGTTTTAATTTCAGGAAAAGAGTTGGAGGTTTCTGGACCCTGCGCGAAGCGGCAACAGGCATATTCATCATGTTTTTTACGGCCTTTGTGATACAGTTTGCCCTGCGAGATCAATTGTTTGCCAAAGTGATAGAACCGCATATGATCGAAAAAACACAAGCGGCCATGACCAATTCGGTAACCAAGTTTCTTAAAGAAAGTAAAACTAATCCGGATATTATCAAAAAGAAACTGGCCGAGATTCAGGGAGAATTTGACGCGCAAAAAGATGTTACCATCGGCAGGCAGATACAAGGGGTGGGTATCTCCATCATCTTTATGTTTGTGCTGGCCATTATTTTTGCTGCTTTCTTTAAAAAGGAAGCACAGGTTTATAACCCACCTGCGGCTTGATTGTGATCTTATTGAAATAAAACAAAAGCGGCTTCCTTTTAAGGAAAGCCGCTTTTGTTTTATGTGTTTTTCAGTCTATGGTAGGTGCTATCTCTACTATTGTTCGGAAGATTGTTTTTGGCTAAAGCCAGCAAAATACATTCATTATCCGCCCCATAAATGGGACGGCAATGAATAAAAGAACAGTTTATTTTTCTTTCATTGCCGTTGGTTTTAACCAACGGGCTTAGATCTAATAGTTATGGGCTTTAGCCAAACTCCTATGTAGTCTTTGTTTGAATTCTTCCAAATACTTATGGTGTTATCACCGCAATATTGGTAGGAGTCCTGCCAAACTTTTTCTTAAAAGAATGAGAGAAATGTGAAAGTGTTTCGAATCCTAAATCAAGATAGATGGCAGATGGTTTTTTATTCTTTTTTTCTATCAGGTGCCTGGCTTCCAACAGGCGTTTATCCTGTAGCCAATGCCGCGGAGCCATACCAAATGCCTTTTGAAAGTCGCGCTTAAAACCCGCGAGGCTTCTGCCAGTAAGCTGCGCGAATTTTTCAATGGGTATATTGAAATGAAAGTTGTTAAGCATGAATTTTTCAATGTCGATCTTATAAGGTTCGGAAAAATCAAACAAAAAATCTTTAAGCTCTGGCATAATATGTAAAAGCAGTAATACAACTTCTTTTACCTTAAGCATACCCACCGCATGGGTTATCTTTTCTTCTGAATGCCGCACATAGGGAATTACTGATTGGAAAAAAGCCTTTAGGAAATCATTCCCCGGAATAAGAATGTTAGGGGCACCTGTGTATTTTTTCCCTTGTTCTATTTGTTCTTCCAGTGCGATCTGTCTGAGGAGGGGTTCTTTCAAACAAATGACTATAGTTTGGTAATCCTCACCATTTAAAGGAGTTTTAGTGAGCTCTCCCAATTGATTTCTTCGGATGAGCAACATTTCGCCCTGAGCCATCGAGAGCTTTTCGTTGGCAGTTTCCAATGTAAAGCGGCCCGAAACCTGCAATACCAGGGTGTTATGTTCTAAAAATGCTACTTTATCCTTTCGCACAGAAGCGTGATAGGAATAAAATAGCACCCCAGGAATTATTTCAGTCGGATTTATCATTACGTAAAGATATAAAATAGGAGGGGCTTATATACAGCCCCTCCTGGCTAACGCTGTAGGTATGTGCCTCCAAGTATCGCGCCTGGAGAAAAATGAGTGTTAAGGGTATTCATTTCTTCCGGAGTAAAAGCTATCTCCATCGCTTGTATGTTTTCCGGCAAGCGTGACCTTCGGCTCATGCTTACCAATGGCATAATATGATCTCCTTGTGCATTCACCCAGGCTATGGCCAATTGTGTTGGTGTATATCCTTTTTCTTTTGCTATTTGTTTAAATACCTCTACTTTTTCCAGATTCTTGATCAGGTTATCGCCCTGAAAACGGGAGAAGTGATTATGATAATCATTGGCGGCCAACGGGGCTTTCATCTCGCCGGTAAGTAGCCCTTCAGCCGTATTGGCAAAGGCTACTACGCCTATACCCAATTCTTTCGCCGTAGGGAGCAAGTCGCTTTCTATCTGGCGGTCGGCCAGGGAATAGCCTATTTCTAATGCGGTTACGGGATGTACACTATGGGCCTTGCGCAGTTGATCGGCCGTAATTTCAGAAACACCAAGATAACGTACCTTGCCCTCTTTGATCAGATCGGCTATGGTACCGATCACATCCTCAACCGGAACGCTGTTATCCATCCTGCAGGGTTGGTAAAGATCAATAGTATCGATACCCAATCGTACCAATGAATAGTTAATAAAATTTTTGATGGCTATTGGGCGTAAATCTAAGCCAAGCCACTGACCGCCATAAACGATACCACCAAACTTTACGCTGATAAAGGCATCATCCCTTCTGCCTTTAATGGCCTTACCTACCAGCAGCTCATTATGGCCGGCACCGTAGAAATCGCCGGTATTTAAAAAGTTAATGCCGCTATCCAGCGCCTCCTGAATGGTGGCGATACTTTCACTTTCATTATTCACCAGCCCTCCCCAAACGGGCGACATGCGCATGCAGCCTAGGCCGAGTTTAGAAACAAGCGGGCCATTTTTGCCGAGGGCTATTTTTGTTATGTTTGACATTGCTGTATTTTTAATAAGTTAATGATGCAAATATCAGTCTTATAGGTAAAGGCAGATGTCTTTCACGGCTCAATTTACTTGCTTGTATGGCTCTGTGTTTGTTTTTTATTTTAGTCTATAATATCAGTTTTGCACCGTACAACTTATGCTAAAAAGCCCTGAAATATGGCCGGCTCGTGAGTGGTGAAAAAGCCCAGGGAATAGAGGTTAGAATAAGAAACAGCGCAATACTGAACCAGATGGCCAGTGTCTTGAATTTTTCTTTATCTGTAGTTTTTCGCTTTGCTTTTGCTGAGCCGACGGTAATTAAAACAATACTGATCAGCATTACTGTAATATGTTCCATCCCAAAAAAACGGATCTGTCTTTCATGAACAGCCGTTTTGAAATGATGAAGAAAATAGCTCACAATAGGGCTGATACCGTATAACCAAAGGCCGATGATGAGTTGGATATGCGCTGTAGTAACAGTTATGAGCCGTATAGTATTATCAAACTTAAAAAAGGTTTTGTTAAGCAACCAGCCCCTGTAAGCCCGGTAAATGGTAAAAAGTAAGCTAACTAATACCAGCCAGCGGGTTAATGAATGCAATGCTAATAGTATGATATACATAAGGCATCAATGTTAAGAATTAAAATGGAGTTAAGACATTCCAAATTTAGCGGATGATGATAATCCTGATCACAGGTGAAAGTAAAAAGTCCAAAATAATTATCATCCTTCATGGAATATATTCCCCAGGGATTTTTTGAATAGGTGCGAATAATAATTACTTTTAATAAATCATAAACCAATAACTATCATGGAAATACAAAAAACAAGTCCAATGCCGGTAATTATTAAGTGGGGGGCGATATACGTAATAGCTTCTATTGTACTTACTTATATTATCCAATTTATGAATGTCGATCCCGATTCGCCCATTAAATGGTTGAGTACGTTATTGTTTATCGGCTTTATGTTTCTGACACAAAAAGAGTACAGGGATGTAAACGGCGGATATTTAACTTTTGGCGAAGGGTTTAAAGCAGGCTTTTTGTTTGCCATATTATCGGGCATTGTACTTGCTGTATTTACTTATCTGTATTTCTCGGTATTGAGTCCTGAGATGCTCGAAAAAATAGTCGCCTCTACTGAGGCCAAAATGGCGTCAAAGGGCTTGTCGCAAGAGCAGGTAGACCAAGCGATGTCCTTTACCAAAAAGCTCCTGAGTCCGGCGGGGGTTACTATCAGCGCGTTGATCTCTGCGGCAATTATGGGAGCCATTATAGCGCTTATTGGTGCTGCCATCTTTAAAAAAGACCGTCCACCGGTATTGATATCTGATAACGATGGAGATAGCTTTGAACCAACAGTTTAAGGCCGTTGAAAAACCAGTACAGTTGACGTTGTCCTGAATTTTTCGTATATTTATAAAAAGTAAACAGCCCGGTTTTTTTCATTAGAGAAAACTGGGCTGTTTAGTTAAACAAAAAAGACAGCCAAAGCCGACTGTTTTTTATGGGGTTATTTGATAGCCAATAAATTAAAACTTTTTAAAGTTTCAAAACCGGGATGAAATTTGTTAAAAAGTGTTAAAATCGATGGTTTTGAAGCAATTTTTGACAGTTTTTGACTCGTTTTTGCCCTCTTTTTGAACAGAAAAGTGTTAAAATAAAAGCTTTAAAAAGTTTTTAGTAAAAAAAACTAGGCAGTTGCCACGAGTTTGCTGATGCTGCGGTAAACATAATCGTTGTAGATATGTCTGCGGGCAAAACGTCCGGGTGAATCGGCATTGATCAGTTTAATATAAACCGCTTTGGGTACGTCAAAATACTCATAGGTATTACCATCAGCAAAACTGATCTTCAGAACCTGTGATTTGTATTCAAAATCGGCTATGCTTGAGGTAGTTGTGGTGATAGTATACTCGGCAAATGATTGTTCGCGGGTTTCCGGGGCGATACTTACCAAAAAGTGATAAGCTTCGATAATGGTTTTGCTTTTTTCTTCGGCTTCTAATTTGCTTTCCGGGCTATCCTGGAATTTATCGGGGTGCCAGGCCTTCATCAGGCTTCTGTATGTTGTTTTTAATTCCTGTAACTCAGCTGCTTCAGTTACGCCTAAAAGTTTGCGGTAGTCGACAATTTTTTTCATTGTATTGATTAATAAGTATTTATTGTCGTTGAAGAGTTAAGCAAATGGCTTATGCACTTTTCAGGAAAATAATTCCGCGAAGGTACGCTTTTAAAGCTTATAAAAAATCGTACAAAGTAAAGTTAGCGTAAACGCAGGTTTATCAAATGAGGAAAATTGAGAGTATAATAACAAAAAAGCCCCTGAATTGATTCCAGGGGCCATATATCTTATTTGGTTGGGTTTATTTTTTCATGACCTGTTTTACAATATCATTACCAAAAACAAAAACCATCAGAGTAACTAATATTACAAAACCAACTATTTGGGCACGCTCCAGGAACTTATCACTCAGTGGTTTACCTTTGATCATTTCGATGATCAGGAACAGTGCATGACCACCGTCGAGCGCCGGGATTGGTAATAAGTTCATCAGGGCCAGCACCATGGATAAAAAGCCTACCAGGCTCCAGAAATGCACCCAGTCAACATGGCTGCCAAACAGGTTGGCAATTGCAACCGGTCCGCTTACTGCTTTGCTGAATTTAACATCGCCTTTGAAAATTTTACCTAAGCCTTTAGCATTATCAGTAAATGTGCCCCAGGCCCTTGAAGCGCCTATAGGCAGTGAGCCAAAGAAACCATAGTAAATGGTTTTTACCTCGGGTAAATCGTTCTTTGATTGTGCAAAACCAATAGTTCCATCAATAGTTACCTGTGTTTTTAAAGTAATAACCTGGTTGTTGCGTTTTACACCTAGATCAACCGTTTGGCCTTTGTCTTTAAGCAATTCTGCTTTTAACTCGTCATAAAACGCGATAGGTTGGTTATTGACAGCTACGATACTGTCGCCCTTGGCCAAACCCGCTTTTTGTGCATTGCTGTTAGGCATAATAGAGTCAACTATGAATTTGCTACGGGGAATCCTGCTGATAAATTCCTCAATGCCATGGTCAGAAAGATCGTTTAATATAGTGCGTGGTATAGTAACACTTACTGTTTGTGTTCCGCGTTGTATGGTAAATACCGTGTTTTCGAGTAATACTTTAGGGCTGGTTAAATCATCAAAGCGTTCAACAGATTTACCATTGATGGCTACAATTTTGTCGCCGGCTACAAGGCCAATCTTTTTGCCGATATCGCCAGGTACAATGCCGTATTTAGCGCTTGAGTTTGGAATATAGCTATCGCCAAAACGCATGGTTAATATCCAAAATATGAGTATACCCAGTATAATGTTTACCGTAACACCGCCGAGCATTACAATTAGACGCTGCCAGGCAGGTTTTGAACGGAATTCCCAAGGCTGCGGTGGCCCGGCAAGCTGATCGGTATCCATTGATTCATCTATCATACCGGCAATTTTAACATAGCCACCCAGGGGTAACCAGCCAATGCCATATTCAACACCTTTAAAGGTAAATTTAAAAAGACTTATGTTCCAGGCATCAAAAAACAGGTAGAATTTCTCTACTCTAATGCCAAAAGCACGTGCTGCTAAAAAGTGTCCCAGCTCATGCAAGATTATTAAAATTGAAAGGCCCAGTATTAGCTGGCCCACCATGATCACTATACTCATTATTTAATTTTATGTATATTAAAATTGTACTGCCTTTACCGGCGTTTTTTCTATTAAATTTTGCGCAAAGATGCGTGTTTCTTTATCAGTATTCAAATAGTCGGTTAAGGTTGGCTGCTTTATGAAATTGATCTTCTGCATGCACTCTTCAATAATTGTGCTCATGGCTAAAAAGCTGACAGAGTGGCTTAAAAAACCAGCTACCACTACCTCATTTGCAGCATTGATGATGCATGGCATGTTGCCGCCTTGTTTTAAGGCTGTATAGGCTAAACTAAGATTACGAAAAGTATCCAAATCTGGTTTTTCGAAAGTAAGGGTAGGATGATCTGTAAAGTTAAACCGTTTAAAATCGTTGGCTATCCTGTTTGGATAGGTTAAGGCATATTGGATAGGCAGTTTCATATCTGGCAAACCCATCTGCGCCTTGATGGAACCATCCCTAAATTGTGCCATAGAATGAATGATCGATTGGGGGTGAATAACTACGTCGATCTGATCGGCCTCCACATCAAACAGCCAACGCGCTTCTATTACTTCCAGGCCCTTATTCATCAAAGATGCGGAGTCGATGGTAATCTTGGCACCCATTACCCAGTTAGGGTGTTTCAAAGCATCCTCACGGGTTACATTGGCCAGAAAGTCAAGACTACGCCCACGGAATGGGCCGCCCGAAGCGGTTAGGATCAATTTTTCAACCGGGTTATGCTCTTCGCCGGCAAGGCATTGAAATATAGCGGAATGTTCTGAATCAACAGGTAAGATCTTTACGTTGTGCTGTTTGGCTAATCCGGTTATCAGCTCTCCTGCTACTACCAACGTTTCTTTATTGGCCAGCGCTATATCTTTATCTGCTTTGATAGCGGCAATAGTGGGTTCAAGACCTGCAAAGCCAACCATGGCGGTTAATACGATAGAAATGTCGGGGTGAGTTACTGTATCAACAATGGCCTGATGACCAGCCAAAACCTTAACCGGCAAATGCGTTAACGCTGCTTTAACTTCCTGATATTTACTTTCATCGCATATAATGGCATATTCGGGCTTGAATTCGATAGCCTGTTTGATAAGCAGATCGGCATTGGAGTGCGCTGTAAGTAAAAATGCCCTGAACAAATTACTATTGTTCCTGATCACCTCCAACGTTTGCGTACCGATACTACCTGTAGAGCCAAGAATGGCAATGTTTTTTGTATGATTAATCAATGATATTCCTGTTTCAATTGTTAGTCAGGTAAACGGTTAAATGATCAAACTGTTTATCTAAACAACGTCAAATTTACTTATTATATAGTGTATTCCTTTAATACGTCGGCAATCTTCCTGTCGTTGGCTAATCGTGGTACTTTATTTTGCCCTCCAAGTTTCCCCTGCGAACGCATATAATTAATGAACGAGTCCTTTTGCAGGCTTTGGATGATCAAAGGTTGCAAAATGTTACCTTCAATGAGGTCAAAATAGTAAATATTTTTCTTTTGCAGGGCCTTATCTACCTTAAGTGCAAAAGCTTTTAAATCAGCCGGTGCTGAGCCAAACTCAACAAACCATTCATGATAGGGTAATTGTCCTCTCGGAGGGTTAACCTGCGGGGCTACGGTGAACTCCACCACATCAATGCCTTCCTGCTGTGCCACGGTCATTAATGATTGTTCTACTTCTTCGCCGATCACATGTTCGCCAAAGGCCGATATGTAATGTTTGATACGACCCGTTACTACTATTTTATAAGGGTCTTTTGACACAAATTTAATGGTATCCCCTAAACTATAACCCCATAAACCCGCGCTGGTATTCATGATGAGCGCATAATTTTTATCCAGTTCTACATCTTTCAAGTTGATACGGGTAGGGTTTTCGTTAAAATATTCTTCTGATGGGATAAACTCATAAAATATACCCGAGTCGACTAACAAAAGCAGTCCTTTTTCTTTCTGCGAGTCCTGGAAAGCGATAAAGCCTTCGGATGCTGGATAGGTTTCTATGGCGTCTATTTTTGTGCCGATGCTTTCTTCCATGCGGGCGCGGTACGGTTCAAAATTTACGCCACCGTGTACATACAGCTTAAAATTAGGAAATATATCTTTTACCTTTTTACCACCAGCCTTGGCAGATAACCTGTCAAAATACATCTGGCACCAGGGTGGAATGCCTGATATGAGGCGCATATCCTGGTTAAAAGTTTCTTCCACTATGGCATCAACCTTTTGTTCCCAATCCTCAATACAATTGGTTTCATAGCTGGGGAGCCGGTTTTTTTGGAGATAAGCAGGCACATGATGGGCTACAATGCCCGATAGTCTGCCGGTTGCTATACCCGCCTTAACCGTAAGCGTGGGGCTGCCTTGTAAAAATATCATTTTACCATCCACAAAACCGGTATTGCCGGTTTCATGAATATAGCTCAACAAGGCGTTACGAGCAGCCTTGATATGCTCAGGCATGCTCTCTTTAGATATGGGGATATATTTTACACCAGATGTAGTGCCCGATGTTTTGGCCAGATAAGCCGGTTTCCCGGGCCACAAAATGTTTTCCTCGCCATTTACTACACGATCAATATAGGGGCGAAGATCCTCATAGTCATGTATAGGTACGTTCTTTTTAAAATCTTTGTAGTTATTGATCTCTGCGAAGTTGTGTTCACGCCCAAATACAGTGTCTTTAGCTGCGTCTATCAGATCAGAAAATGTATTTTGTTGTAGTACTATGGCATTTTTTCGTAGCCGGTTTAGCTGCCGGTTCACTGCGGCGGCAAATACCTTGCTTAGTGCAGATTTTAGTCCCATGAGCTAATTAGTTTCGGCAATATCATCATCTACATCCAGGTGGCTGTAAACCAGTTTACGGTAGGTAACCATAATGATAACCTGTATGAACGGAAATGTAAGGATAAACCAGCAGTAAAACGCTAATCTGAATACAAATCCTCCATTATCCTCATCTAATCCAAAAAAGTTCATGATGGCTATTACGGGTATCAGTACCAGAATTAAGATGGCAATGATGATCAAAAATATGCTCAGTGTCTTAAAAAAATTATCCTTAGTTATTTCAAAGCTCTGTTTTAATGATTCTAATGGGGCTGAGTTATCATCCACTATAAAGCAAATACAGAAGATACAGCGCAAGCCTATGAATAGGATAAGTATGAGTTCTAACGCTTCAAAAATTCGCGGATAACCCAAATAACGTTCAGCTGCAACATATAGAAAAAATAACAGGAGAAATAAAACACCTAATAATAAGCCAATTATAATGAAATTAAAGGCCATTTTAAAGGAAGGTACGATGTCTTTAAACTCAAATTCATAATACTCCCTATCCATCAAGGTAAGTATCAATTTATAAAAACTTAACCCGATGTAGGCCTGAACAACCATTTGCAGGAGAATGATAACCAAACGGCTCCCCATATCATCATCAATGAGGATAAATGCTTTCAGGAAATCAACAAATTCATAAATGAACAAGGAAATAACCGAATAAACTATAAGCGGTACAAAATTCCTTTTTAATACATTCCATGCAGTTTTAATGGTTTCTGCAACAGAAAATGGGTGGTACATAGGTTCTTATGATCTGTTAAAAATTACACGCTTCCAAAAATCCTGCATAAATCCTAACCCGTAGGCGATAAGTTGAGTGAAGGCGGCTATAATGCTCAAAAATGCGATTTTTACTGATTTATTTTTCCACCACGCGTGAAAAAATATTAACAAAATGTAAACTGCTAATAAAATGTTAGCCAGTATAGCTATTTTCAAACTTAACAGGTTGAAAATGAGGGTTAATATTACGCCGATGGTAAACACTGCCGGGAAAAAATGTACGGCCTTTAATTCCTTTGGGAAAAATTTGTAGATGTTGATACGAGCCCGGCCAAAAAAGTGGAGCTGTTTATAAAACTGCAAAAAGTTGGTGCGCCTTTTATGATATACTACGGCATCGGGTATCAATCCAATTTTAAAGCCCAGCGAATGGATGCGGATACTGTATTCAATATCTTCACCCAAACGGGTAATGATAAAGCCTCCCGCTTTTTCCCATACCTGGCGGGATATACCCATATTAAAGCTGCGGGGATGAAATTGCCCTATAGCCTTTTTATTGCCACGTATTCCGCCTGTAGTAAAAGGAGAGGTCATAGCGTAACTGATGGCCTTTTGTGTGGGAGTGAAGGAACTATGGGCACCATCCGGGCCGCCGTAGGCATCAAGATAGTTGGCGGCAAGCGAGTTGTTTACAATCTCCAAATAATTGGGTGGGATCAGACAGTCGGAGTCAAAAACAATAAAGTAATCGCCTTTGGCACGTTCAAATCCAAAATTTCGGGTAAAGCCTTGACCTTCATTAGGCTTTTTAAAATAACGTACATCCAGTTTATCACTAAAACTATTTACGATAGCTTCGGCATCATTTACAGAACCATCCTCAATTACCAAAACTTCAAAGGTTTTATAAGTTTGTAGTACAAGAGTCTCCAGCAGTTCTTTGATTTCCTGCGGGCGGTTATATAGTGGAATGATGAGGGAAAAAAACATGTTTTAGATGTGAGATATGAGATGTGAGATATGAGATGGAAGACATTTTTTTAAGTCTCAAATCTCATATCTCACATCTCACATCTGTTTTAAATAATCTCTTCTATCTGGTAATTATTACGTTCGCTTGAATTTCTGGAAACCAGCTCGGCAACAAAACCTGTTAAAAATAGTTGAGAGCCTAAAATAATAGCAACAAGCGCTATATAAAATAGCGGGTTAGCTGTTATGTCTCTGTATTTTGCATTGTGGGCAATCAGGTAAAGTTTTTCGCTGATAATCCAGATGGTGATAATTAATCCTGCAAAAAAGCTCAAAGTACCCATGGTTCCAAAAAAGTGCATAGGACGTTTGCCAAATTTGCCTACGAAAAATATCGAGAGCAGATCCAGAAATCCATTTACAAAGCGGCTCATGCCAAACTTTGTTTTACCGTATTTGCGTGCACGGTGTTCAACCACTTGTTCGCCAATTTTGGTAAAGCCGGCCCATTTGGCCAGTACGGGTATATAGCGGTGCATTTCACCGTAAACTTCAATGTTTTTAACTACTGTTTTACGGTAGGCTTTTAAACCACAGTTAAAATCATGCAGGTTGTTGATACCGCTCATTTTACGGGTTGCCGCGTTAAACAACTTAGTGGGAATGGTTTTACTCAGCGGATCGTATCTTTTAGCCTTCCATCCCGATATCAGGTCATAATTTTCTTCGGTGATACGGCGGTATAGTTCCGGTATCTCATCAGGGCTGTCCTGCAGATCGGCATCCATGGTGATAATAACATTACCGTTAGCTGCTTCAAAACCGGTATTTAATGCTGCCGATTTGCCGTAATTGCGTCTGAACTTAATGCCTTTAATAAAAGGGTTGTTTAGCTGTAGTTTTTTAATCATTTCCCATGAACCATCTTTACTGCCATCATCAATAAGCATGATTTCGTAAGTAAAGCGGTTTTCGTCCATTATCCGGCTTATCCAGGAGGTTAACTCCGGTAAGGACTCTATTTCGTCATAAAGCGGTACTACTACTGATATATCCATTTATTAGGAATGTGATTCGGAGCCGCGATTTTGCACACTCTCTATCATCCGCAAAAATATAAAAAATAGATAATGGTTTACATACTGTTTTTGTGCGGTTATAATAAAGCAAATAAGACAGGGCGAAGTATGTAACAGTAATGATATGTTAAAATATGTTATAACGGTTCAATTGTGTTAATGGCATCGTCATAATTTTAATATCTTGGCGTTTATAAATGATAAATCACCTACATGAAGCTTTATAACCTAACGCTTTGTATACTATTCTGTGTCATAACCTTTAACGGATATGCGCAAAACGCCGATCAGTCCGGCGTAAAATACGATCAGCACAAAGTATTCAACCCCGGTTTTTATCCCGAAAAAGGTAACGCATTCAGAAATGCCGGGGGGGCACCAGGATTAAAGTATTGGCAAAATAGGGCCGATTATAAGCTGAATGTTACTTTAGATACGCTAAAACATCGTATTGATGGCACTGCGCTGATTACCTATACCAATAACAGCCCAGACGCACTGGGATTTTTGTGGTTACAGGTAGAACAAAATATTTACCGGGAAGATTCGAGGGCCGAAGCTACCAGTCCGATAACCGGCGGGCGATTTAACAATCGTACTTATACCAAAGGCGATGAGATAAAAGCCATATTCGTGACTAAAAATGGCAAAACGGAAAAAGCGGATTACCTAGTGACCGATACCCGTTTGCAAATTAAGCTGAAAGATTCTTTACGGGCCGATGGAAACAAGCTACAGATCAGGATTGAGTATGGGTTTGATATTCCGCAATATGGTACCGATAGGATGGGGCGCCTGCTTACCAAAAATGGCTGGATATATGAATTGGCGCAATGGTACCCTCGTATGGAGGTTTATGACGATGTAAGCGGATGGAATACGCTGCCGTATCTTGGTGCCGGAGAGTTTTACCTGGAATATGGCAATTTTGATTTTACGATTACTGCACCGGCCAGTCTGCTCGTAGTAGGATCCGGTGAATTGCTTAATCCAACCGAAGTATATTCCCCAACTACCCTGAAACGATTGACCGAAGCCCGGAAAAGTGATAAGACAGTCATGATCAAAGACTCTGCTGATATTTTGCGAAAAGATGATTATTCTAAAAAATCAACCCTTACCTGGCATTTTTTATGCAAAAATGCGCGGGATGTAGCCTGGGCTGCCTCAAAAGCATTTATATGGGATGCGGCACGCATTAATTTGCCCAGCGGAAAAAAAGCCCTGGCACAATCGGTTTACCCAATTGAAAGTAAGGGTAAGCAATCCTGGAGCCGTTCTACAGAATATGTAAAGGGTGCCATTGAGCTATACTCCAACCAATGGTTTGAGTATACATACCCGGTAGCTACCAATGTGGCGGGTACAGTTGGTGGCATGGAGTACCCGGGAATTGTTTTTTGCGGATCGGAGAATAAAGCAGGAGAGTTATGGGAAGTGACCAATCATGAATTTGGACACAATTGGTTCCCTATGATTGTGGGATCGAACGAGCGTAAATATGCATGGATGGATGAAGGTTTTAATACGTTTTTAAATAATGTAGATACCAAAGTATTTAACAACGGTGAGTTTTATGTAAAGCCCGATCAGCAAAAGGCCGCATTGCAATTATTTAGTCCCGAAGCGGAGCCAATCATGACTATCCCCGATGTGATTCAGGCTGATTATTTAGGCGCAGCTGCTTATGAAAAACCGGCACTTGGATTGGCTATTCTGCGTGAGCAGGTTTTGGGTGAACAACGCTTTGATTATGCCTTTAAAACCTATATCAAACGCTGGGCATTTAAACACCCTACGCCATGGGATTTTTTCCATACTATGGATAATGCGGCAGGTGAAGATCTGAGCTGGTTTTGGAATGAATGGTTTTTCACTACCTGGAAGCTTGACCAGGGGATAAGGGATATCACTTACCCAGATGGTGATGCCTCCAAGGGAGCATTGATTACGTTGGAGAACCTGGAAGAAATGGCTTTACCGGTAACTATACTCATCAAAGAAGAAAACGGTAAAACCGCTACTGTAAAGCTCCCGGTTGAAATATGGCAGCGTGGCGGAGTTTGGACATTTCACTATAAATCAACTTCAAAAATTGTTTCGGCTGTACTTGATCCCGATCATCTTTTGCCTGATATCAATCCTGAGAATAATTCATTCAGCGGATTGCCTGTGCCCGCCGGTACTACAGCTGCCAGTGTTATCAAAACATATATTGATGCTATAGGCGGCACCGAGAAACTGAAAAATATAAAAGATCTGCAAATATCCTCAACGGGTACCGTTCAGGGTTCCGAAGTGCAGATGGTTAGCCGGTACAGATCACCTGATATGTTTTTTCAGCAGATAACCGTACCATCGTACAATAATTTAGTTGTAGCTCATGTTTTGGTGAATGGTGAGCGTATCAGTATACAGCAATTAAGCCGGGAAATACCATTGGATGAAGGCGGCAAAAAAATAATAAAAGCAAAAAGCAGACCTTTCCCCGAGCTCGACTATGAAAAAGGTAGCTATGCTATGGAACTCGACTCTACCCTGAAGATTGTAAATGGCGACCTGGCTTATGAAATTGATATAAACCTGGCCGAAGGAACACAAATACGGAATTTTTATAGCCAGAAAACTGGTCTTAAAATAAAACAAGTAGTTGAAGGCTCTGTGAATTCAGTGACGGAATTTGCTGATTATGAGGGTATCAACGGAGGCATCCGCATACCGTTCCTCCTTAAAACTACCCTGCTGGGGCAAGCAGCCGAATTTAAGGTTAAAGAAACAGCTGTTAACAGTGGTATGAATGCCGGTGTTTTTCAGTAGATTATTTGTTTTCAGAAGCTTTTCAATAAAAAGAAGCTGTATCATAAATCGAATTGGCCATCTTCGGGAACTGTCTGTTTGAAAACAGACATCACTGGTGTCGTTTTTCTTATGAGTTAAAACTTAGCCGGTAATATTATACAAAAGTGGGTTTACATAATTTTTGAATAAAAAACCATAACGAATTGATTGTAAGGTATTTAAATTGGTTTTAGCCATAAAAAGTGTAAACCATGTAAACCCACTTTTGTTAATGGAGTTAACCCAACCTCAGACTATACGTTGCTTAAGTATCTGAATAAATAAAAAAAGAGGCTGATCATGATTTTATGATACAGCCTCTTTTTTTATTTATTTATTTGGGGTCTTCTATGCTATTCCTAACACCTTGCTTGTTCTGGTCCTGGTAACTTCACTCAAGGCTTCATCATTAGCTAATGATTGCCCGTACGATGGTATCATTTCTTTTAATTTTTGCTGCCACTCATCAGTTTTGATGTGGGTTTTAAAACAACGCTCTATTAACTGGATCATGATAGGTACCGAAGTTGATGCGCCGGGTGACGCGCCGAGTAATGCCGATATACTGCCATCGGCTGATGTTACTACTTCAGTTCCAAATTCCAGTACACCGCCATGTTTGGCGTCCTTTTTAATCACCTGTACACGTTGGCCGGCTACATCCAGATCCCACTCGTTTGCCTTGGCAGTAGGCATGTACTCTTGTAAAGCCTTTAAGCGATCTGTAGGCGATTGTAATACCTGGCTGATGAGATATTTGGTAAGCGGCCAGTTGTCGCGTCCTACAGCAAGCAGGGGCCATATATTATTTAGCTTGATGGAGCAAAACAAATCAAGCAATGAGCCTCTTTTTAAAAAGCGGGTGGAGAAGCCGGCGTATGGGCCAAAAAGCAATTCTCTTTTACCATTGATCATCCGGGTATCCAGGTGGGGCACCGACATTGGCGGCGAACCCACAGATGCCTTACCATATACTTTGGCTTCATGACGCGCAACAACATCAGGGTTGTTACACACCAGCCATTGCCCGCTTACCGGGAAACCGCCAAAGCCCTTGCTTTCGGCAATACCCGATTTTTGCAATAGGGGTAAAGCACCGCCACCGGCTCCAACAAACACAAAATCAGAGGTCAGTTTTCTTTTTTGACCGGTTGTTTTGTCTTTTACGGTCACCTGCCAGCTATTGTCTTTATTACGTTTAAGGTTACGTACATCATGGTTAAGATGAAGAGCAACTCCATTTTTTTGTTTCAGCTGATCAAGTAAGCTACTGGTTAAACTGCCAAAGTTTACATCAGTACCTAAACCCATGAATGTGGCCGAAACTTTTTCATTCTCGCTGCGCCCTTCCATCACCAGCGGAATCCATTGCTGAAGCTGTGCTTTGTCTTCAGAATAAAGCATTCCCTTAAAAAAGTGATGTTTGGTAAGGGCTTCCTGGCGTTTTTTTAAATAATTTACATTCTCAGGTCCCCAAACAAAGCTCATGTGGGGTACTTTGCGGATAAAGCTTTGTGCCGATGGAATATATTTTTGTTCGATGAGATATGACCAGAATTCTTTAGATATCTCAAACTGTTCGGCAATTTTAATGGCTTTTTTTATTTCAACGGTCCCGTCAGGAAGTTCGGGAGTATAATTTAATTCACAGAAAGCAGAATGGCCGGTACCCGCATTGTTCATCGGGGCCGAACTTTCCGCAGCTATAACTTCAAGTCGTTCAAAAATTTCAATGGTCAAATCGGGTTGCAGTTCTTTAAGCATTACCCCCAATGTAGCGCTCATGATACCTGCGCCAATTAAAACTACGTCAACCTTTGATTCTGAAACTTTATCGCTATTAGTCATCTTTTTATAATACCTGTAGAGGTACGCTCAAGTTAAATTATACCAGGTATAACCCGGTTTTTTGAAAATTGTTGTGATGATTAAGTCCTGCAGGCATGTTTAGCAGCAAGGGAAAATTAAATCAGACAATTTTAAGAAATTTTTATAGAAAATCAGGTCTTTTCATGTCCATTAAATGCAATAAATAACTTGTTTAAATTAAAATGGCAGTGATTTTGTCGTTTTGAGCTAGTGTAGTTTACATACGGTTAACACAAAAAGCTTTCATTGCTGTATATACAATAAAGAATAGGTTATTTTGCATGAGGGTATTAAAATTGAATACTTGTTTTTGTATAATGATGGCAGCCTTAACTGCCTGCGAACATGCCAAAACCAAACCGGTATCTGCCGATATTACAAAAACTACTATACAGGTAGCGGGCAAAAAGGATAGTGTGATTAATAACCCGCAGAAAAACTATGGTACTGCTACTGTGGCAGAACCTTGCGTGAAATGCTTGCTGCAAGTGATACAGGCCAGCAAAAGTTATAAACAAAATACAGCATCGGTATCGTCACAAAATATAGCTTATACTGTTAATTGGATCAGAGCTTCAGCCCCGGCAGAGCCAGCAAATAAATCCAACCTGACCGATGGAATCAGAATAGATGTTCGGAAAAATGAAGATGGGGAAGAGCATAATTTATGCTCCTATGCCTATAATAATCAAAGCGGAACGATGTATTTGCTTAATAACGAAGGTAAATATCAGCAGCCCATGTCCAGCATAACACCTGAGATTTTAAAAAAGATCAGAAATAGTTGTTACTGGGGAGTAGCTTCGGCGAAGTGAGTTTGCAGTTTGAATTAGGATTCAAAATAATCAGCGTTATCAACGAAATCATGAAAATCAACGGTCAAAAAAATAGCGATAGATTCAATCTATCGCTATAAGTATGGGAAGAGTTGTATTGGCTATCAACTCGGAACTGCAAACTTTTATGTAGTATAACCCAGTATTTTCAGTACCTGTTTACTGTTTTGCTCTTCACCAAACACCTCAAAGTTGAATGTTTCGTCGCGGTTACGACGGATGATCACGTGTTTCGGTGAAGGAAGCAGGCAATGGTGTATACCACCATATCCGCTTAGTACTTCCTGATATGCTCCTGTGTTAAAAAAGCCCAGGTACTGTACCTTACGGGTTTTAGGCATAAATACACTGTTCATGTGAGCTTCCTGGTTATAATAATCCTGGCCATCGCAGGTTATACCACCCAGGTTTACGCGCTCATATTCCGAATCCCAGTTGTTAATAGGCAATAGGATATATTTTTGGTTCAGAGCCCAAACATCTGGTAAATTGGTAATGAATGAACCATCCAGCATCAACCATCTTTCACGATCATTTTGTTGCTTACGACCTAACACCTTATAAAGAATGCCTGAAGCTTCGGCAACTGTGTATTTACCAAATTCGGTAATAATATCCGGTTCAACAGTGTCGTTATCAGCGCAGATCTCTTTAATACGGCTCACAATCTCGTTGATCATGTACTCGTAATCAAAATCAAACACCAATGAATCTTTGAAAGGCATACCACCGCCAATATCCAATGTATCCAGATGTGGATTTACTTTCTTGAACTTACAGTAAAGTGTTACATATTTTTCTAGTTCGTTCCAGTAGTATGGAGTATCTGATATACCGGAATTAATGAAAAAGTGCAAGAGTTTTACCTGGAAATTAGGATTCTCTTCGATCTTGTTATGATAAAAATCGATCACATCTTCCATACGTACACCCAAACGGGAGGTATAGAATTGCGAGTCGGGTTGCTCTTCAGCCGCTATACGGATACCCAGGTTACATGGGGTATCCATTTCAATCTCATCATCGTACAGGTTAAATTCCTCCTTATTATCCAGTACCGGGATGATGTTTTTAAAACCATCATGCAGCATGTCGATAATATAGGTTTTATACTGGAATGTTTTGAATCCGTTACATATTACGGTGATATCCTTGGTTACCGCGCCTTTTTTCTCTAAAGCATCAATCATCGGCATATCAAAGGCTGAGGATGTTTCCAGGTGGATTTCGTTTTTCAACGCTTCCTCCACAATGTGCCTGAAATGCGAACTCTTGGTACAATAGCAGTATTTATAACTGCCACGGTAATTGTTTTTGATGATAGCCTGTTGAAATAACAGCTTAGCTTGCTGTATTTTCTTGGTTATCATGGGCAGATAAGTGAAACGAAGTGGCGTACCGTACGTTTCGATCATCTCCATTAAATTAAGGTCCTGAAAGTATAGTTCATCGTCGATGATTTCAAAACCATCCTGCGGGAAACCTACACTCAAATCAAGAAATTCCTGGTAACTCTGCATCCTTAAAAAATTTGGGGCAAAAATGTGATTTTTAAACGGAATTAACGGCTAATTGTTAGGATAAATTTTATAGTTTGAATGTAATTTATTTAGCAAGCAGTAGGGGATGGTATGTTCATGCCGTTTTGGGGTTAATAATCAGCGAATTATAATGTGTCATATGGGTTGCCTGATAATGCTTTAAACCGGTAAAAAGAGATTGGAAAAAACGTAAAAGATATCTTGTTAAAGTAAAGTTTTTATTTTATAGTTAAGATAGTTGCTGTGTGGCATTCATTTTGTTCACTCGTGGTTATTATTGTATTATATAAAGGGTAATTTATGTCGCTAAAGTCAATAACAACCTCTCATTCGAATACTCTTAATAGGAGACAACTATTTTGTACAAAATGCGGTGCAGCACAGGTTGAAAGGATTCCAAGAGGTGCATTATTCAAGACACTTTTATTTTGGATGCCGGTTAAAAGATATATTTGTTATAAATGTTTACATAAATTTTATTCCTTATAGTTAATTTTTTGTTTATTATTTCTATTTTAGCTATATTAATTATCTTTTGATTAATTATGGTTGAGCGAAATTATAACAACAAAAAGTACTATTGTTCTACCTGTAAAAATCAGTTTCATTTTCAAATGCACAGAAACTGGTTTGTTAAAAATATTTTATTTTTTCTGCCTGTAAGAAAATTTTTCTGTGCCAAGTGTCAGAAAGCTGTATACATTTTGGTGCAAAATGATGGATGGGCAAACTAATGATCTGATGCGGCAGGCAAATGCACTTCCGCCATCATGCAACGGGCACTGCCGCCACCATTGGTTTCAATCGTATTGATATCAGCATAAACCAACTTTCCGTATTTTTGGAGTGCGCTTTTCTGGTCTTCATGAAGTGCATCGTAAGCATTTTTCGACATCACGATCAGGGTTTCGTCAGTCTTGTTCTTTACCTCCAGCATATTGCCGGCGAACCGGTTCATTTGTTCAAATGATATTTCAATAATTTCTTTTTGGGTTGATCGCAGCGATTCCAGAACTTCTATTTTTTCATGAGGATTAGGAATGCTGTCGGAACAAATAACAGTAAACCCACTTCCAATGCACATGAGTACATTGGTGTGATAAATAGCTTTTCCATGTTCATCAACCGCGTCAAAGCTGATGGCCTGATAGTCTACCTGTTTGCAAAATAGGTTCAACACATCTTTATCTGTACGGGGAGAAAGACAGGCATAGGCTATTTTATTTTCCCTGTCGAGTACCATACTGCCTGTACCTTCCAGAAATTTGGTTTCGTCTTCAAAACGACTTAAATCTATAACATGGTTTATCTTGAAATGATCCTCCAGTTTACTGATGAGGTCTTCCCTTCGTTCCAACCGACGGTTTTCGGCCTGCATGGGGTATAAAAACACCTGACCATCGGCATGAAACGATACCCAATTGTTCGGAAAGATAGAATCGGGTGTATGCGGCTGTGGAGTATCATCAACCACAGTAACATTTACCCCATTTTCTTTCAGTGTTTTTACAAAACCATTAAATTCTGTCAGGGCCTTATCCTGCACAGCCTGTTGATCCGCATCACGGTTCTGAAAAGCGTTACTCCCGGCTGTTTGTTCATTAAAGCCGAAACTTACCGGCCTGATCATTAATATATTATTGGTTGATTGATGGTTGGTCATTTTATTTAGTCATTAAGTCATTTAGTCATTGGATCATTAAGTTTTTTTAGAAAATGACTTAATGACCCAATAAATTGATGATTATAAAACTTTATCTCTTAAAAGCGGCATGCTCATGCAATGAAAACCACCGCGGGCTCTGGAAAGCTCTGCCGATGGCATTAAAATTAAAGTGTTGGTCAGGTTTTGCGGATCAAGTTCGCCGGATTCAAATTTCTGCAGCAGGTCATTTACTCTAATCACACTAAAGCCGTTTTGTTTAAAGGCTTCCACGGTTTTATCATTACGATCGTATCCTAAAACTACGCCTTCTTTAATGGCCAATAGGTTGCAAGAATCTGTCCATTGTTCACGGGCATCAAATGGGAACGTATTATTGCCCGAGTAGATGAATTTTGTTTTATGACCGCTTTGCAAATCATTTTCGCTGATATCTGCTAACAAATCTTCAATGCAGCCAAATAATCTTGGCTTCTCGCCTTTTTCAAATTGTACAATTTCTGGTCGTTCCTTTTGTTTTTTATCAGCAAACCAGGATATAGGCTCTTGTTCTTCAATAGGGGCTTCGGCAACAGCCAGCGAGCGTAACAGTACCCAGGTATCGCGTTTAACCTGCGTGAAAACCGTATCAATGTGCATGTAATCGCGCTTGTGCGGAATTTTTACAATGGTTACTTTCTTCACTACATCATTGTCAAACAAAAGTTTAATGGCTTCATTGGCTCCGCTGATTGAGGTGCGTTCGCTGCAGCCGATAACCAGGTGTTGTGGACTTACCATCATTACATCGCCACCCTCCAGGGTTGTTTTTTCGAGATTGTCTTCGCCGGGGCGTAAAAAATGCTGTGCGGTTTCCGGTATCTCTAAAATGTTGTTGCGGTACTCCGTAAACAATGGATGATTAAAAAATATATATCGTGCCAGTAATGTTTCGCGGAAGCGTGCTTTTTTTGCAGGCTTATTCAACAGCATGTGGTTATTAATGGCAATGCCAATATCCCTCGAGAAAATAAGATTAGGTATTGGCGCGAAGATCATTTCTTCGGTACTTAATGAGCCCGATATAAATATTTTAGACAGCTCAACAGGATCGGTATCAATTAATTGCTGCTGCAGACGATAATTACAGCTTTCAATAGCGCAAACTGATGCTACCAGTTTTTCGCGGATATCGGCTTGTTTTAAAATATCGGCAAGCAGGGTTTGTATCTCAATTACTTTTCCCGAAGCATGAAAATCAGGATTGTCAGGTTTAAAAAATGCACGTTGATGATCTTGATCAACTTGCTGTAGTTTACCTTTGATCTTATCCGGATCTAAAAAATAAAGCAACAGTTTTACGTAATAATCATATTCGTTTTTACGCATGGTATCCAGATGTACAATATCTTCAAACAGCCAGTCCTGGGCTTTTGAGGGTACTACTTTACCAAGTCCGCTATCAGGACTATGGATGAGTAAGGTACGGAGTGTTCCAATTTCGGAGGCTACATCTATTTTAAAATCGTTGTTTTTAAGTGTCATAAATAGGTATGAGAAGAGCAAATCTATTGAGAATAATCAACATTTTATTATAACAAGGATATTAGCAATTTAATTAATTTTGCCGAATGGATTTTATTATTGAGGCGGCTGTTAAAGCAATAAAACAACTATATCAAACAGATGTAGCCCCGGCTGCTATAAGTTTACAGGAAACCCGAAAAGAATTTGAAGGGCAAATAACTATAGTAACATTTCCTTTTACCAAATTTTCGCGCAAAGGCCCAGAGCAAACGGGTGCCGAAATAGGCGAATACCTGAAAAATGAAGTAAAGGAAATTGCCGCGTTTAACGTGATTAAAGGTTTTCTGAATATTTCTATCAGTGATGAATACTGGATTGGTCAATTATATAGCCATATATTGCCGGGTGGTTTTGCCGTAACCAAGTCCAATGGTCAAAAAGTAATGGTGGAATATTCGTCACCCAATACCAACAAGCCACTGCACCTGGGACATATCCGTAATAACCTCTTAGGTTATTCTGTAGCGCAGATATTAGGCGCGGCCGGTTATGAAGTAGTAAAAGCAAACCTGGTGAACGATCGCGGTATACACATATGCAAATCCATGCTGGCCTGGCAAATGTTTGGCAATGGTGAAACACCTGAGTCGTCGGGTATGAAAGGTGATCATTTGGTAGGTAAATATTATGTGCTTTTTGATAAGGCTTATAAAACTCAGATCGAAGAGCTGAAAGCTGAAGGGCAAAGTGAGGATGAAGCCAAAAAGAATGCTCCTGTTATCAAAGAAGCTCAGCAAATGCTGCAAAAATGGGAGGCTGGTGATTCTGAGGTGATCAATCTGTGGAAAACCATGAATGGCTGGGTATATGCAGGGTTTGCTGAAACCTACAAGCAATTGGGCGTTGATTTCGATAAATATTACTACGAATCAAATACCTATCTTTTAGGTAAGGATATTATAGAAGAAGGCCTGGAAAAAGGTGTTTTCTTCAAAAAGCCAGATGGCTCTGTTTGGATAGATTTAACGTCTGATGGATTGGATGAGAAACTGGTATTACGCTCCGATGGTACATCAGTTTATATTACCCAGGATTTGGGCACTGCCCAGTTAAAATATAACGACTTTCACATGGATAAATCAATCTATGTGGTAGGTAATGAGCAGGATTATCACTTTAAAGTACTATTCCTGATATTGCGTAAATTGGGTAAAGCCGGGGCAGATGGTTTGTTCCACTTGTCGTACGGTATGGTTGATTTGCCATCGGGTAAAATGAAATCACGTGAGGGTACTGTAGTTGATGCCGATGATCTGATGGCCGAAATGGAAGCTACCGCTAAGGAACAAACCGAAGCTATGGGCAAGGTTGATGGCTTTAGTGAAGAAGATAAGCAACAGTTATACCACACTATTGGTATGGGGGCGCTGAAATATTTTCTTTTAAAGGTTGATCCTAAAAAACGCTTGTTGTTTGATCCTAATGAGTCGGTTGATTTTCAAGGGCATACCGGGCCATTTATACAATACACCCATGCCCGTATCAAATCGGTGTTGAGCAGAGCCAATTATCAGGTTAATACTACAGTTGAAATTGCAGAACTTGCAGATGTTGAGCGTGATCTGATCGTATTGTTAACTCAGTTTCCTGATGTTATCCATACAGCAGCTAATGACTATAGTCCGGCAGTTATAGCAAACTACGTATACGAACTAGCTAAGGTTTACAATAAATTCTATCACGAAAAATCAATCCTCCAGGCCGAGGACGAGATATCAAAGCAATTTCGCTTGCAGTTATCGGCATCATCGGCCAAAGTGATCAGTAAGGCCATGAACCTGCTGGGTATTGATGTACCTGAGCGAATGTAGTTTGATGTGAAAATGTGCGGATATGCAGATGCGCGAATGAATAAACGATTAATTATAAAGTGTAAATAAAAAAAGACCTTGCTGAGTTCAGCAAGGTCTTTTTTTATCCATCCATCATTTGCACATCTGCATATCTGCACATTTGCAGCTTATCTCCAATAACCTCGATGCCATGCGTATCCACGATGAACGGGGTGCCAATATCCCTGTACATAAACACGGCCAGGGCGAGGATGGGCATAGTAGCCATTAATATAAGCATATCTTCCGCCCCGCCAGGCCCACTCGCCGGGAACCCAATAGGCGCCGGGATAGGGAGCAACAGGGCGTACATATACCGGTTCAACAGGGCGTTCGGCTACATAATAGTCGGCGGCGCATGAACTGAATAAAGTGCCGGTTAAGGCCAGTAATAATCCTATTTTCGCTATCTTTTTCATCTGTAAAGTGTTTTAATTAAAAATGCTTACAGATTATAGACCATTAAGATAATTATAGGTTTAATGAATTTTTGGTGAATTTGTCAGCTACTACCAGTTCTTTGCTGCCTTGGGTATACTTATAAAAGCCATTTCCTGATTTTGCACCCAAATGGCCTGCTGTTACCATATTCACCAATAACGGACAAGGTGCATATTTTTGATTGCCAAAGCCATCGTATAATACCTTTAAAATAGCCAGACAGACATCAAGCCCTATAAAATCGGCCAATTGTAAAGGGCCCATGGGGTGAGCCATGCCCAGTTTCATCACGGTATCAATCTCTTCAACACCGGCAACCCCTTCATATAACGTATAAATAGCCTCGTTAATCATTGGCATTAAGATCCGGTTGGCCACAAAGCCGGGGTAGTCATTTACTTCAACCGGGTCTTTGCCTAATGTTTTGGATAATTGCATTACGGTTTGAGTAACATAATCGGTAGTAGCATAACCTCTGATCACTTCTACCAGTTTCATTACCGGTACGGGGTTCATGAAATGCATGCCTATCACATTGCCCGGATTTTTAGTAACTGCAGCAATTTGGGTAATGGATATGGACGATGTATTGGAGGCGAGGATCACTTTATCACCACAAATATCGCTGAGCTGCCTGAATAACTTCAATTTAATGTCCCTGTTCTCCGTAGCGGCCTCTATAACCAGATCAGCATTCGCCACTCCCTGTTGCAAATCGGTGTAAGTCTTAATACGACTAAGCGTATCATTTTTTAATTGTTCATCTATAGCCCCTTTTTTTAACTGGCGATCGAGATTGCTGGTGATGGTTTGTATAGCTTTATTTAAAGCGTCGGGGTTAATATCAACTAATGACACTTCAAAATTATGCTGCGCAAAAGCATGGGCAATGCCATTGCCCATTGTTCCTGAACCTATTACGGTAATATTTTTCATGCTGATGTGAGGTTATATATTGCTTTAAAACGATAAGCTAAAGTGGCGTAAATTATTTATTTGACAAAATACCTTCAGGTACCTGGATGATGATTGCTGTATTTATTAATAGTAGTGAAGTTTAATAGCCCAAATAGGAATAAATAATGTTGTTAGTTGTTGTAAATGAGTTTATTGCCGGTTAATTATATCCAAGGAAATAAGAGAATATTTCAATGATAACTAGGTAATAATGTTAATAAAGTAGTCATTTTATTGTAAAATGTCATTTACTATGTAACAATCATATGTTACTAAATACAAAATTCATACTTTCATCACAATTAATTTATATAAAAACTAAAACAAAAAAAGTATGAAGAAAACATTACTCTTGTTTTTTGTCTTAAGTATTATTTCACTAAATGGTGTATTTGCTCAGGTCAGAAAAATTACTGGAAAGGTATCAAGCGCTGACGATGGATTGCCATTATCAGGGGTCTCTGTTAAAATTCAAGGTACTGACCGGGGTGTACAAACCAACGCTAATGGTGTGTATACCATTAGTGCTGCATCTGGCGAAAATTCGTTGGTATTTAGTTTTATTGGATACAACACACTAACTGTTAAAGCGGGTTCATCGCAAAAAATTGATGTAAAATTGGATCTCGTTAACAAACAATTAACAGAAGTTGTTGTGGTGGCTTATGGAACATCCAAGAAAGAAGCTTTAACAGGTTCGGTAGCTACTATTAATAAAGATGCGTTGGCGCAAAGAACGTTAACCAATGTTAATAATGCATTACAAGGTGCCGCCCCTGGTATACAGGTAACAGCGGGTAGCGGTCAACCGGGTGCTACAGGATCTGTCAGAATTCGTGGAATTGGATCTATAAATGCTTCAAGTGAGCCTTTATATGTAGTGGATGGTTCGGTATATGACCTTGGTATAGGAAATTTAAATGTTAATGATATTGATAACATATCTGTATTAAAAGATGCGTCGGCGTCGGCATTATATGGTTCAAGGGCAGCAAATGGTGTAGTTATTATTACCACACTGAAAGGTAAAAAAGGACATGACCAGTTAAACTTAAATATTAACCAGGGTATAAGCTCAAGAGGGGTGCCTGAGTATGACCGGGTTAATGCTCAACAATATTATCCATTAGCATGGCAAGCCTATAAAAATAGCCTTGTTTACCCCGCAAGTGGTACGGGTATCAGTGCTGCTGACGCTGCAACAAAAGCTTCAGGAGCGATAAAAGGCCTATTAGGTTATAATCCTTTTAACGTAGCGGATAATAGTATAGTAGGAACGGATGGTAAGCTTAATCCTGATGCTAAGCTTTTATACAATGATTTTGATTGGTATGCCCCATTGAAGCGTACCGGCAAAAGAACCGATGCTAATTTAAATTACAGCGGCGCTACAGATAAAAACGATTATTTCTTATCCTTGGGTTATTTAAATGATAAGGGATATATACAGAAGTCTGATTATGAAAGATTTACTGGTAGATTAAGTTTAAATGCCAGACCTGTGAAATGGTTTAAAACCGGACTTAACCTGGCAGGAAATATTACCAAGTCGAATCAGGCAAGTGGTATTGGTACTACAGCCTACAATAACATTTTTAGTTTTGCACGTGGTATAGGACCCATATACCCGGTATACGTTCATGATGCAAGCGGGGCATTTGTTTTAGATGCAAATGGCAACAAAGTTTATGATCTTGGCGCCGCCCGCCCGGCCGGTGCAAGTAATGGCAGGCATGTGGTTGAAGAAACATTGTTAAATAACAACCTATTTAAACGTAATGTTCTGAGTGCCCGTACTTATGGTGAAATATCCTTTTTGAAAGATTTTAAGTTTACTCCAAGTGCTAACGTTGATATTGATAATTATGATGCATCAACCTATGATAACAAAATAGTAGGCGACGGTGCACCTGGTGGCCGGGCTTCTGTAAGTGCATCTACAACCACGTCATATACTATCAACCAGATATTGAGTTATAATAAAAACCTTGACAAGCATAGCATTAGCGCAATAGCCGGTCATGAAAATTACCAGTATCAATACAAATACCTTACAGGCTCACGCAATACCCAGGTTGTTGACGGCATTACCGAACTGGCAAACTTTACAACTACCAGTAACTTAAACTCATATACTGATGTTTATAAATTAGAGTCTTATTTTTCACAGGTAAATTACAACTATGATAGTAAGTATTTTTTAAACGGAAGTTATCGTGCCGATGGTTCATCCAAGTTTTCAAAACAAAACAGATGGGGTAATTTCTTTTCGGTAGGTGGCGCATGGTTAGTAAGTGCTGAGAACTTTTTAAATAATGTTAGCTGGCTTAATTATTTAAAGCTGCGTGCTTCTTACGGTTCTGTTGGTAACGATAAACTGCTTGATGTGAATAGTAATGAAACTTACTATAACTACCAGTCGCTTTATAACCTGAACAATAACAATGCTTCGGAGCCTGGTTTATTATTATATAGTTTGCCAACTCCTAACCTGAAGTGGGAAACCAATTACTCCACTGATATCGCAGTAGAGTATGGAATGTTTAAAAATAGATTACATGGTACAGTTGAGGTTTTTAACAGAAAATCAAGTAATTTACTATTTGCTGTTCCTCTTCCTGTATCTTCTGGGGTAGGTACTATTGCAAAAAACATCGGCTCTATGTATAATAAGGGTATCGAAGTTCAGATTGCCGGCGATATAGTAAAAAGTAGGAATTTCAAATGGGATGCAACTTTAAACTGGTCGATTATCAAAAATAGGATCACCAAAATGCCTGACGGACAACCAACTATCATTACCGGTACCAAGCAATTAGCTATTGGCCATTCTATTTATGATTACTGGTTACGTCAATGGGGTGGGGTTGATCCTTCGGATGGTTCTTCTTTGTACGTTAGAGACAAAAGTATAGCCGTAGGTAATCCTGCGCAAAGCCGTACCATTAATGGTGTCGATTATACAACTAATCCCAATAATGCTTTATTTGCTTATTCGGGCTCGGCCATACCAAAATACTTTGGAAGTTTCGCCAATAACTTTAGCTATAAGAACTTTGCACTGAGCTTCCTGATCAATTATTCTGTAGGTGGTAAAGTTTATGACAGTAATTATCAATCCTTAATGTCATACTCAAGTTATGGTGGCGCGCTGCATGTTGATGCGCTGAAAAGCTGGCAAAAACCAGGCGATGTTACTAATGTGCCCCGTATGGATATTGGTTTGTCAACCTATAATAATGCAACATCCAACCGCTTCCTGATTGATGCCTCCTACTTAAGCTTCAGACAGGCAACTTTTAGCTATACCCTGCCTCAAAGCTGGGTGTCAAAAATTGATGTTCGTAATGCGCGGATATATGTAAGCGGCGAAAATCTTGGTTTAATTTCAAAACGTAAAGGTATGGATCCAACCTATGCATACAGCGGAGTTTCGGCTAATGGTTATTCTCCAACACGTTTAGTTAGTCTTGGGTTAAATGTTGGATTCTAAAAGGAAGTTTAATATGAAAAAGTTAAAATATATATTCTTACCACTAATTTTTGTGGCATTAAGTATTACCGCTTGTAAAAAAAGCTATCTGGAAACAGCGCCTACAAGTCAGGTTGATAATTCTGGTGTTTTTACAACTACTACTAATGCGATGGCAGCATTAAACGGAATTCACCGTTCTTTATATACACAATATAATAATACACAAAACCAGGGTGGGGAAAGTGGTATTATGATCGATCTGGACATGCTTGGTGAAGATCTTGTGAATACAAGTGCAGGCAACGGATGGTTTAACAATATGTACAAATGGATCTCGCACAGGAGTGCTACCTCCATTGATGATAAATTTCCCTACCAGTTTTATTATCAAATTATTGTTAATGCTAACTTTATAATTGAAAAAGTAGGAGGTGCAACAGGCCCACAGGCCGACAAAGACCTAATAAAGGCGGAAGCGTTATGTTACCGCGCTTGGGCTCATTTTGTATTGGTACAGCTTTATGGTAAACGATACGACAGTGCTGGTAATAATACACAACCGGGAGTGCCAATATTAACTACAAGTACAATTACTCCGCAACCACGTGCCACTGTTGAGGCTGTTTATACTCAGATAAATAAGGATATTGATGATGCCGTGGCCTTATTTGCTACTGCTACCGCCAGCCCTAATAAATCACATTTCAGCATTAATGTTGCTAAGGGTTTAAGGGCCAGAATTGCTCTTACTCAAGGCAACTGGGCTAAAGCAGCACAAAATGCATCTGAGGCCAAAGCCGGACTTTCGTTGATGAGCAACGCCGATTATACCGCAGGATTTAATGATTATAAAAATGTTGAATGGATGTGGGGAAGCCATCAGGTTGAAGATCAGACACAGTATTTCTATTCATTCTTTGCCTATATGTCGGCAAACTACAACTCTAGTAATATCAGGGCCAATCCTAAAGCTATCAATTCATTGCTTTATGATCAGATAGCAGCTACCGATATCCGGAAAACATTATGGGATCCAACCGGTAAAAACACAGCATTTCCTATTCCTACTTCTACAAGTACAAGAGCTAAATACATGAACAGAAAGTTTTTAGTTGCCGGTACAACCAGTATTGGCGATGTACCTCATATGCGTGTAGCCGAAATGTATCTGATCGAAGCAGAAGCGCGTGCAAAAGCAGGAGAAACGGCCAATGCACAAGCTGTACTTTACACCTTAGCTAAAAACAGAAACCCCGGTTATGTACAGTCTACTAATACAGGTGATGCCTTAATTAATGAGATCCTCATTCAACGAAGAGTTGAGTTGTGGGGCGAGGGTTTCCGCTTTTTAGATTTAAAGCGTCTTAACCTGCCATTAGACAGGAAGAACTCAAACCATACTACTGCTTTAGCACAAACACTAAGTGAGGTTGTTGGTGATGTAAGATGGCAATGGCTTATTCCTCAGGATGAGATCAATGCTAACCCGGCAATTGGGCCTTCAGGTCAAAATCCATAATTTATTTCGCAATAAAAAAAGCCGTATCCTATTTAATAGGATACGGCTTTTTTTATTCATAATGCAGAGAGTCAACGTTTGAAATTGTATTACAATACAATGTAATTACCTGCTTCAATTATTGTTTTGGGGTTAATGTTATCAAAAGAGGGTACATGTCCAAGCTCTGTTACCCCTGAGTAATTGAGAATAAATGTTTTTGAATAGATGTCCTTATCTCCATTAAATACAATGCCCATTACGGGTATATCATATTGTTTGAGCATACTAAGCGATAGCAGGGTATGATTGATACTACCCAGGTAATTTTGTGATACCAGTATCACCCGCGCATTTAATTGTTTGATCAGGTCAATGATTAATCCATTGTCATTCAATGGAACCATTAGTCCCCCGGCGCCTTCAATAACCAATTGATTATGGGTTTGTGGGGGAATGATACTTTTGATATCTATTACAATCTTATCAATCGCAGCCGATTTATGTGGCGAAAAAGGCTGTGTTAAACGATAAGCCTCGGGGTAAAAACGGGTGGTTTTGTTTGATATAAGGCTCTGTACTTTTAAAGTGTCGCTGTTATCCAGGTCTCCGGATTGTATGGGCTTCCAATAATCGGCTTTCAGTTTTTCTGTTACAATGGCCGAAATAATCGTTTTACCAACCCCGGTGCCTATGCCGGTAATGAATATGGGTTGTTTATCAGGCATTTATAAATTGGTTAATAATGGTGGCAAGTTTGTTTATATCACTGGCTGTATTAAACGAGTGCAGACATATTCGTATTCTTTCGGTTCCGACTGCAACAGTTGGACTAACTATAGCTCTAACATCAAACCCTTTATTTTGCAAAATGTTTGCTATTTCACGGGCTTTGTCATTGTTCCTGAATACGATGCATTGAATAGAACTATCGCTATTTAATAGCGGATACGTGCTTTCCTGCTTAATTTGTTCTTTAAACAGCTTGATATTGTTTTTAAGACTAATAATCTCCTCTTCTGCACTATTTAATAGTCTGTAAGCCATTTTTATGGAAGCCAGCTGATGAAAGGAAGCAGAGGTTGTATAAATAAATGAGCGGGCAAAATTGGTCAGGTATTGTCTTAATATATCGCTGCCCAACATAATGGCACCATGGCCGCCCAGTGCTTTACCAAATGTAACTAATGACGCGAACACCCTGTTTGATAAACCAAGTTCTGTTACCAGGCCCAAAGGATGTAAACCTACAGCGTGAGCTTCGTCAACAATTAAGTGTGCACCGTACTTTTCGGTGATGTTTAATATATCTAATAATGGGGGAGTGTCCCCGTCCATGGAGTAAATGCTCTCTACTACCACGTAACAGTTTCCTTTAGCTAATTTTAGTTTAGCTTCCAGGCTTTCGATGTCGTTATGTTTAAAGCTGTAGCGATTGGCATAGCTTAACCTGGCACCATCAATGGCCGAAGCATGGATCAGTTCATCCAATATAATAGTATCGCCCCGTTGCGCCAGTGATGACAATAAACCCAGGTTAGCATCGTATCCTGAATTAAAAAGAAGACCGGCCGGGTATTGATGATGAGCAGCTATAATTTTTTCCAGGTCTTCGGCATATTGTAAATTGCCAGATAATAACCGTGAGCCGGTTGAGCCATTTAAACTATGCGGATGATTTTGTACTTCCTGATCAATGAGGTGTTTTAAGATTGCCGACCGTGCAAAGCCGAGATAATCATTTGAACAAAAATCAATAAGAGCACTTTCAGGTTTTAACGTCCTGTAAGCGCCCGATGATTTTCTTTCATCCAGTTTCTTTTTTAGATGTATTTCTGCAGCCGTCAAATGGAAATGATTTGTGCAAAAATATAAAAAGCGACTTAGCGCCGCTTTTTATTATCAATTAATTTTGCGAGCCGCCTCCGCCGCCTTGTCTCATTCTGCCCATTCTTTCTTTCATCCAGGCATCATAAGCTGTTGCTTGTTCCGGAGTTAAAACTGCTTTGATCTTATCATTAGTTGCTTTCATCATCGGCATCATAGCGCTTCTCATTGCATCCCTGTCGCCATTGGCAGCTGTTCTTACGCTATCCATTTTGGTAGCCTGTTCTTTATATATGGCGGTTACTTTAGTGGTTTGATCGTCAGAAAGCTTGAGCTGTGTTTGCAGATCTTTAGCCCTGTCTTCCGGACTTTTTCTCATACCGCCACCTTGTGCACGGCTTACCGCTGAAATCCCGATGAGAAAACAGCACATTAACAACAATTTTTTCATAGCTTTTTAATTTATTACGTTTTATAATCTTAGGATAAAGATATATCGTAAAGGTTTAAATAAGCCGATGTAACTTAATTGTTGCTTTGTTGTAAATTGGATATAGAGCGCTGCATTTGAGCCATCATACTGGTGAGGCTTTCCATCGTAGGCTCGGGAGTGGGTTGTGGTAACTGCGTGGAGATATAGCCTTTTGCTTTCCATATTTCCAGCACATCTTCTCCGTTTATTTCGTAAGGTTCGTAAACGGGATTATCGGATATCAGTTTGAGCTTTTTGTTTTCTTTAAATTTATTGCCGATGCGTTTATATACAACACCATCATTTTTGGATATCACGATATAAGTTTCGCCACTTTTAATATCAGCCCAGTTTTCCAGGTATTCGCCTATAATAATATCGCCCGATAATATAGGCAGCATCGAATCGCCTTTTATCTCAAAGGCCCGAAAGGTACCTTGTTTAAACATGGGCAGATAAAACTTAGGTAATTGAGATACATATTCCGGATCGGCATAGCCATTCAGATAACCCGCGCTTGCTTTGAGCGGTACCATTTCAATGTTCTCGTTATCTTCTTTATCAACAGAGATACTTAGTATACGCAGGTTGGCAGGATTGCCCTTGGGCTTAGGTGCCCATTTTTCATCGATGGTTTCGTTAATAAAGTCATCAATAGTAACGTCAAAAAATATTGCTAAAGTTTTTAGTAGTTCGTATTTGGGTTCGGCCCTTTCTTCTTCATATGCGCCTACTAATGAACGTTTTATACCTAACTGATCGGCAAATTGTTGCTGGGTTAAACCCTTCTTTTTGCGGAGAAACTTAATATTTTGTGAAATTATTGACATAAAATTTGCATTTGCTAAAATTATTAGTAATTTTATGCTCATAAAGTTAGTAATAAATATTGGTTCACCAAAATTTTTATCATAAAATGAAACGTTTTGTATATATCATCACCGACAGAAACAGGAAAAATCTTCACGTTGGTTTATGCTCAGATCTTGTAAAAACACTGCAATTTTATAGCGATATGCCCACTTTGTTTTTCGACAGCGCGCAGCAGCTTAACCGTTTGGTTTATTTTGAAGAGATCAACACCGAAGAGCAGGCTATGGAACGTTTTAAAGTAGTGAGTACCTACACACGCCCGCAAAAAGAAAAAATGATCAGACCTGTTAATCCTGATTGGGTAGATCTGACCATTGGCCTAAAATATGAAAGTGGGTTGCGTGTAAGGCCACAATTACGCCCATCAGTAAATGCTAATCGCCGGGCGGTTACTTTTTAATAAACTTTAATGCGCCTGAGTTCATACAATATCTTTTGCCTCCGCGATTGGTGGGGCCATCATCAAAAACATGACCCAGGTGTAAACCGGTACTTTTTTCAATAACCTCGTCGCGGCTCATGCCATAACTGTCGTCATGCACAATGGCAACTTTTTTAGAATCGACGGGTTTAACAAAGCTTGGCCAGCCCGTGCCGCTGTCGAATTTATCTTCAGAGCTAAAGAGCACTTCGCCGGTAGCAGCACTTACATAAACACCTTTTTGGTGGTTGTTCCAGTACTCGTTTTTATAAGGCGGCTCTGTTCCACTTTCAACCATAATATGGTATTGGTTGGGCGTTAATGATTTTTTCCACTCTTCTGCCGGTTTGCTCAGCTTTCTTTTGGCATCCTGTCCGCTGCTATTCTGGCAACCGAATGCGGTTACAGCAAATAATATCGCTATGGCTAAAATTGATCTTTTCATTTGGAAGTATTTAGTCAACATAAATAACCTGATGAGTTACTAAGCCCATCTGTGTTTTTGTATGTTTAGTCGTTCATAGCAACTAAACCTTACAATTTATTATATCTTAAATACGTAGCGCTGCTTTAGGCAGATTGTCACCTATCTGTATTATTATACAGCCTTTGGTTTGGGTAACAATACTTTACTGATGATATGTACTACACCGTTGCTTTGTGCAATATCTGATCGGCTAATGATACATTGGCCACCGGTTTCATCTTCCAGTATGATATTATTATTACCGTCGGTTTTAGCAATGAGTTTACCACCGCTAATGGTAGTTAAAGTGGTTGATCCTTTGTGTTTATTGATCCGCTTGTGTAACTCTTTGGCACTAAATTTTCCTGCGATAGCGTGATAGGCTAGTAGATGAGTTAATTCCCAAACGTGTGCTGGTTTTAAAAGCGTATCAAGCTTACCGGGCGGTAAACTTTCAAATGCTTCATTAGCAGGTACAAATATGGTAATCGGACCTTTGCTTTCATAGGTTTCGGCGAGATTGGCCGAATTAACAAATTTATAAAATATGGACAGATCTTTATCTGCGGCTATATTTTGTATAATATCATTGGCAGGTTGCATGCTGTCGCCAGCAGTACTTTTCATCGAACCTAATGCCGGCACATTGCCAACAGGGTCGGTATCAGCTGCCTGGGCAAGTACGGCGAAGCTACACATCATCAGAGCCAAACTCAACAACAGTATTTTTTTCATTTCAGGCTGCAAATATAAACAGATATTATTTCATAACTATTTTGAACCATTTAGGTTTTAAATAAAAAAAAGCGGCTTTAGGGCCGCTTTTGCTTTTATTACTTTTATATGATCATCATTCTACCATCCGGGCGTAAATCCTAAACCAAATAATGGTTTTTTAACATCGGTGCGATTAAATGGAACGGCCAGGTAGGGCTCCAACACAAAAGCTCCAAATACGTTAATCCTTAATGATATACCCGCGCTTAGTGCCGGAACCCTGCCGTATACCGGTTGAGTAACTGGCTGTCCGTTTACTATGGAAGGTGTACCATCGTCATTAAGCACCGGTTTTTCGCCAATTACCGGTGGGTTTTTCTGGAAATAAATATGATCGCCGGCGTTCCAGGCTAAACCGGCATCGAAAAATAAGTTAAGATCGGTAAACAGGAACTTTGATTTGATTTGGGCCAGCTTCTCGGGGCCGGTAAAAGGTAATCGTACCTCGAAATTAAATACCGCGATTCGGCTGCCTGATAACTGATCAATAGTGAAGCCGTTTGTTCCTGCTCTGCCGTTGTTGTAAAAAGTTTGCCCTTCGTAACCACGGATATAGAATGGATAGCCCACATATAAAGGGTACAATCCTGTTGCATCACCACCAAAACGTCCGTACCCATAAAAGCGGGCAGCAAAGGTAACAGGTTCAACCCGCACGTATTTTCTGAGATCGATAGTTGGCGCAAAGAAATGGTAGGTGCCAAAGTTGTATTCTGCTTCCAGTCGATATCTAAATCCGTTGAGCGGTGCGGTTACACCAAAAAAGGAATTATCGCCCACCAAAGCGGTTGATACGTTGAAAAGCGAATATGATTTTAAGCTGGTACCGATTAGCTTGCTTTCATCATCATTAGCTATCTTTTTCTTATCAGATGTTAAATAATTTTGGGTGATGGTTTTGCTTTTATCAGCATTAACAGTGGTATCTAATGCATAGTAATCGGCATAGCGATCTACCCGGTAGGAGTTATAAGAAGCTCCGGCTCCAACCTCAAAACGTGTTGTTTTGGAGATAGGATAGGAGGTGAATACCCTGGCAGCATCTTCAAAATTGCGTATGATATCAATATTATCTGACAAAACGGTTTCGTTTTTTCCGCTCACGCTTTTTGTTGGGAAGGTTTGTGTTTGTACACCAAACTGGTAAGGGATATGTGATATACCAAAGCCAAGATTCCAGCGGCCAGTTTGGTTTACGTACGTGATCGCTGCGCCGGAGTCATATATCTGTCCGTTAACAGAGGCTGCCGCGAATATCTGATTACGGCCCAATATATCACTGAAAACGCCTTGTATTCCGCTTGATAAACTTGTGCCGTAAAAGCTACTCACGCCAATGCCAATACCACTGCCAGCTAAGTAATCAAGCTTAAACTTGGGTTTGTAGGCGATGTTGACAACCGAATCGGCCGGGATTTTTTTATAAGCCAGATAGTTATTCAAATTAGAATTAATCAGATCTACACCAACGGCGCGGGCTGGCGGCAGTATACCAGCGCTAAAGTTTACATCGGTAGCCTGCAATGTCACCGGTTTAAAATCGGATGCCTTTGCGTTATACAGAGAATATTTTTGGGCGCGATAATAAGAGTAAACCACATCATCATGACTGGAGATGCTTAAGGCCGGTGAGTATTCGGTAATGCCGCATATACCTGTAAACAGATCAGTCATCTGCTCAATTTTACCACTAGCCGGGGTATAACGGTACATATTGCGAAAGCCATCGCGGTTGGATAGAAAGTAAATCTGCGAACCATCGGCAGAGTATTGCGGGTTGAGATTGTTGGAGCCGTTGAATATTTTAATGTCGGTTATTTTGCCCGTGGCCAGGTCAAGCTCGGCCAGGTTAAACGGGATATCCTGTTCTAGCGACTGATCATAAGTGGTTCTGTCACTTGAGAAAATGATCTTTTTACCATCCCTCGAATAGCTTGGCTGGTAATCGGAATATTTATCGTTGGTCAGCTGGGTGACTTTTTGGGTGTCGAAATTATAGGAGTACAAATCGCCCTGACCTTCGGATAGCCCCTGGAAAACAATATCCTTACCAGTAGGCGACCAGGACAGGTTGCTAAATTGCTCGGCTTTCCCCATCGAAACATCATTCAGTGTATTGCCGCTGGCTACATCAACCACAATCATCCGGTTTCGTCCTTTGCTGAATACACTGAAGGCGAACCTCTTACCGTCGGGCGACCACGCACCAGCCGATTCTATAAAATTAAACTCATCAATATGCGTGTTTGATACCTTGCTTGTGAGCTTTCGCAGGATGCGCCCCGTATGTGCATCGGCAAGATAAAGATCTATAGAAAACAAGCTTTTAGCCGATAAAAAGGCCACATAATTACCATCGGGACTTACAGCTGGCGCCACTACCAAATCGCCACCTGTTTTGCTATCAACCAGTTTCATACCTACTGGCTTTTGAACCGTATCTTTTAGAAAAGGTTTATAAGTGTTTTGGATGGAGGTTTTCCACAGGCGCGACAGGGTCTTATCATCATACCCAAAGCTACGCCTGATGCCATAATTAAGACCATAGCGTGCTGTATTTTTAAAGAAGGGTACAATTACCGTATCGCCATAAGTTGAACCCAGGAACGACCAAAATGCCTCGCCATAGCGATAAGGGAAATACTTATTGCTTTCTGTAAGGTCACGTACCGAGGGGATATCATGGTTCAGATACGCGTCCCGCATCCACATGGCTGTGTAGGTATCTTTTTTACCTAAGGACAAGTATTCGGCCATACCCTCAATCATCCAGAGTGGGATGTTGTTGATCTCCTCAAAACTATCGCCTTCACCAGCTTGCAGCGCACGGTACTGAAATGCGTGCACCAGTTCGTGCCCGATAACGTGGCGGGTGGTTTGGTTGGTTTCCATCACGGGCATTACTACGCGGTTTTTCAGACCCTCGGTAACACCGCCGGTACCTACACCAATTTCGCCATCAATGGCAGTAGTTTGCTGAAAGTCGGGGTGATTGGCGTAAAGGATGATAGGATTAGCAGTTTTAAATGTATCCTTAAAAACCTGCTGATGTAATGTATACCACAATTCGCTTTCCTGCGCGAAGCGCTTTACCATACTATCATTTTTTAAGTAATAGTAAATTTCAAAATGCGGGGTTTTATATACTTTAAACTTGAGGTTTTTATAGCGCACTTTATTTTGCCCGAAATACTGGGCATGGGCACCAGTACTTATCAATAAAGAACCTATAATACAAAGGAGTACAAAAGTGAACTTTTTGGCCTTATTTGATAAGGGGTAGTGTTTATTCATAACTTAACTAATAGATGACATCGCTAATTTAATGAAAAATATGTGTGGATTTCAGATGTGCGAATATGCAGATGTGCGGATGTGCAAATAATTGAAACGAATCATCCATTCATCATCTGCACATCTGCATATTCGCACATCTGCACATCCGTCTGCATCTGCACATCGACTCACCCTATTTATTGCCCGGTGGTGTATTTTCTGGATTTTCGGGTGTAGTAGTTGGTGTTGCCGGTACAGGTATTACGTGCGTTGTATCAATAGGGTTGCTTGTACTGTCAACTGCGGCGGTATCGGCCACTATTCTTGGTGACGGACAATTGTATTCCTTGGTGATTTTTACCCATGGTTTCGGGAACGACCCATAGGTGTAGCCTGATTTTGGATCGGCATAAACTTTTTCCATAAAGCGGCCAAATATAGGCAATGCCGTATGTGATCCTTCGCCGGTTTCGGAAGTGGTGAAGTGCACGCTACGGTCATCGGCGCCAACCCATATACCGGTTACTAAATCTTTGGTGATACCCATGTACCAGCCGTCAACATAGTCGGATGATGTGCCGGTTTTACCACCTATCTGGTTATCCTTTTTCCACAGACCGGGGTATTCCCACAGAGCTTGTGAGGTACCACCCGGTTCTTCCATACCTCCACGGAACATATAAAGCATCAGCCAGGCTGTTTCCTCGCTGATCACCCGTTCGGTTTTTAAAGTAAATTCTTTCAACACGCTTCCGTCCTGATCCTCAATTCTGGTTACCAGTATCGGGTCCAGTTTTTCGCCTTTGTTCAGGAAGGTGCTATAAGCCCTCACCATTTCAAAAACCGAAACATCGTTTGAGCCTAAGGATACCGATGGTACCGACTTGAGCGGACTTTCAATGCCGCATTTATGGGCATACTCTACAACTTTATCCCAGCCCACTTTTTCTGTCAGCTGCGCGGTGATGGAGTTTACCGATTTGCCCATTGCCCAGCGTAAAGACATTTCGCGGTACGAGAACTTGAAGTCGGCATTGTTAGGCTGCCAAACTTCGTCTTTGCCATTGTCTTTATATTTAATGGTTACGGGTTTGTCGGTGAATTTATCACAGGGGGTAAAACCATTATCCAGCGCGGTTAAATAAGCAAATGGCTTAAAGGTTGAACCCGCCTGGCGGCGCGCCTGGTTTACGTGATCGTAATTAAAGAAACGGTGATCGATACCGCCTATCCAAACCTTTATTTTGCCTGTTGATGGCTCCAGCGTCATCATACCGGTATTCAGGATCTTCGCGTAATATTTAATCGAGTCGATGGTTGAAAACGTAGTATCCTTTTCGCCGTTCCAGGTAAAAACGGTCATCCGTTTTTTCTGTTTAAAGTATTGTTGAATTTGAACGGTATCGCCCTTGTATTTCTTTTCCAGCAGGCTGAATATAGGCAGACGTTGTTCGTTTTTCAGGATAAAATCTTTGATCTCCACACCCTTGGAGTCGCGCCATGGATTTTTATTACCCCACAAATTGTTAAAACGCTTTTGCAGCATCTTCATTTTCTCGGCAACTGCTTCTTCGGCGTATTGCTGCAGGTGAGAGTCGATGGTGGTATATATTTTTAAACCATCCTCATACAGGTTATAACCATTTTCTTTGCACCATTTATCCAGCCATTTTTCAACCGCGCGGCGCAGGTAAGAGTCGCCATGTGAATCTTCTTCCACATAGCTCAGATTAAGTTTTATGGGCGATTTGAAGCTGGTATCATAGCCGGCCTTGGTCAAATAGCCGTATTTCTGCATCTGTCCTAAAACCGTGTTACGGCGCTCCAGCGCACGATCTGGGTTTTTAATAGGATTGTAGCTCGAAGTAGCTTTAAGCATCCCAATAAGCAATGCGGCTTCGGCTGGGGTAACTTTATCAGGTGTTTTATTAAAATATTTTAATGAGGCGGTTTTAATACCAAAAGAATTATTGCCAAAAGGTACGGTATTTAAATACAGGGTAAGTATTTGCTCCTTATTATAAACGTGCTCAATTTTGAAGGCGGTAAGCCATTCCTTACACTTGTAAACTACAGTGCGGATTACCGGGATATGTTTAATAAAGCCCTGTGATTTCCGCTTCCTGGTCTCGAACAGATTTTTGGCCAATTGCTGGGTAATCGTACTGCCACCGCGGCGTTCGCCTTTGGCAGTGGATAGCATACTGGTAAAAAATGAGTAAAAATCAACCCCGTTGTGTTTGTAAAAACGCACGTCTTCGGTGGCAACAAGGGCGTTGATGAGGTTGGGGGAGATGTTTTTGAGCTCCACAGGTGAGCGGTTCTCTTTATAGTACTGGCCTATCAGCTTACCATCGGCGGTATATACCTCAGAACCAACAGACATTACGGGGTTTTTAATGTCTTGCATATCAGGTGAGTAACCCGAAAGCCAAAGGAAATTGAGTTCGATACAACAAAAAAAGATGATGACGAAGTAAATAAATATGGCGAAATATCTTAAAAATCGGTTTCGTATACGTCGGAACATTGGGTAAAGATGTAAAATAATGACACTAAATCATAGTATCAAACAAATATTAATATATACAGTTTACATAAAAGTTACAGTATACCCATCACCAACCTGTTTGTAAGCATAAGGCATTAAATTTTCATTACCTTAAAACCGTATTTATAGAGGTTCGGTCAAATTTGAATTGACTTTTATGGGTATGGATAATTATAAATTTAAATAAACAGTACCGTTATCAACGCAATTTTAACATCTAAATTTTAAGTTGGCAAAACTGTAAAGCAATTTTTTTAATATGAGTAATATAATTAACAAGTTTAAGATCGACAATGGCAAAGGTTTTTCGCTTAAAGATCATGATGCCGCTTATGCCGATGGTTTTGAAAAAGACGATGCCAAAGATGTGCTCACCGCACTGATAGCAGAAACATCCGACCTGCAAACCGAGCTTTATGCCGCCAATAAATATGCGCTGCTGATTATTTTTCAGGCGATGGACGCTGCAGGTAAGGACAGTGCCATTGCGCATACCTTATCGGGGCTAAACCCTCAGGGTTGCCAGGTATATAGTTTTAAGCAACCCAGTACCGAAGATTATCAACATGATTTTTTATGGCGCCATTATAAGACCCTGCCCGAGCGTGGACGCATTGGTATCCATAACCGCTCGCACTATGAAAATGTACTTATCACCAAAGTACACCCCGAACTGATATTAAAAGAAAACCTGCCTGGTGTAAATAGTGTAAAAGACATCGACTCTAAATTTTGGGATAAGCGTTATGAAAGCATCCGGGGTTTTGAAGAGCACCTGACTAATAGCGGGACGGTGATCATTAAGTTTTTTCTTAATGTATCAAAAGACGAACAAAAGGAGCGTTTTTTACAACGGATAGACGACCCTAAAAAGAACTGGAAATTTTCGGCATCCGATATTGAGGAACGTGGATATTGGGACGATTATATGGCCGCGTATCAAAAAGCCATCCAGGAAACCGCCACTAAGGATTGTCCCTGGTATGTAGTACCCGCCGATAAAAAATGGTTTACCCGCATAGCTATCTCCAATGTGATATTGCAAACTTTAAAAGACCTGAAATTAAAATACCCGGTACTTCCAAAGGAGGAAAAGGACAGGTTGGATGAATGCAAAAAAATGCTGCAGAAGGAGTGATGAGTGTTAGTACATAAGAAATACTTACGAAGTTTTTAAAACTTCGTAAGTATTAAAAATATAAAATGGTGTCATGCTGAGCTCTGTCGAAACATGGTGGGCAGGGCCTCTGCGCACAACTCTTCGACAGGGCTCAGAGTTGACACCTTTTGCTCATTAGAAATGCCTTATATACCTGAGAACATTGATTGTGCTCTTTCGCCGATAAGTGGTATAGGCTTGCTTTCGCCATTAATGGCACCTATAAAGCCTATTACCCATAAAACAAATAGGCCAACGCGGATTATCCAGAAAAGTGAATAACCAATAGTATACCCTCCGGAGAAAAATATAGCCGCGAAAATAGCCGAGGCCGCCCAGTAAATAACTATGGACGCGATGTGAAATAATAAGGTTTGTCTTAACTGATAACTTGCCTGCGCGGTTTTATTATCCTTGTACAAAGCGAAGTAAGCGATTAGCCAACCGATGATAAAAAAGTAGCTTACAATTCCTGCTGTTTTGCCGTCGTCTTTTGATGGAATGTCATTCATGGTGATTGATGATTTAGATTTTATTATTTATTAATTAAAGCTAACCATATTTGTAATCAAATGTTTTATTTTTTTGTAAATCATGGTATTCGGGGATGCCGTAGGAGGTTATAGAGTTTTAGAAGTGCTGGGAAAGATATTAGAAAAAGTGGAAAATAGCTGTCATTTCGAACGAGGTACGAGGAGAAATCTTATAGATAAGATAGACTACTCATATAAGATTTCTCCTTCCAGTCGAAATGACAGCGTTGCGTGGTAATAAATAAAAACACCGAAAGCTCATTTAGTTTTCCTTCACAAAACTGGCCTCATCAACAAAACTGCTTTTTCCATTTACAATGGCTATAGCTTTAATTGTTGTATTGGCCGAGATGGTAACCGGAGCCGTGTACAATACAGAACCGGCTGTTGGTGTCGATCCATCAAGCGTGTAATATATTTTAGCATCAGCATCCGAGCTTTTGATCTGGATGCTGAAAGGTTGTTTAAATGTTTTGGATGGCGCTATGATATACGGATTGGCCACGATGAGATTGTCGGGAATGGCAGATACCGGTTTCTCGAGGTCCTGCAAAAACAGTTTGTTGGAGAGCCTGCCGGTAAATACTTCAAACTCGCCGCCCTCGGCCATATCACTGTAATTTAAATACAGTTTATTATATGATTTTTTGGCGAGGCTCATGCCCTGCAGATAAGTATTAGCCCGGCTTATACCCGCTCCTGAATTGGTGATGGTGAATTTTTTACCATTCTCGAGATAAACCGTAGCCTTATCAAATTGGGGGATACCTACCATAAACTGGTTTTGCCCGGGCGCAATATTATAAATACCCAATGAGCTCATCACGTACCAGGCCGACATCTGCCCGCAATCCTCATTACCCGCAAGGCCATCCGGTTTTTCGCTGTATTCCTCGCGCAGGATACGGTCTATATAAAATTGGGTTTTATCGGGCGAGTCGGTAAAATTATACAGGTAGGCCATGTGATGACTTGGCTCGTTGCCATGCGCATACTGGCCAATTAAACCGGCCACATCAGGCGGGGCGTTGCCGCTTAGTTTTGATTCGGTGGTAAACAACTCATCCAACTTGGCCTCAAAGGCTTGTTTGCCGCCCATGCGGGTTATCAGGCCATCCACATCCTGGGGTACCAGGAAAGAGTATTGCCAGGAATTGCCCTCGGTATAATTACGGTTAATGTCGGTAGGGTTAAAAGGAGCGAACCAGCCTCCGTTGATACGGGCCTGCATAAAACCGTTCTGATTATTATATACGTTTTTCCAGTACTGCGCACGTTGTATGTATTCGGCATAGTCCTGGGGCTTATCCAGCATTTTGGCCATTTGGGCAATGCACCAGTCGTCATAAGCATACTCCAACGTTTTGGAAACAGATGCCGGTTGACTATCGGCCTGTACAGCGCCATTTTTACGGTAATTATCCAACCCGAACTGATCGCGGTTTACGGCGGCTTTCATGGCGGTAAAAGCTTCGGCAGTATCAAAATCACGGATACCTTTGGCATAAGCATCCACAATAACGGGGATGGAGTGGTTCCCGATCATACAATAGGTTTCGGTACTGGCCAGCGGCCATATAGGCAATAAGCCACCCTGCTCATACATAGCCAGGAAAGTTTTAATAAAATCACGGGTGCGTTTCCGATCGATCAGTGTAAGTAATGGATCTTCGGCGCGGAAGGTATCCCATAAGGAAAACACGGTATAATAATTAAAGCCCTGCGCGGTATGTATGTTTTGATCAAGCCCCAGGTATTGCCCATCCACATCGTTATAAATGTTGGGTGCCAGCATAGCATGATACAGAGCGGTATAGAAAATGGTTTGTTTGATGTGGGAATAATCGGGCACCACGGGGCGTTTCTCTTTAGGTACACGACCGGTACCACCACCATTTGCCCGGAGTTCTGTTTGAGCCGTTTGTGTGGCCTGGGCAACGGTAGGGGCACCGCCTTCTACCTGTATCTTGTTCAGTTCGGTATTCCAGATGGCTCTTGCTGCTTTTTGTACTTTTTTAAAGTCGAAATCAGGTACTTCGGCATCCAGGTTTTTTAAGGCGCCTTCGGCGCTTACGGAAGATATACCTACTTTGGAGATCACCTCACCAGGGTTATCAAACTGCAGGTACATTTTGATGTTTTTGCCTTCTGCCTTTGTCTGGCCCTCCTGCAACTGATCGTTACTGGCTATGCCATAAGTTTTAAAAGGTTTGGAAAACTTGGCATAAAAGTATACCCGCTGTCCTTTGGCCCATGACCTGGATTCGCGGAAGCCACGGATTTCATGGTCGTTCAACACTTCAATCCAGGAATCGGTCACAATATCGCGGTGTTGCAGATCAATGATAATATTGGCCTTTGGCGTGCTGGGGTAATTATAACGGTGCACACCAACCCGTGTAGTGACGGTAAGTTCTACACCTATGTTGTATTTATCAAGCAGGGTTTTATAGTAGCCTGGCGAGGCTATCTCGTTTTTCTTTTTAAAACCAGAACGGTAATCGGTGTTTTTAAACTGCGGATCGCCGGTGGTGGGCATAAATAATACATCGCAATAGTCGGCAATACCTGTACCGCTCAAGTGGGTATGCGAAAAGCCGTATACCACTGTATCCGTAAAATGATAACCCGAACAGCCATCCCAACCGGTTAAGCGCGTATCCGGACTCAACTGTACCATACCAAAAGGTAGCACAGCGCCGGGATAAGTATGCCCATGCCCACCGGTGCCGATAAAAGGGTCAACCAGTTGTGCATAATCTCTCTCTTTTTTCTTTTCGGCTTTTTGGGCCAAAACAACAGATGTAGTGGCAAATAGTAAAGAGAAGGTTAAAACATTCCGGAGTGCAAATTTTATAGCGGACATATAGGTAAACGCTGTTTATTATATCACGCAAATTAAAACTTAAATGTTACAATTAAAAAACGTAAACCAGGGGAGTAAGGATTAATGGAGCAACGGTAAAGTACCAGACTGCTAAGTGGAATTATGAAAATTCTGATTCAGACTGATTTTTCGTATATTTGTATATGCCAAGAGCCCCGGTTTTCAATATTCATGAAAACCGGGGCTCTTTAGTTAAGGTCTGCAAGAGACAAAAATGAGCTATTTCGTATTTAGTTGTTTGATTATCAATTTATTAATACTTTTTAAACCTTTCAAAACACCTCTAAAATTTGTTAAAAAGTGTTAAAATCGATATTTTTTGAACAGATTCTAACACTTTTTAAGCGGTTTTTGATCGTTTTTAGTCCTGTTTTTTGTTAAAATCCAAGGTTTAAAAAGTTTTTAAGCGTTACGTACTACTCCCATTTTTTTCAAAAGCTTGCGGTTTTCGCGGCGATGAATCAAACGGTAAACGATGGCATAAATAATAGGTAATATGAGCAGCGTCAATATGGTTGATGTTACCAAACCACCTATCACTACGATAGCCAACGGTTTTTGAGTTTCGGAACCTATACCAGTTGATACGGCCGCCGGTAGTAATCCAATAGCAGCCATCAGGGCAGTCATCACTACCGGGCGAACCCTGGAAATTACGCCTTCCAGTATAGCTTCGTTAAGGTGCATCCGTGCTTCGAGATTTTTTCTGAAAACGGATACCAATATAACCCCATTTTGAATACATACACCAAATAAGGCTATAAAGCCGATACCTGCCGATATACTAAAGTTGGTGTTTGTAATATGCAATGCCAGGATACCACCGATAAGTGCAAATGGTACGTTCATGATAACCAATATTGCATCTTTGGCGTTGCCAAAGGTGATGAATAGGATCAGGAATATAACCAGTAAACAGATAGGCACTACGTGAGCTAATGTATTGGAAGCTCTGATCTGATTTTCAAATTCACCGTTCCAGGTGAAAGAGTAGCCTTGGTCAAGCTTAACGGCGGCATTTACTTTCTGTTGGGCTTCGGCAATGGTACTACCCAAATCGCGACCACGCACCGAGAATTTAACCGCTATATAACGCATATTGTTGTCGCGGTAAATAAAGGCGGGCCCGGTTTGAGTGGTTATGTTTGAGATTTCTTTGATGGCAATTTTGGAGCCGTTCAAAGTAGGTACCATTAGGTTTTCGATCTTATCCTGGGTGTTCCTGAACGCTTTTTGATAGCGAATCCGGATGTCAAACTTGCGTTCACCCTCGTAAAGAGTAGTGGCGGCTTTACCACCGATAGCCATTTCAATAACAGCATTGGCATCGGCGGTGGATACACCATAAAGTGCCATTTTGCGCTGGTCAAGCTCAATACGGAACTCCGGCTGGCCCAGGTTACGCAATACGCCAAGGTCTTCAACACCCTGAACATGTTTCAGGATATCCATGACAGAATCAGCCTTATGGTCGAGTACAGTAAAATCAGGTCCGAATATTTTTACAGCCATAGAAGCAGGTACACCGGCAACGGCCTCGGCCACGTTATCGATAATAGGCTGTGAATAGTTAAAAATGATGCCAGGGAACTGACTCAGTTTTTTATCAATATTGGCGATCAGTTCCTCCTGGGTCAGACCACTTTCCCATTGATCTTTAGGTTTTAAGTCGACCTGGATCTGTACGTTAAAGAAACCCTTAGGGTCGGTACCGTCATTGGTACGCCCCACCTGCGACAAAGTCTGTTTTACCTCAGGAAAAGTCGACAATACATCGCGCATCTTATTGGTCACATTTACTGAACTTTCTAATGACGTACTCATCGGTAGTTGCGCGGTTACCCATAAAGCCCCCTCATTAAGTTGTGGTAAAAACTCGCTGCCTAAAAATTTGGCCGAGAAGAAGGTTACCGCCATAAAGGACACCGCCACAATTAAGCTTAGCTTTTGATTGCGATAAGTATAATTAAACATCCTGCGGATGCCCTTCTCAAAGAATATAACGATAGGGTTATGCTTTTCCCTAACGTTTTTACTTAGTAATATACTGGATAGGGCAGGAACCAGGGTAAGTGTAAATATTAATGCCCCCAATAAGGCAAAGCCCAGGGTGTAAGCCAATGGTGAGAACATCTTACCTTCTACCTTTTGGAATGCAAAAATTGGCACTAAACAGGTAAGGATAATGAGTTTGGAAAAGAATATGGCTTTACCCATTTCGGAACCTACATTTTTAAACAGACCCAGTTTGGCTAAACCATTAAATTTTTGCATACCTACTTCTTTGGCTCGATGGTCAAGGGCCACAAATATTCCCTCTACCATCACCACAGCGCCATCTATAATGATACCGAAATCGACGGCACCCATCGAGAGCAGGTTTGCGCTCATACCTTTTAAGCGTAAACAGATAAAGGCAAACAATAACGCAAGTGGTATAATGACGGCCACAATAAGTGTTGTGCGCCAGTCGGCCATAAACAGGAATACAATAACAGTAACCAGAATAATACCCTCGCACAGGTTATGGATAACTGTTTCTGTACAAAAATCCATCAGGTTAGTACGATCGTAAAAAGTATCAATCTTAACATCCTTAGGTAAGATGCTATTGTTCAGCTCGGCAACTTTGTCGCGTATCCGTTTTAAAACTTCTGCAGGGTTTTCGCCTTTACGCATTACTACGATACCTTCAATAACGTCGTTATGCTTGTCGCGCCCAACCTGGCCTAAACGGGGCAGGCCACTTTCTTTAATTTCGGCGACATCCTTGGCCAGTATGGGTACATTGTTTACATTTTTGATGATGATGTTCTGGATCTCATCAATGTTGTTGATCAAACCAATACCACGTACAATGTAGGCCTGGTCGTTCTTTTCAATGATATCACCACCTACGTTGATGTTACTGCGGTTGATAGCATTATAAACATCAAGTGAGGTAAGGCTGTATTTCTGCAGCAAAGCAGGGTTAACGCTTACTTCGTAAGTTTTTTCTTCACCGCCAAAGCTGTTTACGTCGGCAACGCCTGGTACCGATTTAAACTGGCGATCGAGGATCCAATCCTGAATGGCGGTAAGGTCGTGGATGGTTTTGGTGCGGCTTTTAAGTGTATAACGGTATATTTCGCCGGTAGGACCGTATGGTGGTTCTACTTCTGGTTTTACACCATCGGGTAAGTCTGCATTACCCAGGCGACTTAATACCTGTTGCCGGGCAAAGGCATCATCTACGTCATCATCAAAAATGATACGGACATAGGATAAACCAAATGAGGAAGTAGTACGCAGATTAGCCTTTTTTTGGACAGAGTTCAAAACGGTCTCCATAGGTATGGTGATCATTTTTTCTACCTCTTCGGCACTTCGGCCCGGCCATTGCGCTATAATGATGATCTGCGTATTGGTAACATCGGGGAACGTTTCAATTGGTGTATTGAGGTAGCTCCATATACCCAGCACTACCAGCACCAGCGTCATGAAAAACACGAAGTAGCGGTGCCTTAATGAAAAGTAGATTATATTTTTAATGAATTTATTCATTTTAGTATCTTGTAATTAATTTAGTATCAAGTAGCTAGTATCAAGTATCAAGATCTTTTGGAGACCATAAATATCACGCTTAGAGGTCATGATACTTGATACTAGCTACTTGATACCAATAAAAAATCTATTTATCACCCATTAACGCATCATAAAACAATAGTTGATTCTTAGAGATGATCTTATCACCTGCATTTAAGCCTGAGGAGATATAGCTTACATCATCAACTGTTTTGATCACGCTTACTTCGCGTACTTTTAAATCGCTTTTACTATTGTACACTACTACGTAATATTTGCTGTTATCAAAAATAACCGCTTTTGCAGGTACCGCTACCGATTGAGCTTTATCGTTATTAGAGATCACTACGTTGGTAAACATTTCAGGCTTCAATAACATATCCGTATTGGGCAATACGATCTTAATCTTCATTACCTTGTTATCAGGGTCAAGAACGGAGCTGATGGCATCAACCTTGCCTATAAATACTCTACCCGGGTAAGCTACTGTGGTAACTTTGGCTGTATAACCTACTTTTACTTTACTAATATCAGATTCAAACACATTGGCCCATATCCACACATCTTTCATGTTGGAGATGGTGAACATGTTGCCACTATTATCGGGGCGAATAAAACTCCCGGCAGTAATGCTTTTTTCAACAATAAAACCACTCTCAGGGGCTTTGATGATCAGTGAGCCACTTGCCGACGTGTTGCCGCCGCCATTGATGGCAATTTGCTGTTGAATTTTAGTGCTGGCTGCTGCAGCTTTATTATAGTTTTCTTTGGCTTCTGTATAATCTCGCTCGCTTGATATGCCATTTTTGTATAGATATTCGGCCTGCTCCAACTGGCGTTTTGCAATAGCCAGGTCTGACCGGGTTGCTGTGAGATCGGTGTAATTACCGGCAATATCCGCACTCCGCATTACAGCCAGCGTTTGACCTTTGGTAACCTTATCGCCCAGGGAAACTTTGACTTCCTGTATTTGTCCCCCAGCGAAAGGGAATACTTTGATCACGTTGTTGTCATCATAAGATACCTCACCCGAAAGGCTAAGTTCATCCTTCATGGCAGTGGTTTTGGCCGTATCAATAGTGATCATTCGCGCCATAGAGTCGCTAACGGTAACAGGCAGGTTTTCTGCTACAGGCTGGGGCTTGCCTTTGCAGGCGGCAAGCAATAGTAAAGCGGAGATGCCGGATAACAGCGTTTCTCTTTTCATCATTATTTTATATTTATAAAAATTATCAGGATTTAATTACAGGAATACCGATGGCAAAATTGAGATCGGCAATAGACTTTTGAAGATTATACTGCTGTTGCAAAATCTTAAGCTTGGTATCTTTATAAGTATCAAAAAAATCAACAAACTCAATCAGGCTGATCTGTCTTTGCTGAAAGCTTTTGAGCATACTGCTAAATAATTTATCGTACTGCTCATTAAATTCAACCTGCTGGGTAGTAAACAGCTGTTGATTTAATTTATATTGATTTACAGCAGCGACAACATCATTTTTAAGTTGAAACTCACTTTGTTTTAAAGTGCTTTCCTGGCTCTGTAGATTATACTTGGCCGATTTGATGTTACCCTGGTTACGATTAAAAAAGGGCAGAGGGAGGCCAATTTCTAAACCATAATAGTTAGGCGCATAGTTGCTGTTTTTATCATATGAAGCGCCAATGGTGATATCCGGAACCGCTAATGCACGCTGATAAGCAAGGTTATGCGTGGCCGAGTTGAGTTGATACTGGTTCGACAGGTAATCGGGTCTGCTGGCTTTTGCTTGTTCAATTAATGAAGGAATGTCAAGCGTTACATTTTCTGTTGGCTTATCATTAATGATGGGATCAACAAAAGCAGTTTCTTTGGTTTGCAGTAAAGTTTTTAGTTCGGTTTGAAGGTCATTAATCTGGCGATTATTCTCTACCATATCATTCTGCAGCCCAAAAAGCAAAGCTTTAAGCCTGATCAGATCTTTCATAGAGGTATTACCCGCATCATATGATTTTTGAATGGCTTTTACCAGGTTAGTGGCTGAAGTGATCTCATTTTCATAAACCCTTTGTTGAGCGTTAAGCGTAGCCAGCTGACTAAAATCAAGCCGCAGATTGTAGCGCAGATTGCGCATCAGGTCATTGAAAGCGGCCTCCTGTACCATGGCATCATCCTTGGCTATTTGTACCTGTTTGCCTCGCTTGCCGGCAGTGGTAAACACCTGGTTCAGTTGCACAAACACTTGTCCCTGGCCTTTACGGTGGTCAAAGAACTTATTGCTTCCGCTGGTATGAATGTTTTGATCGGTACTTAATACAGGATTGTCCCAAAGCTTAGCCTGTTGTATGAGCGCTTTTGATGCTTCTACATTATATTTTTGGGCTAAAAGGCTTAAATTGTTTTCAAGAAATTGTTTCTCGGCGTCCTGGAAGGTAAGTTTGAGTGTGTCAGTTTGGGCGACTGCCCCGTTTGTACTAAAAATAAAAAGTACGACTGATAAAAAAAGCAGGGGTTTTATCTTATACATAGTCCTAGTTCAATTCAACTTTGCAAACATTCACAATAGGTATGAATTTTCCATGAAGATAGTAAATGGCCGAATTTGAAACCTTGGTATAAATTAAATTTAAATTATATTTAGCACCGACTTTTGTAAAATCATTCAGAATCAGCTGAATATAATAAGTAAGAAGAGGAAGTAATGAATTTGTAATAGTTAGATTTCGATTTCAAAAGTATCAGCATCCTTTAAAAAAGGCAATGCACGGCGTGCTTTTATCACTTCATCGGCTATAATAGAGAAGGTGTATACATCATCTTCATCGCGTTTATAATATACCACGTTACCATTTGGGTCGATACAAGTAGAATCACCAGAGTGGTAAACCTCGTTGCCATCATGCCCTACACGGTTTACGCCAATCACATAGCTTTGATTTTCTACAGCACGTGCCGGTAAAAGGGTACGCCAGTGTAATGCTCTGCGTTCGGGCCAGTTGGCCACAACAATGAGCAGGTCGTAGGCGTTTTCACTAATATTGCGTAACCATACGGGGAAACGCAGATCGTAGCATATCACCGGGCAAATTACCCATCCGTTAAGTTTAACAAAAAGCTTCTCGTTACCTGCAGTATAGGTGTTATGTTCTTTACCTAATGCAAAAAGGTGCCGCTTATCATAATGCTCATAAGTACCATCAGGCCGCATCCAGATAAGGCGATTGTAAAACTTACCGCCTTCTTTTATAATAATGCTGCCGGTTACTACACAATCATATAGCTGTGCTGTTTTGAGCATCCATTTCATGGTTTTATCATCCATGGATTCTGCCAGTTTCTCGGCATCCATGGTAAAACCGGTGCTGAACATCTCTGGCAATATGATAAGATCCGTTTTTTCGCGTATACCACCTGATAATCTTAGCGATATATTCTGTAAATTTTTATCGGTATTTTCCCAAAAAAGGTAACCCTGAAAAACAGTAATTTTAAGATTATCCATAAGCAGTATTTTAGTAGTTCATAGATGACAGATCTTTGTCAAAATAAATTACAATTGATCTATCTCATTGCTATTAACCAAAATTATGGTTTATATACAATATATTAACCATAAATTAAACCTTCAATAACCTATCAACGGCTTTATCTAAAGTTTCTTGCCTTTTGGCAAAACAAAATCGCAATACATGGTGGTCGATCCCCTTGGTGTAAAATGCAGAAACAGGTATAGAAGCTACCCCGTTTTCTTTAGCCATACGAATAGCAAAGTCGGCATCCTTTTCATCTGTTATGTTGCTGTAACGGACTGACTGAAAGTATGATCCGTAGCAAGGTAGCAGCTCAAAACGGGTTTGTTCAAGCCCTTTTCTGAAGTAGTCTCTTTTCTGCTGAAAAAACTCGCGTAAACCTAAATAGGTTTCTTCATTTTTTAAGTATTCGGCAATGGCATATTGTATAGGTGTGTTTACCGCAAATACTAAAAACTGGTGGATCTTCCTAAACTCATTCATCAGGTGCTCAGGGGCCATACAATAGCCTACTTTCCAGCCTGTAGCATGAAAAGGTTTACCAAATGAAGCCACTATAAAGCTACGTTGCTGCAATTCAGGATACCGGGCCATGCTATGATGTGTTTCTCCATCGTATATCAAGTGTTCATATACTTCATCACTCAATATCAATATGTCCTGGTTTTTAACTATTGCGCTCAACTCGTCAATATCATGCTTGTGCAGTATAGTGGATGTTGGATTTTGCGGCGAGTTAAGAATGATCATTTTAGTTTTATGATTGATCAGTCTTTTTACCATATCCCAGGCAATACGATAGTTTGGTGGCTCAAGCGCCAATGACTTTACAACGCCTCCCATCAGTTTGATAGCCGGTGCATAGCAATCAAAGGCGGGCTCAAAAATAATCACTTCGTCATTGGGGTGTATAACCGCGCTGATGGCCGTAAATATAGCTTGAGTGCCACCAGCAGTAATAGTGATCTCAGTATCCGGATTATAAACTGCTCCGTATAGTTTTTCTGTTTTCTCGGCAATTTTTTCACGAAGGCTCACTACACCTGCCATCGGGGCATATTGATTATGACCATTTTTCATAGCCTTATTCACTAATTCAATAAGCTCCGGAGAACAATCATAATCTGGAAAACCTTGTGAAAGATTTATTGCACCAACCTCATTGGCCAAGGCCGACATGATGGTGAATATGGTTGTGCCAGTTTGGGGGAGTTTAGAAACAACGGGTATCATCGGGGCTAAAAATAAACAAAAAATGGTAACCACCTATACGTAAAAACACGTTTCTTTTGTTTATTGAAATTATTTATTCTTATAAGAAAAATAATTATGCCCAATGTATCACCGCATAAAGTGCACTAGATGATATAGCTATCCACAACAATATGCCTTGAAATAGAGGCCTGAAACCTACTGATAATAAAATTGTACGGGATAAACCGGCACCAATCAAAAATAAAGTAAGCGTTAAGCCTGTCTTGGCAATTTTTATAAGATACGGGCTGATAATAGATACGGCAGGTACATAGGTGTTAATGATCATAGCCAGGATAAATAATCCTATAAAATAGGGCACTTTAATTTTGCGCGAATTGTTTTTAAACAGGAATGAAGATAAAAAAGCAACCGGTATGATCCATAAAGCTCTGGCCAGTTTAACGGTGGTAGCAACTTCTAAAGCATGTGCGCCATATTTACTTGCCGCGCCAACTACCGAACTGGTATCATGAATAGCTATGGCGCACCATAAACCGAATTGGTTTTGAGATAAATTTAAATGATGCCCAATCATCGGAAATATAAATAATGCCACAGAATTCAAGATAAAAACGCAGCCCAATGCTACAGATATTTGCTTTTCCTCTGCTTTGATTACCGGCGATATGGCTGCAATGGCGCTACCACCGCAAATTGCTGTTCCTGACGAAATAAGGAAAGATGTTTTCCTTTCAATATTAAACCATTTGCCCATGAAATATCCCAAAATAAGTGTTCCGCTGATGGAAGCTATTGTGAACAAAATACCTTCTTTACCAGCATGCAGTGCACTATGTACATTCATGCCAAAGCCCAGGCCTATCACCGATACCTGTAATAGAAGGTGTGTGGCTTTATGATTAAGATGAAGATAAGGATGGCCAGTGAACTGAGCTATGACAAGCCCCATCAGGAGCGCCACTGCCGGACTTACAAATGGTGTTAAGCAAAGTATGATACACACAGCAAAAATAATGATGCGTGCATTGGAACTTACGTTAAGTAGTACTGCGTTTGTGTTGTTAGCAAATTGATGATTTGTATGCATGTGATGTGTGTTTTAACACCACAAAAGTGAAGCTTTACCCATCGTGATTTTTATCACAAAGAGCAATCCTTGATAACTTTTGGTTATAGTAAAGAATTGTTTTAACAGGAGAACAGGATTAAAGTTGGATGAAATAATAATCTATTTCCCTGTAAAACAATCATTACATAAAATAATTGACTTTGATTATTTCCTTTTTTATATGTAAATTTAGTAAGACGTACTATTTAATACTGAGCTGATGAAAAACGCATTTGTTAGTGGTTTGGTTGTAGGTGTTTTTAGCGGAACCTGGCTGTTTGTAATGCACACTTTTGGTTACAGCAATTCGGGTAATCATGTTTATCCTATTGAGTATTTATCTATTTTAATACCCCTGATAGGTGTTTACATGGGAGTGAAAAGCTATAAAGAAAATGAGAAAGACAATAATCTGAGTTTCTTTGAAGCCTTTTTTCAAAGTTTCAGAATATTAGTCATCGGTGGCATCGTCGCCTGTCTGGCTGGCCTAGTTTATCTGAATTATGTTGACCAGGGCAATAATTTTCTGGGTTTTTCAGGCCGTTTACTGGGCGGGGCGTTGATAGGGGTATTGATTTGCGTAGCTGTTTCGCTCGCGCTGATGAACCGGTCGGGTAAACTGAATTAAGTTATTACCTGTTAAATCTGAAAATATCAGCATTCGCGTTTTTCTTACCCAATACCATATCGTGTATAATTTCTGCTGCTATTACGCTAAAGGTTATACCATTGCCTCCAAAACCTAGTGCAAAAAAAGTGTTTGGTCTTTCGATAATTGAACCAATATAAGGCAAGCCATCTTTGGTTGATGCAAATGCACCGGCCCAGCTGAAATCAGGTACTAAAGGAATATGCGGAATCTTCTTCAAAAATGCTTTCTTTAATAACTCCGTTTTTCGGTTAATTACGGATGGGTAAATGTGTGGATGATGAAACGGGTCATCCCGTCCACCAACCAAAATGCGGTTTTCGCTCACCGCCCGGAAATATAAGTATGGTGTTGCTGTTTCCCATATCAGGCTATTTTTATGCCAAAAGAATTCATTGGCTAAGGGCTCTGATACCAGGGCATAGGTTGAATTGATCTCTGCGATCTTTTTTGGGATATATTGCAGGCTTTCATAACCGCAGGCTATAATTAATTTTTTAGCTTTTACAGTATGATCATTGTTGGTGTACAGTTTAATGCCCTGCTTTGAATATTCAATTTGTTTTATCCCGGTGTTATTATAAACCCGGTGACCGGCATGCTGAAAGTCCTTAAATAAAGCATGTGTAAATAAATAGGCATCTACCTCACCGCCATCTGCAGAAAATATGGCACCTGGTGCGTCAAAATTGAATTTTTTTCGTAGATCTGATGTTTCCAGCCATTCTACTTGAAAATGATGTTTCTTTCGAAGTTTAAATTCATCCTGTAAGGCGTTGATGTGGGTTTTAAAGCTCGCATATTGTAAACTTGGCCGTAGATGGAAATCAAATTTAGGTTTAAATGATTCGCACAGGTCGCCGATATCATATATCGCCTTACGGCAAAGCTCATAGCTTTTAACCGCATCCTTTTCTCCAATTAAATTTTTTAGCTGACTTAACGGTGTGTCAATCTCGTATTGTAAAAAGGCGGTACTCGCAGCGGTACTACCCATCGCGGTATGGCCTTTATCGAAAACGGCTACAGACAATCCCGAGTTTCTTAAATTAAAGGCAGTTAAAGCAGCGCTGATACCTGCACCCATAATGGCCACATCTATCCGGAGATCTTTATCTAAAGAAGGGTAGGAGGTAACAATACCGTTCTTCATTAGCCAATAAGGATGTTGTTCGTAAAGGTTCATGTATTTTTCAGGCAGGTATGCTTGAACAACATGATTCATTATTTAAAGTTTTATTAGGCTCTGATATGTTTAAATAACAACGATTGTGTGCTATAAATACTCATGTGAATTTTTTTTTAAGTTCAAATATGTGCTAATGAATGGGTTAGCATTTAACTTGAAAATTCTTTTAAAAAAAGTTTTGCAACTTGATTTAAAATCCTACTTTTGCAAACCCAATCGGGAACGGGATGTAGCGTAGCCCGGTATCGCGCCACATTTGGGATGTGGAGGCCGCAGGTTCGAATCCTGCCATCCCGACAAAAGCGATACCAATAAGTATCAAAACCCTCTAAATTGTAAGATTTAGAGGGTTTTTTTATGACTATTTCAATAATTATAGTCCAAAGTAATCTATTAAATTTCTAATTTATATTTTCTTCATAACTCTATGAATGACGCATAAAAGTCAACAAAAATGTTCGTTCCCGTATCATTTATCTGCTACTCCAGCTTTTATCAATAGCAGCAATACAATAGACATTATATGTTTTAACAAAATTATATTGTTTGAGTAATCGCAGGAGTTTTTAGTATGAAGTTTTTCTCGTTAGCCTCTTTAAGCATGAAGCCGGCTAAATCATCTTTAGTAATCTTTCCAATCTTCATTCCTTTATGGAGGTCAGGGAATATCTGATATTTTCCTGTTGGCAATGCATCAGACAAGACTCCCGGTCTGATCATTTCCCATTTTAATTTACTTTTTGCAAATAAACCCTCCATTCTTGCCTTGTCATTGTATTGATCCTTTAATAAAAGGTTAATGACCAGTTTCATAAACAAACCTAAATAAGGCTTGCTATTACCAACTCCAAAACCAGATATAATCAATATAACGGAGTCCGGGCAAGTTTCCTGCATTGCGGGGATAACAACATTTGCCATTTCCGAAAATAGGGTAGTCCCTCTTTTTTGCTTAGTATTAATGCATACCAAAATAGCATCTGCATTTTTAATGGCCTCTTTTACGTCAGTCGGCGAGGTAGCAGAACCATTGATTTTTGTGAGCATCGGCTCATCCTGAAGAAGCTCTTGTGCTCTGGGAGATAATGCGGTAACCTGATAGCCTCGTGCTAAAGCTTGTTTAACACAGCTTAGCCCAACACCCGAAGTTGCGCCTATAATAGTGATATTCATGATTTTAAATTATTGAATTTTCTTAATCGCCTTTAAAAATTGTCGGCCAACACCTTTAGTTGCAACCAGTAAACTGCTGCTGCCATATTTCCATGGTTTACCATCGGTAGTTAATATTTCAGCGCCTGCTTCTTTAGCAATAAATAAGCCCGCAAGCCAGTTGGTTGTATCTAAATCTTCCTGATGAAATAAATCAATCCGGCCGGCGCCTACATAGGCTAATTGCAAGGCATGCGGCCCATAGTTTCGGACACAAAGGAATTGTTCTAATAAATGGGTGACACTTTTTCCCATTTGATGATAGATGTGATATTCATCTTTCTTATGGTGTGTATACTCCCAAACGGCAAGCATTTCATTAAGGTTTTTCTTTTTATTTGGTACAATACGTTTGCCGTTCATAAATGCACCCTCTTTAGATTTCGCCCAGAATGTTTCATTTAATATGGGATCGTAAATGACTGAAAAATAGGGTTCTCCATATTTCATCAGGGTAAGATTGACTGTCCAGCCCGATAGATGCTGAACGTATTGAACTGCGCCATCCATCACATCACATACCCAGTATTCAGGGATGGCCAAAGGCTTTAATTGTTGCGCAGTCTCAGTTTCCTCCTCAGGCCATCCAATTTGCGGATATATTGTTTCCAGCTTTGACTTGAGTTCTTTTTGAAAGCGAATATCCATATCATGGCTAAGTTCGCGTAAATCGTCCATGTTTACGGGTAAGGGCTTGCTTTTGAAATCTCCTAAAAAGCTGCCACCCAATCCTCTGACCAGGTTTATAATTTGTTTAATATCAATGTCTTTTTTCATGATTTTAATTTTTATGAACGTGATTCCTGATAACCTTCATTAAGCATCCAATGACTAAAGGCCGCATATTCCCGGGCATACTCTTCGGCTCCCTGGGCTATTTCCACATTCCACGATAATTGCCTTACCTTGTTGTAATGAGGTATGCGGTTGATTTCGTACATTTTTAGGGCGGTTGCTAAAGATGGGGTTGTCTTTAAAGCATTGGTGAGAACAATTACATCTTCTATCCCTAAAGTTCCGCCGGCTGATATGTGCGGGGATAGTCCATGGGCTGCATCACCAATCAAAGCTACACGCTGTGATACCCATGAAGGCAGTGGAGGAACAAACATGATCTGGTTGTGTAGGATCATTTCTTCGGGGGTACGTTCAATTAATTTTATTAAAGCGTCGCCCCAGCCATTATCGTTCATTTGAGCTGCGCGTTTTAAGGCTTCCTGTTTGTTTGAACCAAGGGGCTCTGCACTATCAAATTGATTGATCATCCAGGTAGTTTCATTCCCGTATGTTTGAAAATAACCACCCCGGGTTCGTTCATGGCCAATAGTCAGGACACTTCCAACCGGGGGTTCATCACCAGATGGAACCAAAGCCCTCCATACATGATGCCCGCTATGCTCCTGAGCTGTATAATTTGGTAACAATTGATTTCGCACTTTGGAATATACACCGTCTGCGCCGATAAGCAGGTCGGCTAAAATGTGTTCCCCGTTTTCCAATAATACTTTAACCTCATCAGCGTTTTCTTCAAAGCCTACGACGCGTGCGTGAAGATTAATATTGTCATTTCCCATAGCCGCTGCAAGTATGTTATTGAGTTGAGGCCGCGGAAATAATGCAAAAGAATGATCTTCTGCACCGGATCCTTCAGCCCGGAACCGGCGACCGGCAGCATTATAAAACCAGGCTTCTATCGGTGTACCTACGCTGCGCATTTGTTCGCCCATTCCCAGGTCTTCAAATACATCCAGCGCATTTTTCCATAAGCCTATGGAAGCGCCAGCCGCCCTGATCTCCGTAGCCTGTTCACAAACTATAACATCTGCTCCCATACGTTTCAGTGCTATACCAGCAGTTAGGCCAACCAAGCCGCCGCCGGCAACTACAACCCTTAATTTTTTTGTCGCCAGTTCAGTTAATTTACTTGAATTCTCCATCGCCTTTTACTTTTTGATTAATTTTATACAAAGAAAGATGGATTTATAAACGATGTATAGATTAAATCGCTGCTATTATACCTCAAATCGCAGAATTAATTAATAACGATATGGCTAACAGAACCAATAGGCAAATTCCCGAATTTGGAATACATGCGAGTAATATAAAAGGCATTGCCTTGAAAAAGCTTGACCTCGACCAAAAGGCTCCGGGCGAACACCAGACCGGATTTGCTCATCGCGATGATCATTATATGTTGGTAGCGCTATGGGAAGGCAAATTAAAAGCGGTTATTGATTTTGAAGATCACGAATTTAGCGCACCCTGTTTGTTAATGATCTTTCCGGAGCAAGTACATCAATTAATACCGCAAACTCACTTGTCTGGTTGGACGGTCAGTTTTGAGGCGGCCTTGATTGATGAAGATATCAGAAGTGTTTTAGAAAAGGATTGGCAGGATCAGGCACCTTCTTTTAACAATGTTCCTACTGTTTGGTTAGAGCAGATAAATAGCTTATTCCTCACGATCTGTCAGTTGTACTATAAGCCATTGATCACTTCTCAAAGCGCAATAAGAGCTTTACTCATGGGGTTGTTGTATATCATTACTGGTAATATATCAGCTTCTGAAGTTAAAACTGATCACAAGAAAAGCCGGCCCGCGCTGATTAAACAAGAATTCCTGCACCTGCTTTATCAGCATTTTAAAGATTGGAAGAAACCCTCTATATATGCTGAAAAATTAAATATCACTACAGCACACCTTAATGATACTGTTAAACGGATCACGGGTAGATCTGCTACTGAAGCTATACAAGAACATTGTATTCTGGAAGCGCGACGATTACTACGTTATACTGATTTGAACATAAAAGAGGTAGGTTACCAGGTAGGTTATTTAACGCCCAGTCACTTTATAAAAATTTTCAAAACAGTTGTTGGCCTGACGCCAGCTCAATACAGACAGCGTTTAATTTAATTGCTAAGAATGATGGCAGAATATAAATTTAAGAGCATTTTCGGAAAGCTGGGCTTGGGAGACATGAATAATTTGGAGATAGTGGGATTTATTGTTCTTTTTGAATAATTTATAAAGATTAGTTAAACAATAACGCTGTCGATATTTTTATGGAAAAAGCGAAAATACAGTTAAGGAGGTACCTGAAAGAGAATACTGCATTAAATCAGGATGACATTGAAAAATTAGCTGCTCTCTTTAAATTCAGGAAAGTAAAACGCAATGAAATTTTGGAAAAGGAAGGGCAAATTTGCACACATTTTTATTTTGTTTCAAATGGTTGTTTACGCCTTTATGAAATTGACAAAAAGGGCAATGAAATAACAGGTAAATTCGCATTGGAAAATAGTATAATAAGCGCGATAACAAGCTTTATTACTCAAAAAAAATCTTTAGATTATTTAATAGCCCACGAGCCCTCTGAAATATTTGTCATTAGCCGAAAAGACTTTTACAATGCTTTTGAATCCTTCCCTGAACTTGCAAAGTTCTATTATAGCTTTATAGAATTTGCATTTATACATTCTCAAATGCGTGTATATATATTTCTAGGTATGGAAGGGATTGACAGGCTTAAGTGGGTTATGGAACATGAACCTGATCTATTAAATCGCATTTCAAGTAAATCCGTTGCTTCCTATTTGGGCATGACTAATTCTACTCTGAGCAAATTAAGAGCGAAACTTTTAGAAACCGTTTAAATTATCTCTCAGTAAAATTTAAACGGTTTCTAAAACGTTGTCATATGACAACGTTTATATTTTCTTTCGTTTTCATCTTTGCATAGTTATTTAACAATTAAAATTTAATAATTATGCCACTTACAGTTATTACCACTCAAGGTGTTTTTACACCAGAAAACGAAAAAAAACTTGTGCCTCAACTGTCTGCCTTAATGTTGAAAGTGCATGGATTGACCGGCAATAAATTTATGACACCGGTTGTTATAGGTCATTTAAACACTGTGTCGCCGGAACTTATATTTTCAGGCGGTGTTCCTGTTATTTCTACCTTTATTGAATGGAAAGTTCCATCTTTCGGTTTTGGGACACAGCAAATTCTTAATGAATACGTTGAGGAGGCTACAAATATTGCTGTTGAGCTATCCAATGGTAAATTATTAAAGAAGAATGTATTTGTAAATGTTGTACATGCAGTAGATGGTTCATGGGGTATTAATGGAAAAGCCTATACCAACATTGAATTAGGGGAGGCGATTCAGACCAATGATGCTTATTAAAAAAATATTGACCAAACATTTATTATTTATAGTTACCAGTGCCTAAAAAAGGCGCTGGTAATATTAAGGACGGGTATGAATTTTCTGAAATAGTTGATGCATACAAATGAACCGTCATTTATGAACGACCTTAAGCAATAGTTATCCGAACAATTAAATAAATAATGTAACTCTATAGCGCAAACCACAAGGCAGGTACATGTCTTTTACCCGGGCCAGTTAATTACCTGTCTTGTAAATTTCAATCTTACCATCCTTATCTGGGTTGGGCCAAGTACCCAGTATTTGATCTTCCAAGTTGGTTTGAGCCTGTGCTACGGTGGCCACCACAAAACACAGGGGCAGTGATACTATTATTTTTTTCATCGCTTTTGATTTTAATTGATTGATAATGTATATAAAATAGTAAATTAATTAGTGATGAGCCGTACTTATAACCTTATCCGCGCTCGAACTGCTGGATATTGGTCCGCCGGTTTGATATAGGCTTCGCCGACACCGAGCGTCGAAAAATTAACGGCATCAGTAAGCCCCATTGCTTGCGCCATGATCTCTCCATCTTTACCTAACAGGTTATGGCATATCTTCATAGAGGTATTGGCCGTCACAGTGGAGATCAGCCTTGTACCGGGTTGCTGGTCCACGATGATAAATCCGCAGCCCTTTGAGCGGCCTTGGACCAGCCCCAGCTCCACCTGGGTGGCAAGCAATTGTGAAACCGTCAGCAATTCGGCCGAGCCGGATGGCTGCCCAGCCACATGGTGGGCTTCTTCCAGCAGGAAAAGGTGCCGGAGGTGTGGCTGCTCTTCACCGTTCAGCACAGAACTTATACCGAAAAGGCAGAACATCGCCATGAGTTGCTGCAGCGAATTATCTGACATCCCACGCAAGCCTAACACCAGCTTCATATTCTTCAGGTGGTCGAAAGACCGTCCGTTTTCAAAGCACATGTAGGAAATGACTGATGTCTCGAGAAGTGCTAATCTACTGGAAATCACATCCATAATCTCCGCCCTGCCGTTCGATTGTCCACCTTGTTGAAACATACGCTTCATTACGGTCGAAGCGTTCATTTTCCAGTAATTGAATAATTTATAGTGAGCCTGGTTAAGTATGCTGAACGTTCCGCCAAGCCGTTTTCTAAGCTCGGATCCAGTCATATTCAGCAGACTGAGCCGCTGTTCGAATATATCTGGCGGCAGTCCGTCTTTAACCAGCGGCTGCCAAAGCAACTCATAATAATAGCCCTCCAATAGTAATTTCATAAACGCGGGCAGCAGCACACCTGAACCTCCGCTGGCGCCGATGCTCAGTAATATCGAAAGCAGATCGATATGGTTCGACAGCCGTAGCTCATCGAGGGGAATGAATGGGTTGACCCCCAGTTGTTTCAGACAATTCAGGTCGCGTCCCATATCAAAGTAAGTTAGACCGTACACTTTGGCGAAAGCCTGGTATTCCCCCTTAACATCAGTGACCAGCAGCGAGGCAAGTTTGTTTTGTTGCAGCAAGCCAGAAAGTATTTTACAGGCAGTAGTCGTCTTGCCCGAACCTGAAAGTCCTGCGATCAGCAAGCCACGGCAGAGCCGGTCGGAATCTTCTTGAATATACCGGATGATATCCTGAGGGACCTCCTGCAAATGGGGCAGGACAGCATCGATAAATACCGGTACTCGGAACAGAAAATGTAATTCGGAGAAACCTACATAGATCCGCGCTTCACCGCGCCTGCCGTGTTCATAAGTTACCGGTTCCGCATCGAACCAGCGGCTAAGGCGGTCGGCGGCCAGCTGGCTGCCCGTGATGATACGCACACAATGGGAACTGTCTTTGAGTCCTGGCAGGAAACCATCGGTATCCGGTAAGACCTCGGCGCCGACCCAAAAATCCCCCCTAATGGTTGAAAAAAGTGATTCCAGGGGTATGTCGATCAGTTGGGTGATCGTCCGGTTGAAAGGGTTTGGGCCCCGTTTAAAAGGCCGGTTGATCAATGTCCAAAGTTTGTCGGAAGGCAGCGCTGCCGCCTGTGAAGTATTGACCGGTATTTGGATGAGCACATTGACGGCCGAAGGCAACATTGCACGCTGTATATGCGGCAGGTGGATATGCCAGAACCAGCCGCCCGAAGATTTCCCGAATTCCAATCGCACCCCCGGTAAAAGATAATCTTTCAGGAGCAATACCGGGTCTTCGGTAGTGCCCTGGTAAACACGTTCAAATATCAGTTTCATAATGATAAGTTTTAACTCATGGAATCAGAAATGCCTGTACTAACTTGCTGGTCGGCTGCACCGGCCGAAACCTGCTGATCACTCACTTGTTGTTCAGCCCCGACATCGGCTACCAGGTTATCGCTGGACCAGCTTTGATCCGGGGAAACAAGCACTTCGGGCACTTTTCCCAGATCGGCAGACTGATCAGTTAACGCTTGTTGTTCCGGCGCGTAAAAGCTGTCCGGGGAAGCCCAGCTATGGTCCTGAGCCGTCGGAACATGTGGAGTTGCACTAAGCGCATGCCGATCCCGGTTCGCTGAATCCTGCTGTTCTCGCTCCCCCCAGCTCCGGGTTGTATCATCAGCCATAATGTCCTGCAGTAAAACACCACGGGTTGCCTCGTCCAAATGCCCGGTCGGTGGCAGTTCATGTAGTCGCTGGTACTCCTGCAATTCCGCTTGTGTATGTTCGCCGAAATGACCGTCCACCTGATGGGGGGCACCGTGCCATAAAACGTGTTGTATTGCTTTTGTAGTCAGGTAATAGTCCTGCTCCTTAACTTGCTCCCAGCCTTCGGCGGGTGTTTCCGGGAAATTGTGAACCACCCGGTTGTCCCAGCCATGTTTGAACGCATCGTGGCTTTCGTCCAGCCCGGCGTAGTACCCACGTTGGTCGGCCGCGAATGCATTCAGGAACAAAGCCTCCTGTTGCGGTGTCATACTATTTAATGCCCCGATCTCGTCAGGGCGCAATTCGGTATGTTGGTTGTGCGCGGCAACCGGGTAACCGGAAAGCAGGAGCCGTTGGTTGGCGAGCGAAATCCCAGCCTTTTCACTGGTCACGGCGACGTCCCCGATTGCATTGGCCACCATCTGGGATTTGATTTGGTCACCATGCACCATCTGGTTCCAGTAAACCTGGTGGATGACTTCCCTGGCCGTCGTGCGGCTCATTTGCCGCATATCCTGCTCGGTGGGTACCCGGCCCAGGTATTGTTCGTATACCTTAGCCGACAGGCCGTGGTTGGTACCTACGGCAATTCCGCGTGAATTCAGGTTCCCGGTATCGCCCGGGTGATTTTGATAACCCTGTTCTGACCGTTGAAGAAATTCGAAAAACTTGTCAAATACTGCCATGTTCGTTTTACTTAGTTAATAGTGCCTGTCATTAAACTTAGGGTCCATTTTCGGTGAAACTGCTGTGCATCCTGTACAGAAAAGAAACGCGGGATCGATAACTGGGTATTCTGTCCGTTATAATCAATAAAGACATTTATTTTAGCGATGCGACCGAAATACTCCGTCGTATTGACCATTTTGACCATATAGAGCGGGTAAAAGAATTTGTTTTTCTTAAAACCATGCCAGGGCCGGCGGATGAGATAAATCCCCATCTGATCGAGGTTCAGCTCGTAAGGAAACGCATTAAACCGGAGCAGGAAACCCAACCATTTGATTGAGCGGTAGAAATACTGGCCACCATCGGGGTCGATCCCAAAGGTGGTTAATATGGCGCGGTGTAGCCCATGGGCTTTGAACCGCGGATGGTGCCAGTAAATGATGAAACAAACGACCAATATCAGCAGAATGATGAATGTTGTTTTCATGTTATTGATGAGCTATGTGGAGAGGATAGGTCATACTCATATGACCATTTTTGTTACGGTTGTTCTTGCCATCCTGGCTGCGCTGCTCGTGCTTGTCATTGTAGTCGTCCTCATCACGCTCGAAAGCGGACTTACGCATGCCATTTTTAAGTGCGAGAACCATAAGCTCTAAACCCAGCAGGACACCCAGGCATACGAAGCACAGCAGCCGGCCAAAGCCTGTTGCAAAGGAGAAATCGAACAAGGCTTGTATCCGGGTCAGCAACCCAACTTTGCCCTCTTGAATCTTTGCCTCCTTTTCCACTTCGCCGGCCATGACTGTCACTAAACTATCTCGTTTTGCACGCAGCGGTTTCAGGAAGCGGGATTCAGTGATATCGCGCTGTTGTTCATAGTAACGCGTTTTCCTGCCAACACCCGGATCGTTCACATTAGAAGGCTCACTGATCGCTAGCTCAGAGAATTTTTTATACTGTGCCAGATACATTGCCAGCGAACGGTCCATATCCGCAATTTCTTTTTTGTGTTTGTCAGCCACTATTTTAGCGTATTCGACATTTTTCCCCTGCTGCATTACGGCAAGCTGCCGGTCAACGTCCTGGTGAAACAGATCGATCATCAAGCCAATGGCACCAATAAAGGAAAGGCCGCAGGCTACCGCGATACGGAAGATCGAAAGGCCGAGGGAGACCTTGGTCATAACAATAGCCTTCTCCAGCAAAAATATAAATCCGGCAGCCACGAGGCTGGAGGTAACCGCCTCACCGATCGACGCCTGGCAAATATTGCGCGATACCAGCCAGCCATCTAAAGCATAAATGCCCACCGGGAACATCATGCTGATGGCAAGTACGCCTATCTTACGCTGCGAATAGCCGTCGTAATTTTTGAGGATCGCATAGCGGTAGCCTGCAATGAAGCATACCAGCTTTAAATAGATATTTTTCATGATCTTATATTTTATGGCTTGGTTAAATAGGTTTTCCCTTACGGGAAAACCCGTTGATTTATTGTTTCCCGGTCATCAGGAAATGCTTCTGAAAACCGATGTTGTACCCTTTACGGTATAGATTGATCGCAAACTGACAACCTGATGCTTCGTCGGTAACATGGTTTTTTATTTTCGATTCCGCTATCAGTTCGTCCAGTTCGGCGTTAAACCTGGCGATCCTTTGCCGGTATTGATCCTGCCGTTCAGTATCGGGGCCAATAGTTGCCTGATCCAGCTCGGCCTGATGGAGCTCACGTTTTTTCTCAACGATCTCCAGGGCCAGGATCAGTTTATGCTCGTCAGCCAGACTGTTGATATGGTCCTGGTATACCTGGTGGGAATGATGCAGCTCCGCATCATCGCTACCCATCTGCTGATGGGGCCGCATCCGGTAGGCCAGCCGCCAGGATGCAGCTGAAGGCGACTGCTGTGCCAAAGGGGCAGTGACAGTGGTGTCCGGTGCAGCTGTTTCTGAAGTAACCTGATTGTCAGTAGCTGCTTTGGACTCCTTAACTATCTGCTCGATTTTTTCATCGATTAGTCGCCGCAGCCCCTTGGGCGCAGCGAGCGCTAGAAAACTTAGTAATGACATGGTTTTGTGTTTTAATTAATAGTCTTTGTCGTTATGGTTTATTTTAGTTATTCATTTTCTTATATATTTGAACGTCAGTACAATCTTCGTCCCGATAATTCCAAAGTTAGATTACATGAAAACAAAAAATCGTCATCACATTTGAGGATTGACGAAATTCAATTAGCCGCTACCTTTATCCCGGATCAATCGGAAACCCATGAAAAAATTAGCATCCTTAGCGAAAGGTATTTTGTTGTTTTGCGGACTTGCACTGGCAGGCTCATGGACTAAGGCCGTTGCGCAGGATACACTGATGGTCGGCAGGAGGCAATCTACCGCAGATGTAGATACCTACCTTTTATTATACGGCACCAATAAACAATTGGACGTGCAGACCCTGGCCGGTAAAATACCGGCTGCTGATTTTTTTAAGATCGAGCCAGCGAGGGGCTTCAGTCAAAAGATCGATATCTACCGGCACTTCTGGCTCAAACTGCTGCTGAAGAATACAGCGCCCGTGGATACGATGGTCTACTTTCAGTTTCACAGCCATGTCGTCGATACGGCAACATTATATTTCAAAACAGGACAAGGCGATTTCCGGCAGATCGGGCAAACCGGGGTCGATCTGGATTTTAAGAAACGAATGATACCCACCTATGATATGGTCTTTCCTATCAGGCTCAAATCCGGGGAGGCTAAATATGTCGTGATGAAGGTTGATGTTGATGACGGTGACGAATTTCATATGTTCCCTGAATTGTCCCCGGCCAAAAAATTCCAGGTCAGCGAAGAGCGCTTTTATATGATCACTGGCATATTTACTGCCGTCATGGCCATGGTATTTCTGCTTAACGTCTTACTGGCTATCGCGCTCAAGCGCCGTATCCACTGGCTCTACAGCGGTTATGTAGTTGTTGCGCTTTATGAGATCCTGACGATGTGTGGTGCAGACATCCAGTTCCTCTACCCGCATCACCCGGAATTTTCGGGTTATTTCGAACATCTTGCACCTTGTGTCCTCGGCGTCCTGATGTCATTGATCATGCGCAAATTCCTTCAATATAAAGAACGCCCCGCCATTTTTGGACGTATCGCACACATCGGCATGTACCTGATTATACTGATGACCGCGCTTTGTCTCCTCGCAAACTTTGTTTTCAAACAGGCTTTAGCTTTCCAGGGTTATACAGAACAGGGGTTGGCGGTCGTCCTGTTTATTCAATGCCTGCTCTTCCTGGCCTGCGCTATCGAGCGGATAAAACAAGGGTTTAAACCGGCAAGGTTCTACCTGGCAGCTATCGTTGTTTTTGATATGGGCCTGATCCAATTTATCCTGATGGTACTTTTCAATATAGATCAAAAAAACGTTCTCACCAGCTATCCGAACTTGATTCAATGGGGCATTGCCTGGGAAACCGTTGTGGTCTTTATTGGTATCGTATATAGTTACAGGCAGCTGGCGAGGGAACTCGATGCCCAGAAAGACATGTTGCTTTCTTCTGTCGTTGCAGCAGAAGAGGGTGTCCGCGAACGCATTTCTCAAAATCTTCATGAGGGCGTCGCATCTGCACTGGGACACCTGTCGCGGCAGCTGAGCAATACGACTACGGACATGCCTGCCCCGCAGTTGGAATCGGTTCTCAGCAATTCGGTAGAATTGGCCAACAACGCCTATCTGGATGTACGCAGGATCTCCCATGAATTAGCGCCGGTAAGCTTTGAAAACGACTGGCTAATCCGCAGTCTTGAAAAAACGCTCCTGACCCTGAACCAGCTGAGGACGACCGAATTTCAATTATATACCAAAGGGGATGACCGGTCATTGCCTAAACCGGTGGCGCTGATGGTTTACCAGATTCTCAATGAGCTGATCAGTAATATCATGAAGCATGCTAAAGCATCGAGCGCATTTATCCAGTTGTTTATCAACGAAAATAGTGTAGATATTTTCGTTGAGGATAACGGTGTTGGTTTCGACGCCAATCACACGGCAAACTTAGGCATCGGCCTCACCAACATCCGCAGTCGCGTGGCCTTTATAAAAGGGGAGATCATTTTTGATTCTGGTGAAGGAGGAACACACGTGACCATTCATGTACCAAACTTTAAAAATCAAAGCCATGGAAAAAACTAAGATCATCATTGCCGAGGATATGGCCCTGAACGCACAGGGACTGGCGTCACTCATTAGGGAGATGGAAGATTTTGAAGTTATTAAAATTGTTTCTGATGGCAATCAGCTGGTGCATTCTGTAACAGATTATCAGCCGGACATTATCCTATTAGACATTAATATGCCGTACATGGATGGTTTCAAAGCTGCAACGCTGATCCGGGAGCAGTTCCCCAAAATCAAGATCCTTTTCTTAAGCGTGCTTTGGGACACAAGTATTAAGAAATTTATTGAAAAGCATGGACTTTGTGGTTATCTATCTAAAAATGTTTCAGCTAACGACCTTCGCAAGGGACTTCGGGACGCACGCGATGCGAAACCTGTCATGGTTACACCAGCCCCATTGTTCGATCCGAAGGAAATGCCAGAATATGATAGTTTAAGAAAAAAGTTGTTGTCTGACCGCGAGATAGAAGTGATATGCCTGGTGCTCAAAGGCTTCACATCTGAAAACATTGCTGGGTTTTTAAAGATAAGCGCAAATACGGTCAAGTCACACCGAAAGAACGTCCACATTAAACTGGAGATCAGCAATGATGGGGAGCTGGGACTTTTTGCTGCAAGGACTCAATTATGTAAATAAAGTTCAGCATCATGAAATGTGTTGAGAAAATAATTATCCTGACTGTCGCATTGTTCGCCTGTAAAGAACCCGTATTCAGTCAGTCAACTTAAGAAAAAACACCGCTGAATATATCACCAGCCAAAATGCTCAATTCTGCTGATCTGGCTTCCAAAGAACCGTGCTGGCTCCTGTTGGCAATTTTCACCACCTTTTCCTGTAGCTTGGGCAGCTGATTTTTATAAGATGAGGGATAATCTCCGTTATACCAGTGTATAAAATCTCCTTTAATGTTTTTAACAATTAGGATGTTCGAAAGGTTTGCCGGCTGACTGCTGGTTGTGGTTGAACGCGCCAAGATCAACCGGTTACCGTTATTTTCTTTTTTTATAGATATGAAACAGGTCAATATAGTAATGCTCTATAAAATGATTGCTCACATTAAGCCGTCTTACCCAGTTATAAACCCACAGCAGTTTGTTGCTACCGCCGATAAAGATTTTGCTGATAATCGTTTTTCGGTCAATACGGTATTCATACCGGCTATTGGCATAACCTAAAAACCGGGGTGGTAGCCCCGGGACTATATCGCCTTCCCGGTAAAATGAAAAAGGTGAGGAAATGTTCACGGCTTCTTTATTGCCAAACCTTGGCATACCGAAGGTGTAGCAGGAATGTGACCGGTAGCCTTTCAACGCTTGCGCATATTTGTTATGTTCAAACGCGTTGCTGCCGGACATCAAGGTATGCAGAATAGCCGACATGGCCCCGCCGAGAGAGTGTCCGGTAATATAGATCCGGATATCCGGATCAAATTTATGGAGTTTGATAACCAACTGGTCGATACATTCGGTGACGGCCTCGTAAAACCCTTTATGATAGCGGATGCTTCGATCGCCTTTGATCCCAATCGTACGGAATTTGAGATCGGTATAGGCCTCGTGAAAACTGGCGGTACCGCGTATGGCGATAAATAAAGTTCCTTTTACGTCAAGCGCTATCAATACCAGTGATTTGGTTTCAATAATAAAGTTTTGTCCGAAGTCTGCCTGTTGCAGCAGTTCCTTTACTGTCCGGCATTGTTTCTTTTTTACAAATTCCAGGTAGTCTCTGGAGGGCATGATCTTTAGGTTGTCATGTCCTTCCAGTTCATATTTAGGGATCTGCCAGTAAGCCATTCTGGAAAAAGCGCAGCAAATGGCGGTCTTTTCAAGTGTATAGGCTTTAAGGTTCCAGTCGGTACGGTTGAGTGCAGGCCAGAGTTTGTGTAGGTTTAAAGGTTTCATAACGGTGATCATGTTTAGGGTAATGAATATACCAAATATTATATTTCGTGCTTAAATTTATTCTGTAGTCAATCCGTCATTTACCTAGTTGCGAATAAAGTGATCTCTCGGCAACAGCAAACCGCCATCGGCAATGTCATAATCATTACCTGATGAAGATTATTCGTATTAAGAACGCAGACTGGTATAAAGCATCATGAGTTTTGCAATGATTAAAACCGTTGGATAATTTTTGAGATAAGGTTTTAGGTGTTTTAACGCCAGTGATATCTGGTTCTCAACGGCCCTTTTTGAAATTGAAAGTTTTTCAGCTATTTCATGGTTGCTCATATGACCAACCCTGCTCAAAAGAAATATTTCTTTGCATCTTGCGGGTAGCTGATCCAGTAAAATATCCAGGTTGTTTTTGAGGTCGGATACCTGCATGTTACTTTCAGCGTCGTTATATACTACGACTGAAGCATCAAGGCTTTGGTAATCGTTCACAAAGGTCAAGGGTGAACTATTGTTCGAACTAATCGCATTATAAACCCTGTAACGTGCAGCAGACGTGACGTAATTCTTGAATGTAATAATTTTCAAGACATCCCTTTTCTCCCAAATGTTAACGAAAATGTCATTGACAATGCCCGCGCAAGTATCAGTATCTTTTAGATAAGAATATGCCTTTTTGTAGACCAGCTCCCAGTATCGATCATACAGCAGCGTAAACGCTTTTTTATCGTGGCGTTGTACTGCGGCGAATAAATCTTTGTCCGATTGATTGGGGTTGCTCATTTAATGATTTTAAATCTACACTTGAACCCTGCAATTTAATAACAAAGTTTTATTGTTGGCTGTTTCGCGACGGCAGACCTGAAGCACTTTAAAAAAAACTAAAAAAGTATGTGAGAACTGAATCGCTGAACTGTCTATATCAGTAACCGTTATAATCATGTTTTACGAAGAATTTCAGGAACTATATCAGCGATGCACGTCCGGGAACTGCACGTTGGAAGAACAAAAACTATTTGAAGAGTATCGTGACAGCTTCGATTTGTCAGATACTCCCTGGCATTCCGAATTTGGCGATAGGTCTGAAATTGAAAAAAAGCTGAAAAGCGACCTGTATGCCAGAATTTTCGATAACAAGGTGAAGAGGATTAATTTTTCGAGATGGGCAGCAGCGGCAGCCGTTCTTGTCTTTTTCCTTAGCGCGATATTCCTGGCGGTTAGGTATTTCAGGCAGAAAGGCGCGGCATCTTATACCGGTGACATGGATAAAAATGCTATCAGGCCCGGCAGTGAAATAGCTGTTTTAACGTTGGCGGACGGATCTCGCTTAAATCTTGACAAATCACGTATTGGAAAGCTATTCAGCGTTCAGCGTGTCTCAGCAGAAAACACTTCTGACGGCAATTTGATCTATCAAATAAGGCCAAAGGTTAGAACCTATTCAACTCAATTGTACAATGTCGTTACCACTCCCAAGGGAGGTAAGTACCGGCTGACCCTGGCAGATGGAACCAAAGTCTGGCTGAATGCTGCCAGTTCAATCAGATATCCCGTTGAATTTGCCGGAGCTACCCGGGAAGTAGAACTGAAGGGCGAAGCATATTTCGAAGTTGCCCATGACGCAGGGAGACCTTTTAAAGTTAACAGCGGAGAGCAGGTCGTTCAAGTGCTCGGTACACACTTCGATATCAATGCCTATAAAGATGAAGATGCGGTTAAAACAACCTTGTTAGAGGGCCGGGTCGAGGTCCGTCAGAAGGGGCGACGGAAATCTGGAGCAAATCTTGTTATTGCGCCAAATGAGCAGGCTGTTTTCAAAAATGAGCATTTGGAAAAAATCACTGTTGATGCAGGCGAATTTACGACATGGACCAGTGGACGAATCGTATTCAAGGATGCAGACATCCATGAAGTGATGCGAAAAATTTCGCGTTGGTACAATGTCGAGGTCGTTTACGAAGGTCAGTTGAACGGTGATACCTATAATGGCGAGATACCAGATAATGCAGCATTTTCGAAGGTCATTCAGATGCTCAAGTTAGATGACATTCATGTAAAAGTAATCGGACGAAAACTCATCGTATCGCAATAACAACTAACCTATTCTTTCAAAAGAAAAAAAAACATAAAGAAAACCAATTATTAGCCTTTAAACCAATTGATGATGAAGAAAAATGATACCTGACCCCCTTTGAAAATTTCGGCCAAAAAAATGCCGGTGGTGCTTCCAACACAACCGGCTGATTCCGCTTACGCGAAAGTTTTTGGCCTTGAGATTAATAGAAAACCGACACAGTTTAATTTTAACCAACCAAAAACCTAACGAAACTATGAAAATTAATCTACGTAGTTCGAATAACTGCGAATTTCTGTTTTTATGTCGAAGAACATTTTTATTGATGAAGCTTATAATTTTACTAACGATTGCTTTTACGCTGCAAGTTAGAGCAAATGTGTTCGCCCAAAAGATTACCCTGTCAGAAAACGGGGTATCACTAGAAAAAGCTTTAAAAGATATCGATAAGCAAAGCGGTTATACTTTCTTTTATAAGAAAAAGCTACTTCGGGATTCCTCTCCTGTATTTATAAACGTAAAGGATGCAGAGATTAAGGACGTCCTTGACCAGCTATTGAAAGGGTTGCCGTTGTCGTACAGCTTTGCCGATAAAATCATTGTTATCAAGAGCAGTACAGGTGCGAGTGAAGCGATCCCTACTAAAAATAAGCTTGTAATGGCTGATATTGAAATCAAAGGAATCGTTGTCGATGAAAACGGAAAACCATTACCCGGTGCCTCTGTAAAGATAAAAGGTACCAATCAGGGTATGACGACAAATGAGAATGGTGAATTTTATTTTAGAAGTATTCCGGAAAATAGCACCTTAGTCATTTCCTTCATAGGATATACAACCAGGGAAGTGGCCGCAGCAAAGGATCTTGGTATTCTTGCGTTGACTCCGGGGACAGGATTGCAGGAAATTGTGGTTGTGGGTTATGGCACACAGCGAAAGGAGCGGGTGACCGGAGCGATAGCGGCTATTGGAACGAAAGAGCTACAGCAAAGCCCTGTTGCTAATTTGAGCAATGCCTTAGCCGGGCGATTACCGGGTCTGCTAACTGTTCAAAATAGCGGAGAACCCGGGGCCGACGGTGCGTATTTGAATATCCGGGGCTTCGGAACCACTAATAATTCGTCACCTTTGATTTTAGTTGACGGTATCCAGCGGGATTTTAGCGGCCTGGATGCCAACGAAGTAGAAAATGTCAGCATACTCAAAGACGCTGCTTCGACTGCCATATACGGTATTCAGGGTGCCAACGGCGTTATTCTGGTCACAACCAAGCGCGGTAAAATTGGAACCTCACGAATTTCGGCTACTGCGCAGAATGGTTGGCAGTCGCCAACATCCCTTCCCCGATATGTTGATTCCTATACCGGCAGGAAACTGTATAAAGAAGGGCTGGTCAATGACGGACTTTTCGCAGATACCAGCGCCTATTCAGATGTCCTGCTGAATAAATACCGGGACAGGACTTATCCGGCGTATCAATATTTATATCCCAATGTAGATTGGACAAAAACGATGTTGAAGCCGTTCTCCTATTTGCGACAGGGAAATCTGAATGTTTCCGGCGGGACTGAAAAAGCAAGATATTTCATATCCTTATCCTACCTGCAGCAAAACGGCTTGTATAACTATGAAGAATCGGTCAGCCAATATGATATTCAGGCCATTACGCATAAGTATAATTTCCGTTCAAACATTGATCTAAACCTTACCAAAAACTTAACGATGGAGCTTAATTTGGGTGCGATCGTATATGACCGAAACTATCCGGGGGTAAGTGCATCTCAGATTTTCAACGATATTAAACAAACACCGGCTTGGTATTATCCGATTACCAACCCGGATGGATCCCCCGGAGCAGCGCCGAATACCAATCAATCCCCTTACGTTGACCTCACCCAGTCGGGTTATTACAGAGGGTTTGAAACGGAGCTGCAGTCTACGGCAGGGTTTAAGTGGGATTTAGGATGGCTAACCAAAGGGCTGAGTACGCGGGTAAGATTGTCTTTTGATAATGACAATTTCCGGAATGTTAACAGGCCGCTTTCCAATATTACCTATCAATATCTGCTCAATCCAGGTGTGCCTGATACGGAAACTGATCTTGCTGCAAACGGGCATTATGTTATCGTAAACAATGGTAATGGAACATTAGATTATCAGGTAAATGCCAATGGCTCCCGTCGTACGGTGTTAGAGGCTTATATCAATTATGATCGTGATTTTGGCAAACATTCGGTCAAAGCGATGGCTATCTATAACCAGTCAGGTTTCTTTGATGCGGTTGGTGGCGGTGTCGGTAATGCCATTGGCGGTTTACCTTATAAGTATCAGGGTGTATTAGGACGTGCCGCCTATGCTTATGATGACCGTTACCTTGCCGAATTCAATTTTGGATACAACGGTTCAGAAAATTTTGCACAAGGTCATCGCTTTGGGTTCTTCCCGGCTGTCTCTACTGGCTGGATAGCTTCCAATGAACACTTTATAAAAGATAACCCTGCACTTAATTTTATTGATCAGATTAAATTGCGTGGTTCCTACGGGCTTGTTGGTAATGATAAAATAGGCTCCAGCAGATTCTTATACCTAAGCACATGGGTAACGGGTTCCGGTTACACGTTTGGTTTCAATAGCAATGGTAACTCCTATGGCGGTTATCTGGAAGGACAGGCCGGAAATACATTGCTCACCTGGGAAAGGTCCAAAAAGTTAAACCTGGGTCTTGATCTGAGCTTATGGAAGGGCATGCTATCCTTGTCTGCCGATGTGTTCAGAGAACGTCGCACAAATATTCTGGCTACTTCTCAGCTAATTCCGGGTTTCATCGGTTTACCTCAGATCCCGGCTGTAAATGCAGGCATTACTGACAATCGCGGTTATGAAATATCACTGACACACAGACATGATTTCAGGAAAAATCAGGGCTACAGTATAACTATCAACTACGCTTATGCGCATAATAAGATCCTGTTTTATGCGCAGCCGGATTATCCGGGACGTGAATGGCAAGCACTTAAGGGGACAAGTATCAACGAAATCTATGGCTATACCGCCCTGGGCTTATTTAAAAACCAACAAGATATCGATAATAGCCCCTCACAATCCAGTCTGGGTGTGACAAAGCCCGGAGATATTAAATATAAGGATTTGAATGGAGATGGTGTCATTAACAGCCTGGATGCAGGTTACTTGCCAGGAAAAGTAGCAAATCCGACTTCACAGTTTGGTGTTGCTTTGGGCTATCATTATGCAAATTTCGACATTAGCGTTCTCTTTCAGGGTGGCCTTGGCGGATCGACATTACTTTCAGGTTCCGGAGTTTATCCATTTTCCCGATTCGCCAGTGCTTTGGTGCAGGTGGTCAACAATCATTGGGTAGCGTCTAATCCCGACGGCCATTATATGTTCCCGCGCATTTCCTCTGCCGACAATGTGAACAACCAGCAAGCTTCCACCTTTTGGATCTATTCGTCAAATTACCTCCGCTTAAAAACTGTCGAGTTGGGTTATACTTTACCGGCAATATGGATGAAGCGTATCGGAATAGACAACGCCCGTGTTTTCGTCAATGGTATTAATCTCCTGACCTGGAGTAAGTTGAAAGATTTCAATCTTGACCCTGAAATTGGCAATAATGGAACTGGTACGTATCCACAACAAAAGGTGATCAATGCCGGGCTGAAATTTACATTCTAAAACATTTGACATGAAAAGCAAGAAATATCTATACCTGATGATTGCAGCCAGCATTTGCTTGGCTTCCTGTAAAAAATATCTTAATGTGGTTCCAACAGAGTTGGTTACGCAAGACGCTGTTTTCAATAATATTCAAAATGCAGAAAGCGCGTGGGCTCATTTATATGCATCACTAAACAGCGGTGATGTTCAGTTTATACACGGCGGAGGAACAGTTTTAGGTGCCTGTACAGACGAATGTAAAAACCACTGGGAAAACGTTGCGGAATTGCCATTTAATTCCGGCGCATGGAATGCCACCAATAACTCACTCGATATCTGGAACGGAGCTTACCAGTATATACGTTCAGCAAATATTTTCCTTGCGAGTATTGATAAAACGCCGATCCCGGCATCGCGAAGTGATTATTATACGCCACGCATTCCACTTTATAAAGCAGAGGCGCGCTTTCTGCGGGCTAACCAGTATTTTGAGCTCTTTAGGAGGTATGGTGCTGTTCCTTTGGTTAATAAGGTTTTGGCTACTACTGACCCAGCAGCAACCACTACGGCAAGGAACAGCGTTGACGACGTGGTGAAATTTATAACTTCGGAATGTGATGTCATTGCAGGGATTTTACCGGTATCTTATCCTCAGGGATCAAGTGATTACGGCCGTATTACCAAAGGGGCTGCCCTCGCCTTGAAAGCCAGAACACTCGTCTACGCTGCCAGTCCATTGTTTAACGGCAATACGATGTACGCAAACATCAAAAATGCTGACGGTACCCTATTATTTCCACAAACATACGATAACAACAAATGGCTCCTGGCCGCGAACGCGGCAAAAGCTGTATTGGATTTAGGCGCTTATAATCTATCTAATCCCAATCCATCGAATCCCGTCGATAATTACGCACAGCTTTTCTTCACCCGGAATTACGACGAGATTATATTGCCCCTGATTATCGGCGGCAATCGCGATTTTGAAGGGACGTACATGCCCAATGGCCGCGATGCAAATGCGGTAAATGGAAATGGGAAAATGAGCGTCTTTCAAGAATTGGTTGACGCATACGAGATGAACAATGGCAGGCCGATTTCGGACCCACAATCGGGCTACCAAACAGCAGGTTTTTGGAATGGTCAAATTTGGGATGGTATACAAAACACAGCGGTTTCCAATATCTCGAATATGTATAAAAACAGGGATCCCCGTTTTTACGCAACGATATTCTTTCAATATGATGTGTGGAACTATTCCAACAATGCAAGGCCACTGAAATTTGCTTGGTTCGGCAATAATGGCGGCGCTTGTGATGGATGGCCAAAACCCGGCACCAACTGCGAAACTGGTTACAATTGGAGAAAATGGGCAGACCCATCGGTAAATCTAAAAGGTGGCGGTAACGCCAACAGAAATTTCCCGTTGATTCGTCTAGCCGAAATCTATCTGATTTATGCGGAGGCCATGAATGAGTATCTATCGGCCCCCAATAGCGATGTCTACAACGCGGTCAATGCGATTAGGAGCCGGGTATCGATGCCTGGTTTGCCTGTCATCGCCTCTGATAACACAAAAGAAGGCATGCGCAAAAGGATTCAAAACGAAAAACGAATAGAATTTGCATTTGAGAACCAGCGATTCTGGGACGTTCGCCGCTGGTTGATTGCAAAGACTGTTGACAATGGTGATATGCATGGGTTGAATGCCAGACCAACTTCTGCTGAGTTAAATTCAACGGGTTTTGACCCGAACAGTGAAGCTGCGGGTGTTGCGGTGTTCTACAAAACAGTCGTAGATCAGACACGCGTGTTTGCTGATCGACATTATTTGATGCCAATCCCTCAAACCGAAATCAATATCGACCCTGCTCTTATTCAAAATTATGGCTGGTAGATTTAATGTGAATATTCAGGGGTTTATCCTTTGGCGCAGAACAACAGGCTTCATCAATTGCATAACCACATAATTATTAGGCGGTTGTTCCAATCGAGGGCAACCGCTTTTATTGACCATCTGCGCCAATCCAAAGAAAGTGTCTTTTGAGAATTGAGGGTAAGTTTGATGGAGTTGGTGATCGTTTTATCCGACATTTTAAATTGGTTTTAGCCATTTCTTGTTTTATCAGAAAGAAAAAAGTCTTTACGAGCTATTGTAAGAAATTGATTGTCAAATTGATAATATCGGAGTCGGACCAGTGGTCTCTTGATCGCTATGCATGGATATATGGCGGTGGTGGTGACAGAGGAGGGGTGAATGGGCTTCAACAGAATCTAAAAGTGAGAAATAGATCATGTTTAAATCCATAATAATCTATGTTTTACTTTATTTAATTGTAAATGAATTGATTATGTAAATATGATATTTTTATTTGCAAATAAGAAAAAGGTTACTACCTTTGCACTCCCGAAACGAAGGAAGGAAAAAAGGCGGAGACGCTGAGAGAGAAAGAAGGGGAAAGCCAAAGCGAATTTGGCAGTAAAATAAAAGAAGGGAAAACGAGAGTTGGCCTGGATAAAAAAGAGAGAAGTCGGAGCGATTCTGACGGACAGAAAATGAAGAGTTAAGGAGTATAAGAACTCCAAGATTATAAAGCGGATCCGGGATGGTGAAGCGATAAGTTCTTTTAAGAAATAGAAAATCATGTAGCGTAACGATCGGAAACTAAACCCTTCCGGTGCGTTATAAGAAAGCG